>WBUN01000067.1 GCA_008933705.1 Hyphomicrobiaceae bacterium
CTGCAGGCCCTCCCCGCACGCGCATCGCCGCCAACGACGATGTGCCCTCCATCGGCGGTCTCATTTTTGCCCTGCAGCAAAAGCCCTCCAACCGGCCGTTCATGCTCGCTGCCGCCGGTTCCGGCGGGTGGCTTGCCGTCGGTGCCCTGCTGGCCTGGGCCATGCTGGCCCCGGAGATCTCTGCCGCACCGAGCGTCGGGTCGGTCTTCACCAGCCCAACCATGGTGATCGTCGCAGCGACCATTTGCCTGCCGATTGCCCTCTTCTGGTTCCTGGCGCTGCTCGTGTGGCGTGCGCAGGAGCTGAAACTGATGTCGTCGGCGATGACCGAGGTGGCCGTGCGCCTTGCCGAGCCCGACCGGTCGGCCGAGCAGTCGGCCGCCTCGCTCGGACAGGCCGTGCGGCGGCAGGTCTCGTTCATGAACGAGGCAATCTCGCGGGCGCTGGGCCGCGCCGGCGAGCTGGAAGCCCTGGTTCACAACGAGGTCTCCACCCTCGAGAAGTCGTACGGCGAGAACGAGCACAAGATCAAAGGCCTGATCCAGGAGCTGGTCGGCGAGCGGCATGCGCTGGTAAGCACCACCGACAAGGTGGCCGAGACCCTGAAGGCCATGGGCAGCGAAGTGCCCAACCTGATCGAGAAGCTCTCCCAGCAGCAGATCAAGCTCGCCAAGATCATCGAGGGCGCCGGACAGAATCTGATCGCCCTGGAGAACCAGCTCTCCAGCGCCAGCGGCAGCCTGGAAAGCGCGCTCGCCAACCGCACCCAGCAGCTGCAGGCCGTGCTCGACGATTACACCGTGGCGCTCGACGCCACGCTTGCAAGCCGCGCCGAGGCGCTCGACGTGCAGCTTGTGGAGCGCACCCGTGCTCTCGATGCCGCCTTCGCAGAGCGCCTGGCCTTGTTCGATGATTCCCTCATGCGCTCGACCCTGGCGATCGACGGCGCGGTCAGCGAGAAGGCACGCGCCCTCACATACGCCATGGAGAACCATGTCCGCTCGCTGTCCGAGACGCTTGAGCGGCAGGCGAGCGGCCTCGACGAATCCATGATGCACGGCATCAACGCCGTGCGCCGCACCAGCGAGGGCATCACGCGTCAGTCGCTGCAGGCGATCGAGGGTCTATCCGGACAGGCCGACCTGCTGAAGAACGTGTCCGAGAACCTGCTTCACCAGATTTCCGGCGTCACCAGCCGCTTCGACAGCCAGGGCCGGCAGATCGTGCAGGCCGCCAGCGCGCTCGAGTCGGCGAACATGAAGATCGACTCCACGCTGCAGAAACGTCATGGCGAGCTGGCCGATACGCTGCAGCGTCTTTCCGGCAAGGCAGAGGAACTCGATCACGTGGTGCGCGGCTACTCGCAAACCGTCGAGGGCTCGATCGCCAATGCCGAGAGCCGTGCGCGTGCCCTCCTGGAGCAGCTTGCGCACGGCACCGCAGCACATTCGCAGGCCGCGCTCGCCGAGCTCGACCGCCTTCGCGCACAGACCGACGCCCACTCGCAAGCTGTCGTCACCGAGATCGAGAGGCTGCGGCGCCAGGCCGAGGTGCAGGCCTCGCGCACGCTGGAGGACATGCGCCACAAGTTTTCGGGCGCTGCCGCAGACCTGCAAATGGAGCACGAGCGGCTGCGCGCCGAGACGGAGCGGCTGCCGATGGCCGCGCGAGAAAGCGCAGAGGCCATGCGCACTGCGCTCAGCGACCAGCTGCGCGCCCTCGAGCAGCTTTCCAGCCTGTCCGGGCGCGAGCGCCGCGACATCACGCCGCCGAGCCCGGCGCATCAAGAGCATTCGCTGTCGCTGACCGCCGCCTTTGCCGCACAGCAGGCCGCGTCCGCCTCGTTCCAGCCGCCAGCCCCGCAATTGCCGGGTCCCGCGCCGGACGGTGGCGACCGCTGGTCGCTCGGCGATCTCCTCGCCCGCGCCTCCCGCGACGAGGACGGTACGACCCGCAGCGCCAACATCAACGTCGAGGCCATAGCGCGTGCGCTCGATCCCACCACGGCGTCGGCCATCTGGTCGCGTTTCCGTGCCGGCCAGCGCGGCATCATGGTACGCAGCATCTACTCCAACGAGGGCCGCTCGACGTTCGACGAGATCAGCGAGCGCTACAAGAGCGACGTCGGCTTCCAGCGCACCGTCGACCGCTTCCTCATGGATTTCGAATCCCTACTGCGCAACATCGAGCAGAAGGACCCGTCAGGTCGCTCGGTGCACAACCACCTGATCTCCGACAGCGGCCGCGTCTATCTGTTCCTGGCCCATGCCAGCGGGCGGCTGCGCTGAGGCGATCTTGAGGCCAAACGGCACGGCTTGCGCCATGGCGCTCAGCATCGAAGCCAGCATCGAAACCTGGCCAATCGCGGGCACGTTTACCATCTCGCGCGGCTCGAAACGCGAGGCTGCCGTCGTCGTCGCCCGCGTCAGCGACGGAGCGATCACCGGTCGCGGCGAGTGCGTGCCCTACGGGCGCTACGGCGAGACGGTCGAAAGCGTTTGCGCGCAGATCGCCAGTCTCGCGACCGTTGCAGACCGTTCTTCCCTGCTGCAGACGATGCCATCCGGCGCTGCTCGCAACGCCATCGACTGCGCGCTGTGGGACTATGAAGCCAAGAGCTCGGGAACTCCGGCCGCCGCATGCGCGGGGCTGGCACCGCTTCGCCCCCTCACCACCGCCTACACCATCAGCCTCGATCGCCCCGAAGCCATGGCCGCCAGGGCGGCAGACGCTGCCCGCACGCTGCCGCTCCTCAAGTTGAAGCTCGGCGGCGCCGGTGATGCCGAGCGCATGCGCGCGGTCCGCGCTGCCTGTCCGGGCGCGCGCCTCATCGCCGACGCCAACGAATCCTGGACGCCCACGCTGCTGCCGGAGCTGATGCGCACCGCCGCCGAGAGCAGAATCGAGCTGATCGAGCAGCCCCTCCCTGAAGAGCAGGATGAATTGCTCGCGGCCTTGCCGCGGCCAGTCCCCGTATGTGCGGACGAGTCCCTGCACACGCGCGCCGACCTCGTTCGCCTTGCCGACCGCTACGATGCAATCAATATCAAGCTCGACAAGGCCGGCGGCCTGACCGAGGCGCTGGCCCTCCTCGGCGAGGCTCGCGCCATCGGCTTCAAGATCATGACCGGCTGCATGGTTTCCACATCGCTGTCGATGGCCCCGGCCCTGCTCGTCGCCCAATCGGCCGACTGGGTGGATCTCGACGGTCCCTTGCTGCTCGCCAAGGACCGCAGGCCCGGATTGTACTACGAGGGGGCGCTCGTCTACCCGCCCGAGCCCGAGCTCTGGGGTTGAGCGGCCGACGCGAGCGGCTTCATCTGCATCAGGACCAGGCTCGCCCACAGCGCGACAACGGCCATCAGCGCCATCGCCCAATAGGCCCGCCCGCCGTAGTCCGCATAGAGCGGTCCGGCGATCAACATCGCGCCGCCGAGAGCGACGCCGGCCGTGACCGCCGCATAGAGCGCCTGCGCTGTCCCACTCTGGCCCTCCGGCACGAAGCGCCCGATGAAGTGAATGGCGCCGAGGTGAGCGGCCCCGTACGTCAGGCTGTGGGAGACTTGCAGCGGTACCAGCACCGCAAGGGGTGGATCGAAGCCCATGGCAAGCCAGCGCAGCACGGCAGTGCCGCTGCCCAAGGCGATCAACTCGACGGCACCGATCCGGCGCAGCACGGCCCCGGAGAAGGCGAACAGCGCGATCTCGCAAACCACGGCCACGCCCCAGAGCGCGCCCGACCACTCCGCGCCAAGACCCTGCGCCCGCCAGTGCAGCGTGCCAAAGGTGTAGAAGACAGCGTGTGCGCCCTGCACGGCGCCGGTCGCGAGGAGGAAGATGATGAAGCCTCGCGAGCGAAACAGCCCGAGCGCATCGGCAATGTGCAGCCGCGGCGGTCCGGTCGCGGCTTTGAGGCGGCCAAGCCCGATTGGCTTGGCGAGGCCATGCGCCGCCGCCGTCGTCAGCATGCCGCCAACGACGATGAGCCAGATGGCGGAAGCCGCGCCAAGGCGCTCCACCACCCAGCCGCCGCCGATGCTTGCGGCAATGAAGCTGAGCGACCCCCACAGCCGCATGCGCCCGTAGTCGAGCCCCGCAGCCTTGACCCCGCTCATCGCCACCGTCTCCGTCAGCGGCATGATCGTCGTCATCGCCAGGGAGAAGAGGACCGTCCACACCAGGATCTGCCAGAAGCCCGCGCACTGCGTCAGCACCAGCAGCCCCGCAAGCCCGGCCCACGACAGGCCGATCAGGAAGCGCCGATGATCGCCGAAGCGGTCCGCCGCGAACGCTATAGCAGGCGTCACAATCACGCGCGCCACCAGCGGCGCCGCGGTGATGATCGCAATCTCCCGCGCGCTCATTCCCACCCAATCGAGCCAGACGGGCAGGTACGGCATGTTGGTGCCGGCGACGACGCAGATGCCGGCAAACAGCAAGGATACGCGCGTGGCAAACCCCCGCCATTCGCGCGGCGCGCCGCCTTCGCTCATGCTGCCCGACGCCGCTCCTGGATGATGTCGGCAAATAGCGCGGGGTCGATGTTGCCGCCGGTGAGAAGCGCGGCCACGGTGCGCCCTTCAAGGGGAATCTTGCCGGCCAGGATGGCCGCAAGCGACACGGCTCCGCCGGGCTCGACGACGAGCTTGAGCTCCTCGAAGGCGAAGCGCACCGCGGTCCTGGCCTCCTCGTCGGTCACCGAGAGGCCGCCCGCCAGATTCCGCCTCGCGATCTCAAACGTCAGCTCGCCTGGCGTAGCAGCCAGCAGCGCGTCGCAAATGGAGCCGGCCATCTGCGCATTCTTTTCACGCCGGCCGTGCTGCAGCGAGCGGGCAAGATCGTCGAAGCCGGCGGGCTCGACGCTGTAGATCTCCGCGGACGGGTTCTTCTCCTTCACCGCAATCGAAACGCCACTGACCAGTCCGCCGCCCGACGCCCCGACCAGCACGATATCCGGTACCGCTCCCAGCGCCGCCGCCTGCTCCATCATCTCGAGCCCGGCGGTGCCCTGACCGGCGATCACGTCCGGATCGTCGAAGGGGTGGATCAATGCGGCATTACGCTCCTCGCAAATGCGCTGCGCGATAGCGTCGCGATCCTCCTTCACACGGTCATAGGAGACAACCTCGCCGCCGAAGCCCTTGGTGCGTTCGACCTTGATGCGCGGCGCGTCGCTCGGCATCACGATCATCGACTTCAGTCCCCGCAGCGTCGCGGCCGCGGCCACACCCTGTGCGTGATTGCCGGAGGAGCACGCCACCACCCCGCCGGGATAGGCGGCCTTGTGCAACTGCGCGATCTTGTTGTAGGCGCCGCGAAACTTGAATGCGCCCACCCGCTGCAGGTTCTCCGCCTTCAGCAGCACGCGTCCGCCCGCGGCTGCATTCAGCGCTGGATGCTCGATGAGCGGTGTCAGGCAGGCCAGACTTCCGAGGCGGCGTCGCGCCGCCAGGATGTCGTCGAACGTCGGCAGCCGCGCGGGCATATAGACCTCCGGGGGTGCGGGTTTGGCGCTTCACAAGCGCCTCCGACCGCCGGCTGTCAAGCTGGCGCCGACCGTGAAAAAACCGGTTCGGCCGATCCGAACCGGTTTTTCCATGGAGCGGAGCCCGCATCCCTTGACTACGCAGGCTCGGCTCTCCCCCAAGAGCCGTTCCCTCGCGCACCGCCGGCGTACCCCCCGGTTGCCGGCTCGGCGCTGAGCGTTCGACGGCTCGTACCCCTCACCGGGGCGAGTTGTCCCAAATCTCCGTCAGCCAGGCAACCGGGCCAGAATGGATGGATGGCACACCGTGTCCCACACGCCACAAAGCGTTTTGCAGTGCGGTACGGGATATCGGGCTCAGCAGGGCTTGCCCAGGCCGATGGAGATGCGCGTAACGTCCAAACCCTGGGGAGTGATGTTGATGGACTGCTTGCAGTTCGACAGCGTGACGTTCATCGCCGCATTGAAGTTCGTCCCCTGGATGGACAGCACGAAATTGCTCCCCGTATATCGCCCGGAGACCTGCCCCGTCGCCGAATAGGTCTTCTCCTCCCAATTGCCAGAGACTTGCGCCCCTTTCACCCGCAGATCAGCCTGCGCGTCGATCTTGTAGTCGGCGCTGGCGCAGCGGATCGTCTGGCGTATCTGAGAGCTGTTTTCGCTCACCTTGTAGGTGACAGCACACTTTACTCGCTCGGTATTGCCGTTCGACATGTGCACCGAGCCGCTGCCGTTCCAATACCCTGTCAAATCATCGATCGGAGCGGCGCCGGCATCTCCGCCCAGCACAACCGCGCACGTAGCGAGCACAGAAAATTGCGCAATGCGTCCCATGGCCCATTCCTTGCGCCGATTCAGCGCTCTCCTGCCTTCGGCATCTACCAAGGGACGCTGATTTGCACCATCCGCCATCATGCAAAAGTGAAGCTGTTCGGCAAAAAGTCTTGTATCCGGTTGCCGTCCGGACACGCTGCCCATCGCCGGCGCGCTTGAGGGGCGGAAAAATGCCAAATACATCAAGCTGTTGGAAGATTGCGCCGGATGGCGAAGAGTACGTCGACCGGCCCGCGCCCCTGGCCGATCTCCAGCGTGCGTCCGCTTTGCAGCCCCTCCCAGACAAAGGATTTGGCCTTCTCCACGGCCTCGGCCAGCGGCGCATGCCGAGCCAGCAGCGCGGTTACAGCGGCCGAAAGGGTACAGCCCGTGCCGTGCGTGTGGGGGGTGTCCAGGCGCGGCCGGGCAAATCGATTCACGCGCGTCCCGTCGAACAGAATGTCGACGGCCGTATCGCCTGCGCCGTGGCCTCCTTTGATCAGCACCGCTTCGCATCCGAGCGCACGGATGGCCTTGGCCTGCTCAACCATGTCGCTCTCCGTCTGCGCCGCGCCCGCGTCGAGCAGGCATGCCGCCTCGGAAAGATTGGGGGTGATCAAGGTCGCAAGCGGAATGAGCCCGCGCTTGACGGCCGCCGCCGCGTCCGGCGCCAGTAGCGCATCGCCGCTGGTCGCCACCATCACAGGGTCGACCACCAGTGGCCGTGACCATTGGCTGAGCCGATGCGCCACCGCCTCCACGATCGCCGCCGTTGCCAGCATGCCCGTCTTGATCGCACCGACGGCGAGATCGGACAGCACAGCGTCGATCTGTGCAACGACGAAGGCCGGCGTCACCGTCTCGACGCCAATGACCCCGCGCGTGTTCTGCGCGGTGAGCGCCGTGATCACGGAGGCGCCGTAGACACCGAGCGCGGTGAAGACCTTGAGATCAGCCTGGATGCCTGCGCCACCCGAGCTGTCCGAGCCGGCGATGGTCAGCGCAATCGGCGTCCTGGCCGTCGCGGTTGCGGCCGGCATCATCTCCCGGCGCCTTCCTTGAGGATTTCCGTCTGCAGGTTCTTGGGCGTGAACCACTCCTCGATGCGCGCCAGCGCCGGCACGTTGTCGAGCAGCCACTGGCCGAACCAGTTGAGCGAGCCGGTCAACATCAGCAGTCCGGTCAACACGAGCAGAATGCCCATCACCATCTCGACACGGCCGAGATAGCGGCGAAATCCGTGCAGGAAGTTGACGAAGGGTCCGATCGCGACGGCGGCCAGAACAAACGGGATGCCAAGCCCGAGCGAGTAGACCAGCAGCAGACGCACGCCGGCACCGAGGCTCGCCTCGTTCGCCGCCAGCGTCAACACCGTCGCCAGCACCGGGCCGATGCACGGCGTCCAGCCGAAGGCGAATGCAAGCCCCATCACGTAGGCGCCCGCAAAGCTCGCCCCCTGCACGTTGGTGTGGAAGCGCGCTTCCCGGTAGAGCAGCGGAATGCGCAGCAGACCGAGGAAATGCAGACCGAAGGCGATGATGATGATGCCGGCCACGATCGACAGCTGTGCCTTGTGCACCTGGATCCACTGGCCGAACATCGAGGCGCCGGCACCGAGACCGACGAACACGGTCGTGAACCCCAGCACGAAGAACAGCGAAGCCAGCACTACCCGTCGCCACACGTAGGCGTCGATCTCGCGGGCGCCCGTCATCTGCTCTATGGTCGTGCCGCCAAGATAGCCGAGATAGGGCGGAACCAGAGGCAGCACGCACGGTGACAGGAAGCTCACGAGCCCGGCCAAGGCGACACCGAGGTGGATGTAGATCTGCGTCAGCATGGGGGTCCGTCGGCAAGGGTTGCTCAAGCTGACGTAAGGCGAAAGCGCCCGCTCAGCAAGCCGACACGCCGTCACCCCCGGTGTGCGTTCCCTTTCTGCGCTGCAGTGCAGCGACGTGCCGAGATCAGCGTGCAGCCCGGATGAGCGCGGCAACGCCGGGGAGTTCGCGGCCCTCCAGCCACTCCAGGAACGCGCCGCCGGCCGTCGAGACATAGCTGAACGCATCGGTCACGCCCGCCGCGTTGAGCGCGGCCACGGTGTCGCCGCCGCCTGCCACGGAGGTGAGCTTGCCGGCCTTGGTCAGGGCCGCCGCCTCCCGCGCCAGCGCAAAGGTGCCCTCACCGAACGGGGCGATCTCGAATGCTCCGAGGGGGCCGTTCCACAGCAGAGTCCTGCAGGCGGCGATGACCTGCTTGTAGTGCGCCACCGCCTTCGGTCCAACATCCAGGATCATCTGGTCGGCCGGTGTCTCGGCGACCGGGTAAACGCGCGAGGCGGCACCGGCCTCGAATTTCGCCGCCACCACCGCGTCCGCCGGCAATACCAACTCGCAGTTGCGCTCCCTTGCGGCCTGCACGATATCGAGCGCGGTCTTGGCGAAATCGGGCTCCGCCAGCGACCTGCCAATAGCAACGCCCTGCGCCAACAGGAACGTGTTGGCCATGCCTCCGCCGATGATGAGCTTGTCCACCTTCTCGACCAGATTGGTGAGCACCGGGATCTTTGTCGACACCTTGGCGCCGCCGATCACCGCCACCGTGGGGCGCACCGGATTGTCGAGCACGCTTCTGAGGGCGTCGATCTCCTCCATCAGAAGGGGCCCCGCGTAGGACGGCAGCAGCCGGGTGATCGCATCTGTCGAGGCGTGCGCGCGATGGGCGGTCGAGAACGCGTCGCCGACGAACACGTCGCCGAGCTTGGCGAGCGCGCCGGCAAATTCGGGCTCGTTCTTCTCCTCGCCCTTGTGGAAGCGCAGGTTCTCCAGCACCGCCACTTCGCTGTCCTTCAACGCAGCCACCGTTTTCGCCGCCGGCTCGCCGATGCAATCGCTTGCGAAGGCCACCGGCTCGCCGAGAAGCTCGGCCAGCTTGTCGGCCACAGGCTTCAGGCTGAACTGCGGATCGGGCCCGCCCTTGGGCCGGCCGAAGTGGGAGATGACGATGATCCTGGCGCCGCGCTCCGCCAGGTCCTCGATGCCGGGGACGACCCGCTCGAGCCGCGTCGCGTCCGTCACCTTCCCGTCCTTGGTCGGCACATTGAGGTCGGCGCGCACCAGCACGCGCTTGCCCTTGAGATCGAGCCCAGCCGTGGTCTTCAGTCGGTCGAGTTGCATATTGCGGAGCTCACGCGCTTCGTGTTGCTAGCTTCCGGGCGGCGGCGGCGACCTTCGCGGCCGTGATGCCGAAATGCTCGAACAGCTTGGCCGCCGGGGCCGAGGCGCCGAAGCCTTCCATGCCGATGAAGACGCCGCCATCACCCAGCCAGCGCTCCCAGCCAAGGCCGACCGCCGCTTCGATGCCCATACGCGGTGCGGTGCCCAGCACGCCGGTGCGATAGCCCGAAGGCTGCGCGGCGAACAGCTCCCAGCAGGGCATCGATACCACGGCTGCTTGAACGCCGCTCTTGGCCAACAGTTCCCGCGCTTCCATGGCGAGCCCGACCTCGGAGCCGGTGGCGATGAGCGTCACGGCGCGCCTGCCGCCCTCCGCCTCGGCAAGGACATAGGCACCCTTCGCTGAAAGATTGTCCGCTCCGGGCTTCGTCCTCAGCGCGGGCACGGCCTGCCGGGTAAGGGCCAGGATCGAAGGTGTTCCCGGAGAGCTCAACGCCAGCTCCCAGCATTCCGCCACCTCGATCGCATCGGCCGGGCGGAACACGTTGAGGTTGGGAATGGCCCGCAAGGCCGCCAAATGCTCGACCGGCTGGTGCGTTGGCCCGTCCTCGCCCAATCCGATCGAGTCGTGCGTCATGACGTAGACGACGCGCAGCCCCATCAGCGCCGAGAGGCGGATGGACGGGCGGCAGTAGTCGGTGAAGACGAGGAACGTCGCACCGTACGGCACGACACCGCCGTGCAGCGCCAAACCGTTCATGGCGGCCGCCATGCCGTGCTCGCGTACGCCGTAATGGATGTAGTTGCCCTTGTACTCTCCGGGCGCGACGGCGGTGTGGTGCTTGGTGCGCGTACCATTGGAGCCGGTCAGATCGGCCGATCCTCCGATCAGCCTGGGCAGCGCCGGCACCAGCTTCTCCAGCACCTTCTGCGACGACTGGCGCGTCGCAAGCTTCGGCGGTGCGGCGCTCCACTCCGCCTTGATCTCGGCGATCGCCGCACGGGCCCCATCGGTTGCCGCAGCATCGATCGGATCGCCCAACAGGCCGGCCTGCGCGCCTGCGCGCTTCACCCACGCAGCACGCTCCGCGCCGCCCCGCGCGCCGGCCGAGCGCCAGGCCGAGACGATCTGCTGAGGCACCTCGAAGGGTGCATGCGGCCAGCCGAGCTTCTCGCGCGCACCTTTGATCTCTTCCGCGCCCAGCGGCTCGCCGTGTGTGGAGGCCTTGCCCTGCTTGGTCGGCGCGCCGTAGCCGATGATGGTCTTGCAGGCGATCAGCGTCGGCCGGTCGGAGCGTTTGGCCGCTTCGATGGCGGCGGCGATCGCTGCCGGGTCATGCCCGTCGATGCGCCGCGCGGCCCAGCCCGACGCCTCGAAGCGCTTCATCTGATCGTCGGAGACGGCGAGCGATGTGGCACCGTCGATGGAGATCTGGTTGTCGTCGAACAACACGATCAGCTTGGCGAGCTTCAGGTGACCGGCAAGCGAGATCGCCTCTTGGCTGATCCCCTCCATCAGGCACCCGTCGCCGGCCATCACATAAGTGAAGTGATCGACCACATCATTGCCGAGGCGCGCGTTGAGCAGCCGCTCGGCCAGCGCCATGCCGACCGCATTTGCCAGCCCCTGCCCGAGCGGGCCGGTCGTTGTCTCGATGCCGGGTGCGTGGCCGTATTCGGGATGGCCGGCGGTCTTGGAGCCGAGCTGGCGGAAGTTGCGCAGCTCTCCGATATCCATGCCGGGATAGCCGGTCAGATAGAGCAGCGCGTAAAGCAGCATGGAACCGTGTCCGGCCGACAGCACGAAGCGGTCGCGGTCGGGCCAGTCGGGCGCCGCGGCGTCGTACTTCAGGAACCGCGTGAACAGCACGGTCGCCACGTCGGCCATGCCCATCGGCATGCCGGGATGCCCGGATTTGGCCTGCTCGACGCCGTCCATGGCCAGGGCCCTGATGGCGTTCGCCATGTCCTTGTGCGCTACCACTCTGTCCGTGCCCATTCTTACCGCCGGTTTCGCCACGCCCGCCCCCGCTTGCTGGCCTCCTCGAATAGTCGTGCGCGGGCAGCATTAGCGGGCCCGGCACCCCGCGTCCACCCGGCGTGCTGTCGCTCCGGCTCTTGTCCCCGATATCCAAGCAGGCGCAGAAGGTCGCCGGCCGTCAGCGGTTGCCCTTGATCGGCTCGTATCTGGTCCAGTCGAAGGTGCCCTGGTCACGCTCGTCGACGGCGTGCTTCCAGCCCTTTTCCTCGGCCCGCCGCTTGAAATTGCAGCCCTCGCGCGTGTGGCGCGTGATGCCGTCGAACACGGTGGCGATCATCTGCGTGGTATGCAGCCCCATGTTCGCCAGCGCCTGGTTGACCATCAGCTTCTGCATCATGAGCTGGTTCTGGGGTATGGAGGCCATGCGGTGCGCCAGCGCGTCCACCTCCTCGTCCAGCCGGTCCGCCGGCACCGCCTTCAGCACCAGGCCCAGCTTCTCGGCCTCGCGCCCGTCGATCTTGTCGCCCGTGAACAGCATGCGCTTGGCCTTCTCCGGCCCCAGCCGGTAGACCCACATCGCCGTCGTCGGGCAACCCCACACGCGCACCGGCATGTAGCCGATGCGCGCATCCTCGGCCATGACGACAATGTCGGAGCACAGCGCGATGTCAGAGCCGCCGGCAACCGCAAAGCCGTGCACCTTGGCGATCACCGGGCGCTTGGAGCGGAACAAGCTCATGAAGTGCTCGGTGTTGCGCATCATGAAGGCGTAGTCCTTCATCGGGTCCCACGGCATCTCCTGCGTGTAGCGGTTGGCGCCGTCGGACTGCGCGTAGTGCATCAGATCGTAGCCGGCGCAGAAGGCCCGCCCAGCACCCGCCAGCACGATGACGTGCACGTTCTCGTCCGTGTCCGCGCGCTCGACGGCCGCCGCCAGCTCGCACGGCAGGTCGTCGTCGATGGCGTTCAGGACCTCGGGCCGGTTGAGAGTGATGCGCGCGATGCGGCCATCGCGCTCGTAAAGCACTTTAGGCATGGATGATGCTCCTTGGGTCTCGCTCGAGATCTTGGGAGCAAAGATTAGCGGCAGGCATCAGGGCTCGCACGCCCAAAGACGACTTCGGGCGGAGCACTGGTGCATGCGCCGGCTCGTGCGAGTACGGCCGTGATGCCGCAACCCTTCCGTTCACTTGCCTTGACGGCTCTCGCGGGCGGCCTCGTCCATACGCGACTGCACGACATGCAGGGTATCATCGGCCAGCGACTTGCCGAGCTTGGTGATCTGCTCGAGCTCGTGCTGATAGTCTGCGTATGCGGTCTGGAAGAACTCGGCATAGACGCCGTACATGTCCTGCACCGTCTTGCAGTCGGCCAGATGCTTCGGCATCGCCAGGTCTTCCTTGAGCCGCCGGTTGACGAACGCGACCCAGTTCTTGTTCATGGCGGAAATGCCGTCGTAGACCTTGCCGTTCACCTGCGCCATGGCGGCGAGCGCAGGCCGATTGAATTCCATGAAGGCGTCAAAGCCGAAAGGCATCATCATCATCATGGGCGGGAACCCCGTCTCGGCCCCACCGTTGGCGGTTTTCTCAGGCATGTACGCAATCCTCCGCTGCTAGGAGCACCCCCGGAAGGGAATCTAACCGCGCCATCGGCCAGCGCATCAGATTTCAAATCAATTTTTCAGGAAGCAGCCGGAATCTTGTGGAAAAGATGCCGTTCCGTGCGTCGCGATCCCTCGCTCGATTAATCAAGCAGACTTTGACGAGAGGAAGGCTTCCAGCTCCGCCCGCGTCGGCAGGCCCGCCCGCGCGCCCAGCCGTGCGCATTTGAGCGCCGCTACCGCGGCAGCGACCCGCGCACGCTCGTTGCCGGTGCGGCCCTCCGCCAGCATCAGCGCAAATGCACCGTGAAAGGCATCGCCCGCCCCGGTGGTGTCGGTGACGCTCGCGTTGAACGCCGGCACTTGGCCGCTGTGCTCGCGCTCGCGCCACAGGTAGCCCTCCTTTCCGAGCGTCACGCCCGCGTGCAGGGGGCCCTGCGAGAGCACGTGATCCAGCCGCTCCTCGTCCGTGGCGCCGGCGGCGAACTCGCGCAGCGCCGGGGCGCTGAAGATGGCGTAGTCCGTGAGCTTCAGTATGCCGCGCAGCGCCTCTCGCGCGCCGAGCTCCGCGTCGAGAAGAGTGGGGACGCCATCCTTGCGGGCGCGCGTGAACACCGCGCGGATCCCTTCGAGCCATCTCAAGTCGCCGAGCACGGCATCGGCTTCCTTGACGCGCTCGAGCGGCAGCCAGCTCGTGCCGGACGGCATGCCGGCATCGCGCTGCCCCACGATCATGCGCTCGCCCTTGTCGTCGACGATGATGGCGGAGGTCGATGAGCGCGCGCCTTCGAATGCCTGCAGGTAGCGGACGTCGACCCCTTCGGCCTTGAGCCCCGATCGGATGGCGGCGCCTGCCGCATCGTCCCCGATACGGCTCCACAGCTCTGCCTTGCCGCCGAGCCTTGCAATGGCGACGGCCGCGTTCGCCGCCATCCCGCCACCGGCCTCGACATGCTCGATGGCGCGGACTTTGGTGGGCACCGGCGGAAACGCCTCGATGCGGTAGATGCGGTCGAGCGCAGCGTGTCCCACACATATGATGCGCTTGGCTGCTGTCATTGAGCTCTTGGGGACCGATTCATGCCTGTTCTCCCGCAACCTAGCTCATGACGGCCCTGCCCGTAAGCTCTGCGCGGCCACACCGCCTCGAAGCTCGTCGCTGAGCCGACGACTGCGCCAATTTAGCACCTGACTGATCCGGTCGCGCCCGCCGGCCGTACCCTTTGCTCGGCGGTGTGCCGTTCAGCTATGGTTGGCCCTTCGATCACAACCGGGGGCGCGGGCGGCCCTTGGCCAGGGCTGGTCACGGCATCATGGCGGATCTGTTGCGGCGCATCGCTGAGCAGGCGGATGCTTCGGCATTCCGCGAGCTCTATCAGGTGTATGGCCCGCGGGTGAAGGCCTACATGATGCGCAAAGGCACGGATGCTGCGACGGCAGAGGACTTGGCACAGGAGACGCTTCTGGCCGTCTGGCGCAAGGCCTCCCTCTATGCCGGAGACAGGGGCAGCCTCACCACCTGGATCTTCACCATCGCGCGCAACCTGCGCATCGACCTGTTGCGCCGCCAGGCGCCCTGGCAGGAGCTGCCCGAGTGGCGCCTGCAGGAGCCCTCGGAGGAGGCATTGCCCGACGAGGCCGTCGCCGAGAAGCAGCGCCAGTCCCGCGTGCGCACCCTCCTTGCGGAGCTGCCCGCAGACCAGCGCGAGGTGGTGGGGCTGTCCTATCTGGAGGGCCTGTCGCACAGCGAGATCGCAACCCGCCTCTGCATGCCGGTGGGCACGGTGAAATCCCGCATGCGCCTCGCCTACCAGAAGATCCGCAAGGGCGTCGAGGACCTGGAATGACGATCTCACACCACCTCGACGATGCCACCCTTATGAGCTTTGCTGCCGGCACGCTGCCGGCCGCTCTCGCGGTCGTCGCCGCATCGCACATCGCCGCCTGCCCGCTTTGCCGCACGGCACTGGTCCATGCGGAGCGGATCGGGGCGGCTCTCATGGACGACCTACCGCCGGCAACGATCACGGGCGCCTCGCCGCCAATGCCCGACGGCTCCCGCAGGGCCGTACCGCCGCACGCCCCTGCTGCCGGGCCACCCCAGCCCGCAAACTCCGTCCCCCCGCCGCTCGCGCGCCTCATCGGCAACGGTCTCGATGCCATTCGCTGGCGTCCGCTCGCCATCGGCGTCTGGCATCACCGCATAGCCCTCGACCGGGGCGGGGCCGGCGATCTGCGCCTGCTCAAGCTCGCGCCCGGCCGCGGCGTGCCCGAACACGGGCACAACGGCATGGAGCTGACACTCGTGCTGCGCGGCTCCTATCACGACGCCATCGGCACATTCTGCGCGGGCGACGTCGCCGACCTCGATGATGCGGTGGAGCATCAGCCGATCTCGGACGCCGCCCAGGGTTGCGTCTGCGTGGTGGCCAGCGAAAAGCCGGCTCGTTTTCGCGGCTGGCTGCCGCGTATACTGGCACCCTTCCACGGGCTCTAAGGCGAGACTTCGATGGCCACTCCCTGGCGCACTGCATGGATCACCGGTGCCAGCACCGGCATCGGGCGCGAGCTGGCGCTTGCGCTCGCCGGAAGCGGCGTGAAGGTTGCCGCCTCCGCCCGCACCGCCGACAGGCTCGCCGAGCTGGCGCAGATCGCCCCCGGCGTCGCCCCCCTTCCCCTCGATGTTGCCGATCGCGCCGCCATGGCCCAGGCGGCGCGCGGCATCGCCGGCACGCTCGGGCCCATCGATCTTGCGATATTCAACGCCGGCATCTGGGAGCCGATGTCCTCGCGCAACTTCTCCTCCGCCACCGCCGGCCGCTCGATGGCCATCAACTACATGGGCGTGGTCAACGGCATCGAGGCCGTCCTTCCCGGCATGATCGAGCGCGGGTCCGGCCACATCGCCATGGTCGCCTCCGTGGCCGGCTATCGCGGCCTGCCGCCGACGGCGGCCTACGGACCAACCAAGGCCGCCGTCATCAACCTCGCCGAGACGCTGCGCGATGACTTCGCGGCGCGCGGCATAACCGTCACGGTCATCTGCCCGGGGTATGTCGAGACGCCGATGACGGCCAGGAACAAGTTTCCGATGCCCTTCATCATCCCGGCCGAGGACGCGGCCCGGCGCATCATCCGCGGCCTCGCCAAACGCAAGTTCGAGATCGCCTTCCCCTGGCAGCTCGTCGCGCTCATGAAGCTCGGCCGCATCCTGCCCTATCCGCTGTTCTTCTGGTACGCGCGCACGTTCCTGGCGCCGCCGCGGCGGAAGTAGCGGCCGATCGCGGAGAGGCCCCTCAGTTTGCCCGCACCACCCTCAGCACGTCGGCGCCGTAGCGCTTCAGCTTGCTTTGGCCGACGCCGCTGACCTTCGCTAGAGCCTCTGCACTGGCCGGCCGCTCACGCGCTATGGCCGAGAGGGTGGCGTCGTGAAAAATGACGTAGGGCGGTACGTGCTGCTCGGCCGCGCGCTCGCGGCGCCAGGCGCGTAACGCCTCGAACAGCGGCGCATCGGCCGCCTCCACACCCAGCTGCTCTCCGCTGTGCCGCTTGCGGGGGCGCCCGGGACGGCTGATCGCATCAGCGCCGGTCGGAGCCTTGCGCATCGAGACCCGCCGCTCGCCGCGGTACACGGCCTTGACCGCTTCCGCTTCGCCAAGGCCAACCAGGGGCCGGCCGTCGTTGGGATCCTCGTGCAGCAGACCCTCGAACAGCAGCTGGTCCAGCAGATCGCGCCAGCCGACAGGGCTGAACTCGCGACCGATACCGTAGGTCGACATCGCGGTCTCGGACGCCGGAGCGTCCTTGGACTTGCCGAGCAGATGGTCGACAATGCGGCCCCGGCCGAACCGGCCGCCCAGACGGTGAACGGCAGAGAGCGCCTTCTGCGCCGCCTCGGTGGCGTCGACCGCGTCCGGCGGGTCGACGCACACATCGCATTGGCCGCAGGCATGGACGCCATGCTCGCCGAAATAGCGGCGCACGGCGGCGGGCCGGCAACCCGTGCCGTCGAGCATGGCGTAAAGCTGGTGCACCTTGCGGATCTGCACGGCCTTGACGGTCGCGTCGACGTCCCGGCTATCGATGCGGCGCAGCGCCCAGGCGAGATCGGAGGAGGAATAGAGCGTGATGCCTTCGGCGGGCAGGCCGTCGCGCCCCGCCCGACCGATCTCCTGCCAGTAGGCCTCGATCGCAGCGGGCGGATCGGCGTGGATGACGTAGCGGACGTCGGGCTTGTCCACGCCCATGCCGAAGGCGATGGTCGCAACCATCACCGCTGCATCGGCGTCGAGGAACTGCTCCAGCCGGGCTGCGCGCAGGCTCTTGTCGAGGCCGGCGTGATAGGCCAGCGCTGGTACGCCGGCGGCAAGGAGCTTCTCCGCCAGCTTCTCGACCCCATCGCGCGAGCCGGCATAGATGACACCGGACCGGCCGGGCCGCTCGGCCACCAGCTCCAGCACCCGGCTATGGCCCGAGCCACGCTTGCGCTCGGCCGACAAGGCCAGTTCCGGCCGCGCGAAGCTGTCGACGAATTCGCGTGCATCCTTCAGCCGCAACTCGGCACGGATGTCCTCGCGCGTGCGGGCATCGGCCGTGGCCGTGACCGCTAGGCGCGGCGCGTCGGGAAAGGCATCCGCCAGCCGGCCAAGCATGCGGTACTCGGGTCGGAAGTCGTGGCCCCATTGGCTGACGCAGTGCGCCTCGTCGATGGCAACGAGCGCCAGCCGCAGGCGCGACAGGCGCTCCAGCATGGAGGGCTGCATCAAGCCCTCGGGCGACACGTAGAGCAGATCGAGCGTGCCGTCGTTGACGCGTTTCCAAATGTCGCCGCGCTCGTCGGGCCTTGTGTTGGAATCGAGCTTTTCGGCGGCGACGCCCGACTGCTGCAAGGCCGCCACCTGATCGGCCATCAAGGCGATGAGCGGCGAGATCACCAAGCCCAGCCCCGGCCGAACCAGCGAGGGAATCTGATAGCATAGGCTCTTGCCGCCTCCGGTCGGAAGCACTGCAAGCGCGCCGCGTCCGGCCATGATCTCGCCGATGACATCGGCCTGCAGGCCGCGGAAGTCGGCGTGGCCGAATGTTCGGCGCAGCACCTCGCGCGCCGCATCGAGGCTTGCGGTGCCAGTGGAGCGGGCTTGCGGGGACAGAAGGGAATCAGCAGCCACACGCCCTTATGGAACATCCGCCCGCGGCTGCAAACGGGTCGCGGTCATTGCGCTGTGCACATGTCTGTCGCGGCAGCGATATTCGCTGTCCTCAGCGCTTCACCACCGCACCGACCGCCATCAGCTCGTGCATCTGGCCTTGGCCGACGCGAGCGCATCGAGCGTGCCATCGTTAATGCGCCGCCATGTCACCGCCCGCTGCCGTGTCATCGCCCTGACGTGCGGTCGACTGATCGTTAACGCGGCTATCGCGAGGATTTGATCCCGCTCGGAAATGGGGAGCGTGAATCTGCAGTCGCAGTAGGTGGTATAATTTAAACTAAATGCGGGCGGCCGCAGCAACTGGTGTTGACGCATGTCGACCAAAGTAAGAGCTCGGGACGAGCTTGCCGTCGAGATTCGGCCGGGGATCTTCCGCCCGGATTGGTCCGTGGTCACGACCACGGCGGCGCGGCAAGCGCTGGCCGCCCGCGTCGCCGGGCGGGCGGGGCTGCTCGCGCATTGGTCGAAGCCCCTCAGCGCTGCCGCAGACTTGGTTTGGCAAACCGTGCTTCGGATGTTCGTGCGCAAAGGACGACCGCCCCGGCCGGCCGAGATTGCCTCCGAGACGGGTCTCTCCCTGGACAGCGTCATCGCAATTCTGCACGGATTGGAGGAGCGCGATCTGATCGGGCTCAAGCCCGGCACCGACGCCATCCGGTTTGCCTACCCGTGGACGGAGCGGAGGACCCCGCACCGGGTGGCGTTCGGCGAACATCTCCTATGGGCGCTTTGCGCCGTCGATGCCCTCGCCACAGCGCGCATGTATCGATCTGACGTTTCGGTTGACTCCGCCTGTGCGCACTGCGCCAGCGCAATCTACGCTGCCACGGCACTCCGTGGACGGACACTCAGGACCGTGTCTCCGCCGGAGGCCGTCGTCTGGTACGACGCAACCTTCCCCGGCTGTGCAGCCGCGTCGTGCTGTCCCTCCATCGCATTCTTCTGCTCGGACGACCACCTGGAGGCTTGGCTCTCGTCTCGGTCGCCGCGGCCTGAGGGCGTACGGTTGAGCATAGCCGAGGCGCTGGAGGTTGGCGGGGCGATCTTCGGCCCGGTCCTTGCCGAGGCTGTGGCACCGGAGGCGGTCTGAGTTCGTGGCGGGTTGGCGCAGGAGCTCTGGGGATGCCGCACGTCTGCCGGAAACGATGGCGGGTTCCCGAGAGCAAGAGCATATGAGGCTCGAAGGCGGAGGGCGCAGTCAGCAGCCGCCGCAACGGAGGCTCACACATGGCGCAGGGTTGGAACCTTGGCTCGGCAGGGACATGGGTCGGTCCCCTGGTGCTCCTCGCTGCGGTCGCAGGCGTGATCGTCGGCTTTTTGGCATGGCGGTTGGTCAGGATCAGGCAAGGAGAGCTCGAGGCAGAGCTGATATGCCGCGAGGTGCGGGACGAGTGCTTCGCAAAGAGCGAGCTTGCGCGCGAGGATTGCGAGGAGCGCTGTAAGGGCATGGGACATCCGCGAGAGAAGCCCCACCCACCGCCTCCCGCGCCTCCCGATCTTGCGCCCTAGGCAAGTCAACACAAGGAAACCCGCGGCAGGGGGCGACGACTGGAGCATCGGCATGGCGTTCGTCGACACGCTACTCGACAGGCTGGGTCGCCGAATAGCGGGGCGGCTGCAGAAGCCGTGCCCTGGCTACGAGCCGTTCACGCCGTCGGATCCTGCAACGCTGCGCCGGACGCTCAGGCCCGCCGACGTTCTGCTTGTCGAGGGCAACCAGAAACTCGCCACTGCGATCAAGTACCTGACGCAGTCGACGTGGTCGCATGCGGCGCTCTATGTCGGCGATGCACTGGGGGAATCCCAGTACGGTAGCGAGCCCCGCACCCTGATCGAGGCCAACGTGGGCGAAGGCGTCGTTGCCGCGCCGCTTTCCAAGTACGAGTGCTCCAACACGCGCATTTGTCGCCCGGTTGGGCTCTCCGCGACGGAGCAGAGCCAGGTGGTGCGCTTCATGGTCGAGCGCATCGGCTGCAAGTATGACATGCGCAATATCATCGATCTCGCGCGCTTCCTCTTTCCTACGCCTCCCGTCCCCGTCCGCTGGCGCCGGCGAATGATCGCGCTAGGCTCCGGCGAGCCTACCCGGGCGATTTGTTCGACGCTGATCGCACAAGCGTTTCAGAGCGTGCGATATCCCATTTTGCCCAACATCGAGCGCATTCCTGACGAGCAGGCGGCTGCAAGTCAGTACAGTCGACGCGAGATCCTGCACATCCGTCACCACAGCCTCTTTGTTCCACGTGATTTCGATCTGTCGCCATACTTCCAGATCGTCAAGCCAGCTATCGATGACGGGTTCAATCATCGTGAGCTGACATGGGCCGATGCGCCCCCCGCAATTCCAACCCGACTGCAAGCCCAATAGTGAACGATCCGTCGCTCGCTTATCTGGGTCTGCAGCCAGGCGAGCGCTTGTGGAGCTGAAGCGTGGAGTCCCGCGCCATTTCCCGGTCTTGGAACGCGATTCTCGCTCGTGAATGAAGCGAGCTGCTTGCGCCAGGAATGAACTCGGCCTAGCGCTTCACCACCGCATCGATCGCCATCAGCTCGCGCATCAGGTCCTCGAAGTCCTTGAGCGGTACCATGTTGGGACCGTCCGAAGGAGCGCGGTCAGGGTCCTGGTGCGTCTCGATGAAAAGGCCCGCCACGCCGACCGCCACGGCCGCGCGCGCGAGCACCGGCACGAAGGTGCGGTCGCCGCCGGAGGCCGTCCCCTGCCCGCCCGGCTGCTGCACCGCGTGCGTGGCATCGAAAATGACCGGACAGCCGATCCTGGCCATGATCGGCAGCGCGCGCATGTCGACCACCAGCGTGTTGTAGCCGAAAGAGGAGCCGCGCTCCGTCACCAGCACGTTCGGGTTGCCGCTGCCGGTGATCTTGGCGACCACGTTCTGCATGTCCCAGGGCGCCAGGAACTGCCCCTTCTTCACCTTGACCACGCGACCGGTCCTGGCCGCGGCGATCAACAGGTCCGTCTGCCGGCAAAGGAAGGCTGGAATCTGCAGGACGTCCACGACCTCGGCCACGCGCGCGCACTGACCGGCCTCATGCACATCGGTGACGACGGGAATGCCCAGCGTCCGGCGAATCTCATCGAAGACGGCAAGGGCCTTGTCGAGCCCCATGCCTCGCCTGCCCGCGAGGCTGGTGCGGTTGGCCTTGTCGAATGACGTCTTGTACACGAGGCCGATGCCGAGCCGGCCGCAGATCTCCTTCAATGCGGAGGCCATCTCGAGCGCATGCGCGCGGCTCTCCATCTGGCAGGGCCCGGCGAACACGCCGATGGGCCGGTCGTTGGCGAAGGTCACGGTGCCGACGGTGACGGCAGCATTCGGTTTCGTTGAATCACTCATGGCTGCCTTATAGCACGCGTGCTGGAGATAGGGACTGGCGCATCGCCGCGCTCTGCCGGCGCCTCAGAAATACGCGATCAGCCGGCCGCACGCGGCCACGCTGAGCCAGATTGCGAGCGAGACGGCGGCTGCGGTGCGCACGCGCCCCGGCAGCGGCGTGAAGGCCGGGGTCGTGGCGAGCGCCTCGCCGGTCGCCCGCGCGACCAGCAGTGCGTTGACCACGCCCAGCGCGATCAGCGTCGCCTTGACCTGGAACACGCGATTGAGCGCGACGTGACTGGCTTCCGCCGTGAACAGCATGAACCCGGTGGCCGCCATCAACAGGAGGGAAACGATCGCCACGCGCCGCGCCGGCAGCACGACGCTGGCCGGCGGACTGGCGGCAAAGGCACCGAGCATGCGCGCATCCATGACGGCCACCGCGCCTGCCAGCAGCATCAAGCCGAGGATGTGGCCGACGTTGGCCGCCGGGTAGGCCCACCACGACTGCCGGATCGCCGCGCCGAGCCCCGACTGCTCCAGCGCTACCAGAAATTGCGGCGCGTCATGCAGCATCAGCGCATCTCGACGGTCTTGCCGTCGACGGTGATGCGCTCCGCCCGCATCTCGGCCGGCTCGACCCTGGAAGCGTAGCCGTAGGCGGTCACGGTCTTGCCGACCGCCACGAATTCCGCCGGCGCGCCGCGGCTCATCATGCGCGAGGTTGGCGCCAGAACCACCGTCCAGACCTTGCCGGGAGCCTTCACGGTGATGAGCACATGCGGCATCTCGAACTTGGAACTTTCGATCGGGCCGACGATGGTGATCGGCTTGGCCGCGTCGTAGCTGCCCCAGCCGTGGTGCGCCAGCACGCCGGCGGCGGAAACGGTGAGCAGCACCAGTCCCAATACGATCTTGTGCAGCATCGCCTTAGCCTCCACGTCCATACGCTCACCCAAATATGCGCACGCGTTCCGGCTCCTGCAAACCGTGCCTGCGGGTGCGCTACGTCCTCGGACCATGACGCACCGGCTTGGCGCCCTTTCCGGCTGTTGCCCCGTAGCGCGGCAGGTCATCGCTCACCTCGAACCACGGCACCTGCTCGCCGACGTAGGCATGTCCTGTCGGTGCCCACTGCGCCGGATCGGCAAGCGTGCCGTGAAACAGGTGCACCTCATCAGGCCAACGCGCGCCCGCGTAGGCCATGGGCGAGCCGCAGACGGCACAGAAATAGCGCTTCACGCCGGGCGAGGATTCGTAGTGCGCAGGCTCGCCCTTCAGGTAGCGGAATTGCGCGACATGCACCCCCACATAGGTTGCCACCACTGAGGATACGGCCCGCCGGCAGCTCTCGCAGTGGCAGTGCATGACCCACTTGGGCGCCCCATCGAATTCGTAGGCGATGGCGCCGCACTGGCAATGTCCTCTCGTCGTCGTCATGATGCCCTCTGGCAAGACTTCGCCCCGGAGCACTCTATCGACACGCCGTCAAAAGAAAAACGGGGCGGCGCGCCACCCCGTTTTCCCAGATCGCCAACTGCCTGCTGCCGTCCGCGCTCTAGCGGGAAGGCTGCGGGAAGTAGTAGTTCGCCGCGAACGAATAGGGCGGGAACATGAAGCGCTTGGCCGGCACCACCTTGGCCGCATACGCCTTCTGCGACTCGTACACCTTCTTGAAGAAGGGGTTGACGGCCATCTCCTCCTTGGCGATGGCATCCCAAGCCTTGAAGAACTCGGTCAAGATCTCAGGCGGCGTGCGCAGAATCTGCGTGCCGTGCTTCGTCTGCATCTCCTCGATGGCATCGGCGTTCTGCTTCTGCCACTTCACCCACCAGCGCACGTAGGTCTCGGTCGTCGCAGAGCGGATCGCCTCCCGCTGCTGCGGAGTGAGGCCGTCCCACACCTCCTTGTTGATCATGAGCTCGCCGACCGAGCTCGATTCGTGCATACCGGGCGTGTAGTGGTACTTCCACACCTGCGGAAGGCCGAGGCGCAGGTCCTCGATGCCGCCCACCCATTCGGCACAGTCGATGACGCCGCGCTCAGCCGACGGCACGATCTCGCCGCCGGGCATGTTCACAGTGTTCATGCCCATGCGCTTGTAGATCTCGGCAACGATGCCGGTCTGGCGGCACTTGAGACCCTTGAAGTCCTCGACACTTTGAATGGGCTTCTTGAACCAACCCAGTGCCTGCGGACTTGCAGGCAGGATCGGGAACACGACGACGTTGAGCTTCAGCTCCTTCTGATAAAGTTCCCACCACAAGTCGAGACCGCCGCCTTCATAGATCCAGCCCAGAAAGTCCATGTGGTCCATGCCGACGATGCCGGCCGGTGTGCTCGAGAACAATGTTGCGGCCTTGTTCTTGCCGACCCAGTAGTAGGCGATGGCATGGGCCCCATCGATCACCTTCTTCGAGGTAGCGTCCAACACCTCGAAGGGCGGCACTATCTGACCGGCCGCATGCACTTCGATCTTGAGCGTCCCGCCGGTCAGCTTGTCGACGCGTTCCGCGAAGAAGCGGAAGTTGTCCTGAAGCGTAAGGCTCGCAGGCCAGGTCGATTGCATCTTGAGAGTCTTTGACTGCGCCAAAGCAGGGCCGGCGGCCGCGAGCACAGAAACAAGTGCGGCCGCGGCGGCGACCAGGGCCCCGCACGCCGACAATCTCGTCCAGAGGCGTTTCATGACTGCTTCTCCCTTCAATCAGATCTTCACGTCAGTGAGCTCCATTCTCTTATTGGCCGGCTCGCACGCGCTGTCCCGGCAGGCATGTTCGATGACGGTGGAAGACCCCGATGTCGTGTCGTGCAGGAGCGCCGTTCCACCTTCAGCGGCCGGATTGTAGCGTAATATCACGCCCAGCGGCCAGTTCAGGTGATCGCGGGCAGCGCGCAGTCCATCGCCGCGGACTTGTGCGGCGCAGGCCCTCACGCCGGCCCACGCCGCCCCGGTCGGCCCCAAAAGGCCAAGAAATGCCCCAAAAACCTGGAGAAAACTTGCATATGTGAGGCCAACGGGCGCATGTATTGGCCCGTAGAATATGCTAGTTCGCTCACTCCTGATTCACAGAGGGATCGCACATGTCCACCAAATCTGCCGCCAAAGTCGAGACCGTCACGCTCCGCCAGCTCAGCGAGGGCCTTTCCGAAACGCATGAGCTGCCGAAGAAGCAGGTCAACGCCATGCTCGAGGACATGGTGTCCACCATCACCAAGCATCTGAAGAAAGGCGCGCGCATCCGCATCGGCGGACTGGGTGTGCTGCAGGTGCGCAAGCGCGCCGCCCGCATGGGCCGCAACCCGGCGACCGGCGAGGCCATCAAGATCAAGGCCAGCAAGAAAGTTGCGTTCCGCGCCGCCAAAGAGTTGAAGGAATCGGTGTAGTCTCGCCGCCGTTCCGGATGGATGAAAGCCGCGCGGGCCTTTCCTGCGCGGCTTTTGCATGAGTTCCGATGCCGGTCTTCAAGCTGCGCATACCTGCACCCGATCTCCATGCCGGACGCGCGGCGTCTGATCTGTTGAGCGATCTGGTCGCGCCGCAGGCCCTCGCCGTCACGCTGTTTGAGGACGCACCGCGCGGGTTTGTCGTCGAGGCCTACTACGATGCCGATCCTGGCCTCGCCACGATTGAGCGCGCGCTCGCCTGGCTCGACCGTCGCCTCGGCCCGGCCGTCGTCGTGGCCGTCCCCGACCTGAATTGGGTGGCCATGTCGCAGGCTGCACTGCCCCCAGTCGTTGCCGGTCGCTTCATCGTGCATGGCAGCCACGATCGCGCTCGTGTGGGCCTGCGGCCCAACGCGATCGAGATCGAAGCGGGCGAGGCCTTCGGCACGGGCCATAACGCCACCACGTCGGGATGCCTCGAAGCGCTCGCCGAGACGGCGCGGTCGAGACGCTTCTCGCGTGTGCTCGACCTCGGCTGCGGCACGGCCGTGCTTGCCATCGCGGCCGCGCGGGCGTTGCCGAATGCGCAGGTGCTTGCCTGCGACAACGATCCGATCGCCACCGCGGTCGCGCGCGCGAATGCGCACATCAACCGCGTCGCCGCACGCGTGCGCGTCGTCACTGCATCAGGCTTCGCTCATCCACTCTTGTGCCGGCCGCAGCGGTTCGATCTGGTGCTCGCCAACATCCTGCCGCGCCCCTTGATCGCGCTGGCGCCGTCCATGCGTCGGGCCGTGCGGCCGGACGGCATCGTCGTCCTGTCGGGGATCTTGAACGAGCAGGCCCGCGAGGTGACGGCCATCTACCGATCGGCGGGATTCCGCCTCGTGCGCAAGCGCCAGCTCTCCGGCTGGACCGTTCTCACCCTGGCGCGGCGCTGACCACGCGGCCCCCCAATCCCTATCTTAGAGGGGAATGCGCCGCCGGCCTCATGATGGTCGAATGCATCTCCTCGAGCAGCGGCCGGCTTTGTTTGATGAACGCCTGCCATGCCGGGTCGTTGAGGGCGGCCGCCCGCGCGGCGGTGCGCGTGTTGAGATCCGGATAGACCCAGATGTGGCATACCTCGTTGGGCTGCGGCGCCTCGGTGATCCACAGGCCGATCATCTTGGAATGCTTCTGCCGCGCATCCAGCACGCCCGTGAGCAGCCGGGCCCACTCGGCAGCAGATCCCGACTTGGTGCGGTAGTTGCGCAGCTCGTACAGGTTCCCCGCCGACGCGGGCGCGAACGGGCCGGCCACGCAATTGAGCAGCCGCACCTCCTGCCGGATCAGGTGCGGCTTGATGAGCGCGAGATACTCGCTGTTCCAGCGCGGCAGCTTTCCCAGCTCCCCGCGCAGGCGCTGCCGCTCGTTGAGATCCTTGTAGCTCCACAGGTGCATGACCTGGTTGAGCGGCCCGATGTCGGTGATCCAATAGCCCTCGAGCTTGCCGTAATCGTCCTTGCGGATGTCCCGCGCGATCGTGCCGGCTGCCTTGGCCACGTCCTGCTCGGTGCCCGGCATGACGGTGTAGGTCCGAAGCTCGTAGATCATGGATGGTGGTCCTTGCCGTTGGAGCGGTGAAGCTGAGCGAAAGCCTTCTGGCGGGAGCCGCTAACAGGCCACAGCTCACCCCTTGGCGGCAAGTGCCATGAAGCATCCCGCTGCTGCGCGGCAGCCAATAGGCCGCCGCCATTCCTTCAGCAATCGGACGATCCGGATCACAGGTTGCGTGGACAGGGCCAGCACGCGGCCCCTTTACCAGAGATCGTCGTTGACCGGGCGCCTCTTCGTCCTGCGCTGCTGCTTGGGCTGATCGCTATCGCCGTTAGCTGCAGGCTCGGGCGGCATCGCCCTGCCGCTCAGCGCAGCGATCACGCGCGTGTCGTGACCATAGAGGTCGGGGAAGTGCTTGACCTGCCCGTCATCTCCAACCATGGCCGTGAAGTAGCTCACGTGCACGGGGATCTGCTTCGTCAACTCGACCTCGTTGTTGTTGCCGTGCGCCAGCATGCCCTTCACCTTCTCGGCGGACCAACCCTTGTCCTCGGCGAGCAGGATCTCGGCCAGCCGACCGGGGTTCTCCAGGCGCATGCAGCCGTGGCTGAAGGCGCGCGTCGTGCGCTGGAACAGCTCCCGCTGCGGTGTGTCGTGCATGTAGACGTCGTGCTTGTTCGGGAAGCGGAACTTGACGACGCCCAGCACGTTGGAGGGTCCTGCCGGCTGGATGAACTGGAAGCGGCGGATGTCGACCTGGCTCCAGTTCACCTGGCTCGCGTCAACGGGCCTGCCGTTGTAGCTGACCCTCAGGTTGTGCCGCTGCAGCACGCGCGTATCGGTGCCGCCGAAGAACCCGAAGAAGCCGTCGCCTGAGCTTGGCCGCAGGTAAGGCAGGATCTCCTTCAGCTTGATGCCGTCCGGCACGCCCCACTCGGGATGGAACACCACGTAGCGCATGCTGGCCGAGAATATCGGCGTCTGGTTCTCCACCTTGCCGACGATGATCTTGGCGGAATGGATCACCTGGCCCTTCTTGACCACGCGGGCCGTGAATTCTGGAACGTTGTCCCAGACGTAGAATTCGCCAAGCTCCTCGGGCATCCAGCGCCAACGCTCCATGTTGGCAAGCAGCCGCTGAACCTCCGTGCCGGCCGGAGCGGCCGCTTTCGGCCCGCCATTGAGCGCAGACCTCGTGCGTCCGGTCACGATGCCGTTGGCCGGCATGCCGTTGTCCTGCTGGAACGCGCGCACCGCCTTCTGCAGCTCCGCGTCATAGACGCTCTCCTGTCCCGCAGCAGCCGCCACCTTGAGGCGCTGGCGCAGCAGCGCGACATGGGGATGCTCCATGCCGGGCTTGATGGTGGGCCCGTCCGGCACCTTGACGACGGCTTCGGGAGCCTTGGGTGGCGCGTTTCCGCCCGCGCGCGCCTTGATGAGCGCCTGCCGCAGCCGCTCGAATTGCTCGTGCCTGGGATGCAGCGCCTTCAGGTATCCGCTGGCCCCCTCCGTCCCCGCCATGGCCTCGAGCACGGCCTTGGGATCGCGCAACGCCGGTTTCTGATCAAAGTTGCGGCTGATCTGTGAGGGATCGAAGCGGCCGCCGCGCGCATGCCGCGCATACTTCAGCACGGCTAGCCCGAGCTTGATCTCGGCGTCAGCCAGGGCTGCGGGAGAAATCTCGCCGGCTGCCAGCTGCGGCAGCTCGTAGGCCGACGCCGACAGGCCCCAGTCGTCCGCCTTGGCAATGAAGGCCATGGCATCGCGGGCACGCGGGGTCAAGCCGCCGTCGGCCACCCACAGCGCAGGTCCGGTGCGCTCCGCGTAGAATGCGGCGAGCGCCGCCCGATCTCCGCGGTCGACGTTGCCGCGCGCCGGCTCGGCCAAGGCTTGGCGAACCTGTGCTACCAGCGGTTCGACGGGGACGGGTGGCGGCTGATCGGCGGGCGCCGCCGTCGCCGCTGTGGGGGATGGTGCCACAGCCGGCGGAGGCACCGCTTCAGCGGAGGTCTGCGCCCTCCCCGGCCCGGCTGCGACAATGGCGGCGAGCATCGCGGCGAGTGGTGCGCTGGCGGACAGCGCGCTGCGTCTGAGCATCGGTAAAGGTCTCCAAGATTCGCCTACCATTAGCGACAACCGGTGCCGGTGGCCAGCGCATGCGCGCGCC
>WBUN01000133.1 GCA_008933705.1 Hyphomicrobiaceae bacterium
GGTAGTGTCCCGGGAGAACTACTTGCGTCCTAATTTACTTGGCGAAGTGTCCGAATTATACTTCGGCAACCGCTACACGCGGTTCCACATTGCTGCGATGAAGCGGCAGGCGTTCTCAAGGTTCTGAGCGCGTGAGACGTATGTGCGGGGAGCCTGGTGCAGTTCTTGGTGCTGGACATCAACGGACCAGCAGAGAGTGTGATGCGGTTTGCGATTGCCGCTCAGGTTGGTGGCCACGTGCATGTGCACGAGAGTGGCCGCGTAGGCGCCCATGTCGCGCCGCTTCTCGGCCGCCCGATCGCTTTCGTCGTCCTCCGCCTTGGTGAGACGAAACAGGAGACCGCCGATCTGCTCTTCCTCCTTATGGGTCCGGTGGATCAGCAGGTCGCAGTAGACAGAAACAGCGACTCCGGCGAGAGTTAACTCAGGTTGTTGCTTCGGCGCTGCGACGTAATCAAAGCCTGCGAGCTGATTGCGCATGCCCGCAAAAGCATCCAGAACCTCAATCGACTTCTCAGCATCGTCTCGCAGGAATGGCCGCACAGACCCGTCGCGAGCCTTCTGCTCAAGCTTGTCGCGTGTCGCCGCCAGAATGCGCTTCTCGTTGACCGCATCCCGCAACGCCTCGCGCAAGCCAGACCGAGCATCCTTATATCGAAGCACAACGGCGGCTGGCGCCTCCTTGGCGCGCCTGATGATCCCGATCTTGCCTGTGTCGGTTGCAACCATGTAGCGCGCGAGGTCGTTTGCCGAGATGCGCGGCTCGGTTCGGATGCGCGTGTGATCCTGCAGAGGTTTGGCCATGGATGACGACCTACTGGCAATCGAGCGAATCGATGAGGCACGCACTTTGTGCATTTCGGCATTGTCACGCAAGGCAGTGCAGGAGTGCGAGTCGCCTCACTTGGGGAGCGACCGCGGGTTTTTCGTCTACGAGATCGATGAGAGGCCATCGGGTGGTGGCATCCAAGTCTTGGCAAAGGTCGCTTCTTTGGAGGCAGCCTTCAGGCTCATTGAAATCATGCGCAGCCTGAAGGCCCCGCCGGCTAGCGTCGGCCGCCGTCGATCACGCGCAGGCGTCCAATCCGTCGCCCCGGTGGCGACGGGGGCGGAAGGCTCGTCACCCGCTCGATCAGCTCGGCGATCGACCAAACGTGGTTGGTCAGACCAAGAGCGTGTGCCGGCGTAGTGCGTAGGGCCTCGTGAACGCGGCACCAATTGTAATGCCCCACGTACAAGCTGACGGCGGCGGCATGGTTCGCCGCCTTCTTTGAAAAGCCGTTGGTTAGCCGCGTGAAGCGCCGGCTCGCCATGCGCACGCTCAAGTTCTGCCGCTCGGCGTGGCTGGTGCAGATCAGGAAGTTCGGCGGCTCGCCGATAACCAGCCGCTTCTCTATGCCTACTACGACACCGGGGGAGTAGCGCCGCGAGGCTTCGTTCGCCGGCTCGGCGACGTAGTGCTTGCGGATCATGCCGTAGTGGCAGTCCTCGCCGAAGGCGATGGCGACTTCTTGCTCGTATGGCGGGAAGGCGTCGCTGCTGATGATAGGCGCCCCGAGAACGCGGGCGCGCAGGTCGTGCAGGAAGATGCGCGTAGTGGTGCTGTCGCGCTTGCCGGACTGGTAGCTCAGGATCGCCTTGTTGACGGCGTCTAGGGCAATGAAGGTATAGCAGTCGCCGCGCTCGGGTGGGTCAAGGTAGCCGACGTTGCGCTGCTTGCAGCCGATGAAGGCCCACAGTTCGTCGAGCTGAATTTGGGAGACGCGCAGGTCCCGCACTATTGCATCGTGCATCTGCGCGCAAGCTGTGCCGATGCGTGCCCCGAGGCGCATGATGGTGTCGCGGTGGACGCCGGTAAGCCGCTCAGTCGAGCGGATGGACATGCCCTCGCAGAGGGCGGAGACGCAGTGCACCTGCTTGTCGAAGGGAAGGCGGTTCATGGGCCCAATCCATGAGTGGATGAGGACGGGCGCCATGAGCTGTGTGCTGGAAATCCAGCGGCAGAAATGCTATATGTGGCTCTGCGGTCACGGCTCGGGGGCCCAATCCCTGAGTTGCTGATCCGGGGCCCGCGCTGTTAGCGCAGCGTTGGCCCCACTAAATTGGTGGTTCGGAGCCCTGGATTCGGACCAGGATTTCCGCGGGAGTAAGCCGGGCGTCCTACCGTTAGACGAGCCCCGACCACCGAGAGAGCCGATTCGAGGCCGCTACCTTCCTTGTCACGGGAGCTGGGTAGCGGCCTCTCCTTTTTGTCCAAGCCCCCGGAGCGGGTCGGCGGTCACGCCGGGGGCTCCCTCCCTCCTGCTCATCTCGGCTCCCTCTCAGACCTTGAACGCCAGCACAGAAGGCAAGCTAATGCGGACGCTGCGAGCTGTCAACGGGTTTGTCTGCGGAATAATGCGGACTAAGCAGACAATCCCTTGACTTTGTCTGCCGATCTCTCTACGTTCCAGCCTGGATGTGTCCATTTGAATGGCTGGGCGCATCCGTTTGGATGGAGAGACCCATGGCGGACCCAGCGGAAAAGCCCGATCTGAAGGCGGACGGAGAAGGCGAGCGTGAGCGCTCGACGATTGAATTTCCATACATGGACCTGGGGGACGCCATCGCTGTGTCGGCGGCGATCCACAAGACCTGCGGGTCCAGCGTTTGCCAGCACGATCAGCTCGCCGCCGAGCTGGGCCTCAGCATGAATAGCAGCGGGTTTCGGACACGCCTCTCCACGGCGCGAACATTCGGGTTGATCGAGACGGATCGTGCTGGGGGCGGCGTGCGGCTAACCCAGTTGGGCGAAATGATCGTAGACGACCAGCGTGCCCGAGAGGCGAAGGCGAAGGCGTTTCTTGCGGTTCCTCTCTACAAGGCCGTGTACGAACTCTACCGGGGGAAGGTGCTGCCACCAGCAGCTGCCGCCATTGAGCGACAGATGGCCGATTTAGGAGTGGCCCAAAAGCAGACTGGACGCGCGCGACAGGCATTTGAGCGGTCAGCCCAGATCGGCGGGTACTTCGAGCATGGCAAGGATCGTCTGGTGGCACCAGCGGGACTTGGCGATAACGCTGGGGGAACGGAGAACAAGAAGCCGAACGGCGGCAGTGGGGGCGGCGGAGGCGGCCCGCATCTGCATCTGATGGTGCAGGGCCTTTTGACGAAACTGCCACCGCCAGACACCGATTGGCCGGTAGCTGATCAGGCGCGCTGGTTGCAAACTGCAGCCAGCATCTTCGGGCTGATTTACAAGTCGGACGGCAAAATCAAGATCGAAGTCGAGGATGAAGCTCACTAACGAGCGAGCCCCAGCCCCTGACCGGGTTCTACAGCCCGAGGTAGAGAAGCCGATAGGCGCCCCAGGCAATCAGCAAAATGCCTACGCCTTCCAGGAACAGACCGGGGGCGCTCGCCTCTCTTGATGTCTTCGTAATCTTGTAGCCTGGGGCAAACCCAATGCGCTTCGGGTGATTGATCCACTGCCCGATACCGAACAAGAAACCGCCAAGGGCAACCATGGCGACGTTGGGTCGTCCTGCCGCCAGTGCCGCTATGAGCACCAGCACCGAGGCGGCAATCACAGCCTTGTACCAAGTAGTTATCTGGAAATTGTCGAGCCCGCCGGAAGCCATGGTGACGACCCTTCATCGCTCATGGGTCGGTTCTACCTGATTCCAAGCAGCTAGCACCTGTGTCGCGATGCGGTCTGTCCTAAGCTCCCAAGTAGAATGTCCTAATTCTACTTGGATTAGGACAGCACCAG
>WBUN01000068.1 GCA_008933705.1 Hyphomicrobiaceae bacterium
GGGTAAAGGCACGCCAGGTGCCGCCCGCAGCCCCCGCCAAACCGCCGCCCAAGCACCCCATGCCGCCGCAATTTGCCCGTGCTGGACAGATAGTGCCTTGCGGGGCCTCGCCACCACTTGCGAGATCGTGCGGGTTTGACACATGTTGACCGACCTCGGCTTCCTCACCGGTGCCTCTGCCCGCATGCAGTCAGCCGCCCAGACGACGCGCAACCACCGGCTGCTCGTCCTGGCGGCCGTCCTGCTGGTCGCGGGCTCATGGCTGCTCTGGTCCTGGGCGCGGGGTCCCCAGGTCACCACCGTGGCGCCGTTGCGGGGCACCGCTGCCGAGATCGTCTATGCTACCGGCGCAGTGGAGCCCGTCCGCTGGTCGAAGGTCACGAGCCTGGTGCGCAACCGCCTCATCGAGATCTGCGACTGCGAGGGCAAGACCGTCGCCAAAGGCGAGGTGCTGGCCCGCCTCGAGGAGCGTGAGGTGCGCGCCCAGCTCGACGAGCTCAAGGCCCGTGAGGAGCTCGCCAAGCGCGAGCTGACCCGCATCTCCCAGCTCCTCGACCGCCGCATCGCCACGCCGCAGGCCTACGAGCGCGCTCTGGCCGATGTGCAGCAGGTCCAGGCCCTGATCTCGGCACAGACGCAGAAGATCGCCGAGTACACCATCGTCGCGCCGATGGACGGCGTGGTGCTGCGCCGCGACGGGGAGGTCGGCGAGATCGTCGAAGCCGGCCAGGTGCTGTTCCGCGTCGGCGTGCCCCGGCCGCTCAGGGTGGTGGCGGAAGTCAACGAGGAGGACATTCCCCGCGTCGCCATCGGCCAGAAAGTCCTGTTCCGCACCGATGCCTTTGCCGGCCGACTGCTCGAGGGCCGCATCCGCGAGATCACGCCGATGGGTGACCCTGTCGCCAAGACCTACCGCATCCGCGTGGCGCTGCCCGATGACACACCCCTGCAGATCGGCATGAGCGTGGAGGCCAACATCGTCACGAAGGAGAAGCCCAACGCCCTGCTCGTGCCAGCGGAAGCGCTGCAGGGCAAGACCCTTGTCGTTGCCGAGGGCTCCCGTGCCCGCCGCAGGACGGTCGAGACCGGCATCCGCGGCACGCACGCCGTCGAAATCCTGTCCGGCATCGGCGAGAACGATCGCATCATCTCGCCCTTTCCCCCGGACCTGAAGGATGGGGCCCGCATCCGCCCCGCCGCCGCGCCGGGTGCCGCGAAATGAACCTGGTGCTCGACATCGCCGTCACGCACGTGCGCCACCGCGCGCGCCAGTCCCTGGTGGCGGTGGCCGGCGTGGCCATCGGCGTCGGCTTCTCCATCATGATGGCGGCCCTCATGGAAGGGTCGCAGAACGACTTCATGAAGGTGCTGATCGATGCCCTTCCTCACATCACGGTGTCGGATCAGCGCCGGCAGGCACCGCCCCAGCCGGCGGAAGCGGCTTTTGCGGCCGCCGAGATCCACGGCCTGACACCGCAGGTGCTGCGGCGCGGCATCAAGAACCCTTTGGCCATCATGGCCGGGCTCGAGGGCTGGGTGCCGGGCGCGGTGGCCCCGTCGGTCAAGGTGCAGGCGCTGCTGCGCTACGCCGGCCGTGACATCGCCGCCAGCATCAGCGGCATCGATCCCAGGCGCGAGCCCAAGGTCTCGCAACTGGCCACGCAGATGCGCCAGGGCGACCTCAAGGCCCTGTACACGGCCAAGGACGCCATCATTCTCGGCGACCGGCTGGCCGAGAAGATCGGCGCCCGGCTCGGGGCCAACATCACCGTGCAGACGACGGAAGGCGCGCGCGTCACCGCCCACGTGGTGGGCCTGTTCCACTCGGGCGTCAGAGCCGCCGATGAGGGCAACGCCTACGTCCTCATCAAGACCGCGCAGATCCTGGCGCAGCAGACGGGCCTCGTGAACGAGCTGCGCGTGCGCGCCGCCGATCCACTCTCCGCCCGCAGGATTGCCGACCGCATCGAAAGCGAGACCGGCTACAAGTCGGTCTCGTGGCAGGAGGCCAACGAGGACCTGCTGAGCGCCCTCGTCATCCGCAACATCCTCATGTACACGATCGTCGGCGCCATTCTGCTGGTCGCCAGCTTCGGCACCTACAACATCATCTCCACCATCACCCACGAGAAGACGCGCGACATCGCCATCCTCAAGTCTCTGGGCCTGCGGCAGGCGACGGTGAGGCGCATCTTCCTGCTGGAATCGCTCATCATCGGCCTGCTGGGTGCCGTGATCGGCTGGGGCATCGGCTTCGGGCTCACTGTCCTGCTCGGCTCCGTCGAGTTCAAGGTCTCGGCCGTCACCGAGATCACGCGGCTGCCGCTGGCCTACTCGCTCTGGCACTATGTGCTCGCCGCCGTGGTTGCCCTCCTTTCCTCGCTGCTGGCCGGCCTCTTCCCGGCCCGCAAGGCTGCCCGCCTGCATCCCGTCGACATCATCCGGGGGGCGACGTGAGCTCTGCGGCCGATGCAGCGTCCTCCTCCCTGATCGTTGCCCGCGACGCAACGCGCATCCTGGAAGGCGTCGTGCCGGTCACGCTCGTGCGCGGCATCAACATGACCGTGCGGCCGCGGGAGTTCGTGGCGATTACCGGCCCGTCGGGTTCCGGCAAGTCGTCGCTGCTCTATCTTCTGGGGCTCCTCGACCTGCCGACCTCCGGAGAGGTCCTGATCGGCGGCAAGGCGACGGCCCACATGGATGAGGACGAGCGCGCGATGATCCGCCTGGCGACGCTCGGCTTCGTCTTCCAGTTCCACTTCCTGCTGCCGGAGTTCAGCATCCTCGACAACGTGATGCTGCCGATGCGGGCTCTGGGCCAGCTTTCCCTGGACGAGATCCGCGCCCGCGCGCATCAGCTTCTCGATGCCCTGGGCCTTTCCGACCGCGCGCACAAGCTGCCCGAGCAGCTCTCGGGAGGTCAGCGCCAGCGCGTTGCCGTGGCGCGGGCCCTGGCCAACGATCCGCCCGTCATTCTCGCCGACGAGCCGACCGGCTCTCTTGATTCCAAGTCCAGCGAGCAGGTGTTCCAGATCCTGCGCGACCTGGTTGATCAGCGCGGCAAGACCGTCGTCGCCGTCACGCACGATCTCGGCCTCGCCCGGCGCATGGATCGCCGCATCCAACTCGTCGACGGCGCCATCGCCACCGATGCCGCAAACAGCCACCTGCCGGAACGTTCGCCATAAGAGCAGCCGCGCCGGGAAGCGACCGAGCCTGCCCTCCCGGCCGGAGCGCGGCAGTGCGGAGAGCCTGGACGATCTGGCAGACGCAAACAGAGCGGCGGCGACGCCGCCGGCCTACTTCCTCGGCGCCCGGGCGACGCGCGGGCGCGCATCGGGCTTCTTGATCTTGGCGAAGCTGTACACGCTCCAGCCGCCCATCGTCTCGACGGCCGCCTCGATGGCGTCGGGGTCGCCCTCGACCAGCAGGGTCGAGGGCTTCTCGTCGAGCACAGTGATGCCTTCCTCGTCATGCAGGCGCCTGGCGGCTTCCCGCGCGGGCGGTCCTTGCTCGTCGACGCGTCTGAGGATCTTCCTCATCTGGCTTCCGTGCTCCATTCCGGGCGGGCCTCAGGCAGTGGGCAGCCCGAAGCCTTCGAAATCGCGCCCGAAGCCCTGGCTTCGGCAGCTTGCATACAGGGCCTCCTGCAGCAGCTTCGCGCGCTCATGCTTTTTCGCGTCCATTATAGGCTGCTTCGAGGCCAACAGGTAGGCTGCCAAGCCGACGACGGCAGGGCAAGCCATCGACGTGCCGCTCATCACCGCGTAGGCGTCGTCCGGCACAGTTGCAACGACACCGACGCCGGGCCCGGTGACGTCGATTTGGGGGCCAACGTTGCTGAACGCTGCAATGAACGCGTCCTTGTCGGGAACCCCGAACGGCTTGGCGACATCGGACTCCTCCGTCGAGTGCCTCGGGAAGGTCCCGCGCCGGCCCATCGCCGATACCGATACGCACGATGCCAGCGCGGCCGGGAACGACACGGAGCGGCGGCCGTCGTTGCCTGCCGCAGCGACCACCAGCACACCATGGTCGAGCGCACTGCCGATGGCGGCGCGCACGGCCTCGTCCTCCTCGCCGCCGCCCAGGCTCAAATTGACGATGTCGCATCTGTCGGCTACGGCACGATCGATCGCGTTCATGATGTCGTAGTTCGTGGCACCGCCCCCCTTGTTGGGAAACACCCGGTAGCTGCGTATTTCCACACCTGGGGCAACGCCCCTCACCTTTGCATCGCCCGTCGGCCGCGCACCGATGATGCCGGCCACATGCGTCCCGTGCGCGCCGTCCTTGCGTGCCGGACCCCACTCGGTGGTGGCATCGACGTTCCCGTTGATCTCGTCGAACACCAGGTTCGCACCGCCCGCGACGTTGGGCAGGGCCGGATGATGCTGTGCCACGCCGCTGTCGATGACGGCAACGCGCACATCCTGGCCGGCGCTCAAAGGCAGCTTGCCGTAGAAGCCGGGCAGCAGGGTGCCCTTGTCCTGCAGATCGATGGGTGTGAGCCCGAGGGTCTCGCCGTCCCTCAGGCTCACGCCGGAGGCATAGTGCCCCCACGATCCGGGCGGCCCGTAGACGTAGAGCCGGTCGAGCTTGACACCCGGCTTGAGCTTGAGATGCGCCACGCCGCTCCTGTTGCTGGTGGCCTCGGCACCCTCCCTGAACTCGAAATTGGTGAAGGCGATGATCTTCGCGCCCTGCAGCGGCTTGCCCGTGCTGCTGTCGACGATGTTGATCGCCAGTTCCGACGGCCGCCTGGCGCTGGTCGCAGCGCGGCGCGCGATGCGATGCTGCAGGCTCAGCTTCTGGTACTCGACGACGGGAACGACCTTGAGGGCCGGATTGGCCACACGCATATTGAGCTCGGCCTCGGGTGTCATCTCGACCAGCTTCGGCCCGTTCTCATGCGTCGAGTGCAGCACGCGCATGGTGGCAGCCGCCTTGGTGCTGCCGCGACGGCGCGATCCCGGCCGCACACCGAGTGTCACGGGCGGGCCGACCTTGCTCAGCATCTCCGTCCGAGCCAGCACCGGACTGAGAAAACCGTAAGCAGGAAGAACGACATAACGCCTTGACTCAGACATGGCAGCCTCCTGAAAATCAGAAAACGAGGACGTTGGCGGTGCGAGCCCGCGGCGCGTCGCCAGCATCGGGCGAGTGCCTCGCAATCGCAGTGAGCTCCGAGTGATCATCCAACACTAACGTCATCCCCGCATCCTCTCGAAGACGCGCCTGCGGTATGACAGCGGGCACCTCACGTGACGTCATGCCCGCGCAGGCGGGCACCCAGGTCACGTTGCAACGCAGGTGCGCGGGCTGTGGAGATAGCGCGCGCGACTGCGGGGTGATCTGCGGCGGACGTGACCCGTGCGGCCCGGTGCCCTGGGCCCCCGCCTTCGCGGGGGTGACGTTGGTGGACGAGAGCGCGGTTGAAATAGCAATGAACAGCCATGCGGAAATCTCCATTCAATATGCGCTCATACTGCAGCAAGATGCGATCCGCCGGAAGTGCAAACGCGCGCGGGCGCAATCGTACTTGCCCGCCGCTCGCGCTTGGTCGCGGACAGCCGCCTACACGGTCTCGCGGAACTTGTTGGTGATCGGGTAGCGCCGGTCGCGGCCGAAATTGCGCGCCGAGATCTTCACGCCGGGCGCCGCCTGCCGGCGCTTGTACTCGGCGATGTAGAGCATGCGCTCGACCCTCTTCACCGTCGCCACGTCGTGGCCGCGCGCCACGATGGCCGCGAGCGGCATCTCCTCCTCCACCAGGCACTTGAGGATATCGTCGAGCACCGCGTAGGGCGGCAGCGAATCCTGGTCCGTCTGGTTCTCGCGCAGCTCCGCCGACGGCGGCCGCGTCAGGATGTTCTCCGGGATGACGATGCCGCCCGGCGCCTTGCCGCCTTTCGGCGCATGCGCGTTGCGCCAGCGCGCCAGGCGGTAGACCTCCATCTTGTAGAGGTCCTTAATCGGATTGAAGCCGCCGTTCATGTCGCCGTAGATGGTGGCGTAGCCGACCGACATCTCGCTCTTGTTCCCGGTCGTCACCACCATGCCGCCGAACTTGTTGGAGATCGCCATCAGCGCCGTGCCCCGCACGCGGCTCTGGATATTCTCCTCGGTGATGTCGGGCTCGCGGCCGGCAAACATCTTGGCGAGCGCCCGGCCGAAGCCCTCAACGGGCTCGGCGATCGACACGATATCGTAGCGCACGCCCAGCGCCTTGGCGCAGTCGGCCGCGTCGATGAGACTCTCTTCGGAGGTGTAGCGATAAGGCAGCATGACGCAGTGCACGCGCTCGGGCCCCAGCGCATCGGCCGACAGCGCCGCAACGAGCGCCGAGTCGATGCCGCCCGAGAGGCCGAGCACAACGCCGGGAAACCCGTTCTTGTCCACGTAGTCGCGCAAGCCCAGCATGCACGCGTGATAGGCCGCAGCCTCGCCCTCCTCGAGCACAGCCCGCATACCGGCGCTGCAGCGCCAGCCTTGCCCGGTCCTGTGCAGCTCGACGACGCCGACCGCCTCTTCCCAGGCGGGGAGCTGCACGGCGAGGCTCGCATCCCCGTTCAGCACGAACGACGCCCCGTCGAACACCAGCTCGTCCTGACCGCCGACCTGGTTGAGATAGAGCAGCGGCAGCCCGGTTTCCGTCACGCGCGCCACGGCGACGTTCATGCGCAGGTCGGGCTTTGGCCAGTCGAAGGGCGAGCCGTTGGGCGAAATCAGCAGCTCGGAGCCCGTCTCCTGCAGGCACTCGCACACCTCCTCCTTCCAGATGTCCTCGCAGATCGGCACGCCGAGGCGCACGCCGCGGAAGCTCAAAGGTCCCGGCATGGGCCCCGCGTCGAAATTGCGTTTCTCGTCGAACACACCGTAGTTCGGCAGATCGACTTTGAAGCGCACCCCTGCTACGCGGCCCCCATCCAGGAGGGCGGCCGCGTTGTAGAGCTTGCCGTCCTCCGGCCAGACCGTGCCGACCAGCACGCCGGGACCGCCGTCTCGGGTCTCGACTGCGAGCGCCTCCACGCAGGCCCGCGCCGCCGCGCCGAACGCCGGCTTGCGCACAAGATCCTCGGGCGGATAGCCGGTGATGAAAAGCTCCGGCAGCACTAGGAGATGGGCGCCCTTGGCAGCGGCCTCGGCCCGCGCCCGGCGCAGCTTCAGGGCGTTGCCGGCCAAGTCCCCCAACACGGGATCGAGTTGGCCCAGAGCGATTTTGAGCGTGTCTGTGATTGCGTGCGGCATGGCAAGACATTAGGGCTTGCGCCGCATCTCGCGCAACGCGGCAGATGCGGAACCCTGGGGAGCGGCAAGCGCGTGTCGGCACGAAGAGCGACGGTTCTGGGGGCGGGGGCCATCCTGCTGTGGTCGACCCTGGCGAGCCTGACGGTGCTCGCCGGACCCATTCCGCCGTTCCAGACCACCACCATCGCTTTCGCCATCGGCGGCAGTGTGGTCGCCCTCGCCGCCGTCGTGCGCGGCCGGGCCTCGCTGATGCGGCCGACGCCCGTTTCACTGGCACTCGGCGTCTACGGCCTCTTCGGCTACCACGCGCTCTACTTTGCGGCGCTGAAGCTTGCGCCGCCCGCCGAGGCCCACCTTCTCAACTCGCTGTGGTCGCTGCTCATCGTGCTGCTCTCCGGCCTGCTCCCCGGCAGCCGTCTGAAAGGGCGGCATGTCATCGGGGCGCTCATCGGTCTCGCCGCCGCCACACTCCTCGTCTGGAGCAGGCTCGGCGCGGGCGATGCTGCTGCCCCGCGCCTGGGCTTCGTCCTTGCGTTCGGCTGCGCGCTGGTCTGGTCGAGCTACTCGGTCTCCTCGCGCCTCTTGGCCGCCGTGCCAAGCGAGAGCGTGGCGGCCGCCTGCCTTGCCACGTCCGGACTGGCCGCTGTGTGCAGCTTCCTCTTCGAGAGCTGGACCAGCCCGTCCGGGGCCACGGCGTGGCTCGCGCTCATCGCACTCGGCCTCGGTCCCGTGGGCGCCGCATTCCTGCTCTGGGACATCGGCATGAAGCAGGGCGACGTCTCGCTGCTCGGCGTGCTGGCCTACGCCTCGCCGGTCCTCTCGACGGGCCTGCTGGTCATCCTCGGCCTTGCGGCGCCGACGATGGTGCTTGCCGTTGCCTGCGGCCTGATCGTGCTGGCGGGCGTGATCGCCACGCGCCCCGATCGCCCCGGACAGCCCAGCGAGGCCTGACCTCTCACGCGAACGCCGGCCTGCTCATTCCGCCGCAGCCTTCGGCACGTCTGCGCCAGCCCCGTTGTGGTGCTTCAGATGCTCGGCGATGCGGAAGGCGAGCTCCAGCGACTGCCCGGCATTGAGGCGCGGATCGCAGCCCGTATCGTACTGCCGGGCCAGATCCGCCTCCGAGATCTTGGTGGCGCCGCCCGTGCACTCCGTCACGTTCTGGCCGGTCATCTCCACGTGCACGCCGCCGGGATAGGTGCCCTCGGCGCGATGGACGGCGAAGAACTGCTCCACCTCGCTGACCACGCTGTCGAAGGGGCGCGTCTTGTAGCCGGTTGCGGCCGTGATCGTGTTGCCATGCATGGGGTCGCACTCCCACACGACCGTCCGCCCGGCCTTCTTCACCGCCCGGATCAGCTTCGGCAGATGCTTTTCGATCTTCGTCGCGCCGAAGCGGCCGATCAGGGTGAGCCGGCCCGGCTCGTCATCCGGATTGAGGATGTCGATCAGGCGCAGCAGTTCGTCGGGCTCCAGCGATGGCCCGCACTTGAGGCCGATCGGGTTGATGATGCCGCGGCAGAACTCCACATGCGCCCCGTCGGGCTGGCGCGTACGGTCGCCGATCCAAAGCATGTGGGCGCTGGTGGCCACATACTGGCCCGAGCCCATCGCCTCGTCCTTGCGCGTCAGCGCCTGCTCGTAGCTCAAGAGCAGCGCCTCGTGGCTGGTGTAGAAGCTGGTCGTACGCAGGGCCAGCGTGTTTTCAGCCGTCATGCCGAGCAGACGGTTCACCTCCACGGTGCGCTTGATCTCGTCGGCGAGCGCGTCGTAGCGCGCCTCGACCGGCGTGCCTTCCATGAACTTCAGTTCCCAGCGATGGGCGTTGTCGAGCGAGGCATAACCACCGTCCAGCAGCGCACGCAGGAAATTGAGCGTCGCCGCCGACTGGCGGTAGGCCTGCAGTTGCCGGCGCGGGTCGGGGACGCGCGCCTCGGCCGTGAACTCGGGGCCGTTGACGATGTCGCCGCGGTAGCTCGGCAGCTCCTTGCCGCCCTGCTTCTCGGTCGGCGAGGACCGCGGCTTGGCGAACTGCCCGGCGACGCGCCCGACCTTCACCACTTGGGTGTTGCCGGCGAAGGTGAGGATCAGGGCCATCTGCAGGAAGAGCTGGAAGTAGTCGCGGATATAGTCCGTCTTGTGCTCCCTGAAGCTCTCCGCGCAATCGCCGCCCTGCAGCAGGAAGCCGCTGCCGCCGACGACGCCCGCCAGCCGCTGCTTCAGGTCCTGCACCTCCTTGACAAAAACCAGCGGCGGAAAGTTGCGCAGGCTCGCCGTCACCTCTTCCAGGGCCGCCTGATCGGGATAGTCCGGCACCTGGACGATCGGCTTCGACCTCCAGCTGTCCAATTTCCAGGCCGCGGGCATGTCTCAACTCCTCGACGACGAACGCCTGCGCCGCGCGGGCCGCCGCGGCCTTTGCGGGCAGGAAACTCCAGCGATCTCAGTGTGCACTCAGCCCGCCTTATAGGGGAAAGGCGCGCGCAACAAAAGCCGCAACCTCCCGGCCGGTCCGCCGCGCACCTCCGGCCATTGCATCTCGGCTCGTCTGCACTATGTTGACGTTAACGTCAACTGCGCCGGAGGATGCTCCATGGCCGATACCATTGCGTTGCGGGAGGCCGCAGCGGCAGCGGAGCCGCGCACGCTCACCATCCCGGCCGAGGACGGCACGCCGCTGGCGGCGACCCTCTATGAGGCCGCCGAGACAGGACGAGAGCGGCCGGTCACGGTGATCGGTCCCGCCACCGCCGTGCCGGCGCGCTTCTATGCGCGCTTTGCCGCCTTCCTCGCTGCGCGCGGCCACACGACGCTGACGTTCGACTATCGCGGCATCGGCGCCTCGCGCTCGGGCTCGCTCAAGGGCTCGCCCACGCGCATGCGCGACTGGTGCACGCGCGACGTGCCGGGCGTGCTCGCCTGGGCCGCCGGCACCTTCCCCGATCGCCCGGTCCACTGGATCGGCCACAGCATGGGCGGCTTTGCCACCGGTCTTGCCCACAACAACACGCTCATTGCACGCCAGCTCAACGTGGCCACGCTCAGCGGCTATTGGGGCCGCATGGCAAGCCCGGAGCGCTATCGCGTCTACGTCCTGATGGGCTTCGTCGCCCCGCCGCTGGTGCGCCTCTTCGACTACTTCCCCGGCCCGCTGATGGGCGGTGAGGATCTGCCCGGCCCGGCGTTCCTCGAATGGGCACGCTGGTGCATGCAGCCCGAATTCCTGTTCTCGGACGAGACCCTCAGCGAAACGGCCAACGTCGCCCGCTTCCGCGCCCCCATCCGCTTCGCCCAGATCGAGGACGATGCCTGGGGCACGGCCGCCGCCGTCGGCCACATGGCCGGCCACTTCACCGGCAGCATCGACCGCTCGATCTGGCCCGTCCGCCTCGCCGATGCCAAGGCCCGCAAAATCGGACACTTCGGTTTCTTCCGCGACGAGTTCCGCGAGACGCTCTGGCCGGCCGCGCTCGCCTGGCTCGAGAGCACGGGGTGAGCCCCGACACGATTGTCAATCCGCAAGGACAGTGCGATCGGTCGGGTCTGCCCCTTGCCTGCCGAACCTGCCGCCGCACGAGGCTGTCGATTTGAGCCGGCGGCGATTCGTGCCACCATGCGCGCATGCCCCTGAAGGACCCTTCGTTCACGATCGGCATCGAGGAGGAATACCACCTCGTCGATCTCGCCACGCGCGATCTGGTCCCGGCCCCGCCCGAGCTGATGGCCGATTGCGAGACAGAGCTGGGCGACCAGGTGCACCCCGAGTTTCTGCGCTCCCAGATCGAAGTCGGCACACGCATCTGCCGCAACTTCGCGGAAGCTGCGGGCGAGCTGCGACGCCTCAGGGCAACGGTTGCCCGGCTTGCGGCGAAGTACGGTTTGGCGCCGATCGCGGCCGGCACCCATCCCTTCGGCCGGCCGACGGCGATCCAGCCGAGCGATAAGGAGCGCTATCAGTCCATCGCCAGGGATCTGCAGCTCGTGGTGCGCCGGCTGGCGACCTGCGGCATGCACGTGCACGTTGGCATCGAGGACGACGAGTTGCGCATCGACCTCATGAATCAGGCCCGCTATTTCCTGCCGCACCTTCTCGCGCTGTCCACGTCGTCCCCATTCTGGGAAGGAGCCGACAGCGGACTCAAATGCTACCGGCTCGCCGTCTACAACGAGCTGCCGCGCACCGGCCTGCCCGGGCGCTTCTCCGGATGGCAGGAGTACGAGCAGACCATCGGCGTCCTGGTTCGCTCCGGAGTCATCGAGGATCCCTCCAAGATCTGGTGGGACCTGCGCCCCTCCGCGCGTTTCCCGACGCTCGAGATGCGGATCACGGATGTCTGCACGCGCCTCGACGATGCCATCACGATTGCGGCGCTCTACGTGGCCATCGTGCGCATGCTCTACCGGTTGCGCCGCTCCAACCAGAGCTGGCGTACCTATCCCCTGCTCCTGCTCGACGAGAACCGCTGGCGCGCACAGCGGTACGGCGTTTCCGGCACGCTGTTCGACTTCGGCCGCGGGGAGCTGATCGCCTTCGCCGCCCTGCTCGAGGAGCTGATCGCGCTGGTTGCGGAGGATGCTGTTGCCCTCGCGTGCGTGGCCGAGATCGATCGTGCGCGCGCCATCGCGGCAGGAGGCACGAGCGCGGACCGGCAGATCGCCTGCTTCAAGGAAGCTTCGCTCGGTGCCGACACCCAATCGGGCCTGCGCAGCGTCGTGGATTGGCTGGTGACCGAGACGCGGGCTGGGCCGGAGCCCCCTGCGCCAGGTAGCGGAAGCCTTCCCAACCGAGATTGAACGGCTGCGCACCCGGCGCCGTCTGCCAGGGTCTTTCCGGTGTACGCAGAATGCGGAATGACGTGCGCCGCACAGATGTCATCCGGGCCGGAGCGCCGGGATCCAGGGGCTGCAACACAACCCCCGTCCTCAGCTCGTCGAAGGACGGCTGTGAGGCGCCGTTGTGGCCGCGTGGTTCGACAGGCTCACCACGGGGGAAACGGTTGTGCTTTCAGGTGCTGGATCCCGGATACTTCGCTGACGCGAAATTCCGGGATGGCAACGGAAGGATCGGCCATTCCATCTCGATCGGATGGGCCGCCTCAACCCCGATCGGCGAGCGCGTAGGAGAGCATCTTGTAGGCCAGCGCGGCAGCCGTGTAGTCGTAGGCGTGGAAGCCAGCGATCGGTGCGAACTCCACGAGGTCGGCGCCCACCACGTTGCCCACCGCGCAGGCGCGCCGCAGGATAGCGAGGGCGTGCAGATAGGACAGTCCGCCGGGCGTCGGCGTGCCGGTCGCCGGCATCACGCCTGCGTCCAGGGCATCAATGTCGAACGTCAGGTAGACAGGGCGCCCCTTCAGCGGCGCCACGATCTCCTCGACGTCCCACCGCGCTTGGTCCTTGCCCCAGTGAATGGTGATGCGATCGCGGTTGGCGGCGTAGAACTCGGCCTCCGCCTTCGAGATGGCGCGGATACCGACGGAGACGAGCGAAACGCCCGGGTTGTCGAGCACGCGCCGCATGGCGGAGGCGTGCGAATAGTGCTCACCCAGATAGCCGTCTCTCAGATCGGCATGGGCGTCGAATTGCAGCACCACCAGATCCTTGTGGCGCTCGGCAAACGGCCGGATCGCCCCGGCCGTCAGCGCGTGCTCGCCGCCCAGCACGAGCGGGAATTTGCCGGCCTCCAGCACGCCGCCGACGATGCCGGCAAGCTGCTCCAGCGCCGCCTTCACGGTGCCCGCGATCTCGGGCTCGCGCAGGGCCGCCACGCCGTACTCCAGATAGGGCTCGCGCCCGAGCTCCTCGTCGTAGAGCTCAAGCTGCCGGCTGGCGGCCAGGATTGCGGCCGGTCCGGCAGCCGTGCCGCCGCCATAGCTCACCGATGCCTCCAGACCGAACGGGATGACGACCGCCCGCGCGGATGCCGGGTCGTCGGCATCCGCACGAACGGGATCGAGGAAGCTCTCGCTGCCCGGCAGGTATGCGAGCGTCGCGGTCACGCCTGGACCTGCTGCGCCTCGCTCTCCTCGGCGGCGGCGCCGTACATCGACAGCATCGGCTCGTCCATGAGGATCGCCTCCTCATAGGCCCCGTAGCCGTTGAAACGGCCGGAGAGCGCCCGCCCGTAGGCGCCGGTATTGCCGACCTCGATGTAATCGCCTTCCTTGATCTTCGAGGGCAGGTAGAACGGCCCCCGCATGAAGTCGATGGTGTCGCAGGTCGGTCCCCAGAACGAGAACGGCACGAGCGTCTCCCCCGGCTCCAGGCCACGGCCGACCAATCGCACGGGGAAGGCGAAGTCCATGTGCGCGGCGTCGAACAGCGTGCCGTAGCTGCCGTCGTTGATGAACAGCTCGTTGCCGCGGCGTGCATCGACGCGCACGATCAGCGACTCCGACTCCGCCACCAGCGCACGGCCCGGCTCGCAGATCAGCCGGCAGCGCTCGCCGATCGGCAGCTTCTCGACGCCGTCGTGAATGGCCCGCATGAAGGACGAGAGCGGCGCGGGAACGCTGTCGCCGTAGATCGACGGAAACCCGCCGCCCACGTCCAGCCGGTCCAGAACTACGCCCGCCTTGGCGATCAGCCGCGCCACCTCCTCCAGCGCCGACACGTAGGCGTCGGGCGTGGCGGTCTGCGAGCCCACGTGGAAGGTGATGCCGAGCTCCTTGGCAGCCTGGCGTGCCTTCACGAGCAGGCGCGCAGCCTTGGCGCCCGTGGTGCCGAACTTGCGGTCGAGCGGCATCTTGGCGTTCTTCGGCGCGACCGCGACACGCACCCACAGCGTCAGGTCGCGGCAACCGCCGGTCGCCTGCTGGATCTTCTTGAGCTCGTCCTCGCTGTCGAGCGCAAAGCTGCGCACGCCGAACTCGGTAAACGCCCGCCGGATGGCATTGGGCGTCTTGACCGGGTGCATGAAGTGCAGATGCGCGCCGGGGATCGTCGCCGCATCCTCGATCTCGGGGAGCGAGGCGACGTCGAAATGGCGAACGCCCGCGCCGTACAGCGCGCCCAGCAGGAACACCGAGCTGTTCGCCTTGTAGGCGTAGGAGACGTCACCGGGAAAGTTGTCGAGAAACCATCGAGCGGCCCGTCCGGCAGCGTGCGGACGAAGACCGATCACCGGACGATCCGGATTGAGTGCGCCGATCAGTGCGCTCGCAGACGGGAACCTGTGCATCTCATGGGACCTCCACCAGTCGGGTTGGACCAGGGCGCTGCTCGAACCAGCAGAAGCCGCCGTGACTTTCGGAGAGGGGAAATAGGGTCTGCGCGGGGTGGTGTAAAGCCCTATTTCCGTCGCAAGGGTGAAAAAAGGCGCGCGAATCGCCGCTGCGCCCGCCTCGCGACGGCAATCAAAGCACGGCGGCGGGATGCGTCTCGATCAGCACGCCGTTCTCGAGCCGCAGAACCCGGTGCATGCGCCGGGCCAGCTCCAGATTGTGAGTCGCGATCAGCGCAGCAACGCCGGTGTGCTCGATCAACCCGAGCAGCTCGTGGAAGACGTGCGCGGAGGTTTCGGGATCGAGGTTGCCGGTCGGCTCGTCGGCCAGCAGCAGCTTTGGTGCGTTGGCCAGCGCGCGGGCAATGGCCGTGCGCTGCTGCTCGCCGCCCGAAAGCTGTGCCGGCCTGTGGTCGAGCCGGGCACCGAGCCCCAGCATGTCCAGCAACTGCTTGGCCCGCGCTTCCGCCGCCCGCCGCCTGGCTCCGCCGATCATCTGCGGGATGACGACGTTCTCCTGTGCGGAGAACTCGGGCAGAAGCTGATGAAACTGGTAGACGAAGCCCATCTGCGTGCGCCGGACGCGGGTGCGCTCGGTATCGCTCAGGCGCGAGCAGTCCACCCCGTTGACGAACACGTGGCCGCCATCCGGCGTCTCCAGCAGGCCGGCGATATGGAGTAGCGTCGACTTGCCGGCCCCCGACGGCCCGACCAGCGCCACCGCCTGCCCCGGGTAAAGCTCTGCCGATGCCCCGTGCAGCACCGGGATCTCCCGGTCGCCCTGGCGGAAGGTGCGGCGCAGCTCGTGGAGCTGCAGGACGGCATGGACCGGCGAATGCTGTCGAGCGTATTGCACGGGCCTACTCGTAGCGCAGCGCTTCGACCGGGTCGAGCCGCGAGGCGCGATAGGAGGGATAGAGCGTCGCCAGCACGGAGAGCGCCAGCGCCATGATGATGATCACGGCCGTCGTGCGCGGGTTGATATCGGCCGGCAGCCGGGTCAGGTAGTAGATCTCCGGATTGAAAAGCTGGGTGTTGGTCATCCAGGCCACGAACTGGCGGATCTCGTCGATCTTGAGGCAGAACAGGATGCCGAGGAAGGCGCCGGCCAGCGTGCCGACCACGCCGATGCTGGCGCCCGTGATCAGGAACACGCGCATGATGGCGCCTTTGGTCGCTCCCATGGTGCGCAGGATGCCGATGTCGCGGCCCTTGTCCTTAACCAGCATCATGAGCCCGGAGATGATGTTGAAGGCGGCCACCAGCACGATCACCGACAGGATGATGAACATCATGTTGCGCTCCACCTCGAGCACGGTGAAGAAGCTCTCGTTGCGTTGCCGCCAGTCGGAGAAGTGCAGCGACGACCCGCCGATCTGGCGCATGGCCGCCACCTGCGGCCCGATGTTCTCGGGATCGTCGACCACCACCTCCAGCACATCGACGGCGTCGCCCTTGCCGAAGAAGCGTTGCGCATGGCCAAGCGGCATAAAGATCATGCTGCGGTCGTATTCCGACATGCCCATCTCGAACACCGCGATCACCTTGTAGGGCTTGATGCGCGGCGCCGTACCGAACGGCGTGGTCGCTCCCCGAGGCGACACCAGCGTGATCATGTCGCCGACATTGACGCGCAGCGCGTTGGCAAGGCGCGTGCCGATGGCAATGCCTTCCTGGGCATCGAAGCCGTCGAGGGTGCCGAACCGCACGTTGCCGGCGATCAGGGGAAGCGACTTGATGCCCTCCTCGCTCAGCCCGCGCACGATGCCCCCCAGCGCCTGCACCGGCGTGGAGGCCATCACCTGGCCCTCGATCAGGGGAAGCGCGTGCTTCACACCCGGCACGGCCGCGAGCAGCCTTGCGATCTGCTGGTAGTTGTCGAAGTCGCCGCTGCCTCCGAGCTTGTTCACGACGACATGGCCGTTGAGCCCGAGGATCTTGTTGAACAGCTCCTTGCGGAAGCCGTTCATGACCGCCATCACGGTGATCAGCGTGAACACCCCGAGCAGGATGCCGAGGAAGGAGAAGCCGGCAAGAACCGAGATGAAGCCCTCTTTGCGGCGCGCCCGCAGGTAGCGCAAAGCCAGCATCCACTCGAAGGGCGAGAACGGCTTGGTGTCGACTGCGGCTGTGGTCACTGGACCTTAACCCCCTCGCGTGTCATCGCCTCGCCGGGCGTTTCGCTGCGCCCGCCGGAGCGGGCCTCACTATTCAAGCCAGCACGCGGCGTGCACTCACCAGCTCCACCAGCCGCTTGACTGCTGCGTCGGGCGCAAGGTTCATGCGCTCGCCCGACTTGCGCTCCTTGACCTCGATCTCGCCGCTCTTGAGGCCCTTCGGCCCAACGATGAGCTGAAACGGCAGCCCGATCAGGTCCATGGTCGCGAACTTGGCGCCTGCGCGCTCGTCCGTGTCGTCATAAAGCACCGAGACGCCCGCCCGCTCCAGCTTGGCGTAGATGTCGGCACAGGCCTTGTCGGTATCCTTGTCTGCGGCCTTCAGATTGATCAGGCCGACCTCGTACGGCGCCACCGGCACCGGCCAAACCAGCCCGGAGGCGTCGTGGCTGGCCTCGATGATGGCGCCCGCGAGCCTGGACACCCCGACACCGTAGGATCCCATCTGCACGGCGATCATGCTCCCGTCCGGCCCCTGGACGCGGCACCCCATCGGCTCCGAATACTTGCTGCCGAAGAAGAAAATATGGCCGACCTCGATGCCGCGGGCTGATACGCGCTTGTCGGCCGGCACCTCGGCCTCGAAACGGGCTTGGTCGTGCTTCTCGTCGGTCGCAGCGTAGCGGCCGGTCCACTGCCCGATCAGGGGCGCCAGATCGCCGTCGAAATCGACGTCGGCCGGCGGGGCGCGCGTCTCCACAAGATCGGCGTGGCAGTAGACTTGGCTTTCGCCCGTCTCGGCGAGGATGATGAACTCGTGGCTGAGATCGCCGCCGATCGGCCCGGTCTCCGCGGCCATCGGGATCGATTTCAACCCCATGCGCGCGAATGTGCGCAGGTAGGCGACGAACATCTTGTTGTAGGAGTGGCGCGCAGCCTCCGCGGTCAGATCGAAGGAATAGGCATCCTTCATGAGGAACTCGCGGCCGCGCATCACCCCGAAGCGGGGGCGCACCTCGTCGCGGAACTTCCACTGAATGTGGTAAAGGTTGCGTGGCAGGTCGCGATAGGACTTTATGCTGTCCCGGAAGATCTGAGTGATCAGTTCTTCATTGGTCGGTCCGTAGAGCATCTCCCGCTCGTGCCGGTCCTTGAAGCGCAGCATCTCCGGGCCATAGGCGTCGTAGCGGCCGCTTTCGCGCCACAGATCGGCCTGCTGCAGCGTCGGCATCAGGAGCTCGATGGCACCCGCCCGGTCCTGCTCCTCGCGTACGATCTGCTCGATCTTCTTCAGCACCCGAAAGCCCAGCGGCAGCCAGGAGTAGATGCCGGCGCTCGACTGCCGGATCATGCCGGCACGCAGCATCAACTGGTGAGAGACGATCTCCGCCTCTTTGGGTGTCTCGCGCAGCACAGGCAGGAAGAAGCGGGAAAGGCGCATGAAACCCTGATCAAATGTTGGGCAGGTGTCGCTGCACGCTCGCCGACAACGCAACCAAGCCTTGTTGTGAGCTACGCTGGGACTGCAGACGGTCCAGCGCCTATATCCTTTTCCCGATACCGAGGCAACGCCGGGGCGAATGTGCGATTGTGTTCGGAAATGAGAATGCAACCGCCCCGGCGCCCCCAATCGTTTACCTGAAAGAAAAATTCATCCGGCTGCTCTTTTTCGCGTTCAAGGGGGGTGACAGAAGGCCGCGCCATGGCTAATGTGTGCGCACTAAAAAGGGTCGTAGCCTGCTGGTTGTGCAGAGCTTTGAAGCCCAAGTCTGGGGATGGAATTTCCGCTACCGGCGCCGGTTTCGATGAGCCCGGGTGAGCGCGTAGAGAACGGTTCGAAACACTGAGCAAGGCCGTCGGCCTTGCTCTTTTCGTTTCGGGCTACTTCGCCCCGATCCGCCCCACCCAGTGCTCGAGATCTATCACACCGTAGCCGATCAGCGCCCACGCCGAACCGTAGAGCACACTAGCCACGACCGTTGTCAGTATGATGACACGCAGCAGGCGCGGCCGGGTCGGCGCGCTCTCGGGCGTGCCCGGAACAATGGTGCCATCCTCGCCTTGCGTGCGCACGCCGATCGGCAGCACGGCGAACAGCACCGTCCACCACACCACCACGTAGATTGCGATCGCCAGCGTCGGGCTCACGGCTCAAGCCTGCTCGAGTTCGACCAGCGTACCGCAGAAATCCTTCGGGTGCAGGAAGAGCACGGGCTTGCCGTGCGCACCTATCCTCGGCGTGCCGTCGCCCAGCACGCGCGCGCCCGCAGCCTTCAGCGTATCGCGCGCCGCAAGGATGTCCGGCACCTCGTAGCAGATGTGGTGGATGCCGCCCGCCGGGTTGCGCTCCAGAAAACCGGCGATCGGCGAGCCGGCGCCCAGCGGCTCCAGCAGCTCCACCTTCGTGTTGGGAAGCGTGACGAACACGACGGTGACGCCATGCTCGGGCTGGGGCAGCGGCTCTGATACCTCGGCGCCGAGTGTACTCTTGTACACCGCCGTCGCAGCGGCGAGGTTGGAGACGGCGATGGCGACATGGTTGAGACGACCGATCATGTTGACCTGCGGGGAGTCGATGGTGGGAACATGGCAGCGGAGGCGCGCGAAATCCCTGCGCCGCCGACGGTACTCTAGCGGGGATCGGTCCGTCCTGCCATTGCACGATCGGCGGCAGATGGCTGCGGGGCGTCCTCGAGTGCGATCGTGGCCGGATCCGGCGTGTATGGAGGACTACCGGCCGAGCTGGGTCGCCAGCACCTTGGCGATCGGCCGCTTGCCCCAGGCATCCTCCACCGCCGAACGCACGGCGCGGCGCACCGCCTCGCGCACCATCCCGGCGTCCTTGCGCCGCCCCGGAGGAATGCTGCGCACGGTGCCGTCGACGGCGTCCTGCACCACCTCAATCATCGAGCGCCCGTCGGCATCCGCCAGCGGCACGCCGTCGAGCATCACCTCGGGCTCGGCCAGCAGCTCCCCGCGCGCCGACAACGTGACGGCGACGATGACCACGCCGGCGTACGCCAGCGCCCGCCGCTCGCGCACAGGCCCCTCGTTGCTTTGCACCAGCAGGCGGCCGTCGCGGAACAGCCGGCCCACGGGCGCCTCGTCGATCACCTGCGCCGGTCCTGGCGCCAGCCGCACCATGTCGCCGTTGCGGATCGTCAATACCTCCGGCACGCCGGCACCGCGCGCGAGCTTGGCGTGCTCGGCCAGATGCCGCGCCTCGCCGTGCATGGGGATGGCGATGCGCGGCCTGACCCAGCCGTACATCTCCTTCAGCTCCTCGCGGCGCGGATGGCCGGTGACGTGCACCAGCGCGTCGCCGTCGCTGATGACCTCGCAGCCGAGATCGACGAGCCGGTTCTGGATGCGCCCCACCACGCGCTCGTTGCCGGGGATGGTGCGCGAGGAGAAGATGACGAGGTCGCCCTTGCCGAGCTGGATCGCCGGATGCTGCTCATCGGCGATGCGTGCCAGCGCGGCCCGCTGCTCGCCCTGGCTGCCGGTACACAGCACCACGGTCTCCGCCGGCTCCAGATACGAGAAGTGCTCCTGGTCGTGATACTTGAAGCTCTTCGGCAGATAGCCGGTCTCGATCGCCACCTCGATCATGCGGTGCATCGCGCGGCCGGCCACCACCAGATAGCGCCCGGCGCTGCGTGCAGCGTCGGCGACGGCGCGGATGCGCGCAACGTTGGAGGCGAAGATGGTGACGGCGACGCGGCGCTTGGCGCCCTTGATGATGGCAGCCAGAGACCGTGCCACGTCGAGCTCGGAAGGCGACCTGCCGTCGCGCAGCGCGTTGGTCGAATCGCAGATCATCGCCAGCACGCCCTCGCTGCCGAGCTCTGTCAGCCGTGCCTCGTCGGTGGGCGGCCCGATCAGCGGCGTCGGGTCGATCTTCCAGTCCCCGGAGTGGACGACCACGCCGTGCGGCGTGCGAATCGCCAGCGCGTTGGGCTCGGGGATGGAGTGCGCCACCGAGATCAGCTCTACGCCGAACGGGCCGACGTCGAATCGGCTGTTGAGGGCCACCTCCTCGATCGGCAGGTCCGCGCTGCCGCCGTATTCGGCAAGCTTGGCCCGGAGCAGCGCCGCAGTGAACGGGGTGGCATAGATCGGCACCCGCAGCCGCGGCCACAGCTCGATCACGGCGCCGTAGTGGTCCTCGTGCGCATGCGTCAGCACCAGGCCCACCAGATTGGCCCGCTCCTCCTCGATGAAGCGCAGGTCGGGCAGGATCACATCGACGCCCGGATCGTTCTCGCCTTCGGGGAACGTGATGCCGAGGTCGACCATCAGCCACCGGCGGTCATCGGGCGGGCCGAGGCCGTAGAGGTAGCAGTTCATGCCGATCTCGCCGATGCCGCCGAGCGCCATGAATACGAGCTCGTCTGATTTGGGCCTGCCGGACCTGCGCTGCTGCGACATCACCCGCGACCTCCGTCAGCGCCCGTCAGCGTCACGTCGCCGAAGGTGAGCTTGCGCTGCAGGCCGTTGTTGTCGCGCAGCACGAGTGCGCCGTCGCAGTCGAGATCGAGGAACGTGCCCACGATCTGCTCCTTTCCGGCATTCACGGTCATGCTCTCGCCGACCGGTCCCGCCCTCTCGAGCCAGGCGGCGCGCACCAGGGCAAAGCCTCCGCCGCAGCTCCAGACGCCGAGCCAGCGCTCCATCGCCGTCGCCAGCAGCGGAAGCATCGCCTCCGGCGCGATGTCCACGCCATGCGCGGCCAGGTGTGTCGCGGCCCGGCCGAGATCGGCCGGATGCCAAGCCAGATTGATGCCGATGCCGATCACCGTGGTGATCTCCGCGCTGCGTCCGGCCGAGAGGCTTTCGGGCAGGATGCCCGCAACCTTGGCCGCGCCGATCAGCACATCATTGGGCCACTTCAGTCTGAGCCCCGCAATCCTGGTGCCCGCCGCCGCGGCCCGGATCGCATCGACGGTTGCCACGCCGGCCAGCAGCGACAACTGGTGCACGACACCCTGCGGGCAGGCGATCCTCTGCAGCAGGCTGGCGTGCAGGTTGCCCACCTCCGACGTCCATTGCCGCCCCGAACGTCCCCGCCCGTGGGTTTGCCGCCGCGCCATGATCCACAACGGCCCGGCCTCTCCCGCATGCGCACGCTGGAACGCCTCGGTGTTGGTCGAGCCGACGTGCTCGATGACGACGCTGCGAACAGGCTGCGGCACGGACGATCGATCCGCCAAAGCTAAAGGTTCAGAACAGGCTCTTGGCTGCCGCATCGGCGGCCTCGACCAGCGGGGCCGGCCAGACAACGTAGAGAAGCACGAACAGCGCCGCCAATCCCATGACAAGCGCGGCCTTGGCCTGCACGCCGAGGAAACGCTCCCTCGGCTCATCGAAGAACATGATCTTGACGATACGCACGTAGTAGTAGGCGCCGATCACGCTGGCAAGCACGCCAATGACGGCGAGCGGCCACATCCCCTCCTTCACCGCCGCCACGAACACGTAGAACTTGGCAAAGAACCCGGCCAGCGGCGGAATGCCGGCCAGCGAGAACATCAGCAACCCAAGGATGGTGGCCATCGCAAGGTTGCTTTGCGCAAGACCCGCCAGCTCATCGATGCCCTCTACCGGCCCCTGGGCGCGCCGCATGGACAGCACGCAGGCAAACGCACCGAGCGTCATCGCCACGTAGATCACGAGGTAAATGATAACGCCGCGTATGCCCTCGGGCGAGGCCGCCGCCAGCCCGATCATGGCATAGCCGATGTTGCCGATCGCCGAATAGGCAAGCAGCCGCTTAATGTTGGTCTGGCCGATGGCGGCGAACGCGCCGAGGCCCATGGAGGCGATCGACAGAGCGGTGACGACCTGTTGCCACTGCGGCTTGATGCCGGCGAAGCCGGCGATGACCACACGCACGAGAAGGGCCATCGCGGCCACCTTGGGCGCGGCGGCGAAGAAGGTCGTCACCGGCGTCGGTGCGCCCTCGTAAACGTCGGGCGTCCACATGTGAAACGGCACGGCCGACACCTTGAAGGCAAGGCCCACAATCAGGAACACGAGGCCGATGATGAGGCCTATGTTCTGCCCGGCGCCCGCCGCCTTGGTCGCCGCCGCGATGCTGGCGAAGCTGGTCGAGCCGGTGAAGCCGTAGATCAGCGAGGCCCCGTACAGCAGCATGCCCGAGGAAAGCGCGCCCAGCACGAAATACTTGAGGCCCGCCTCGCTCGATCTGAGATCGTCGCGGCGGATGGCGGCCACGACGTAAAGCGCCAGGCTCTGCAGCTCGAGCCCGAGATAGAGGGCCACGAGATCATTGGCGGAGATCATCATCATCATGCCGGCCGTCGCCAGCAGCACCAGCACGGCGTATTCGAACTTGAGCGCTTTGGCCTCCCGCATATGGTCGAACGACAGCAGCAGCGATGCCGCCGATGCAATGAGCGTCAGCACCTTCATGAAGCGGGCGAAGCCGTCGACCAGGAAGCCGCCGTCGAACAGCTCTTGCGTGCCGCCGGGCTGCTGGATGACGAGCCACGCCGCCAGCCCCAGCACGATGATGCCGAGCCAGCCGATCGCCTCCGCCTCCCGGTCGGTCTCGGGGCGGAACACGCCGAGCATCAGCAGCACCATGGCGCCGACGACCAGCACCATCTCCGGCGCCATCGGCCAATAGGTCGACATGAGCTCGTTCATCTTCCGCCGCCTTCGCTAGTCTGCGCCCCACCTGTCATCCCCGACGGCCGAAGGCCGATCCGGGAGCCAGGAGCCGCGCGGCCGGGTCGCGCCAACCGGCCGTGGGTCCCGGCTCTCCGCGCCGGCGCGCCCCGGCCGGGATGACACGGATAATGCATCACTGAGCCCATCGCCGCCCTACCGCACATTCAGCACGGAGGCGGCCTTCAGCGCCGCCTCGTAGTTGGAGACCAGCTTCTTCACCGACACCGCCGTGACGTCGAGCAGCGGCGCCGGGTAGAAGCCGAAGAAGATGGTCAGCAGCACCAGCGGCGCCAGCACCAGCACCTCGCGGTAGCCGAGGTCGGTGATGCTCTTCAGGCTCGGCTTCTCCAGCGTCCCGTACATCATGCGCCGGTATAGCCACAGCGCGTAGGCCGCCGACAGGATGACGCCGAAGGTGGCCAGGAACGCCACCCAGGTATTGACCCTGAAGGCCCCGAGCAGCGTCAGGAACTCGCCGATGAAGCCCGAGGTGCCTGGCAGGCCGACGTTGGCCAGCGTGAACACCATGAAACACACGGCATACACCGGCATGCGGTTGACGAGACCCTCGTAGGCTGCGATCTCGCGCGTGTGCATGCGGTCGTAGACGACGCCCACGCACAGGAACAGCGCGGCCGAGACGATGCCGTGCGAGAGCATCTGGAAGATGGCGCCGTCGACGCCCTGCACCGTGAACGTGAAGATGCCCATCGTCACGAAGCCCATGTGGGCGACGGAGGAATAGGCGATCAGCTTCTTCACGTCCTCCTGCGCCAGCGCCACCAGCGAGGTGTAGATGATGGCCACCACCGACAGCGTGAACACGAACGGTGCGAACTCCTGGCTCGCCAGCGGGAACATCGGCAGCGAGAAGCGGAGGAAGCCGTATCCGCCCATCTTCAGGAGGATGGCGGCGAGGATGACCGAGCCTGCAGTCGGCGCCTCAACGTGCGCGTCGGGCAGCCACGTGTGCACCGGCCACATCGGCATCTTCACCGCGAACGAGGCGAAGAAGGCCAGCCACAGCCACCATTGCATGTCGGCCGGGAACTTGTGGGTCAGCAGCGTCGGAATGTCGGTCGTTCCGGCGTGCCAGTACATCGCCATCATGGCCAGCAGCATCAGCACCGAGCCGAGCAGCGTGTAGAGGAAGAACTTGAAGCTGGCGTAGACGCGCCGCTTGCCGCCCCAAACGCCGATGATGAGGAACATCGGGATGAGGCCGCCCTCGAAGAACAGGTAGAACAGCACCAGGTCGAGCGCGCAGAAGACGCCGATCATCAGCGTCTCGAGCACCAGGAACGCGATCATGTACTCCTTGACGCGCTCTTCGATCGCTTGCCAGCTTGCCAGGATGCACAGCGGCATGAGGAAGGTCGTCAGGATCACGAACAGCATCGAGATGCCGTCGACGCCCATCTTGTACCTGATGGAGCCGCCGAGCCAATCCATCTCCTCGACGAACTGGAAGCCGGCATTGCCCGGCTCGAAATGCACCCAGATGTAGAGCGACGCCCCGAAGGTAAACAGTGTCGTATAGAGCGCGATCCAGCGCGCGTTGCCCTTCGCCTCCCTGTTCTGCGCGGCAATCGCGAGCGCGCCCAGCAACGGGAAGAAGGTGACGAGCGAGAGGATGCCGAAACCGGTGTTCATCGCCCGCCCCCTATCGAATTGAGAAGGCCCGGCACGTCATAGAACATGAACGAGGTGATGATCAGCGCCACGCCGATCAGCATGGCGAAGGCGTAGTGATAAATGTAGCCGGTCTGCAGCTTGACCACGCGGCCCGTGGCCCACAGCACGCGCGAGGCGACACCGTCAGGCCCCAGCCCGTCGATGATCTTGCCGTCGCCCCCCTTCCACAGCAGGCGCCCGAGCCACAACGCCGGCCGCACGAACAGCCAGTCGTACAGCTCGTCGAAGTACCACTTGTTGAGCAGGAACAGGTACAGCGGTTTGAAGGCCTTGGCGGTCGCCGCCGGCAGCCGCGGCGCGGCGATGTAGTAGAGATAGGAGAGGGCAAAGCCGGCCGCCATGGCGGTGAACGGCGCCCAGGCCACCCAGCCCGGCAGCTCGTGCATGGCGTGACGCACGTGATTCTGCGGGCCCTCAAACAGCGAGGCGCGCCAGAATTCCTTGAAGCCCTCGCCGATGAAGAAATGCTGGAAGAGGAAGCCGGCCGCCACCGCCCCGACGGCGAGCAGCAGCAGCGGCAGCAGCATGACCCACGGGCTCTCGTGCGCGTGCTCGTAGGTGTGGTGGTCGGCCCGCGTGTGACCGTGGAACGTCATGAACATCAGCCGCCAGGAATAGAACGCGGTCATGAACGCGGCGATGACGAGCAGCCAGAACGCATAGTTGCTGGGCGTATGGCCGGCGTAGGCCGCCTCGATGATGGCGTCCTTGGAATGGAAGCCGGCGAACCCGGCCAGGTGCGGGATGCCGAAGCCCGTCAGCGACAGCGTGCCAACCAGCATCATGACCCAGGTGAAGCGCAGCTTCGGCGCCAGCCCGCCCATCTTGCGCATGTCCTGCTCGTGATGCATCGCGTGGATCACGGAGCCGGAGCCCAGGAACAGCAGCGCCTTGAAGAAGGCGTGCGTGAACAGGTGGAAGATGCCGGCGGCGTACGCGCCGACGCCGCAGGCGACGAACATGTAGCCGAGCTGCGAGCAGGTGGAGTAGGCGACGACGCGCTTGATGTCGTTCTGCACAAGGCCGACCGTGGCAGCGAAGAAGGCTGTCACCGCACCCACCAGGGTCACGACCTGCAGCGCCAGCGGCGCCTGCTCGAACATCGGCGACAGGCGCGCCACCATGAATACCCCTGCCGTCACCATGGTGGCGGCGTGGATCAACGCGGACACCGGCGTCGGGCCCTCCATGGCGTCGGGCAGCCAGGTATGCAGCAGGAACTGCGCGGACTTTCCCATGGCGCCCATGAACAGCAGCAGGCAGAGCACCGTCATGGTGTCCCACTCCTGCCCGAGGAAGAGCATGGGCTTGCCGGCCATGGCCGGGGCTGCCTTGAACACGGCGTCGAAGCTGATCGTGCCGAAGATCGCGAACGTCCCGAAGATGCCGAGCGCGAAGCCGAAATCGCCGACGCGGTTGACGACGAACGCCTTGATGGCCGCCGCATTGGCCTCGGGCTTCAGGTACCAGAAGCCGATCAGCAGATAGGATGCCAGCCCCACGCCCTCCCAGCCGAAGAAGAGCTGGAGGAAGTTGTCGCTCGTCACCAGCGTGAGCATGGCAAAGGTGAACAGCGAGAGGTAGGCGAAGAAGCGCTGCCGGCTGTCGTCCTCATGCATGTAGCCGATCGAATAGAGGTGCACGAGGAACGAGACGGAGTTGACGACGACCAGCATGACCGCGGTCAGCGTATCGACGCGCAGCGCCCACGATACGTCGAGTTCACCCGAGGCCACCCAGCGCAGCACCGGCACGCGCGCCGTCTCGGCGCCGAGTCCGACCTGCCAGAGCACGACCCATGACAAAGCGCAGGCGATGCCGACGAAGGCGGTGGTGATGATCTCGCACGCCCTGGCACCAAGCGCACGACCGAGCAGGCCCGCGATGAGAGCGCCCAGGATCGGCAGGAAGACGATGGCTTTATAGATCATGGAAGCTCTCTACCGAGGGCTCCCTCCCCCCTCGTGGGGGAGGGTTGGGGTGGGGGGATCGCAGGACGACAGTGGTAGGGATTCCCC
>WBUN01000134.1 GCA_008933705.1 Hyphomicrobiaceae bacterium
CTCCCTGCCCCTCCCCCACGAGGGGGGAGGGAACGATGCGGCGCGCTTGGAGCGTCATCGCTTCACCTCCGTCGTGCCGGAGGCACGCACTTCCCACGTCGTCACGATCTCGCCCGTCTTGGGGTCCTTGCTGTCCTTGAGCCCAATGCCCATGGCGGAAAGCTCGTCGCGGATGCGATCGGCCTCCTTGAAGTTCTTGGCCTTGCGGGCGGCGGAGCGGGCGGCAATCAGCTTCTCAACCCGTTCGTCGAATACCCTGTCGCGAACATTCTGTCGGAGGAGTTCCACAGTCGGACCGGCCTCATACAGGCCCAAGAACTCCAACGCTGTCCGAAGATTCAGGGCGGCGTGAAGTTTTGCTTTCCCGGTTTCGGCGCGATTGACGGCGCGCGCCAACGCATGAACAGCGCTGATTGCTGCAGGCGAGTTGAGATCGTCGCTCAGCGGTTCAAGCACCTCAGTAGGCACATCAACGCTGCCCGGAACTGCATAGCACAGCAGATTCCAGTCGTAGAGATTGGAGCGAGCCTCCAAGAGCCGGTCAGCAGTCCAGTCGATTGGCTGGCGGTAGTGCGTCATGAGCATAGCGAGTCGCAGCACCCGCCCATGCCATTTCTGATTTCCGAACTTGTCCGTTTCTAACAGCTCCCTGATCGTCACGAAATTCCCCAGGCTCTTGGACATCTTCTCGCCCTCGACCTGCAGGAAGCCGTTGTGCATCCATACGTTGGCCATCACGGGCGTGCCGTGGGCGCAGCGCGACTGGGCGATCTCGTTCTCGTGGTGGGGGAACACCAGGTCGATGCCGCCGCCGTGGATGTCGAACACGTGCGGCCGGGAGAGCCCCGCTTCCGATAGCGTGCCCCGCGCCTCCTCCCACAGCCACCGGTCGGACATGGCCGAGCACTCGACATGCCAGCCGGGTCGGCCCTTCGCGGCGATGGCGCAGGGCGAGTCCCACGCCGGCTCGCCGGGCTTCGAGGGCTTCCACAGCACGAAGTCCATCGCGTCCTTCTTGTAGGGCGCAACCTCCACGCGGGCGCCGGCCTCCATCTCCTCGAGGCTGCGGTTGGAGAGCCGGCCGTAGTCCTTCATCGACGGCACATCGAACAGCACGTGATCCTCGGCCACGTAGGCGTGCCCGCGGGCCACCAGTGTCTCGATCAGCGCCTTCATCTCTGTGATGTGCTCGGTCGCGCGCGGCTCCACCGTGGGAGGCAACACGCCGAGCGCGGCGATGTCCTCGTGGAACTGCCGCCCTGTCGCCTCGGTGACCTTGCGGATCGCCTCGTTCAGCGGCAGGTCGGGATGCTGCTCTGCCGCCCGCGCGTTGATCTTGTCATCGACGTCGGTGATGTTGCGCGCGTAGGTGACGTGCTCGGGCCCGTAGACGTGGCGCAGCAGGCGGAACAGCACGTCGAACACAATGACGGGGCGCGCATTGCCGATGTGCGCGTAGTCGTAGACCGTCGGCCCGCACACGTACATGCGCACGTTCTTGGGATCGATCGGCTGGAACGGCTCCTTTCGCCGCGTCAGCGTGTTGTAGAGCGTCAGCGTCACGCGGTATCCCCTCGCCGCTGGCGGGGGCGTTTCTCTGTCATCTGGGGATGGGCAAAGAAGCGGCCGCGCGCCAGCCGGTGGCTAGCTCGTTGCCATAATGCCGCACTTAATGTTTACGGGCAGTGTGCGTCTGGCCTGCATGGCGCGGGTTATCGGCGCTTTGCCCGGCAACGTCAAGCCGAGGGCCGCATGGGCGGCCGATCAGCATTCCAGCGGGTCGAGGCACCGATCCGGCGCCCCAATTGCGCTGCATTGACCCTCTAGGCCATCGATCTCATAATCGCGCCGGAAAAGGCCGACAGAATCGGCGCTTAGATTCGGCGGCCCAATGGTCGCTCGGGGCCAGTTCGGGGAGGCTCGCAGTCCCGCATGCAGATCACCCAGATCGCCGCGCCGCGAGCCGTTCGCGTGATGCTCCTCGCCCTCAGCGTGGCGGCAGCCGTCGGCCTGTCGCTCGGCGATGCGCTCGCGCAGGGGTGGTGGCCATGGTCGCAGCAGCAGGAGCCGCCGCGGCCGCGCGAGCCGATCTATCGCCCCGGGCAGCTCCCTCCCGGCCAATATCCGCCTGGCCAATATCCGCCGGGGCAGTATCCCCCCGGTCAGCTCCCGCCGGGTCAGGCGCCGGGCTACGCCAACCGCGGCGTCAACAACATCTGCCTGCAGCTTGAGCAGCGCTTGGTCGCAGAGACCACCGGGCAGTCGCGCGAGCTGCTGCCCAAGATCGAAGCCGACATGCGCATGATCGAGCGCAACTACCAGATCGCGCAGCAGCAGCTCAACCGGTCCGACTGCTGGGACCAGTTCCTGTTCTCCAAGACGCTGCGCCGCACGCCCAACTGCATCCAGCTCAACGCGCAGGTGGAGAACGCCCGACGCCAGCTCGCCGAGCTCGACGCGCAGCGCCGCCAGATCATGGGCACGCGCGACCGCTCCTTCCAGGACGACATCATCCGCGAGCTCGCACGCAACGGCTGCGGCCAGCAGTACGTGCAGGAGGCGCGTCGGCGCGCTGCGGCCAGCAACCCGTTCGCTTCGCTTTGGGCGGACGAGGACGACTCTCCCCGCACCGGCGCCAACAACCAGTTCGGCAACCTGCCCTTTGCCACCTATCGCACCATCTGCGTGCGCCTGTGCGACGGCTACTACTTCCCGGTGAGCTTCTCCACGCTGCCGAACCACTTCCAGCGTGATTCCGATGTGTGCCAGTCGCAGTGCGCGGCGCCTGCCGACCTCTACTATCACCAGAACCCGGGCGGCGCCGTCGAGCAGGCGGTGTCGGCGAGCACGCAACAGCCCTACACCAGCCTGAAGACCGCCTTCCGCTATCGCAAGGAGTACGTGCACGGCTGCTCCTGCAAGGAGGCCGAGTACGTGCCGCAGCAGGGGACCGACAAGAAGGCCGAAGCACCGGCTGCGCCGACGGTCACGGGGGCAACTGCGCGTGTATCAACACCCATGAGGCCCTTGCCGCGCAATTAGTGTCGCGCGTTGCGCATGGGAATGCTAGCTTGGCGCCGCTCACTCAGCCTGGCGGGGCGGGTTGCAGCCAGTGCGAGATATTGCGAGCGAGCGCATGACGGCCCCCGCCGACAGCGGCCCCGAAGACAGGCTTGCGCGTATGATCGAGGTGCGGCCCATCGGCCTCGATGACCACGCGAGCCTGCGGTACCTTCACGCCGCTTGCCTCCTCGGCCAGAGCGAGGATGGGCTCTCGCAGGCCGATGCGGAAGCTTTCGTCCGGCTCGTGTACTCGCCGCTCTATTCCGACCTGATGCTGGAAGGCGAGCTTTACGGCGGCTGGCTCCATGGCGAGCTGGTCGGCTCGGCCTGCTGGCATGCGATCGGCGATCAGCCGGCAATCGCGCGGCTCGGCCCCGTGGTCGTGCGCCACACGCGTTTCGGCATCGGCCGCCACCTGCTGTCCGTGGTCGAGGAGCGCGCGCTGGCCGCCGGCATTCAGCAGTTCACCGCCTGGACCACGGCCAATGCCGTGCCGTTCTTCGAGCGGTTTGGCTACGAGGTCGCCTCGCGCGGCGTGAAGACGCTGTCGCCCGAGTGCACGCTGCCGGTCACGTTCCTGCGCAAGAGCGTGG
>WBUN01000069.1 GCA_008933705.1 Hyphomicrobiaceae bacterium
GCCCTGAGCCCGTCGAACCACGGCCGGCGTGGCCGCCCTTCGACGCGCTCAGGGCGGAGTAGGGTGCGCGACGATCCTCCGTGGTAACCAGGTCACCGGGCCGCGCGGGCCACATCCGCCGCAGATCACCCCCGCGGCTGCGCGCGATATTTCAGCGACACGCACACCTGCGTTGAGACGTGATCTGGGTTCCCGCCTCCGCGGGCATGACGTCCGTGTTGGACGATCGGTTTGGATTTCACTGCGATGTCGAGGCGCTCGCGCACCCCACCCACCAGCGTCACCCCCGCGAAGGCGGGGGCCCAGGTCACCGGGCCGCACGGGGAATGCTCGCTGGAGAGCACGCCCGCGGCCGCGCGCGCCATTTCAGCGGTGCGCGCACCTGCGCTTTTCGGCTGGAACGGTCCTCCGTGGTGAGCCTGTCGAACCACGGCCGGCGTGGCCGCCCTTCGACTTGGCTCAGGGCGGAGCGAGGTGTGCGACCCACCCACCAGCGTCACCCCCGCCCATCGTCACGGAATTCCGCGAGGCTGGCGCTGGCGCGACCACAAGGGGGCTTGCGCGAGCGCGCACGGATCGGCGAAGTGCGGCCATGAGCGTATCGCCGACCGACTGGCCGCCGTCGCTGTGGGCCGCCGTCACGCCCCCCGCACCGGGGCTGCCGGTGCTGCGCGGGGCGCAGACGGCCGACGTGGCCGTGATCGGGGCCGGCTTCACCGGGCTTTCCGCCGCACTGCACCTGGCCCGCGCCGGCGTCGACGTGGCCGTGCTTGAGGCCGCGGAACCCGGCTGGGGTGCCTCGGGCCGCAACAACGGCCAGGTGATCCCGACGCTGTCGCGTCCCGACCCGGACGACATCGTCGCGCGCCATGGCGCGGCCGGCGAGCGCCTCGTCATGCTGCTGCGCGACAGCGCGTCGATCCTGTTCGACCTGGCCAGGGCCGAGGGCATCGATGCCGAGGCCGAGCAGACCGGCTGGATCCAGCCGGCGCATTCGCCGGGCCGCATGAAGATCGCCGAGCGCCGCGTGGCGCAATGGTCGCGCTGGGGAGCGCCCGTGGAGCTGCTGTCGCGGGAGGAGACCATGCGCAGGCTCGGCTCGCAGGCCTGGTTCGGCGGCTGGTGGAACCGCAGCGGCGGTCATATCAACCCGCTCGGCCTGGTGCGCGGCATGGTGCGGGCGGTGCTCGACAGAGGAGGGCGCATCTATGCCAGCTCGCCGGTTCATCGGTTCGAGCGCGTCGGCGGGCGCTGGATCGTGACCGCGGCGCAGGGCCGCGTGAGCGCACGCGCCCTGCTGCTCGCCACCAATGCCTACACGGATGTGCACTGTCCCGCGCTGGCGCCCGACATCGCGCGCGAGATCGTGCCGGTTCTGTCCTGGCAGATGGCAACCGAGCCGCTGGGGCACAACGTGCGGCGCGCCGTGCTCCCCAGCCGCTCGGCCATGTCCGACACGCACGCGGAGCTCTACTTCGCCCGCTACGACGCCCGTCACCGCCTCGTCACCGGCGGCGCCCTGCTCAACAGGGTCAACGGCGCGGAAAGACTGAAGCGCACCATTGCGATGCGCCTCAGGAGGCTTTTTCCCGAGATCGGCGAGGTGCGCTTCGACCACGTGTGGAACGGCGCCATCGGCATGACCACGGACTACCTCCCCCGCCTGCACCGCCTGGGGCCCGACGGCTACGCCTGGGCCGGCTGCAACGGGCGGGCCGTGGCTCTCGCGGTTGCCTTGGGACGGGAGTTCGCCCGCGCCGTGCAAGGTGTGCCTGATGACGAGCTGCAGTTACCGTTCACCGCCCCGGCGCCGATCCCGCTCCAGCCGTTGGCGCGCAAACTCGCGCCGCTGATGCTGCTTGCCTACCGGCGGCGCGACCGGCGCGAGATCTGACGCCGGCAACGGGCGCGCCTCGCCTTGTCGCTTCGGCGGCCAATGTGATCTAACCTGGCGGCCGGACATCGGGCGACAGGTCAAGCGCATGGCAGCAACAGTCTCCGCTCTCTCCCCCAACTTCTCGTTGCGCCGCTCGGTGCGCAAACCCACCGTGCGCGGCCGCGGGGGCATCGTGGTCACCCAGAACCGCGTGGCGTCGGAGGCCGGCGCGCGCGTGCTTGCCGCCGGAGGGCACGCGGTCGATGCGGCCGTTGCTGCCGCGTTTGCCGTCGGCGTTGTCGAGCCCTGGATGAGCGGCATCGGCGGCGTGGGCGCGATGCTCGTCTACGAGGCCGGCACGGGAAGGATCACCGGCATCGACTTCGGCGCCCGCTCGCCGAAGTCGCTCGACCCGAAGGATTTCCGGCTGACGGACCAGCGCGACGAGGGCAACCTGTTCGGCTGGCCCAAGGTCGCAGGCAGCATCAACACGGTCGGGGCCAAGGCCGTGGTCGCTCCGACGATGCCCGCGGGGCTGGCGCACGCGCACCGACGCTTCGGGCGCAAGGCCTGGCGCGATCTCCTGGCCCCGGCCATCGGGATCGCCGAAGAAGGGATGACCGTCGACTGGCACACGACGCTGGTGATCGCCACGGCGATGGCTGATCTGGCGCGCGATCCTGCCGCGCGTGCCCGCTTCCTGCCGACGGGCTGTCCGCCGGTTGCGCCGGCCGCCGTGGAGCCGAACCCGGTCAAGCGCCTGCCGATGCCGGACCTGGCGAGAACGCTGCGCGCCATCGCCGAGGACGGCGCCGATGTCCTCTACACGGGGGCGCTCGCCCGCCGCATCGCCGACGACGTGAAGGAGATGGGCGGCTATCTGGGCACGGAGGATCTGGCGACCGTCCGCCCCCGCGAGGTCGAGCCGCTGACGATCGGCTATTTCGACCGCGCGATCCACGTCCTGCCCGAGCTCAACGGCGGGCCGACGCTGTGGGTCGCCTTCCATGAGCTCCTGAGGCGCCGGAAGACGCCGGAGGCGGCACCGGAGGCAAAGACGTTCCTGGCTTACGCCGATGCCCTGCGCGTCGCCTGGCAGGACCGGTTCGAGCGCATGGGCGATGCGGGCGGGCGCGGGGCGCCGACATGCACCACGCACATCTGCGTTGTCGATGGCGCGGGCAACATGGTGACGCTGACGCAGACGCTGCTCTCGGTGTTCGGCGCGCGCATCGTTCTGCCCAGGACCGGGATCCTGATGAACAACGGGATCAACTGGTTCGATCCCGTGCCGGGCAGGCCCAACTCGATCGCGCCCGATCGCGCCGGCCTCGCCAACTACGTGCCCGCGATCATGACCGGAGGCGACGACACGACGGCCATCGGCGGCTGCGGCGGCCGGCGCATCCTGCCTGCGGTGTTCCAGCTCCTGGCCATGTCCGCCGACTTCGGCTTCGACCTCGAGCAGGCCTTTCACCAGCCGCGCATCGATGTGTCCGGCCTGGACGTGGTGGTGGCCGACCGGCGCATGGCCGCCGAGACCGTCGCGGCGCTAGCCGCCCGGTTCGCAACCGTTGTCGCCGAGCCGGTCGAATATCCCTTCCCCTACACCATCGCCGGCGCCGTTCGCCGCAAGGGCGGCATGAACGAAGGGGCGACCGAGCCGCAGCATCCCTGGTCGGAGGCGGTGGCCGAGGACGGCTGAGCGGCGGCCGGGCGAGCTTCCAGGCCTCCCGGGCCGCCTCCAGGCTTGCAATTCCCGGACAAAGCGAGGATCGTCTAGTGTCCCGAATGCCAAGTTCGCCCACCTTCGAGGCACCCGCGGACACTGGAAGCCTATGATTTCCAGTGTGGTCTATGGTTCAGAAGTTCCCTCGCGACCTCGTCGCAAAGGCAGGGGAACTTCCGAACCACCACGCTGGCGGAACGCAGCTTTTTGCCCGTAGCGTCGGCATAGTGAGGGAGAGTAAGCCCATGAAGCGCTGGTGCTTCATCCTTGTCGGTCTTCTCGGTCTGGCAGCCGTTGCTGCCGCGCCCGTCAACGCCGCAAAGAAGGACGATACGCTGGTCTGGGCGACCGACCGCGATAATCCGATTGCTGATCCCTACTACCTCAACACGCGCGAATTGGTGGTCATCGGCCACCACGTGTGGGACACGCTCGTCATCATCGATCCCAAGACGAGCGAGATCAAGCCGCTGCTGGCCACCAAGTGGACCTGGGTCAACGCGACGACGCTGGAGCTCGAGCTGAGGAAAGGCGTCAAGTTCCATTCGGGCAAGGTGATGGATGCGGAGGATGTGGCCTATACCCTGAACCACGTTGCCAACAAGGACAACGCAATCGCCAACTTCGCGCTGCTCAACTGGATCAAGAACGCCGAGGTGATCGATGCGGGCAAGGTGCGCATCAACTTGAACCGCGCCTTCCCGCCGGCGCTCGCCAACCTCGCGGGCATCGGCTTCATCATGCAGAAGGGGCATTACGACAAGGCGCCGGTGAAGCCCGACGGCAAGAAGGACTTCGGCGCCGTGCCGGCCAATGGCACCGGCCCCTACAAGGTCGTCGAGGTCAAGCCCGGCGAGCACATCCTGATGGAGAAGAACGCCGCCTACTTCAAGGACGGCTTCAAGGGCGACCCCAGGATATCCAAGATCCGCTTCCGCACCATCAAGGACGCCAACACGCGCACGGCCGAGCTGATGACGGGCGCGATCGACTGGGTCTGGGACGTGCCGAAAGACCAGGCCGAGAGGATCAAAGCCAACCCCAACGTGGTGGTGGAGAACGCCAAGACGTTGCGCATCTCTTACCTGGCGTTCGATACGCAGGGCACCTCGGGGAGCAAGCTCTTCGCCGACAAGCGCGTGCGCCAGGCGATCAGCCACGCGATCGATCGCGAGGCGATCACCAAGAACCTAGTCGGCCCTGCATCGGTCGTCGTGCACGCCGCCTGCCATCCCGACCAGTTCGGCTGCTCGGGCGACGTGCCGAAGTACGCGTATGATCCCGCCAAGGCCAGGGCGCTGCTGAAAGAGGCGGGCGTGGCCGAGGGCACCGAGTTCGACTTCTATGCCTACCGCGACCGCGAATACACGGAAGCGGTGATCGGCGATCTCGCCAAGGTCGGCCTCAAGCCCAAGCTCAACTACATGCAGTACACCGCGTTCCTGGAGAACGTGCGCAAGGGCAAGACGCCGGTCGCGCACGGCACCTGGGGCTCCAACTCGGTGCCGGATGTGTCGGCCATCACGGCGCATTTCTTCCTGCACGGACCGGACGACCTGGTGAAGGACCCGGAGGTGAAGAAGCTGATCGAGGATGCCGATTCCCAGCTCGACGCCGACAAGCGCAAGGCGGCCTGGCACAAGGCGCTCGCGCGCATCGCGGGGGAGGCCTACTGGCTGCCGATCTTCTCCTATGCCAAGTACTACGCCTTCTCGAAGGATCTGGACTTCAAGCCGACGTCCGACGAGATCCCCCAGTTCTTTGCGGCCAAATGGAAATGATGCGCGCATCTCCCTCTCCCCGCCCGCGGGGAGAGGGGTGGCCTGTCCTCTGAGGCGCAGCCCATGCTCGCCTTCACTCTCAAGCGTCTCGGCGTCGCCTTGCTGGTGGCGCTGACCGTCTCGCTCATCACCTTCTCCATGATCTACGTGTCGGGCGATCCGGCCATCGCCATCGCCGGCGAGGGCGCCCGCGCCCAGGACATCGAGGCGATCCGCAAGTTCTACGGTTTCGACCGGCCGATCATCGAGCAGTATTTCAACTGGCTAATCGGCGCCCTGCAGGGAGACTTCGGCCGCTCCTACACGCTGCGCCAGCCGGTGGCGGGGGTGATCTTCGCCCGGCTGCCGGTGACGATGCTGCTTGGCGCGCTGGCGATTGCGTTCGCGCTCGTGCTCGCCATTCCGCTCGGCGTGCTCGCCGCCGTGCGTCCCAACAGCCTCGTCGATCGCTTCGCGCTGACGGTCGCGGTGGTCGGGCAGGCGATGCCGAGCTTCTGGTTCGCGCTCACGCTGGTGCTGTGGCTCGGCGTGCACTGGCGGCTGCTGCCGATCACGGGCTCCGACAGGTGGCAGAACTTCGTGATGCCGGCCATCGCGCTCGGCTACTACGTGACGCCCGCCATCATGCGCCTGACGCGGGCCGGCGTGCTGGAGGTGCTGTCGTCCGACTATATCCGCACCGCGCGCGCCAAGGGGCTCAGGCCCATGGCCGTGCTGTTCAAGCACGCCTTGCGCAACGCCATCATTCCGGTGGTCTCGCTTTCGGCGGTGCAGTTCGGATTCATGCTGGGCGGCTCTATCGTCATCGAGACCATCTTCCAGATCAACGGCCTCGGCTATCTCGCCTGGGAGTCGATCCAGCGCAAGGATCTGCCGACCATGCAGGCGATCGTGCTGACGCTGTCGGTGATCTACGTGCTGCTGACGCTGCTCGGCGACCTGCTGAACGCCTTCCTCGATCCGCGGCTGAGGGTGGCGTGACATGGCGGAGCTGAGCGTCAAGCGGGCCGGCACCATGAGCGCGGAGGAGATCCTGGCGCCGTCGCCCGGCGCGCTGCTGCGCCGGCGCATCTTCCGCCACTGGGGGCTGATGATCGGCGGCATGATACTGGCGGCCATCGTGCTGATGGCCGTGCTGGCGCCGTTCGTCACCACCTTCGATCCCTACGACCAGCAGCTCGCGCGCAAGCTCATCCCGCCGGTCTGGCACGGCGGCGCCAAGGCGACGTGGGTGCATCCGCTGGGGACGGACCATCTTGGCCGCGACTATCTGACCCGCCTGCTGTACGGCGCCCAGATCTCGCTGCTCATCGGCTTCTCGGCCATGCTCATCTCGGGCGTGATCGGCACTGTCATGGGCGTGCTGGCCGGCTATTTCGGCGGCCGCGTCGACATGGTGGTCAACTTCATCATCACGACGCGGCTGTCCATGCCGGTGGTGCTGGTGGCGCTCGCCGTCGTCTCCATCATCGGCTCGTCGCTGACCGTGGTCATCTGGGTGCTGGGCCTGCTGATCTGGGACCGCTTCGCCGTGGTCATGCGCAGCGCGACCCAGCAGGTGCGCGTGCGCGAGTTCATCACGGCGGCGCAGGCGCTGGGCTGCTCAACGCCGCGCATCCTGCTGGCCGAGGTGGCGCCCAACGTCGTCAATCATCTGATCGTCGTCGCCACGCTCGAGATGGCGCACGCAATCCTGCTGGAGGCGGCGCTGTCGTTCCTCGGCCTCGGCGTGCAGCCGCCGACGCCGTCGTGGGGCCTGATGATCTCGGAGGCGAAGGGGCTGATGTTCTTCGATCCGTGGCTGATCTCGATTCCGGGCGTTGCCCTCTTCCTGCTGGTGCTGGCGATCAACATGCTGGGCGACGGCCTGCGTGACATCACCGCGCCCGAGAACCGCGGGTGAGCGATGCACGTGCAAAACGCAGTTGCGAGGTCTCCCTCCCCCCTTGTGGGCGCGGGCTGGGGAGGGGAATGCCCGGTGTGGCCATGAGCGGGCGGGTCCTCACGGTCGAAGATCTGCGCGTCACGCTGCCGGTGCCGGCCGGGACGCTGCACGCGGTGCAGGGCGTGTCCTTCCATGTCGATCGGGGCGAGACGCTGTGCATCGTCGGCGAGTCGGGCTGCGGCAAGACGCTGACGGCGCTGGCGGTCATGGACCTGCTGCCGTCGCGGGCCAGGCGCACGGCGGCGCGGCTGGAGCTGGAGGGGCAGAGCCTTGCCGGCGCCGGCGAGCGCGCGATCGCGGACATCCGCGGCAACCGCATGGCCATGATCTTCCAGGAGCCGATGACGTCGCTCAATCCGGCCTACACCATCGGCAACCAGCTCGAGGAGGCGCTGCTGCGTCACCGTCGCGTCGGGCGCAAGCAGGCCCGCGAGCGCGCGCTCTATCTGCTCGACCGGGTCGGCATTCCGTCCGCGGCCAGGCGCCTCAATCAGTATCCGCATCAGTTGTCGGGCGGGCTGCGCCAGCGCGTGATGATCGCCATGGCCTTGATGTGCGGGCCGGCGCTCATTCTGGCCGACGAGCCGACCACGGCGCTGGACGTGACCATCCAGGCGCAGATCCTGCACCTGCTGGCCGAGCTGCAGCGCGAGTTCGCCATGGGCCTGGTGCTGATCACGCACGATCTCGGCATCGTGGCGCGCATCGCCACGCGGGTGGCGGTGATGTATGCCGGCCAGGTCGTGGAGACGGGAACGGCACAGGCGATCTTCTCTGCGCCGGCGCATCCCTATACGCGCGGCCTGCTCGCCTGCATTCCGGTGCCGGGCAAGACGCGGCGCGGCGACAGGCTCGGCACCATCCCCGGCATGGTGCCGTCGCTGATCGGCGAGATGCGCGGCTGCCGGTTCGCCGGACGCTGCCCGTATGTCGCCGGTGCATGCCGGGAAAGCGAGGTGCCGCTGGAGACGGGCCTGGAGACGGGCGGGGAGCAGGACCATCTTGTGCGCTGCATCCGCCACGCCGAGATCGCGGGCCTTGCCGCGCCGAGCGAGGCGGTGGTGTCATGAGCGCGGCGGCAGCTTCCGGGGCGGCCGATGGCGCGCCCATCATCGAGGCGCGCGGCGCAGCGCGCACATTCAGGGTCTCGGCGGGACTCTTCAAGGGCAAGCACACGCTGCGCGCGGTCGACGGCGTGGACCTGGCGATACGGCCGGGCGAGGTGGTGGCGCTGGTCGGCGAGTCGGGGTGCGGGAAGACCACGCTGGCACGCATGCTGCTGGGGCTGCTGGCTCCGTCGTCCGGCGACATCCGCATCAACGGCAAGCCGAGCGGCTCGCTCGCCCGCCGCGAGATCGCCAGGCTGGTGCAGCCGGTGTTCCAGGATCCCTATTCGTCGCTCAATCCGCGCAAGTCGGTCGGCTCGATCATCACGCTGCCCTTCCGTGCGCAACGCGACCCCGAGCCCGCGACGTGGCGCAAACGGGTCGAGGAGATGATGGAGCGCGTCGGGCTGGCGCGGCGGCTGTATGACAACTATCCAAGCCAGCTCTCAGGCGGTCAGCGCCAGCGGGTCGCCATCGCGCGGGCGCTGATCAACCAGCCGCGCCTGGTGATCTGCGACGAGCCCACCTCCGCGCTCGATGTCTCCGTTCAGTCGCAGATCCTCAATCTGCTCGAGGACTTGCGCCGCAGCATGGGGCTGACCTATCTGCTGATCAGCCACAATCTCGCCGTCGTGGAGCACATGGCCACGCGCGTTGCCGTCATGTACCTCGGCCGCATCGTCGAGGAGGCCGAGACCGACGCGCTGTTCAGGGCGCCGCGGCACCCCTACACCCGGGCGCTGCTGCAGTCAGTGCTGACGCCCGAGCCCGGCCGCGGCGTTCCCGACACCGGGCTCGGCGCCGCCTATCCGGATCCGCTTGCCGTTCCGCCGGGCTGCCGCTTTCATCCGCGTTGCGCCCAGGCGGTGGCGCACTGCCGGACGCACGCGCCGACGCCGATTGCGTCCGGCGCCGGCTTCGTCGAATGCCACCTCTACGATGCCAGCCTCCAGCGAGAGATGCCCAAATGACCAGCACCAAGGCGACAGGTTCCCGCGCCGGAGCCATAGCGCGGGCCCGCAAGTACATCGAGGACGGCACGTTCGAGGCCGACCTTGCCCGGCGCGTTGCCTACAAGACGGAAAGCCAGAAGCTGCCCGAAAGCCTTCCCGAGCTGCACCGCTATCTCGAGGAGGAAATGGCGCCCGCATTCGAGCGCCTCGGCTGCACGACGCGGATCTACGACAATCCGCTGCCGGGGCAAGGACCGGTGCTGCTCGCGACCCGCATCGAGGATGAGCGGCTGGCGACCGTGCTCGGCTACGGTCACGGCGACGTCATCCGCGGGCTCGAGGACCAGTGGACCAAGGGAGACGGCCCGTGGATCACCGCCCGCGACGGCGACCGGCTCTATGGCCGCGGCACGTCCGACAACAAGGGCCAGCACACGCTGAACATGGCCGCGCTGGAAGCGGCGCAGAGCGAGCGCGGCGGGCGCCTCGGCTTCAATGTCAAGTTCATCATCGAGACCGGGGAGGAGGCGGGCTCCAAGGGCCTGGCCGAGCTGGTTGCGGCCCACAAGGCGGACTTCGCGGCCGATGTTCTGATCGCTTCCGACGGCCCGCGCGTGAAGCCGGAGCGGCCGACCATGACGCTCGGGTGCCGGGGTGCCATCAACTTCGATCTGGTGTGCGACCTGCGTGCGGCCGGCCACCATTCCGGCAATTGGGGCGGGCTGATCGCCAACCCGGGCATCGTTCTCGCCAATGCGCTTGCGAGCATCGTCGGGCCCAGGGGCGAGCTGCTGGTTGCCGCGCTCAAGGCGCCGGCCATGTCGGCGTCGGTCAAGGCCGCGCTGGCCGACATCGAGGTCGGCGGCGGCGAGAGCGGACCGCAGGTCGATGCCTGGTGGGGCGAGCCGGACCTGTCGCCGGCGGAGCGCGTGTACGGCGCCAATGTCTTCAATGTGCTGGCCTTCACGACCGGCACGCCCGGGCGGCCGGTCAACGCCATACCGCCCAATGCCGTGGCCAACTGCCAGCTGCGCTTCGTCGCCGGCACCGACGTCGAAGGCGTCATGCCTGCGCTGCAGCGGCACCTGGACGAGATAGGGTTCCCCGTGAAGGTCATGCCGCCGCCCGCCGTCAACGACGGCCGCTTCGCCGCTACACGAACCGAGCCGGATCACCCCTGGGCGGTGTTCGCCGCCCGTTCGCTGCAGCGCTCCGTCAACGTCAAGCCGGCGGTCGTGCCGCAGATGGGCGGCTCGATCTGCAACGACGTGTTCACCGACATCCTGGGCATTCCGACCCTGTGGATCCCGCACTCCTACGCATCGTGCCTGCAGCATGCGCCCGACGAGCACATGCTGATGTCGAGCGCGCGCTCGGCCATCGAGCTGATGGCCGGCCTCTATTGGGATATCGGAGGCGACGGTTGTCCGCCGAAGTCGGCCGGCCGGCTTGCCGACGTGCACTGAATTCGCAATCCCGTGCGCCTCGGCGGTCATACCGGGATAGACGTCTCCGCCAACGACCTCAGGGCACGGGGAACAGGGCGGAGGTGCGACCGAGGAGGTAATAGCCGACGAGGCCTGCGTACTCGCGCATGATGAAGTCGATGCGCTTGAGGCCGTCGGGGATGCCTTGATGCAGGCGCCAGGGATCGAAGGTTCTCCCCGTGCGATAGTCCACCGGCCAGGCCTCGACCGGAAAGCCGGCCCGGCGGAAGCAGCCGATGGCGCGCGGCATGTGCCAGGCGGACGTGACGAGCAGCCAGCGCTCGCCGGGCTTCGGTTTGACGATGGCAGCGGTCAGGACGGCGTTCTCGTAAGTGTCGCGGGAGGCCGATTCCAGCGTCAGGCGCCCCTTGTCGATGCCGAGCGCCTCGAACAGCCGCTCTGCCGCGAAGGCTTCCGGCGCGCGCGCCCGGGACGTGGTGCCGCCGGTGAAGACGATGCGCAGGCCGGGAAAGCGCCGGGCCAGCGCCACGGCTTCCGTGAACCGCTCGGCCGACTCGTTGAGCGCGGCCAGCTCACGCTGCGGGGAGGCGCGCGAATCCTCGCCGCCGCCCAGAACGATGATGCCCGTGAGGGGCGGCGTGCCGGCGCCGATGTCGGCGCGGGGAAAGCGGTTCTCGAGCGGGCGGATGAGCAGGTCGCCGAGCGGCGAGAGCCCGCCGATCACGAGCGTGGCCAGCGCGCCGATCAACAGCCCCCGGCCGAGCCTCTGCCAGGATGTCGTGATGAGAAGGATGCCGGCGGTCAGTGCGATGGCGATCAGGGAGGACGGTTGCGCCACGAACCCCACGGCCTTTTGCATCAGGAAGAGCACGTGCGGGGCCTCCGGCGCCTGTCAGACCTCGAGGCCGGTGATACGGCGAAACAGGGCATGGGCCTGTGCGCGCATGTCTGGCTCGGTCATGCGGCCTCGGCGCGTGCCTTGATGGCGCGGTTCATGCTCTCGAAGCCGGCCCGGGTCGGCGCCTCGGCCATCCACATGATGGGGGCGACGAGGAGGCCACGAAAAGTCTCGAACTGCTCGAAGCGGCAGCGGCCTGCATCCTCCGGCACGACGCGGAAACCGTGCTCGCCGTCGAACAGGCCCGGCATGCCGAGGCGGCCGAGCCAGCGCAGCTCGCGGCCCGGCTCCAGCCGGACGACGGTCGGGCGGAAGGTCATGGCGCTCTTGCCCGGCGGCCTGATCTCGACATCGAGGCGCTCGCCGATGGCCAGCCGTCCCGCAGCTCTCGCGAACGGGTTCCATTCAGGCCACTTGTCGATCGCGACAAGAACGCTCCACACCGAGGTCGCCGGCGCGAGCACCCCGATCTCGGTGTGGATGGTCCTCACGACAGGCGTTCGAGGGCGACCGCGGTTGCCTCCCCGCCGCCGATGCACAGCGACGCCACGCCCTTGCTCTGGCCGTATTTCTCCATGGCATGCAGCAGCGTGACCAGGATGCGGGCGCCGGAAGCGCCGATCGGGTGGCCGAGCGCGCAGGCGCCGCCGTGCACGTTGACCTTCTCGTGCGGGATGGCGATGTCGCGCATGGCGGCCATGGTGACGATCGCGAACGCCTCGTTGATCTCGTAAAGACCGACATCCCCGGCGCTCCAGCCCACCTGCTCCAGCACCTTCTTGATGGCCCCCACGGGCGCGGTGGTGAACCAGGCGGGCGCCTGCGCAACGCCGGCGACGCCGGCAATGCGCGCGAGAGCATTGAGCTTGCGCCGCTTGGCCTCGCTCGCCCGCATCAGCACGAGCGCGGCAGCGCCGTCCGAGATGGAGCTGGAGTTGGCCGGCGTGACGGTGCCGCCCTCGCGGAAGGCCGGCTTGAGCTTGGGGATCTTGGCCGGATCGGCGGTGAAGGGCTGCTCGTCCTGCTTGACCTCGCTGGTGCCCGCGCGCGTCTTGACGGCAACCGGCACGATCTCCTTGGCGAAGGAGCCGTCCTCGTTGGCCGTCTTGGAGCGTTTCAGGCTCTCGATGGCGAACGCGTCCTGCGCCTCGCGCGTGAACTGGTAGTGCTGGGCGGTGTCCTCGGCGAAGGTGCCCATCAGGCGGCCCTTGTCGTAGGCATCCTCCAGGCCGTCGAGGAACATGTGGTCCTTGACCTCGGCATGCCCGAGCCTGGCCCCGCCGCGCATCTTGGGCAGCAGGTAGGGGGCATTCGTCATGCTCTCCATGCCGCCGGCGACGACGACGTCCTCGGGACGGGCGTGCAGGGCGTCGTAGGCCATCATCACCGTCTTCATGCCCGAGCCGCACATCTTGTTGACGGTGGTGCACGGAACCGACTGCGGCACGCCGGCGCCGATGGAGGCCTGGCGCGCGGGGGCCTGGCCGAGACCCGCAGGGAGCACGCAGCCCATCAGCACCTCGCTCACGTCCTGGCCCTTGATGCCGGCGCGCGCTATGGCCGCCTTGATCGCGGCGCTGCCGAGCTGCGGCGCGGTGAGCGGGGCAAAGGCGCCCTGGAAGCCGGCAATGGCGGTGCGCGCCGTGCCGACGATGACGATGGGGTCTTGCGCGGCTTTCGACATGGATGAGCCTCGTCTCGTGTGTTGCAGGCGGCGATGGAACACCTGCTGCGGCGCCCGGTCAACCGGGCCTCAGCCTGCATCATCACGACGCATGCTCTGCATGAGCGCCGTGAATGCTCGGGCCGCATGGCCATCGGCACCGCCGCGGCGTCCTGTGCGCGGCGGTCATCGCGGCGACGTCTGACGGTGTGGATACGCATACACTCCCTGATTGTGGTGCCCCCTCTCTTCGGCCGTCGCAAATCGCAAGTCAGATATTCTCAGACGCGTGTTCACCATCGCGTCGGCCGTGCGCCAAGCTTGCAACCATTGATTGGGGCGGCTCGATCTGATGGAGGCGGGAACATGATTGGACGCGTTTGGCACGGATGGACGACACACGCCAATGCCGACGTTTTCGAGGCAGTTGTTAGAAACGAGATCTTGCCGACGATGCTGTCCAAGGCGATTTCGGGCTTCCGCGACATCCAGCTCATGCGGCTGGTCCGCGCCGGCCACACGGAGTTCGCCACCCTGATGCGCTTCGACGACATGGACGCCGTGCGGGCGTTCGCGGGGGAGGACTACACGAGGGCCGTCGTGCACCCGAAGGCGCGCGACCTGCTGCGCCGCTTCGATACGCGCGTGAACCACTACGAGGTGCGCGAGATCAGGTCCGCCTGATCGTAGCCTCGGCCGTTTCGCTCGACATGCCGAGCCGGACGAGCAGGCCCTCGTCGTGGCTGCGCTCGGGATTGGGCGTGGTGAGCAGCTTGGCGCCGACGAAGATCGAGTTGGCGCCGGCGAGGAAGCAGAGCGCCTGCGCCTCGTCGGTCATGTGCTCGCGGCCGGCGGACAGGCGCACCACCGATTGCGGCATGGTGATGCGCGCGACGGCGATGGTGCGCACCAGGTCGAGCGCGTCGACGCGCTTGGCGCTGGCGAGCGGCGTGCCTTCCACCTGCATCAGCATGTTGATCGGCACGCTGTCTGGGTGGGTCGGCAGGTTGGCCAGCTCGCGCAGCATGGAGGCGCGGTCGCGCCCGGTCTCGCCGATGCCGAGGATACCGCCGCAGCAGACCGACATGCCGGCCTCGCGCACGTGTGCCAGCGTCTCCAGCCGGTCGGCGTAGGTGCGGGTGGTGATGATATTGCCGTAGTGCTCGGGCGAGGTGTCGAGGTTGTGATTGTAGTAGTCGAGCCCGGCCTCCTTGAGCTTGCGGGCTTGGCTTGCGGTGAGCATGCCGAGCGTCATGCAGGTCTCCATGCCGAGCCCTTTCACGGCCTCGACGGTGGCGCAGAGCTGGTCGACGTCCCGGTCCTTGGGCGAGCGCCAGGCTGCGCCCATGCAGAAGCGGGTGGCGCCGTTCTCCTTGGCGCGCCTGGCCTCGGCCACAATGTCGGCGTCGGCCATAAGTTTGGTGGCCTTGACGCCGGTTTCGAAATGGGCGCTCTGCGAGCAGTAGCCGCAGTCCTCGGGACAGCCGCCCGTCTTGATCGACAGGAGCTGGGCGAACTGCACCTTGGCCGGATCGAAATGCCGGCGGTGGATGGACTGGGCGGTGAAGACGAGCTCGGGGAAGGGCAGGGCGAACAGATCGAGGATCTCATCGACGGTCCAGTCGTGCCGCACCGTCCCCAGCGGCGCCTTTGCCCGCGCGTCCTGCACACCTTTGACCTGGTTCATTGCGCTCCAGCCTCCGCCCGTCCGATGCATGTCCCATCCCGCGGCCATGCCGCGGGGCCAATAAACGCAATTCGCCGTCGAGAAGCAACACATTGCGTGCGAACGGAATATGGCGTTCCGGGGCATGGAACGGCGGCCCGTCCCGGCCTCATGGTTCGACGGGCTCACCATGAGGGGAAGCGTTGGAGTGAGCGCTGCGGCGAGCTGGGCGTTGACGGAGGCAGACCCGCCGTGCTGGTCGCGCCGCACAGGGCGCGCTCCTCGTCCGGTCTGTCCCCCGGAAGTCCAGGCCTGTGCCGGAATGACGTCGGCGGGCGGGGCCCGCTACGCCGTCTGCTCGAACAGCTCGCGGCCGATCAGCCAGCGGCGGATCTCGGATGTGCCGGCGCCGATCTCGTAGAGCTTGGCGTCGCGCAGCAGGCGGCCCGTCGGATAGTCGTTGATGTAGCCGTTGCCGCCGAGGAGCTGCACGGCGTCGAGGGTGAGCTGGGTTGCCTTCTCGGATGCATAGAGGATGGCGCCGGCCGCATCCTTGCGCGTGGTCTCGCCGCGATCGCAGGCCTTGGCGACGGCGTACACGTAGGCGCGGCAGGCGTTCATGGCAGTGTACATGTCGGCGAGCTTGCCCTGTACGAGCTGGAAGGAGCCGATGGGCTGGCCGAACTGCCTGCGCTGATGCACGTAGGGGATCACCACGTCCATCGCCGCCTGCATGATGCCGAGGGGGCCGGCCGCCAGCACGGCACGCTCGTAGTCGAGGCCGCTCATCAGCACGTTGACGCCCTTGCCGACCTCGCCCAGCACGTTCTCGGCCGGCACCTCGCAGTCCTCGAACACGAGCTCGCCCGTGTCGGAGCCGCGCATGCCGAGTTTGTCGAGCTTCTGGGCGACGCGGAAGCCCTTGAAGTGCTTCTCGACCAGGAAGGCCGTGATGCCGCGCGGTCCGGCGGCGGGATCGGTCTTGGCGTAGATCACCATCACGTCGGCGCAGGGCCCGTTGGTGATCCAGAACTTGGAGCCGTTGAGGACGTAGCGGTCGCCCTTCCTCTCGGCCTTCAATGTCATGGAGACGACATCCGAGCCGGCGCCGGGCTCCGACATGGCGAGCGCACCGACGTGCTCGCCGGAGATGAGCTTGGGCAGGTAACGGCGCTTCTGCGCGTCGCTGCCGTTGCGGCGGATCTGGTTGACGCACAGGTTGGAGTGCGCGCCGTAGGAGAGGCCGACGGAGGCCGAGCCGCGGCTCACCTCCTCCATGGCGATGCAGTGCTCGAGATAGCCGAGCCCCGACCCGCCGTACTCCTCCTCCACCGTGATGCCGTGCAGGCCGAGTGCTCCGAGCTTGGGCCACAAATGGCGCGGGAACTCGTTGGTGCGGTCGATCTCGGCGGCGATCGGGGAGATCTCGTCGGCGGTGAAGCCGCGCACGGAGGCGCGCAGCTGATCGGCGGTCTCGCCGAGGTCGAAGTTGAGTGCGGGATATTCATTGGGGATCATGACGTTTCTCTCCCTGGGGCGTATGCTTCTGGCTAGCGCCAGGGCGCGGGCCAGGCAAGGACCGTTTCGGTGGATGCTGCGCCGCAGGCCCCTTTACGGTCCCACGGGAGGCGCCACATAGTGCGCGCATGGTGATTTGACCAGCGTCGGAAACTGGCGAGGTTGCGCGGGCATGCGGAACGGGGGGGCAAGGGTGGCCTGGATTGCGGGATGGGCGCTGGCGCTGGTGCTCGTGGGCGCGGACGTCGTGGGGCCCGCTCGCGCGCAGGACAAGACGCCGGGCAGCGAAGCCGACATCGCCTTCTGGAACAGCGTCAAGGATTCGCGCGTCCCGGCCGAGATAAAGGCCTACCTCGATGCGTTCCCGAACGGCACCTTCGCCGAGCTGGCCAGGATCCGCCTGCAGAACCTCGCGCAACAGCCGAACTCTCCGACGCCGCGGCCGCCGGAGGCAACCGACTCGGCGCTGACCAGCGAGGCCGTCATCCGCGAAGTGCAGCAGATGCTCTACAACCTGAACTACGAGCTCGCCAGCGTGAACGGCCGTCTCACGGATGAGACGCGCCGCGCGATCCGCGCCTGGCAGAACAACACGAAACGATCGGTCACCGGCGATCTCGACGGCGCCCAGCTTGCCGCCCTGCGCTCGGCGCGTCCGCCGGCGATCTGGGGCGCGCTGGCCTATTCGGCGCGCGGGGCGAGCGGCGTGGTATGGAATCGGCCCTCGCGGATGGAGGCCGAGCGCGACGCGCTGCTCGAGTGCCGCAAGCGCGGCGGCAAGGGCTGCAAGGTCGTCACGGCTGCGGAAAAGGGCTGCGGGGCGCTCGGCTTCTATACGGGCCGCGTCGGCTCGACGCAGCACTACGGGGCCTACGCGTCGGTGCGGCCGACGCTCGGCCAGGCGACGGACAATGCCTTGTCGGAGTGCCGCCGGCAGGCCAGAAAGCCGGATGCGTGCGGTGTGCGCATGACATTCTGCGCCGACGGCAGCCACAAGAACTGACGTCGAGGGGCTCAGCGCATGCATCAGCCGGAGGACACGCGCCCATCGTCCATTCCGTGGCCGCCCATCCTGCTCGTTGCGGCCGTCGGCGGCGCCATCGTGCTTGGGCGGATCTATCCGCTGTCCTGGCCGGGCCTCGACGACTGGCCGGCGCAGGCGGTGGGCTACGGCATCGGCGCGGCCGGACTGGCGCTGGTGGCTTGGGGCATCGTGACGCTGCATCGTGCCGGCACCAATGTGCGGCCGGACAGGGGCGCGGACAGGCTGATCACCGAGGGTGCCTTCCGCTTCCGCCGCAATCCGATCTATATGGGAGACGTGCTGATCCTCCTGGGATTGGCCCAGGTGACGGGCAACATCTGGTTCGCGATCCTGGCGCCGCCGTTCGCGGTGGCTTTGCTGCTGCTGGCCATTCTGCCCGAGGAGCGGCATCTCGAGGCCCGCTTCGGACAAGCCTACCTCGACTACAAGGCGCGTACGCGGCGGTGGTTCTGACGATCGAGCAAGGCATGGTTCGAGACGAGCGCGAGGAGGAACGGGAGTTTCTGTCGGAGCTGAAGGCGCGCACCGGCAAGGACCTTGCCGAGTGGATGGCCGCCATCACCGCCGAGCGCCACGCCGACAAGAACGAGACAATCGACTGGCTGCGCGCGCAGGGCTTCCCCTTCGCGCGCGCCTCCTGGCTCGAGCGTATCCACAGCAACGGCGGCCGGCCGATCTATCTGCACGATGAGCCGGTGCCGAAGGCGGCGCCTGCCCCGCTCGCCCGGCCGGCGACCACACCGGCTGCAGCAAGACCGGCCGAGAAGCCGCGGCCGAAGCCGGCCCCGGCCCTGACGGCGGGGGAGGCCGAGCTGCTCGAGAAGCTGGTCGCGGCCGCCAAGGGATACCGGCCGCTCTACCACATGCTGGAGGCGGAGGTCCGCAAGGCCGTTCCGGATGCCGTGATCGCGCCGCGGCCGGGCTACGTGTCGATCGGGGCCCCGCGCGAGTTCGGGGCCGTCACGCTGCATGCCTCCGAGATCCGCCTGGGCCTCGACTTGGGCGAGCGCCCCTTCGACGCGCTGGTGCAGAGGGCCAAGCTGAAAGGCCCCGGCCCGGCGATTGCGCACATGGTGGTGCTGACGGATGCCCGCCAAGTGAACGACGAGCTGATGCGGCTGATCGCGGCTGCCAACGCACGGGTGAACGGCTGACGCCTACGCCGCGGCCGGCGACTGCCCACCTGTTGCTTCACGGCCGGCAGAAATTGGGCCGCAGGTAGGCGATGCGGAAGCCGGCGCGCTGGATGTTGCCGTAGGAGGGGCCGGACTCGCCGGGGTGAGGCACGCCCGTCTCGGTTGTGAGTGTCGTGCAGCCCTCGTGCGCTGCGGCTTGGATGCGGGCAGCGAGCACGGCCGACTGTGCGCCGCGCCCGCGGTGGGATGCAAGCGTGGCGCCGATGCCGAGCCAGGCCGACGTGCCGTCGACGTAGACCGCGCCCGTCGCCACGGGCACCGCGCCGTCGAAGGCCATGAAGCAGTGCCAGCGGGGCCGGCCGACAACCACCGCCAGCCACTCGGCCGTGGCCGGGGGCAGGCCATAAGCCTGCGCGGCGACCGAGCCGAATGCTGCGGCGGCCTCGGGGCCGATCTCTCTGATCGCCAGGCTGGTGCCGACGTCGAGCTTGTCGGGGCCGCGCACGAACTTGGCCCATGTGCGGCGATGGGGCACCAGGCCGCGGCGCCTGCACATCTCCTCAAGCGAAGGGGCACCTTCGGCGACGTGCACAACCCAGTTGCGCACGCCCGCACGATCGAAGGCCGAGATCGCGGCATCGAATGTGTCCTGCCGGACCGGAGACAGCACCCCGAGCGAGGCAAGCCGGTTGAACTGAAGATTGTCGAGGGCGCGCGAGATCAGCAGTGCCCCGTCGTCCAGCACCTGGTGCTCGAGGCCGAGCCCGGCAGCGACATGCGCAGGGGCGGCGGCGTACATGTCAAGCCAGGCATCGCGCTCGATGGTCTCGATCTGCGCCACCTCAAGGTCCGGCATGGTCGCGGTTCTCCTCTGCTGACGACCTCATATTGTGGCATATACGTGCATACCCTCGCGGCGGATGCGAGCAGGCGCTTTGCCCTTGTCCCGGTGCCGTCGCAGTCCTATGGAATCGGGGACAGGCACTGCCGGATCTCGGTCATGGTGGGTGATGGCAAGGCGGCCGAAAGCAAGGTCCGTGTGGAGTGCTGGAAATGGCGGACATGAAGCGGTCGCATCGGGTCGCCCGGATTGCCGAGGAGATGCTCGCCGTGCTCGGCACCGGACGGCAGGTGGCGCCGCTGTCGGCGCGCTTCACCGATTTCGGCCTCGAGGAAGCCTACGAGATCGCCGCTCGCGTTTGCGATATGCGCAAGCCTCGCGGGGAGACGTCTGTCGGACGCAAGATCGGCTTCACCAACCGCGCGGCATGGGGCGGCTACGGCATCTCCGGACCGATGTGGAACTACATGTTCGACAGTACGGTCCATGACCTCGCGGCCGACAGCGGGACATTCGCCCTGGCAGGCTTTCCCGAGCCGCGCATCGAGCCCGAGATTGCGCTCCATCTTGCGCGCGCGCCGCGCGTGGGCATGAGCGAGAGCGAGCTTCTCGAATGCATCGATTGGGTCGCGCATGGCTTCGAGATCGTGCATTCGATATTTCCGGGCTGGCAGTTCACGGCAGCGGATGCGGTCGCGGCCTACGGGGTGCATTCCGGCCTGCTGCTCGGCGAACGTCACGACGTTTCCGCAGCCCGCGCGCAATGGGCCGAGATGCTGTCGGGCTTCAGCGTGGAGCTTGTGGGTGATGACGGCGCCAGACGGTCTGGACACGCGGCCAATGTGCTGGGCGGCCCCCTGACGGCGCTGCGCTTCCTGGTGGAGGAACTCGCCCGCTATCAGGCGAGCCGGCCGCTCGGCGCCGGAGAGATCGTAACGACGGGAACTCTGACCGAGGCGATGCCTGCCGTTGCCGGCCAGACCTGGTCGACGGAGCTGCGCGGCATCGGCATGCGTGGTGTTCGGCTGCGTTTGGAGTGAGCTGCGCCCATCGAGAGAATGGCCGGCTGCGGCGCAGGCTGCTGCAGGCGCTGCTTCGCGCGGCGCGAGCGTTGAGGCTAATCCCCGCCCGCACCATGGAAAAGCCTGAATCCGGGCCCCATTTCTCCGGCAACAGGGAGGTGCGGGGTCATGCACACCACGGTCCGCGGTTCTGTTTCCACGCTGGCGCTGCTGGCGGTTGGAGCCCTTGCGTTGGCAGCGGCCGCCGAGGCCCAGTCGGCCCGGCGCGATGCCATCGGCGAGCTGCTCAACCGGCCGGCTGAGGCGGGCGTGCAGGTGGCGCAGTCGCCGCCTGCGGCCTCAAAGGGGCCTGCCGCCGCAGCACCGGCCCCGTCCGCCTCGCCCGTTGCTCCGCCCGACCCGCGCGAAGGGGATGCCGCCTACGAGCAGGCGCAGCGCCTCATGAAGGCCATCGACGCCATCCTGCAGGACACCGCGCGCAACCGCAGCGAGGCCAAGAAGCTGCCCCCCGAGAGCGACTTCCTGATGAAGCCGCTGTGGACGGAGACGCGCGAAGACCGCGAGAAGAAGATCCGCGACCTGCTCGATGCCGCCATCGGCATCGTCACCGACGTGCCCGTGGTCGACGTGCAGAAGAAGATCGAGAGCCTGCGCAAGAACATCCGCGACCTCGATGAGCGCATCATCAAGCTGCGCGAGAAGCAGCTCACCGCGCCCAAGGACGGCATGCTGCCGGGCTACATCACCGATACGGTGGACAGCCTCGGCAAGGATATCGAGGAGACCAAGAAGCGCATCGAGGCCAACCGCGACGAGATCAAGGTTGCCAAGGGCGAGGTGCAGGCGGCGCTGGCCAAGGCCGGCATCCAGCTCGCGCCCGAGCAGGTCGACCTGCTGCTCGACAGCGTGCTGTCGGGCGACCTGGTGCGGCTTGTCGCCGTATTCAACTCGGCCAAGCTGATCGATGCCCAGCTCGGCAAGCTGATGGGCGCATCGGGCGAGAACATCGGCGCGGCGCGCAAGTATTTCGCCATGCATGCGGCGCTGTTCGCGCTGCTGGTGCATGCCCAGGACATGCTGGTCGGCAAGATCGACAAGCAGTACCTGCCGAAGCTGACCGCCATCGAGAAGGACATCAGGGCGGCGCGCACCAAGACGGCGGAGCTGCTCAGGGCCGAGAACCGCGAGGACCAGAAGCGCGCGCTCGAAGGCAACCGCGAAAGCCAGAGGCTGGCCGAGGAGGCCGCGAAAGGCTACCGGCGCTACCTGCTGCAGCAGCGCGAGCAGGTGGCCAAGGCGCGCCAGCGCGCGACGCACGATCTCAGGATCGCCGACAACACCTACGAGACGGTGGAGGCGAGCTTCCAGCTCAGGAACCTGATGCGCGATTCCTCCTCCTCCTTCGAGGCGATCCAGAAGCTCGAGGCGCCGACCTTCGATCAGATCTTCAAGAACGAGGAGCTGCGGCGCGAGTTCGAGAACCTGACGCGCAAGCTCGACGCGCCGACGAGCTGAGCCGGCCGCAGGGCAGCGTCACGCGACATCGGATCATGCGGGGATGGCGGCTTCGACGCCTCTGCCTCGAGGCCGGGGCGGCCATGTGCTGGCCGTGGTTCGACGGGCTCACCACGGAGAGAGCCCTGCATGCAACGTGAACCCCTCCCCGAGCTCGTCGAAGAGGGTCGTACCGGTATCCAGCCGGCAGCCTCAGCCGCCTGTCAATACTTCCTGCTTTCCGGCTTGCGGGCGAGCTCGGCCTCGATATCGACGGTCTTGCAGTTCTTGTCGGCGAGCTGGCGGTTGTAGGCCGCGAGCTTGGCGCGCTCGCGCGCGTAGTCGGCCTGACGGTCCGCTCCGACCGTGGAGCCGCTGAAGATGGGGGCTGCCGCCTTCTGGCTGGCGCTGGCCAGCGCAGACGGCTGGCCCCGCGTGTCGGCGTCTCTCAGGCGGGCGATGGTGATCTGCATCGAGCCGGTCATGCGCCGGCAGTCCATCGCCTTCTCGTCCTTGCTCAACTGGTAGCGGCCGTCGGAGCCCACCTCGCCGCTCTGCAGCGCCGTGCCGAACTTGCTCTTCTCCTTGAAGGAGGGCGGCGTATAGCCGGGAACCGCGGCTGCACAGGAGGTCAGCACGAGGAGCGCGGCGAGGGGGCAGAGGCGTGCGAGCATGGGCCACGGCGTGTAAGAATCGTTGCCAGGATACCCATCTAAACGTGGCGGGGCGAGGGCGTCTGGCGTAGAAATCGCCGCGACGCGGGGCCTGCGACGGCGCAGCTGCCCGGCATTTTCCGGACCTGGAGGATCAGCGGTGCCGCAGAAGATAACAGTCAGCTCGAAGTCCCTGGTGGAGGCCGCCAAGCGCGAGATCGAGGAAATCCCGGCCGCCGAGGCCGTCAAGCTCTTCGGGCGCGAGGACGTGGTACTGGTCGATATCCGCGATCCCCGCGAGCGGGAGCGCGAAGGCAAGGTGCCGGGCAGCTTCCACATGACGCGGGGCATGCTCGAGTTCTGGATCGATCCTGAGAGCGTCTACTTCAAGCCGATATTCGCCGAGGACAAGAAGTTCGTGTTCTTCTGCGCCGGCGGCCTGCGCTCGGCGCTGGCCACCAAGACGGCGCAGGACATGGGGTTGAAGCCCGTGGCGCACATCCTCGGCGGCTTCAAGGGCTGGAAGGAGGCGGGCGGTCCGGTCGAGCTGCCGGAGACGATGCCCGGCGAGAACAGGAAGTAGGGCGCCCGCCGCTCGGGCGTCATTTCGGAATTCGCGCAACGCGAATATCCGGGGGGCCGGGGCGGCGAATGCACGCGCGCAGCCTGTTGCCCTGGGTGCCGGCCCTCGGCTCTCGGCGCTTCGGTCGGGATGACAAGCTGCGGGGCACCCTGGCCCAAGAGTACGGGAGAGTGCGGGAGCAGTTGGAGCGGGAAGGAAAATGCCGAAGATCAAATCGTTCATCTCAACCGCGTCCGACGAGTTCAAGGCCAACCAGGCGGCCATGCAGGCGCTGGTGGCCGATCTCGCCGGCAAGCGCGCCGAGGTCTCGGGCGGCGGGCCCGGCAAGCTCAAGGAGCGCCATGCCGCCCGCGGCAAGCTGTTGCCGCGCGAGCGGGTGCTGAGGCTGATCGACCCGGGCTCGCCCTTCCTCGAGCTGTCTCCCATGGCCGCCTACGGCATGTACTCGGGCGACATCCACGGCGCCGGCATCATCACCGGCGTCGGGCGCATCTCGGGCCGCGAGTGCGTGATCGTGTGCAACGACGCCACCATCAAGGGCGGCACCTACTTCCCGCTCACCGTCAAGAAGCACGTGCGCGCGCAGGAGATTGCGCGCGAGAACCGGCTGCCGTGCATCTATCTCGTCGACTCAGGGGGAGCCAACCTGCCGGTGTGGACGGAGGTGTTCCCCGATCGCGACCACTTCGGTCGCATCTTCTACAACCAGGCGACGCTGTCGGGCCTGGGCATTCCGCAGATCGCCGCGGTGATGGGCTCGTGCACGGCGGGCGGCGCCTACGTGCCGGCCATGTCGGACGAGTCGATCATCGTCAGACGGCAGGGCACCATCTTCCTCGGCGGCCCGCCGCTGGTGAAGGCCGCAACCGGCGAGAGCGTAAGCGCGGAGGAGCTGGGCGGGGCTGAGGTGCACACGCGCCAGTCGGGCGTGGCCGACCACTATGCGCTGAACGACGAGCATGCGCTCGAGATCGTGCGCGACATCGTCGCCAACCTCAACACGGTAAAGAAGGTCGACATCGCCGTGCGTGCGCCGCGCCCGCCGGCCTACGACCCGGCCGAGCTCGACGGCGTCATCCCGGCCTCGCTCATGACGCAGTACGACACGCGCGAGATCATCGCCCGCATCGTCGATGCTTCCGAGATGGACGAGTTCAAGGTCAACTACGGGACCACGCTGGTGTGCGGCTTCGCCCACATCGAGGGGCTGCCCGTGGCGATCCTGGCCAACAACGGCATCCTCTACTCGGAGACGGCGCAGAAGGCGGCGCACTTCATCGAGCTGGCCTGCCAGCGCCGCATTCCGCTGCTGTTCCTGCAGAACATCACGGGCTTCATGGTCGGCAAGGCGGCGGAAGCGGGCGGCATCGCTAAGGACGGCGCCAAGATGGTCACGGCCGTGTCGTGCGCGCAGGTGCCGAAGATCACGGTCATCATCGGCGGCTCGTACGGCGCCGGCAACTACGCCATGTGCGGGCGCGCCTTCTCGCCGCGCTTCCTGTTCACCTGGCCCAACGCGCGCATCTCGGTGATGGGCGGCGCGCAGGCGGCGAGCGTGCTGGCGACCGTCAGGCGCGACAACATCGAGGCCGAGGGCAGGAGCTGGAGCGCGGAGGAGGAGGCGGCCTTCAAGAAGCCGGTGCTGGACGCCTACGAGCGCGAGGGCCATCCCTATTTCGCCACCGCGCGGCTGTGGGACGACGGCATCATCGCGCCCGGCGAGACGCGGCGCGTGGTGGCGCTGGCGCTGTCGGCCGCGCTCAATGCGCCGATCCCGGAGGCGCGGTTCGGGGTGTTCAGGATGTAGGGGGGCCGTTTTGACGTCATGCCCGCGTCGCGTCGAAGGGCGGCCACGCCGGCCGTGGTTCGACAGGCTCACCACCGAGGACCGGTCCAATCGGAAGGGGCACCTCAAGTGACGTCATGCCCGCGTAGGCGGGCACCCAGATCACTTCGCAACGCAGGTGTGCGGGCCGCTGAAATGGCGCGCGCGGCCGCGGGCGTGCTCTGCGGGGAATGTGACCCGCGCGGCCCGGTGCACTGGCCCCCCGCCTTCGCGGGGGTGACGTCGGAGGGTGGGGCTCGCGAGTGCCTCGCAACCGAAGTGATTTCCGAACCGATCATCAGACACGGACGTCATTCCCGCATCGCACACCCCGCTCCGCCCTGAGCCCGTCGAAGGGCGGCCGCGCCGGCCGTGGTTCGACAGGCTCACCACGGAGGACCGGTCCAACCGGAAGGGGCACCTCACGTGACGTCATGCCCGCGTAGGCGGGCACCCAGATCACTTCGCAACGCGGGTGCGCGCGCCGTTGGAGTGGCGCGCGCGGCCGCGGGCGTGCTCTGCGGTGAGCATGGCCCGTGCGGCCCGGTGACCTGGGCCCCCGCCTTCGCGGGGGTGACGGTGGTGTGTGTGCGGTGCGCGCGTGCCTCGCCATCGCAGTGAAATCCGAACCGATCGTCCAACACTGACGTCATGCCCGCGTCGCGTCGAAGACGCGCCTCCGGCACGAAGGCGGGCAGCCAGGTCACATTGCAACGCAGGTGTGCGCGCCGTTGAAATGCCGCGCGTGGCTGCGGGCGTGCTCTGCGGCAGGCATGGCCCGCGCGGCCCGGTGACCTGGGCCCCCGCCTTCGCGGGGGTGACGGTGGTGAGTGGGGCTCGCGAGTGCTTCTCAATCCCAGTAATACCATCGAACCTAAGGAATGATCGCTTGGATCCAGGGATAGGTGGATAGCGATTTGATGCGCCCGGTCTCGGCGAGGAGACGGTTCCAGGCAGCGCAGGCGGCATCGACGATGGCGTCGTAGTCG
>WBUN01000070.1 GCA_008933705.1 Hyphomicrobiaceae bacterium
AATCCGACAACCGCCCGCCGCTCGTGCGCGCCCGCCTCTTCGCCATCGCCGCCCCCGTCCAAGGAATCAGTCAAATCGCTGATTCCCGGTCGGCGGTACCCATGGCAAAGTGACTCAGTACGACTAGGTCACTTCGCAATGCAGGTGTGCGCGCCGCTGGAATGGCGCGCGCGGCCGTGGGCGTGCTCTGCGGCGAGCATTCCCCATGCGGCCCGGTGACCTGGGCCCCCGCCTTCGCGGGGGTGACGGTGGTGAGTGGGGTGCGCGCGAGTGCCTCGCAATCGCAGTGAAATCCAAGCCGATCAGCCAACACCGACGTCATGCTCGCATCGCACACCCCGCCCCGCCCTGAGCGCGTCGAAGGGCGGCCGCGCCGGCCGTGGTTCGACAGGCTCACCACGGAGGACCGTTCCAACCGGAAGGGGTACCTCACGTGACGTCATTCCCGCAGAGGCGGGAACCCAGGACACTTCGCAACAGAGGTGTGCGCGCCGCTGAAGTGTCGCGCGCGGCGTGATCTGCGGGGAATGTGGCCCGTGCGGCCCGGTGACCTGGGCCCCCGCCTTCGTTCCGGAGGCGTGTCTTCGACACGACGCGGGGGTGACGTTGGTGGGTGGGGCACGGGTTGCTCCAATTGACGTCATGCCCGCGCAGGCGGGCTCCCAGGTCACTTCGCAATGCAGGTGTGCGCGCCGCTGAAGTGAAATGCGAACGGATCATCCAACACGGACGTCATGCCCGCGTCGCACACTCCGCTCCGCCCTGAGCCCGTCGAAGGGCGGCCCCGCCGGCCGTGGTTCGACAGGCTCACCACGGAGGACCGTTCCAGCCGGAAGGGGCAGCTTACGTGACGTCATGCCCGCGCAGGCGGGCACCCAGATCACTGTGCGAGCCGCTTGGGCGAGCCTGCGCAATCCCCCGGATTCTCGCGTCTGGTAAGCTTGCCCGCCATCAATTGTGCGGACCGTCGCTTGAATTTGCCACAGTTGAGGACCTAATCATCAGCATGCAGCCTTGGGCTGCGGCTCGCCTCGGGAACACGCCATGGTCGTCGTCAAGGTCATCGCCCTGTGGGGCATCGTCGCCATCGCATCGGCGTTCCTTGCCGGCGTGATCGCCGGCATCAAGCGGCGCGACCATTCCTTCTGGGCCGCCTGGAGCTTCCTGTTCCCGCCGATGCTCCTCATCCTGCTCGTCATGCCGGTGAACAGGGGGTCGCGACCGCGCCGGCCCAGCGACCCGCTCGAGGAAGCCGAGGAACGCAGCTGACCGCCCGCTGCAGGTCTCAAAGCCCCGCGCTCTTCGCCCTGATGGCGGCCTGACCCGCAGCGAGGCGTGCGACCGGCACGCGGAACGCCGAGCAGGAGACGTAGTCGAGCCCGGTGCGGTGGCAGAAGTCGACCGAGTCGGGATCGCCGCCGTGCTCGCCGCAGATGCCGACCTTGAGGCCAGGCCGCACCTTGCGGCCGCGCTCGGTGCCGATCCTGACCAACTCGCCGACGCCCTCCTGATCGATCGACACGAAGGGATCGACTTCGAAGATCGCCCGCTCCATGTAGTTTGCAAGAATGGGCGCGGCATCGTCGCGCGACAGGCCGAGGCAGGTCTGCGTGAGGTCGTTGGTGCCGAACGAGAAGAACTCGGCGCCGCCTTCGCCGCCGGCGATCTCGGCCGCCTTCAGCGCCGCGCGCGGCAGCTCGATCATGGTGCCGATCTGATAGGTGAGCTCGGCGCCCGTCTCGCGGCGCACGGCCTCGGCCACCTTGACGATGACGTCGCGCAACAGGTCGAACTCGGCCCGGTAGGCCACGAGCGGTATCATCACCTCGGGCACCACCGGCTTGCCGGTCCTCTTGGCGGCGTTGACCGCGCCCTCGAAGATGGCGCGCGCCTGCATCTCGGTGATCTCGGGATAGCGGATGGCAAGCCGGCAGCCGCGGAAGCCGAGCATGGGATTGAACTCGTGCAGCTCGGAGACGCGGGCCTTGAGCTTGTCGAGCGGCACGTTGAGCGCCTTGGCCACCGCCTCCGCCTCCCTGGCCTCGTGGGGAAGGAACTCGTGCAGCGGCGGATCGAGCAGGCGGATCGTTACCGGCAGGCCCGCCATGATCTCGAACAAGTCCTCGAAGTCGGCCCGCTGCATCGGCAGCATCTTCGCGAGCGCACGGCGCCGGCCGGCCTCGTCGTCGGCGCAGATCATCTCGCGCATGGCGAGAATTCGGCTCTCGTCGAAGAACATGTGCTCGGTGCGGCAGAGCCCGATGCCCTCCGCTCCGAAGTCGCGCGCCTGCTTGGCCTCGCGCGGCGTGTCGGCATTGGCCCGCACGCCGAGCACGCGCGCCTCGTCGGCCCAGGCCATGATCCTGGCGAAGTCGCCCGACAGCTCCGGCTGGCGCATCTTGACGCGGCCTTTCAGCACCTCGCCCTTGCCGCCGTCGATGGTGATGACGTCGCCCTTGCGGAAGGTCTCGCCGCCGACCGTCAGCGTGCCGGCCTGGTAGTCGATGCGCAGCGCGCCCGCGCCGCACACGCACGGCCGCCCCATGCCGCGCGCCACCACCGCGGCATGGCTCGTCATGCCGCCGCGCGTGGTCAGGATGCCGGCCGCCGCGTGCATGCCGTGGATGTCCTCAGGGCTCGTCTCGACGCGAACCAGGATGACTTCCTTGCCGAGGCCCTTGAGCTTCTCGGCCTCGTCGGCGTCGAACACGATTTCTCCCGAAGCTGCGCCGGGCGACGCCGGCAAGCCGGTCGCCACCACGTGCTTCTCGGCCGCCGGATCGATGGTCGGATGCAGGAGCTGGTCGAGCGCGTTGGCATCGATGCGCATGACCGCCTCCTCCCGGCTGATCACGCCTTCGGCGCACAGGTCGGCCGCGATCCTGAGCGCCGCCTCCGTGGTGCGCTTGCCCGAGCGCGTCTGCAGCATCCAGAGCCTGCCCTCCTGGATGGTGAACTCGATGTCCTGCATGTCGCGGTAGCGGCTTTCCAGCTTGGAGAAGATGCCGGTCAGCTCGGCGAACGTCTTGGGCATGAGCGCCTCGAGCGAGGGCGCCTTCTCGCCGGACTGCTTGCGCGCCTTGTCCGTCAGAGGCTGCGGCGTACGGATGCCGGCCACCACATCCTCGCCCTGCGCGTTGACGAGAAACTCGCCGTACAGCTCGCGCGCGCCGGTCGATGGATTGCGCGTGAACGCCACGCCGGTCGCCGAAGCCTCGCCGAGATTGCCGAACACCATGGCCTGCACGTTCACCGCAGTGCCCCAGTTGTCGGGGATGCCGTGCAGGCGGCGGTAGGTGTTGGCGCGCGCGTTCTGCCAGGAGCCGAACACCGCGCCGATCGCGCCCCACAGCTGCTCGCTCGTCGACTGCGGGAACGGCTTGCCCGTCTCGCTCGCCACGGCCTCCTTGTATTCGTCGATCACGGCGAGCCAGTCGTCCGCCTGGAGATCGGTGTCGAGGCTGTGTCCGTTCAGGTTCTTGTGGTTGTCAAGGATGTCCTCGAAGATGCCGTGGTCGACCTCGAGCACGACATCCGCATACATCTGGATGAAGCGGCGATAGCTGTCGTAGGCGAAGCGTGCGTTGCCGGACTTTGCAGCGAGTCCCTTCACCGTCTCGTCGTTGAGGCCGAGATTGAGGATGGTATCCATCATGCCGGGCATCGACGCGCGCGCGCCCGATCGCACCGACACCAGCAACGGTGACTTGATGTCGCCGAAGGTCGCTCCGACAGCCTTGCCGACCTCGGCGAGGGCGGCCTCGACATCCTCCTTCAGCCCGTCGGGCAGGCTGCGCCCATTGGCGTAGTAGGCCGTGCACACCTCGGTCGTGATCGTGAACCCGGGCGGGACGGGAAGGCCGAGGCTCGCCATCTCGGCCAGGTTGGCGCCCTTGCCGCCCAGCAGTTCCTTCATGTGGGCTGCCCCGTCGGACTGGCCCGTTCCGAACAGATAAACCCGCTTCGGCGTGGTCCGTTGCGGCATCGTGCGAGCCTTCATGGCCTCCAGCTCCAGGTCTCAGGTGGCAGGGCTTTGGACGGATCGGTCTCCAATAGCCCCGCCGGCACCGCTGGGCAAAAGGAAAAGTTCGCTGCGCCTATTCGCGGTGTCGCAGGCAGAGGGCGCCGGATTGCTTTGACTGCGGCGTCTCGTTTGGTCACTGTCGTGCGCCCCCAACCCCCGTTTCCAACGCGCAGGCGGTGACCCTCATGTCGGCTGAGCTCAAGGATGTGCTGAAGACTCTCGATCGGACGCAGGACGAGGCGCTCGACCGCCTGTTCGAGCTGATCCGGATACCGAGCGTGTCGACGGATCCTGCCTACAAGCCGCAATGCCAGAAGGCCGCCGAATGGTGCGCACGCCAGCTCGCGGACATCGGCTTCAATGCCAAGGTGGTGCCGACCACCGGCCACCCCATGGTCGTCGGCCGCGATGTCGCGGGCGCACGCAACGGCGGCCTGCACGTTCTCTTCTACGGTCATTACGACGTGCAGCCGCCGGACCCGCTCGATCTGTGGAAAACGCCGCCGTTCGAGCCGCGCATCGTCAATGACAAGGCGAACGGCAAGGTCATCGTCGCCCGCGGCGCCGAGGACAACAAGGGCCAGCTCATGACCTTCCTGGAGGCGGCGCGGGCCTGGAAGAAGGTCGCGGGCTCCCTCCCGATTGCGGTCAGCGTGCTGATCGAGGGCGAGGAGGAATGCGGCTCGCCCTCGCTGCCGGGCTTCCTCGCCAAGCACGGCAAGGAGGTCACCGCCGACCTCGCGCTCGTGTGCGACACCGGGCAGTGGGACAAGGATACGCCCGCCATCTCGACGCAACTGAGAGGATTGGCCGGCACCGAGGTCGTCATCACCGGCCCGGCCCGCGACCTGCACTCGGGCACCTACGGCGGCGCGGCCATGAACCCCATCCGCGCGCTCACGCACATCCTCGCCGACATGCACGACAAGAACGGCAAGGTGCGCATTCCCGGATTTTACGACGGCGTCCGCAGACCGTCCGCCAGGCAGCTTCAGCAGTGGGCGAGCCTCGGCTTCGACGATCGCCAGTTCCTGGGCGACGTAGGCCTGCGCCACCCCGCCGGGGAGAAGCGCTACAGCGTGCTCGAGCAGGTCTGGGCCCGTCCGACCATCGAGTTCAACGGCATCACCGGCGGCTACCAGGGCGCAGGCACCAAGACGGTCATCCCCTCCAAGGCCTCGGTGAAGATCACCTGCCGGCTGGTGCCGGGCCAGGATCCCAACGCGGTGCTGAAGGCCGTGCAGCAGTTCATCACGGACCGGCTGCCCGGCGACTGCAAGGCCGAATTCCTCTTTGCGCAAGGCTCCCCTGCCGTGGCCTTTGATCCGCGCTCGCCCCACATCGCCCGCGCCGCAGAGGCGCTGGAGGAGGAATGGGGGCGCCCGGCGGCGCTGATCGGCATGGGCGGCTCCATCCCGATCGTCACCTCCTTCAAGGGCGTGCTCGGCATGGACAGCCTGCTGGTCGGCTTCGGTCTCGACGACGACCGCATCCACTCGCCCAACGAGAAATACAATCTCACCTCGTTCCGCAAGGGCGCGCGGAGCTGGGCCCGCATCCTCGCCAAGCTGGCGGCGTGACGCCGGCTTGCGCTGCCGATATGCTCTAGACGCATTAATTTCGATTTCGCGGCGCCGCCTGCCCGCGGCACCGCCAGTCCGGGGGGACACCATATGAGCACGCTGAGATTTCCGATCGTCAGATCCGTTGCGCTGCTGCTCGCACTGACCTTCGCCGGCGGCGATGCGCTCGCGCAATACGTCCCCTATCGCCAGCGGCCGGAGGCCTACGAGCGCGGCAACCGGTCCGACCGCAACTACCAGGCCGGCGTCTTCGACTACTACGTGCTTGCATTGTCCTGGAGCCCGACCTACTGCGCCGGCCTCGCCGACGGCCGCTACGAGCGCCAGTGCGACACCAGCAACCCGCGACCCTACGCCTTCGTTCTGCACGGGCTGTGGCCGCAGTTCGAGCGCCGCTGGCCGCAGTATTGCCGCACGACGGACCGCGGCTTCGTGCCCCGCCCGGTGGCGCAGCGCATGCTCGACATCATGCCGAGCGAGAAGCTGATCTTCAACGAATACCGCAAGCACGGCACTTGCTCGGGGCTCGGCGTCGACGGCTACTTCGACCTGTCGCGCCGGCTGTTCGAGAAGATCAAGATCCCGAGCCGCTACGTCGGCCTCACCGACGAGCGCCTGATGGTCAGCCCAGGCGAGCTCGTGCGCGAGTTCATCGCCGCCAATCCGCAGCTCACCCCCGACATGATCGCGGTCCAGTGCGGCGGTCCCGGCCACCGCCTCAAGGAGGTGCGCATCTGCTTCGACAAGGGCGGCAACCTGCGTGCCTGCGGGCGCAACGAGGAGCAGCGCCGGCTGTGCTCGGCGGAACGCATGTACGTGCCGCCAGTCCGCATCGGCGGCGCGAACGTTGCGCCGGATCGCCGGGCTCCGGCGCCGAAGTCCACCCCCGGCGGCGACCTTCTGCCGGGCCCGCGCGATGAGCGGCGGCTGTAGCGCCCCCCACTTCGTGCGAGGTCAGGCACCCTGCCGGATGTAGCGCGCAGGAGGTTCCCGGCCGGTCATGCTGTGGATTGTGCGGATAAGGCTGCGCCATCCACAATGCTGCCGGCCTCGCCTGCTTGTCCGGCACGTTCGCCCCCGCCAGACTTGCCTCGCGTCCACCCCGCATCGGGGCGGAGACATAGAGGTTGCTGATGCTTGGCGGGGTTGAGCTGAAGCGCCGGCGGGAGCGCGGCGAAGTCGTCTGGGAGCGTGATCCGGCACAACGGGCAAGCAGCCCGTCGCCGCCGCACGCTGCCCGGCAAAGGGGCCGATCCCACAAGGGCGCCATTTGGTGGGGCGTCATGGGCTTCGTGCTCGGCGCCGGCTTCTGGAATGCTGTCGGCCTGTGGGCCTTCATCGGCGGCGTTTTTCTGCAAACGCCGGGCGATCGCGTGCTCGCTCCCGGCTGCACCGCGCTCGTCCTGGATCGCGAAGCCCAGCGCACCGAAGCCTCGCCATGCCTGGACGGTACGGCGTTCAACCTTCAGACGCTGACGGCCCAGCTCCGCAGCGCGCCCCCGAAGGCCGACTCCGTCGGCATACGCTGATTGGCGATCTCTGGAGCAGGATCGCTTCAGTCTGGATTGCTCGCCCCCGGGCAACGGTGCGGCTGGAGCGCCAATCCTGCTCACTTCCTTGGTGCAGGCGAGATTCACGTTCTGGAATGGAAGCCAACTGCTTCCATCAACAACGATCGCGCTCTAACGCGCCCCCGCGCCGGGCCTTGATCTGCAACGGCGCTTAACACTCCACCAACCAACATCTGACATCCTTCATAGGTCACGGGGCCGTGCGCCCCGCGTGACGGCGTCGGCGTTTGGGGGAGTTGGTGGATGTTTGCGTCAGTGGGGAAGCTCGTAGCCTGGTGTCGACGGCTCTTGCATGGGCCGCTCGCTCGCCGGCGCGGGGCGGGCGCGACATCCACCATGCCGGCGTACCCGCAGAGACCGAGCAAGATCAGGCCCGCGCGCGTCGCCCTGCGCGCCGATGGCCCCAGGTCGCGCCGGCCCGCCTGCAAGCTCGCCTCCCGCGCGCCGAGCATTTGCGCACTCAAGCCGCCGCACAAGCCGGCTGTGCGTGCGACCTCCTCGGCTGTGGCCGTGGCCCCGCACCGGCCGTGCCCCACGGCGACAGCGCCCGCCATCAAGCGGACCCCGCCTCGCCGCCACGTCTGGCTTGAGGTCAGAACCCGTGCCTTCAAACGCGCGCCGGCCACGGTCGTCGCCCTGCCGGCGCGGCCGACGTCGATCGCGCCGGCCACGCTCGCGGCCTAGTGCCCCGATTTCCGCGAACACCAGCGGATTTCTCCATCATCACACCAGCCGGTCTTCCTGCGGCATGCCTGCCGATGCCGCCTGCCTCGTGCCACAGGCCGCTGCCTTGAAGACGACGCGCAAAAAAAACAATCGGGCCCCGCGGAGGGGCCCGATGCATTCCCAGTAGCGTTCAGACGTCAGTAGGTGAACTTGAGCGTGGCGACAAACCGCTCGTCGCACTGGAACGTACTGCCCTTGCAGAACGCCGACGGTCCATTGTTCTCCAGGTTTGTGTCCCAATACCGCAAGTCGAGGGAGAACTTCTCGAGGAAGCCGAAGGTCACGCCCGCGTTCCAGTACCAGTAGCTGTCGTCGGTGTTGCCGAAGCTGAAGCGGTAGCTGGCGGAGCCCTCGTTGTGCTGATAGCCCACCAGGGCGCTGAAGGTCGGGCTAAGCATGCCGATCTTCGGCAGGACCTGCGAGAAGGCCGTCTCGACCGTCCAGGTCGTGCCGCCCTCGAGCTGGTAGTCAGGCGAGTAGAAGACCGTCACGCCCAGCGTACCGTCCTTCCAGATCTCGCCGCTGGCGCCGACTTTCAGCTCGACGTAGTTGAGCTCCAGGCCGGGGTTCTGAGCGTTGGGATAGGTGTAGTAGATCACACCCAGGTCCCAGGTGATCTTGCCGGTGACCGGCTTGATGCCCAGGTACCAGTCCATCTCGAGATGAGCATCGAACGCCGTCGAGTTGACGTCCGTGCTGCCAACGCCGCCATCGAAGTCGAGCGCGGAAGCCCACACGCCAGCGTAGAAGAGGCCGCAGGTCGCGTCGAAGCCACCCTGAACCGCGGGACCCTCTGCCGTCTGCGAGAAGCCGCGGAAGACATAGTCCGTCGTCAGGCCAACGTTCGCTGAGAACGTGCAGCGGGGCTTCTCGGGAGCCGGGGCATCCTTGATGCTTCCGCGCCGCATCCCATCAGCATACGCGGGCGCAGCGAGCAGGATCAGGGCGCACGCCGTGGCCGCCCGGCCTGCATATCGTCTAAAAGCGTTCATAGTTGGCTTCCCTACTGATTCGTCTGTGAAACCAACATTGGCAATATTTCAGATTCAAGCAATTGGATTTGGCGCGGCAGCAACTCATCCAGATAACCACGTGCCAGCTATGCAACACTTTGGCTTTCCGCGCATATTTTCGAGTGAATCTGCCCAATATTCGGGCGGCAAATACGTCGCATTTTGCCGATTCACTGGGCAGAATCTGTGCAATCATTTTCAATCGCGGTCTGGCCGTGATGTACGTCGCTTCATTTGCGGCGCCGCAACAGGACGGATAAGACATCCGAGACGCCGCGACCGCATCCGCGCTAGCCTCCAGCCATGGCCTCATCCGCTGCCCCGACCGTCCTGATCACCGGTGCCGCCCGACGCATCGGGCGGGTGCTCGCCCTGGATTTCGCAGCCCGCGGCTGGCGCGTCGGCCTGCATTGCCGGTCCTCCGTCGAGGACGCGCATGCGCTCGCCGGCGAGATCAGGGCCGGCAACGGAATGGCCGTCGCGCTGCCGGCCGACCTCACTCAAATAGCTGATATCGAACGGCTTATTCCGACCTGCGCGACCGCGCTCGGCTGCCCGTCCTGCCTCATCAACAATGCGGCGATGTTCGTCGAGGACGATATCGCCGGCCTCACGCCCGAGGTGTGGGACGCCCAGCTCGCGGTGAACTTAAGGGCTCCCGTCTTCCTGGCCCGGTCGCTCGCGGCCAATCTGCCGGCCGGCACGCCCGGCGCAGTGATCAACATGATCGACCAGCGGGTCTGGAAGCCGACGCCGCGGTTCTTCTCCTACAGCGCCTCCAAGTCCGCGCTGTGGGGGGTTACCCGCACCCTGGCCCAGGCGCTCGCGCCCCGCATCCGCGTCAACGCCGTCGGCCCCGGACCGGTGCTGAGGGGACCGCATCAGACCGAGGATGAGTTCCGTGCCGAGTGCGAGGCTACCATCCTGCGCCGCGGCACCAGGCCTGAGGAAATCGCCGCCGCGGTCCGGTTCATACTTGACGCCCCGGCGATGACGGGACAGATGATCGCGCTCGATGGCGGGCAGCATCTCGCCTGGGAAACCCCCGACATCGATGCGCCGCGCAGATTCCGGAATTCATGAGCCAGAGCAAAGACATGTCGCCAGCTCAGACGGGGCGCCGGCTGGTGTTCGTGCGCGATCTCGAGATCGTCGCCAGCGTCGGCGTCCTCGAGCATGAGAAGCGCTACGAGCAGCGCATCATCATCTCGGCGGATCTGTCCGTGCACGACAGCTACGACGGCGTCTCCGACCGGCTTGACGACGTGCTCGACTACGGCAAGGTGGTCGACGGCATCAGCCGCCTCGTGCAGAGCGAGCATGTGCATCTGATCGAGACGCTGGCCGAGCGGATCGCGTGTCACTGCCTGGCCGATCCTCGCGTCGAAAGCGTGCGCGTGCGCATCGAGAAGCCGGAGGTTCTGCCGTCCTGCCGCTCGGTCGGCATCGAGATCGAACGCCACGCCCGCCGGTCCTGATCGAGGCCGGCTGTTTTTCTTCGCGTGCGCAGCGCCTGCCACACCGGCGCCACGGATCGCCCCAACTTCAGCCCCAAACCTCAGTGAACAGTTAAGCCACTGGTGACGCGATTCATTCCGACCCGCACCTCCCGGCTCGACCCGGGAACGCCAAGCGAAAGCGCAACGCTCCGTTGGGGATGGCGCAACAGGTGGGATCCTTCGGCAGAGCCGCTTCACCGTACGCCCTCACAGGTAACGGCCCCTTAACGTTAAGGGCCTATCAATGAATGTGAACATTTGGGGACGCGCGAGGGGCGGGCGCACGCTGGGCCAGGAAGAGGTGGGTGTTCCATGCAGCGCGGTATCGGAGCGTTTGTCGTCGTCGCATTTGCTTCTCTGCCGTTCCACACTGCCGGTGCAGGTAGCCTGCCCGAGATCAAGACGGGCGCGAACAACCGGGTGCCGGCCTGCGCAACGCCCGGCCGGATGATGGAATACCTCAAGAGCCGCAACCCTGAGCTCAACAGCCGCTACACGGGCGTCGCCACGGAGTACATGCGCTTCGGCGAGAAGCTCGGCATTCGCTGGGACTACGCCTTCTACCAGATGATCATCGAGACGGGCGCGCTCAGCTATCGCCGCGGCAACCGCGCTGGCGACGTGAAGCCCGCGCAGAACAATTTCGCAGGCCTGGGCGCCACGGGCGGCGGCGAGCCCGGGGAGAGCTTCAAGGACATCCCCGCCGGCGTGCGCGCGCATCTCGAGCACCTGCTGCTCTATGCCGGCGAGCCGGTCGACAACCCCATCGCCGAGCGCACCCGCAAGGTGCAGGAGTGGGGCGTGCTCAAGGATTGGCAGGCGCGCTTCAAGCGCCCGCTCACATTCAGCGATCTGGCTGCCAAGTGGGCGCCCGGCTCTGGCGCCTACGGCAGGATGCTCGAGGCCGTCGCGGAGCGCTTTGAGGAATTCTGCGAGCAGGCCGATCCGCACCCGGAGATGGTGGCCGACGCGCGGGGCGAGAAGCTCAAGACGGTGACCGAGACGAGGGCGGCCGACGTCAGGCCTGTCGCCGAAGCCAAGCCGGGGCCGTCGCACGGACGCCCCTCCAGCACCGATCTCGCCCAGCGCGCCATCAACGACGGCAAGGTCCAGGAGAGCAACCAGCGCTTTGCGCTCGGCGCGCAGGCATCCACCGCCCCGCCCGTCGCCTTCAAGATGCTGAATTCGCCGCCGCCGATACCCCCTGCGCAGGCAGCGACCGAGACACCTGCGATCGAGCCGGCGGGCCGGGCCGTCGAGACCGCGGCGCGAGCGCGCGAGCCCGAAGCCAAGACCAAGACGACAGCGAGCGTCGCGACACCGAAGACGACGCCAGCCGACAAGCAGCAGACCAAGGTCGCCTCCGCCGCCGGCGGGATGAAGCCGCTGGCCGGCGCAGCCGCTCCGCCCGGCCCCGGCCAGAAATGCCGTGTGTGGACGGCAAGCTACGGTGGCCAGAAGGCGATGATCATCAGGTCCGTCGTCGACCGCGTGGTCAATTACACGGTGCTCGACGTCAACGAGGGCGCCGAGGCCCGCGAGGCCGAGGCCTTCATCGCGGCGTACGCGAAGGATGGCGCCATCACGGGCGAATTCACCAGCCAGGCGCAAGCGCTCGACAAAGCCTTCGAGCTCTGTCCGGAAGGCTGAAGCCATCCAGTCCCGTCGATCTCCACTGCCCCGGTTTTGCGTGAGCCGCGCAAGCTGACGCGCCGTCGTCCTCCATGCGTCGAGGGAACAACAACAAGAGCGCCGCTCCATGCTGACGCCCAATGCCGCAACCTTCCTGCACGCTGCCGTGCTCGCGGCCGCCGTCTCGCTCGCAAGCCCGTCGATGGCCGCCGCGCCTTCGCGCGGGCCCACGCTGCCCGAGATCCGCATGGCACCCGGGCAGGCCGTGCCGGCCTGCGTCACGCCAGACCGCCTGATGCGCTTCATCGTCGAGCGCAATGCCACCCTCGAGCCCCGCTTCCGCGATATCGCACGCTATTACAAGGCGCACGGCGAAGGGCTCGGCATCCGCTGGGACTACGCCTTCTTCCAGATGGTCCTGGAGACGAACTACCTGACCTTCCGGCGTGCCAACGGCGACTGGGGCGACGTGCGGCCGCGGCAGAACAATTTCGCCGGCATCGGCGCTACCGGCGGGGGCGTTCCGGGCGACAGCTTCGCGGACGTGTCGACCGGCGTCCTGGCGCAGATGCAGCATCTCCTGGCCTACGCCGGCCAGCACGTTGCGGCGCCGGTGGCGCCCCGCACGCGCGAGAAGCAGGGCGACATCATCGAGTCCTCCCGCGCGCTGCGTCGTCCGGTGCGCTTCTCCGACCTCACCAACCGCTGGGCCGCCGACCGCAACTACGCCCGCTCGATCGAGGTCGTCGCTGAAAGATACCGCACGGCGTTCTGCACGCCGGGCAGTGCGCCGGTCGCGGCGTCGGCGCCGCCGATCCCTGCCGAGCCCTGGCAGACAAGACTCGCACTTGCCCCCCCGCGGCCGTTGGGCCCGGCATTGCCCACGCCGCCCGCGCCGAAACCCGCCCGCACAGCCTGCGACGTGTGGTCGGCGAGCTATGGCGGCACCGTCGCGCTGCTGATCCGCTCCGCCTCCGGCGCCACCGTCAACTACACGGTCCTGCAGGTCGAGGCGGGCCGGGAGCAGCCGCAGGCCGACGCCTTCATTGAGGCGCACGCGCAAAACGGCCAGACCATCGCGCGCTTTGCCTCGCGCGAGGAGGCGTTCACGCGGGCTTTCGAGCTGTGTCCCGGGCCATCATAGTGCTTGGACTGTGATGCTTGTAGCCACGCTGTCATGGTCGCCGTATCCACAACGTCACCTCCGTCCATATGAGCTTGTCGAAGGACGGCCCGCGTACACCACTCCCGGGCCGGTGCTCTTGACGATCGGGCACCGGCCGGCGCAACTGGCACCTCTTAGGCAGAGAACGGACGATGGCTGACATGTCGATAGCAGGTTTGCGAGGGGCAGCCTTGGTCTTGGCTGCGGCTTTGGCGATCACCAGGCCCGCATCGGCCCAGCACGTCCCGCCTCCACCAGCAGCCAACGCCAACTGCAGGAACACCGGCAGCTTCGAGGTCTGGCTCGACGGCTTCCGCAGGGAAGCGCGTGCCAACGGCATCTCCAGCGCCACCATCGCGTCGGCGCTCGGCGGCATGACGCTCGATCCCGGCATCATCGCACGCGACCGCAAGCAGGGCTTCTTTGCCCAGACCTTCACCGCGTTCTCCTCCAAGCTCATCTCGCAGAACCGCCTGCAGAACGGCGCCGCGCGTCTCAAGCAGCATCAGGCCCTGCTGGCCAAGGTCGAGCAGCAATACGGCGTGCCGGGGCCGGTGATCGTCGCCTTCTGGGCGCTCGAGAGCGACTTCGGCATCGGCATGGGCAACCTGCCGGTTCTGCGCTCGCTGGCGACGCTGGCCTACGACTGCCGCCGCTCGGAGCTGTTCCGCGGCGAGCTGATGGACGCGCTGCGCATCATCGACCGCGGCGACCTCACCCCCGGCGACATGATCGGCTCGTGGGCGGGTGAGCTCGGCCAGACGCAGTTCCTGCCCTCGCACTATCTCAAGCACGCCGTCGACTACGACGGCGACGGCAAGCGCAACCTGCTCAAGAGCGTGCCCGACGTGGTCGCCTCGACCGGCGCCTTCATCGCTTACCTCGGATGGCAGCGCGGACAGCCCTGGCTGGAGGAGGTGCGCGTGCCGGCCAACCTCGCCTGGGACCAGGCCGACCTCGCGATCCAGCATCCCAGGTCGAAGTGGGCGGGCTGGGGCGTCAAGCAGATCGACGGGCGTCCGCTGCCTTCGGACGCGCTGCAGGCCTCGCTGCTGCTGCCGATGGGACGCTTCGGGCCTGCGTTCCTCGCCTACCCCAACTTCCAGGTGTACCTGAAGTGGAACCAGTCGCTGAACTACGCCGTGACGGCAGCGCACCTCGCCATGCGCCTTGCCGGCGCGCCGGCCATGAGCCGCGGCAACGGCGTGGTGCCCGAGCTGACCGGGCCGGAGGTCAAGGAGCTGCAGCAGCTCATGACGCGGCGCGGATTCTTCTCCGGCGAGATCGACGGCAAGATCGGCGCGGCGACGCGCGCGGGCGTGAAGCAGGCGCAGATCAAGCTCGGCTTCCCCGCCGACTCCTATCCGACGCCCGAACTGCTCGAGAGGCTGCGCGGCGGGCGGTAGATGTCGGCATGAAGCGCAGATGGGGCCTGAGGTCAACAGGCCGTCCGGCAAGGCCCCGGCTCTGCGCGCTCACGCGCGGCGGCCGGGGATGCAAGGGGTAAGGGTGTGCAGACGGCGGCAGCCGCAGCCCGTGCACATCCGCGATACACAACGGCGGAAAGATCGATTTCCCCCTCCACCTGCATTCCCGGAAGCCGCGCCGTGGCGCGGCTGTCCGGGATCTTGAGGCGTGCATACGCGACAGGCCGCTCAACCCTCGAAGCCGTCGGCACGCAGCACATCGGCGAAGAGATCGCGCCACGTCGGATTGTCTTTCTCGATGAGCTCGATCTTCCAATCACGACGCCATCGCTTCATGGCGCGCTCTCGGCGCGCCGCCCTCTGCGCATCGTCGTGGCGCTCGAAATAGACCAGCCGATCAGCCCAGTAGCGCTTCGTGAACCCGTCGAGCACGCGCTCCCGATGCTGCCAGATGCGGCCGGCCAAGTCGCTCGTCATGCCGACGTAGAGCACGCCTCGCGGCCCGCTGGCCACGATGTAGACATAGAAGGCTTTGGCAGACCACGCGGGCATCGGCGTTCAAAGGAGTCAGCCGGCAAGGCCCCGGCTCTCCGCGCTAACGCGCTACGGCCGGGGATGCAAGGGGTAAGGGTGTGCAGACGGCGGCAGCCGCAGCCCGTGCACATCCGCGATACACAACGGCAGAAAGATCGATTTCCCCCTCCACCTGCATTCCCGGAAGCCGCGCCGTGGCGCGGCTGTCCGGGATCTTGACGCCTCGCTCACCATCCCGATCAGGGAAATGACGCCGAGGATGGCGACCAAGCCCATCGGTGCGCGCGAGACGAGCGGCGGCAACGCCGACCAGCGTCAGCGGAGCCGTCAGCAGCACCAGGAACAGGTGCTGGAACAAGAAAGGCCCGCCAGTTTCCCATGCAGGCCCGAGGCTGGAACAATCGGGGAGATTGTTCTGTCGTTGGAGTTCCGATCGAAGGAAGAACTCACCGGCTTGTCTGCCTGATTCTGCCTGTCTGCCTGATTCTAGAGTGATGATCGAGAAATTCGCCAGTGTTCGCGGCATGCTTGGAGCGAATGTCGAACTGCGAGCCTTGTGTGCGTGGGCCGGCCGTCCTTCGACAAGCTCAGGACGGAGCTGACTTGGCGTGTACGGCTCTCCGCCGTGGTGAGCCTGTCGAACCACGCGGCCAGCGCGTGCCGGCCGTCCTGTATCAAGCGCGGCAATTTCTCGATCGGCGAACTTCGGAATCGGGACACTACTGCCTACCCGCCCTTTCCCGCTGCATAGCGGTCCGCCAGCTGCCGGTCGTAGTCGAGCACGGCTTGCAGCAGCACTTGTGCACCGGCCGCGCACTGCTCCTTCGAGCTGTACTCCGCCTCGTTGTGGCTGATGCCGTCGCGGCACGGCACGAAGATCATCGCCGTCGGCGCAACGCGGGAGACATACGCCGCATCGTGGCTAGCGCCGGACACGATTTCGCGCGCGGACAGGCCCGAGGTGGCCGCTGCCTGACGCACGGCCGCCACGCACGCCTCATCGAAATGCACGGGCGGCTGATCCCAGATCTTGGCCGAGGCCACGGCCAGACCCAGCGGCGCGCAGGCCTCGCTGATCGCCGCGGTGAGCTCGCCTTCCATGGTGTCGAGCACGGCCATGTCGGGATGGCGCAGGTCGACGGTCAGAAACACCTCGCCCGGCACCACATTGGGCGAATTGGGCCTCACCTCCATCGATCCGACGGTCGCCACCGCCAGCGGCGCGTGCGCCCGCGCGATGCCTTCCACGCGCTCGATGAGATGCGCGGCGCCAAGCAGTGCGTTCTTGCGCAAATGCATCGGGGTTGCGCCGGTATGCGCATCCTGCCCGGTGAGCGTTGCCTCGAACCAGCGCACACCCTGCACGCCGGTGACGATGCCGATCTCGCGGCCCTCCGCCTCCAGCAGCGGTCCCTGCTCGATGTGCAGCTCGAAGAAGGCCGACAGCGGGTGGGCGCCGCAACGCTCGGCCCCGCGATAGCCGATCGCCTCCAGCGCGGCGCCGAAGGCCGTGCCGGAGCGATCCTGACGCGCCGCCGCCCAGTCGCGCTCGTAGACGCCGGCGAATACGCCCGAAGCCACGCACGCCGGCGCGAAGCGGGCACCTTCCTCGTTCGTCCAGTTCACCACCTCGATCGGCGCGAACGTCTCGTAGCCGGCGGCGTGCAGCGTCTGCAGCGCCTCAAGCGCCGCCAGCACGCCGAGCGCGCCGTCGAACTTGCCGCCCGTCGGCTGCGTGTCGAGATGGCTGCCCATGGCGATGGGCGGCACGTCCGCCCGCTGCCCCGGGCGGCTCGCAAACATGACGCCCATGTCGTCGACCGTCACCGTGCATCCGAGCGCCTCTGCCTGCGCCCGGAACCAGTCGCGCACCATGCGATCGAGATCGGTGAGGGTGAGCCGGCAGATGCCGCCCTTGGGCGTGGCGCCGATGGCAGCCGTCTCCATCAGGTTGCCCCACAGCCGCTCGGCATCGATGGTCAGATTGCGCATGCTGGTGATCTTTCCCTGGAAGGCACGAGCCTGAAATATCCCGCTGTCATAGCGGGGCTCGCCTCCGCCATCCAGCGGGCCATGGGACACCCGGATGACGAGGGGTCAGACCCAACGCGCAACGCTCGGCAGGCCGGCGAACGCAAGTCCACGGGGTCTGACCCCATCACGTCCTCAGCCGTGATGATGCCGCCGCTGCCCGCATGGCCGGCTTCCGTCGCACCGGACGGCTCTCGCCCAGATTGGCAATGCCGTCGACCATCATCTGCGTGACGAGCGCGGCATACTGCCGGCGCGACATGGCCCCGCCCGGGCGGAACCACAGATAGTGCCAGTTGATCATGCCGAACAGCGACATCGTCACCGGCTTCAGCAGGCTCCCGCCGCGGGCGAGCCTAGGATTGATCTCGCTCAAAACTCTGGCGAAGCGGTTGACGAGGCGCCGCTCCGCATCCTTGAGCTCGCCCTGGCGGTCCGGCGGCAGCGCCGCCAGGTCGTTGAGCTGCACCTTGTGGGTCGCATCGGCGCCCTCGTAGGTCTCGAGCAGGACGGTCACGAGCGCGAGTAGCCGCTCCTGGGCCGGCAGACCGGGCCGGTCGGCGATCGCGACCGCCTCCTCCAGTCGCGCGAAATGCCCATGCAGGACGTCGTAAAGGATCTGCTCCTTGCTCGTATAGTAGTGATAGAGCAAGGCTTTAGAGCTGCCGCACGCCTCGGCGATCTCTGCCATGGAGGTGCGTGTATAGCCTTGCTCGGCGAAGCGCTCCGCCGATCGCTTGAGAATGGCGCGGCGCTTGACGCCGTGATCGGTCGCACGCGGGCGTGCCATGAAACCTCGCTCGAGCCGTTGTCGGATTGGTCACCCTGCAGCGACGAAAATACCCGTTGCGTTGACCGGCCGGTCAGTCAATGTAGGGGACAAGGCATCGACGGGTCCAGTGGTGCGGTGGGCTTCGGCCCCGACAAGGTTACCGCCGGGTTCGGTTGCCACAAACTGGCATGCAGCCTTCTCAAGCGTTCAAGCAGCCAACACAACGGGAGGTAACAGTCCATGTTCACGAGACGCGGCGTTCTCGCCGGAGCAGTTGCAGGGACGATGGCCGTGGCGGCGTCGCTTCCGGCCTTCGCGCAGGACAAGATCAAGATCGGTGCCGTGCTGGCGGTCACCGGCCCCGCATCGTTCCTCGGCGATCCCGAGGCCAAGACGCTGAAGATGATGGTCGAGGAGATCAACAAGAAGGGCGGCCTGCTCGGCAAGCAGATCGACCTCATCGTCTATGACTCCGGCGGCGATGCCGCCAAGGCCAAGCAGTTCGCCACCCGCCTCATCGAGGAGGACAAGGTGGTCGCCCAGGTCGGCGGCTCCACCACCGGCGACACCATGGCCATGATCCCCGTGTTCGAGGATGCCAAGGTGCCCTTCATCTCGCTCGCCGGCGCCGTTGTCATCATCGACCCCGTCAAGAAGTTCGTGTTCAAGACGCCGCACACCGACAAGATGGCGTGCCAGAAGATCTTCGAGGACATGAAGAAGCGCGGCTTGACCAAGGTCGGCATGATCTCCGGGCAGGACGCCTTCGGCAAATCGATGCAGGACGAGTGCAAGAAGGTCGTCGCGGGCTACGGCATCGAGATCATCGCGGAGGAGACCTACGGGCCCCGCGACACCGACATGACGCCCCAGCTCACCAACATCAAGAACAAGGCCGGCCTTCAGGCGGTCCTCAACCCGGGCTTCGGCCAGGGCCCCGCCATCGTCACCCGCAACTACAGGCAGCTCGGCATCTCCGTGCCGCTCTACCAGAGCCACGGCGTCGGCTCGAAGGGCTTCATCCAGGCGGCCGGCGACGCGGCCAACGGCGTGCGGCTGCCGGCGGCGGCGCTGCTCGTTGCCGACAAGCTGCCCGACAACGACCCCCAGAAGAAGGTCGTCGTCGGCTACACGAAGGCGTTTGCCGACTACGCCAAGCAGCCGGTGTCGACCTTCGGCGGCCATGCCTATGACGGCTTGAACATCCTGGTCGAGGCGATCAAGCGTGCCGGCTCCACCAACGGCCAGAAGGTGCGCGACGAGATCGAGAAGACCAAGAGCTTCATCGGCACAGGCGGCATCGTGAACATGTCCGCAAAGGACCATCTGGGCCTCGATCTGAGTGCGTTCCGCATGCTCGAAATCAAGAACGGCGACTGGACGCTCGTGCAATAACCGTGGATAAGCGCAGGAGGCCTCGCGAAGCCTTTCGAGGATCGCGAGGCCTCCTGGCCGTCCCAACCAGTCCACGGTGCCCCTCATGCCGTCCGAGCTGCTTCAGTTCCTTTTCTCAGGACTGACGGTCGGCGCCGTCTATGCGCTCGTCGCTCTCGGCTTCACCATCATCTACAATGCCTCCGACGTCGTGAACTTCGCGCAGGGCGAGTTCGTGATGCTGGGCGGCATGGTCACGTTCTTCGCCGCCGCGGCGGGCCTGCCGCTGCCGGTCGCGGCCATGGTCGCCGTCGTCATCGCGGTGGTCGTCGGTCTGCTGCTGCACAAGCTCGCCATCGAGCCGGCACGCGGTGCCTCGGTCGTCACGCTCATCATCATCACCATCGGCGCCTCCATCTTCCTGCGCGGGCTAGCGCAGGTGGTGTTCGACAAGCAGTTCCACCGCTTCCCCGCCTTCTCGAGCGAGCAGCCGTTCCTCATTTTCGGCGCCGCCATCCTGCCGCAGAGCCTGTGGGTGCTGTTCGGCGCCGCGCTCATCCTTCTTCTCGTGTGGCTGTTCTTCGAGCACTCGCTGATCGGCAAGGCCATGACGGCGATGGCAGCCAACAGGCTGGCGGCGGAGCTGGTCGGCATCCACACCGAGCGGCTGATGGCGCTGTCGTTTGCGCTCTCGGCCCTGATCGGCGCGCTGGCCGGCATCCTCATCACGCCGATCACGCTCACCGCCTACGACTCCGGCACCCTGCTGGCGCTCAAGAGCTTCGCCGCCGCCATGCTCGGCGGCATCGGCAATCCGCTGGGCGCCGTCATCGGCGGCCTCCTGCTCGGCATCATGGAGCAGCTCAGCGCCGGTCTCATCAGCTCGAAATACAAGGATGCCGTGGCCTTCATCATCATTCTGCTGACCCTGTTCGTGCGCCCCAGCGGCCTGCTCGGCCGCTCCGGCGTGGAGCGCGTGTGACATGGCCTCCCCGGCACGTACCTCCTCGGAAAGCACGCGCAAGCTCGGCGGACTTGCCGCCCTCGGCCTCCTCATCGCGCTCTCACCCATCGCCTTCCCTTCCACTTTCTACTACGAGATCGGCTCCAGCATCTTCATCGCCAGCCTCGCCGTGGTCGGCCTCAACCTGCTGATGGGCTTCGCCGGACAGGTGAGCCTCGGGCACGCGGCCTTCTTCGGCATCGGCGGCTATGCGGTGGCCGTCGGCCCGGCGCATCTTGGCCTGCCGCCGTTCCTGTGCATCTTTCTCGGCGCCCTGCTGTCGACGTCGGTCGCCTGGTTCGTGGGCCGGCCGATCCTCAAGCTCAGAGGGCATTACCTGGCGGTGGCGACGCTGGGCTTCGGCTTTCTCGTCTCCATGGTGCTGACCAACGAGGCGCGCTGGACCGGCGGCCCCGACGGCATGAGCGTTCCGCGGCTCGACATCCTGGGCTTTGCCCTGCGCGGCTCGCGCTTCTGGTATTGGACGAGCGGCATCGTGCTGCTGGTCGGCGTGTGGCTGGCGCTCAACCTCATGGACAGCCCCACGGGCCGGGCGCTGAGGGCGCTGCACGATTCTGAGATCGCCGCGGCGGTCAACGGCGTCGACGTCGCGAAATACAAGCTCGCCGTGTTCGTCATCTCCGCCGCCTACGCCAGCATCGCCGGCTCGATGGGTGCCTTGTCCGACGGCCACATCACGCCGACGGCCGCCGGCTTCCTCGGCTCCATCGAGCTCGTGACCATGGCGGTGCTCGGCGGGCTCGGCTCGATCTACGGCGCCCTGCTCGGCGCGGCCCTGCTCAAGTCGCTGCCGCAGGTGCTCACCTTCCTGCACGACTACGAGCACATGGTGATCGGCGCCATCATGATGATCGTGATGATCTTCATGCGCGACGGCATCATGCCATCGCTCGCCAGGCTGTTCGCGCGGAAGACAGCATGAACCTGCTCACGGTGGAGGGTCTGGGCATCGAGTTCGGCGGCGTGCACGCCGTCGACAACCTCTCGTTCGCCATCCCGCGCGGGCAGATCTTCTCCATCATCGGGCCCAACGGCGCCGGCAAGACCACGCTCTTCAATATGATCTCCGGCATCTACCGGCCGAGCCGCGGGCGCGTGTCGCTGGAAGGGCGCGACGTCACGGGCATGCGCCCGCATCTGCTGGCGCGCGCCGGGCTGTCGCGCACCTTCCAGAACCTGCAGATCTTCTTCCGCCTGACCGCGCTGGAGAACGTCATGGTCGGTCGGCACCTGCACGAGCCCAAAGGCATGCTGCCGCATTTCCTGAGCCTGCCTTCGGTGCGCGCGGCCAACAGGGCGTGCGAGGCCAAGGCGCGCGAGCTTCTGGCCTTCGTCGGGCTGGCCGACCACGCCGACCGCCAGGCCGGCGGCCTGCCCTACGGTGCGCTGAAGCGGCTCGAGATGGCGCGCGCGCTCGCCTGCGAGCCCAAGATCCTCCTGCTCGACGAGCCGGCGGCCGGCTGCAACAGCGCCGAGAAGGTCGAGATCGACGGGCTCATCCAGCAGATCGCCGCGCAGGGCATCACCGTCGCCCTCGTCGAGCACGACATGAAGCTCGTCATGAAGATCTCCAACCACATCCTGGTGCTCGACTACGGACGCAAGCTTGCGGAGGGAACAGCGGCCGAGGTGCGCCGCAATCCTGAGGTCATCAAGGCCTATCTCGGCAGCCATGGACAGGAGGTGGTCCATGCTGAGGGTTGAGGGCCTCTCCAGCCACTACGGACGCATCCAGGCGCTGCGCAATGTCAGCCTCGACATCCGCGCCGGCGAGATCGTGGCACTCGTCGGAGCCAACGGCGCGGGCAAGACGACGCTGCTCAACACCATCTCCGGCACGCGGCCGGCTACCGCCGGCACCATCCGCTTCGGCGGCACGGACATCACCCGCGCGCGGCCGTTCTCGCGCGTGACGGCCGGAATCGCGCACTGCCCGCAGGGTCGGCAGATCTTCGGCGTGCTGTCGGTGGAGGACAACCTGCGGCTTGGCGCCTACCTGCGCAGGGACGACGGCATCGTCGCCGACATGGAGCGCATGTTTGCGCTGTTCCCGATCCTGAAGGAATTCCGCGGCCGTCCCGGCGGCAGCCTGTCGGGCGGCCAGCAGCAGATGCTGGCGATCGGTCGCGCGCTGATGGCCAGCCCCAAGCTGCTGCTGCTCGACGAGCCGAGCATGGGCCTGGCGCCGCTGCTGGTCGATCAGATCCTCGCTGCCATCGTTGCGCTGAAGCGCGACGGGGTGACCATCTTCCTGGTGGAGCAGAATGCGTTCGCCGCGCTCTCCATCGCCGACCGGGCCTATGCGCTGGAGACCGGCTCGATCATCCTGTCGGGCACCGGCGCCGAGCTGCTCGCCAACGACAAGGTGAAGGAAGCCTATCTCGGCGTGTGAGCGATCCGATCGAGCTGAGACCGCCGATCCTTCCGTTGTCATCCCGGAATTTCGCGTGAGCAAAATCTCAGGGACCCAGGGGCTGAAAGCACGCCCGTTTCCCCCGTGGTGAGCCCTGTCGAACCACGCGGCCGCAACGGTGCCTCACAGCCGTCCTTCGACGAGCTCAGGACGGGCGTGCGCGTTGTGGCCCCGGCGCTCCGCTTCGCTTCGGCCTGGATGACGCCTGGCGTGTGAGCGCTTCGTCCTTCCACCTTCGGCGGAAGGATCCTACCCCCCGATCATGGCGATCAGCGTCTCCAGCCGGTCCGCCTCCTCGGCCGGCTTGTCCCAGCGGATGCGATGGATGCGGGGGAAGCGCATGGCCACGCCCGACTTGTGGCGCGTCGATCTCTGCACGGCATCGAAGGCGACCTCGAACACCAGCTTCGGCGCAACGGCACGCACGGGCCCGAAGCTCTCGGTGGTGTTGGCACGCACCCAGCGGTCGATCTGCAGCAGCTCCTCGTCGGTGAAGCCGAAATAGGCTTTGCCCACCGGCACCAGCTCCGGCGCGCCGCCTTCTGCCGTGCGCCATGCCCCGAACGTGTAGTCCGAATAGTAGGACGAGCGCTTGCCCGAGCCGCGCTGGGCATACATCAGCACGCAGTCGAGCGTCAGCGGTGCGCGCTTCCACTTGTACCAGAGGCCCTTCGGGCGGCCGGCCACATAGGAGCTGTCGCGCCGCTTCAGCATGATGCCCTCGATGCCGGTCTCGCGCGTCGCCGACCACAACCCTCGCAATTCATCCTTCGACGAGAAGCCGATCAGCGGCGAAAGGTCGGTGCGCAGCGGGCGGACCTGCGCGTGCCACGCCTCGAGCCGGGCGCGGCGCTCGCCGAAGGGGCTCTGCCGCAAGTCCTCGCCGGCGATCATCAGGGCGTCATAGAGACGGACATGCGCCGGAAACTGCTGGAGCTGCCGCCGGCTCACGCCCTTGCGATTGAGGCGCTGCTGCAGATCGTTGAACGGGGCGACGTGGCCCTCGCGCAGCACCAGCAGCTCGCCGTCGAGAACGGCGTCGAATTGGAATCCGCCGACGACATCGGGGAAGCTGGCGCTGATGTCGTCGCCCGTGCGTGAATAGAGGTGCACCTGGCTCGGCCGCGCAACGATCTGCACGCGGATGCCGTCCCATTTCCACTCGGCGGCGAAGTCGGCGACGTCGAGCGCGGCCCAATCCGCGTCCTCCAGCGGATGCGACAGCATCAGCGGGCGGAACACCGGCGCGTCGGACACGTCGGGCCGCGACGCATGCCCGGCGAGCCAGGCAAACAGGGGCTCGTAGGGCGGAGCAAGCCCGTGCCAGATCTCCTCGACCTCGTCGACACTCACCCCGCCCATGTCGGCAACGGCCGTCTTGGCGAGCCGCGCGGAGACGCCGACGCGCAGCGCGCCGGTCAGCAGCTTGAGCAGCGCCCAGCGCCCGGTCGCGTCGAGGCGGTCCAGCCAGCCCTCCAGGCGCGGCCGCAGGTCGTTGCGCCCGATCAGCACCAGCTCGGCGACGATGTCGCCGAGGCGTGGCGGTCCGACCGTGGGCGCCCTTCCAACCAGCGCGACGATTGGGGGAGCTTCCGGCCATGCCAGCGCGATCGTCTCGGCCGTATCGCCGACGTAGTCGCGGGAGAGACGGAACAGCTCAGCGTCCATCTTGCCGGCCATCATCTCGGAGAGAGTCCGGCGCAGGGGAAACGAGAACGGCAGCGCGTCGGTCAGGGCCGCCAGCGCCCAGCCGCGGTCGGGATCGGGCGTGGTGCGGAAATACTCCGCCATCAGCCGCAGCTTTGTGTTGCGCGACGGGCTGTAGACCAGGCGATCGAGGAGGTCGGCGAAGGCCCTCATCGCAACCCCCATGACGAGCCGGTCGGGCCGCGGGAAGGCAGACGCAGCGCATCCTTCGACGAGCCCAGCATGCAGGCGGCGGGCGCGGCACAGGGCGCCGAGGCTTGCGGGGGCATCACTCGCCCTCCTCGTCCTCGTAGCCGACCAGCGCCAGCGCCCGCCCGCGCTTGCCCATCAGGCCGATCTGGCGCACCAGGGCATCCTCGCGGCCGTGCGTGACCCAGATTTCCCCAGCTTCCGTCTCCCGGATCGTCTGCACAAGCTCGGGCCAGTCGCAATGGTCGGAGATGATGAGCGGCAGCTCGACGCCATACTGACGCGCCCGCCCGCGCACGCGCATCCAGCCGGAGGCGAACGCCGTGACGGGGTCGATCAGGCGCCGCGACCACCGGTCCTTGAGCGCAGAGGGAGGCGCCAGCACGATCTCGCCCGCCAGCTTGTTCGGCGCATCGCTCACCAGCGCGATCGGGCCGAGGTCGACGCCGAGCGACACGTAGAGATCGCACAGCGCCAAAAGCGCGCCGTGTAGCCAGATAGGCCGGTCGTAGCCGGCAGCGCGCAGCAGCGCGATCAGCCGCTGCGCCTTGCCTAGTCCGTAGGCGCCGATCAGGTGCGTGCGATCGGCGAAGGTCGCAACAGATGCGAGCAGCCGGCCGATCTCGCGGGCATCGGGCTCGTGCCGGAATACCGGCAGGCCGAACGTTGCTTCCGTGACGAAGAGATCGCAGCGCACCAGCTCGAACGGCGCCGCGGTCGGATCGAAGCGCCGCTTGTAGTCGCCCGAAACCACGGCGCGCTGCCCCCGATGCTCCATGACGACCTGCGCGCTGCCGAGGATGTGGCCGGCCGGCGCAAGGCGGACGGCGACATCGCCGAGAGAGATCTGCTCGCCGTAGCTGAGCTCCTGAAAGCTGCCGGCGGCCTCCGGCCCGAGCCGCGCCTGCATGACGGCAATGGTCTCGGGCGTCGCCAGCACCGCGCCGTGCCCGGCGCGCGCATGATCCGAATGGCCGTGCGTGATGATGGCCCGGTCGACCGGCCGCGTCGGGTCGACATGGAATTTGCCCGGCACGCAGTGCAGCCCGCTGCCGTCGGGCTTCAGCCAGGATTCGAAGCTTGCGGTGGCCGGCATGTGCGGGTGTTCTAATCGTACTGTGTCACGTTTGTCCTCGCCATCTTTGTCTTGCGAGCGGCGTTGCGCAACATGGGCAGCGAGGCAGGCGTCGGGCGAGTTCGACTTCGATGCGTCGGCGCATGGTGGCGATCGAG
>WBUN01000135.1 GCA_008933705.1 Hyphomicrobiaceae bacterium
AATAAGCCTGCCCCGAAACCCAGCCCATCGCCATCGCCCTCCGCTGTGAAAGACGACAGCACAAGAATCACTGTTCGCAGCGTTTGTGAATCCCCTACGATTCCGGTCGGACTGAAAATGCTCTAGTGATTGACATCGGTGTGAGTTACGCACTGCCTCCGATTGCGGACGTAGGCGGCGGCGCCCGTTTCGGCGTCGATCGCAAACCGCGCGACTTCCGCTCCTGGGATGCAGCGTCCGAGTCGACTTCGCCTCCGGCTACAGACCAGGCGTGAAGCGCTCTTCGGTGTTCACGCATGCGTCCCTCTTACCTATTGGCTCCGCCCTCACCACTTGCTCCCCTCGCACAGCCCTGCTCCCTTCGACGCTCTGGCAGCGTCTCCGCTCGGCGCTGCAGTCGAGGCGGGCGCTTGGTGGATCAGTTGGGCTGGATGAGGTGCGGACGGCTATCGCCGACGCTTACTTGTCGGGGATCGGGCCGCTCCAAGAGTAAGACTCTTTGTGAGAATGGTTTGTGTGGGACAATTCTGTCCTATCGGGTTTTCTGCCATGTTCGGCCGTGCGTTCGGGCGCGAGGTTCTGCGCGAGCCAGCCGGCAAGCCACGGCAGCTTGCGGAAGCAGGGCAGTACTTTCTCGGTGATTGCGACCGTGATGCCAACGTAGAGGCCCGTGGTGCCGTGCCGTGTCCGCGTCGTGATGTAGCCGAAGCGGCCGAGTTCGGCGATGTAGCGCCCGATCGAGCGGGTCGTCACGCCCATGATGTGGGCGAGCGTCGTTTTGCAGGTGGCGGTTTCCGTGCCGTTGCCGCACCGTGCTCTGAGGACCTGGAGGAGCGCCTTTGATTGCGGCGTGAGGCGGCGATCACGTGCGGCCGTGGTGGCCATGGGGCCGGCGTACTGCACCGAAGGACGCGGCTCCGGCCGAAACCACCGAGACGGAGTTGCGGCGGCGCCCGAATACAGCCGTGTGCGCCGAGCAGCCTTTCGCTCGAGGCGCACGATGAGGTCGGCCAATGCCACCGGCGCAACTTTCGCAGAGGTTGATTCGAGGTGGTGTGATTTACATAACGGTTCAGGCAGCGAAATCATGGGCGGTTCCTTCTCTTGGAACCCGCAGAACGCGCCTCTCACAGGCAACACCATTCCGTGGCAAGAAATGACTTGCAAGAACGTCTGAGTTTTACGATGATGGGTCTGCGAAACTTCATCATGTAAAACTCAGTTATCAAAGGCCCGCTTCCAGGCGGGTTTTTGTTTTTCTACATAATTCCTCTCGTGGCCGAATTACGACTCGGCCTTTGAAAGCGTGCCTGATTTACACAGGCCGAGCAATAGAGCTGTCCCGTCTATGCATTCGCAGGTTTGTGCCCGGTGAGCCAGGACCAGAAGCCTCCTTTGCGCTCAGAGGCCTTGCGCGATTGATCCACGAGCAGGAGGGTCTGCGCCTGCTTCCGCCACTCGTCCCGGTCCTGGCGCAGCTCGTCGGCGAGCATCTTCATGGCCGCCAGCTCGGCCTCCAGGCGGGCGTTGCCGACCCTTAACTCGACCATTGCCGGAGTTTCTGATGGGGTTTCCAAGCCTAAAGGGGCAAGGCTTTCCGCCTCTTTCTTGGCAACGGGCGGAAAGACGCGGAAGAGTTCGGCGGGATCGATGAGGTAGCCATTCGCCGTGCGCTCGACGAAGGAAAGACGGCCCTTCTTGATGGCCTTTGATATCGTAGGAGTGGTGACGCCGGCGGCCTTAGCAGCCTGTCCGGCCGATAACAGATGAGGGTTTCCCATTCTAAACGGTTTCTAGTTGGAAAGTGTTTCGCAGCAACACCGTGCGCTGCTTCGTGAAAGTGTCGGCCTACGAGCGAATGCGGTCAATGGGGTTGTGCGATATGGAAATTAGGCGGGCGCCGAAAAGCAAAAAGGCGGATCGCAACCCGCCCGTCGCCCCCAAATGGCCATCGGCATCCTTGCAGGTACCGTGTACGGACAATAGCGCAGAACGAGTCCTAAATTCCATTGAAGTATGATGGATCGACTTCGGCCTCTTCTATCAGCCTGATCGAAACCCCAAGCTTGAGCTGCTTGAGCAGATCGCACAGAGCATCTCCGTCGACTAAGTCGATTGCCGGCGCCCCGTCGCGAGTCGCTTCTCGCCTTGCCTCGGGGGTAAACGAGCTGGTCGTGATGATGAGTCCCTTATCGGCACGTCCGACCATGGCGCCACGAAAATCTCGGATCACCGGCGCGCCGACCGATCCCTTGATGCGCTTCGATTGGAAGAGGACATGGAACGAGAGTAGGTTGACGCGCAACACGCCGGTGCCGTCGATGCCGCCGTCGCCTGTCCTGCCCGTCACTTCGACTTTCGTGAAACCGGACTCGCGCAGTATTCGCTGACAGAGCCGCTCGAAGCCATCGGGGGCCATCCCGAGCAGGGCGGTGAGCAGCTTGTCCTTCCAGTTGAGTTCAATCGCATCTTCTACCGCCTCGATCTCGGGCTCGGCCTCGCGGTCTTGGCGGCGCTGCCTGTCCATCTCGCGCACCCGGCGTGGGATGGCAGCAAGCTCGGCTTCGTTCATGGCGGCCCCTGCCGGTGTGAGCCGCCAGACCCCGCGCTCGCTGTTCTCCATGGCGCCGACCTTCTTGAGGTAGGTCCGCACCCAAGCAAGCTCGTAGTCAAATTGCGATCTTGGCCCCTCGCCGTGCGGGATCGCCCGGAGCTCGTCCGTCAGCTCCATTGCTGCCGCAACAGCCTCCTCCATCTCCTCGATAGTCATAGAGCCGCCGCGAGCCTTAACGCACTCGACGGTCGGTCTGAAGTAGCTCTCGAAGGACGGAAGGTCGGATTTGGTTGGCACGTGGACACCTCTGATCCGCAAGTGATCAACATAGCGTTCCTAGCCTAGTAGCTCCGTCAGGTGAACTGAGCTGGGAAGCATTTCACCAGCTTCCGGCGGCTCCCTCCGGCGGTCGGGTCACGCCCTAGTCGCCAGCGACCGGAGCCGCGCTTGCGAGTGCGCGTCTCCGCCCATGCGGGTTACGGTCGTTGCCGCTTAACCTCCGGTTATGTGACGACGACAGCGATCTCCGGCATACTTGTGCCGCGGAAAGAGACAGACGCCTCGAAGTTCGCGTAAGCGCGACGGAGCTCGCCGGTATTCAGCGCCGTGCGGCCGATACTAATCGGAGCGTCTCCGACTTCGTTCGCGCCTCCGCGCTCGACAAGCCGATCACGATCAAGACTTACAACCGGCTGGATCTGGCCGACCTCGCTCAAATCAAGCGGCTAGGAAACCTGCTCAACCAGATCGCCGCCACGATGCACGCGAACCGGATCGACGGCGGGACCGCTCTGCTCCTGCACAGCGTGCTCGACGAGATCAAGGTGATCGTTCGCCGGGAAGTGCGGAGCCCACAGACGCGAGGCCGCTAGGTCCAATCGACATTCAGGATTCCCATCGGGAATCGGTTCTGATTCATTGCGCTTCGGATCAACTGATTCGGAGCGCAGCGCATGGCGAAACGATACGAGCTCAGTGACAAGCAGTGGGCGCGTATCGAAGGCATGTTACCCGGCAAGAAGTCCGAT
>WBUN01000004.1 GCA_008933705.1 Hyphomicrobiaceae bacterium
CTTGTCGAGCGCCTTGGTCGTCTCGACGTCGATACATTCAGCGAGCAAGCGCCAGCTCCGGTCCAACGGCGACTTGACCTGCGCGAGGCAGTTCGATTTCACCGAATCCAGCACGAAGGCCCAGCTGCCGCTGACGGCCTTCAAAGCACGCCCCTCGAAGGCCGCGCACTGGCCCGGAGCGCTTTCCTTGGCGCAGATCTCCGGGATGGGCCAATTCGGCAATGTCTGGGCGCAGATGCTATCGAGAGGCGCTGCGGCGGCAACTACGGCCAATCCGGCAAAGATATGTGCTCGTTTCATGCAATCCTCCCACTGGCTCTTGCAGGGGCAGGATGCCATAAGTTGCACGCGGCCGCATTTGCACTAAATTTGTCAGCAAGGCACACTTGGAAGATCAGCGGAAATCTTGTCGGCCCATGAACAACCTCGACCTGTCCCGCGCCCAATCGCGCGATACCAAGATCAAGCTGCACGGCCCCGAAGCATTCGCGGGCATGAGCCGGGCCGGCCGGCTGGCGGCCGAGGCGCTCGATTTGCTCGCCCCGCACGTGAAACCGGGGGTAACCACCGAGTTTCTCGACGAATTGGTGATGGAGTTCGCTCTTTCCCGCGGCGCGGTGCCGGCGCCCCTGAACTACCGGGGATTTCCGAAGGCCATCTGCACGTCGGTTAACCACGTGGTCTGCCACGGCATTCCGAACGCCAAGCCTCTCAAGGAAGGCGACATCGTCAACATCGACGTGACCCTGATCCTGGACGGCTGGCACGGCGACACCAGCCGCATGTATGCGGTCGGCAACATTTCCCGGCGCGCCGAGCGGCTCATCGACGTGACCTACGAGGCGCTGATGCGCGGGGTCGCGGCCGTGAAGCCGGGCAATACCACCGGTCATATCGGAGCGGCGATCCAGATCTACGCCGAGCGTGAGCGTTGCAGCGTGGTGCGCGATTTCTGCGGTCACGGTCTTGGACGCTCGTTCCACGACCGCCCCAACATCCTGCATTACGGCGAGCCGGGGGACGGCATTGTGCTCGAGCCCGGCATGCTGTTCACCATCGAGCCGATGATCAACCTCGGCAAGCCGCATGTGAAGATCCTCCCCGACGGCTGGACGGCCGTCACGCGCGACCGGGAGCTGTCGGCGCAGTTCGAGCACACGGTCGGCGTCACGAAGACGGGTTGCGAGATCTTCACGATATCGCCCGGCGGCCTGCATCGCCCACCCTACAAGCTCGCTGCATAAGGGTGGCCGGAGAGCGAGGATGGGCGGGGGGCTCAAAGACCGCAGCGCCAACCTCGACGGCTCACAACAGCCCTCGTTGCTGCAGGACCCGCCCCCGCTCCATGCAGGGCACCGCCAGCGCCTGAAGGAGCGGTTTCTGGCCTGCGGGCAGGACGGCCTGCCTGACTACGAGCTGCTCGAGCTCGTACTGTTCAGCGCCATCCCGCGGCGCGACACCAAGCCTGTCGCCAAGCGGCTGCTTGCGCGTTTCGGCAGCTTCGCCGAGGTGGTCAACGCCTTGCCGGCACGGCTCAAGGAAGTCGAGGGCGTCGGCGATGCCGCCGTCCTGCAGTTGAAGCTGCTGCGCGCAGGCGCCCTGCGCCTGATCCAGGGCGGCATCATGCGCCAGCCCGTGCTGGCGACGTGGACCGCGGTTCTCGACTACTGCCGGGTGGCGATGGGCTACGAGGCGAGCGAGCAATTCCGCATCCTGTTTCTGGACAAGAAAAATCGCCTCATCGCCGACGAAATACAGCAAAAAGGAACCGTGGATCATACCCCGGTCTATGTTCGCGAGGTCGTCAAGCGGGCGCTCGAGCATTCCGCCAGTGCCATCATTCTCGTGCACAACCACCCGTCGGGCGATCCCACCCCCTCGCGCGCCGACATCGACATGACCAACCAGATTGTCACGGCAGCGCGACCGCTCGGCATTGCCATCCACGACCACGTCATCGTCGGCAGGCAAGGGCACGTGAGCTTCAAGGCCCTGAAGCTGATCTGACGCTGCCGGGTCCGTTTTGATGGGGATGAGGCGTAGCCTTCCGGCCACGCCTGCGATCATGCATTGACCCCGGCATTGCAGGGGCTCTATAGCCTACCCATATCGGTTCAGGCTTCGTTCCCCAACGCCTCCGCCACGGCCCTGCTCATGACGCAAGCACGACACACCAATCTCATCATCCTCGGCTCCGGACCTGCCGGCTATACGGCAGCGATCTACGGGGCCCGCGCCATGCTGAAGCCCGTGGTCATTCAGGGGAGCCAGCCGGGCGGGCAGATGACCGTCACCACCGATGTCGAGAACTATCCGGGCTTTGCCGAAGTCATCCAGGGCCCCTGGCTCATGGAGCAGATGCGGGCCCAGGCCGAGCATGTCGGCACCGAATTCGTGATGGACCACATCGTCAAGGTGGATCTGAGCCAGCGCCCTTTCCACCTGCTGGGGGATTCGGGCGACAGCTACACCTGCAATGCCCTGATCATCGCCACGGGTGCCCAGGCCCGTTGGCTCGGCCTGCCTTCCGAGGAAAAGTTCAAGGGCCACGGCGTATCGGCATGCGCCACCTGTGACGGCTTCTTCTACAAGGGCAAGAAGGTCGTCGTGGTGGGCGGCGGCAACACCGCCGTCGAGGAAGCGCTGTTCCTGACCAATTTCGCCAGCAAGGTAACGGTGGTGCATCGGCGGGACAGCTTCCGGGCCGAGCGCATCATGCAGGAGCGGCTGTTCAAGAACCCCAAGATCGAGGTGGTCTGGAACTCCGCGCTCGACGAGGTTCTGGGCACGGAAGCGCCCAAATCAGTGACCGGCGTGAGGCTGAAGAACGTGAAGACGGGCTCCCTCTCGCAGCTCGACGCGGACGGCGTGTTCATCGCCATCGGCCACGCGCCGGCGACGGAGCTGTTCAAAGGGCAGCTGGAAATGAAGCCTTCGGGCTATCTGATCACCGCGCCGGACTCCACGCATACGGCCATTCCCGGCGTGTTTGCGGCCGGCGACGTCAAAGACGACGTATTTCGCCAGGCCGTGACGGCTGCCGGCATGGGTTGTATGGCAGCACTTGAGGCCGAGCGCTATTTGGCTAAGCTGGAGACACTGATTAAGGCCGCTGAATAGAACAAACATCCGTCATTTGCCGCTCCGACACCCGAAACAAGCCCCCATGGATTGGGATAAGCTCCGTATCTTTCATGCCGCCGCCGAGGCCGGCAGCTTCACCCATGCCGGTGAAGCGCTGCGCATGAGCCAGTCGGCCGTGAGCCGCCAGGTCTCGGCGCTAGAGAAGGAATTGAAGGTCTCGCTGTTCCACCGGCATGCACGCGGTCTGGTGCTGACCGAGCAGGGCGAGATGCTGTTCGGCACGGCGAGCGAGATCATGAACAAGCTCTCGACCGCCGAGACGCTGCTCACCGACACGACCACCAAGCCGAGCGGCGACCTGAGGGTGACCGCGCCGATCGGCCTCGGCACGGTGTGGATCACGCAGCGCCTGCGCGAGTTCTTCGAGCTCTATCCCGACATCCGCATCGAGCTCGTGCTCAGCGACGAGCAGATCGCCATTGCCATGCGCGCCGCCGACGTGGCCGTCTGGACCAGCGAGCCGCAGCAAAGCGATCTGATCAGGCGGCCGCTGTTCAACATGAAGATCCATGCTTATGCGTCCGCGCAGTACATTCGCCGTCACGGCGCGCCCAAGTCGATCAGCGAGCTCGACGATCACGCCATCGTCTCCTACAGCGGCACGCCGGCGGCTCATCTCTCGGCGATCCGTGCCCTGGAAACGGTCGGCCTCGACGGCAAGCCGCCGCGCAAGCCGACGTTCGCCGCCAACAGCGTGATGGCCATGAAGTACGCCATCCGGTCCGGCATCGGCATCGGGCTCATCCCTGACTATCTGACGGAAGAGGAGACGGAGCTGGTGCCTGTGCTGCCGGATGCCGAGCTTCCGTCTCTGCCGATCTACTTCGTCTATCCCGAAGAGTTGAAGACCGCGAAGAAAGTGCAGGTTTTCCGGGATTTTCTCGTCAGCAAAGCCCGGCAGTGGAAATTCTGAAATGCGCGTGCGGCAGCCATGCAGATGAGCATGGCAAACATGCGAGCATCCGTATTTCCAACCCGGCGTGCCTCTGCTGATATGCATGCAGCTGTGACGGACAGCTATTGAAGGCTGCTACCCTCCCTTCGACGCCTTCATCCACCCTCCCCGAGGGTGGCCGATAGTGCCTAAACGCCGGGCCCGTGGGCCCGGCTTTTCTTTTTCTCTCGCCAATATTTGCGGGCGCCGCCGTGGCGCGCTATCACAGGGCCGGACGAGCAGGAGGACCCGCGCGCAATGGCCGAGACCGCGCCCAAAACACTGTACGACAAGATCTTCGACGACCACGTCGTCTCCCGCCAGCCGGACGGGACGTGCATTCTCTATATCGACCGCCACCTTGTGCACGAGGTGACGAGCCCGCAGGCGTTCGAAGGCCTCCGGATGGCCGGCCGGAAGGTGCGTGCGCCGGACAAGACGCTGGCCGTCGTCGACCACAATGTGCCGACCTCCGACCGCTCCAAGGGCATTGCGGACGAGGAGGCCCGCATCCAGGTCGAGACGCTGGCCATGAACGCCAGGGACTTCGGCATCGAGTACTACGACGCTCTCGACAAGCGCCAAGGCATCGTCCACGTCATCGGTCCGGAGCAGGGCTTCACGCTGCCGGGAACGACCATCGTTTGCGGCGACAGCCACACCTCCACGCACGGCGCCTTCGGCGCGCTGGCGCACGGCATCGGCACGAGCGAGGTCGAGCATGTTCTGGCCACGCAAACGCTGACGCAGAAGAAGGCCAGGAACATGCGCGTCGTCGTCGACGGCAAGCTGCCGGCCGGCGTGACCGCCAAGGACATCATTCTCGCCATCATCGGCCAGATCGGCACGGCCGGCGGCACCGGTCACGTCATCGAGTACGCGGGCGATGCGATCCGCACGCTGTCGATGGAAGGCCGCATGACGGTGTGCAACATGTCGATCGAGGGGGGCGCCCGCGCCGGCATGGTGGCGCCCGACGACAAGACCTTCGCCTACCTCAAGGACCGTCCGAAGTCTCCCAAGGGCAAGGCCTGGGACTTGGCCATGCGCTACTGGGAGACGCTGAAGTCGGATGAGGGTGCGCGTTTCGACAGCGAGGTGAAGCTCGACGCTGCGCTCCTGCCGCCGATCGTAACGTGGGGGACCAGCCCTGAGGATGTCGCCACCATCGAGGGCGCCGTGCCGGACCCGGCCAAGGTCGAGGACGAGGCCAAGCGTGCCAAGATGCTGCGTGCGCTCGAGTATATGGGCCTCAAACCCGGAACGAAGATTGCCGACATCCCGCTCGACGTCGTGTGGATTGGCTCGTGCACCAACGGCCGCATCGAGGATCTGCGCAACGTCGCCAGGATCGTCGAGGGCAAGAAGGTGTCGGAGCGGCTGGCGTACGCCATGATCGTGCCGGGCTCCGGCCTGGTGAAGGAGCAGGCCGAGGCCGAGGGTCTCGACAAGGTCTTCCTGGCCTCCGGCTTCCTGTGGCGCGAGCCCGGCTGCTCGATGTGCTTAGGGATGAACCCCGACCAGCTCAAGCCCGGCCAGCGCTGCGCCTCGACCAGCAACCGCAACTTCGAAGGCCGGCAGGGCTATCGCGGCCGCACCCACCTCGTCTCTCCGGCCATGGCGGCAGCCGCGGCTATCGCCGGGCATTTCGTGGATGTGCGCAAGCTCGCGTGAGGACCGACGTGAGTGCCCTTCATAGGGGCCGCCGCAATCTCATCCGGCATCGCGATCAGGGCGAACGGCGGACCACGCCGTTCTTGATGAAGACCCGGAACGGGGTGGTGCCTGAGCTGCTGCCGTCACGGGCGCGCCACGCACCGTTGGTGCACAGCGTGCCGCCCTGCACCTGGACGGTCTCGAACTCGACGACGTTGTCGTAAACCTTGCCGTCGGGCAGCGTGGCCGTAAAGTTCGTCACGCATCTGTCGCCGACGATGACCGGATTGTAGCCATCGATCATCACTCCGCCGCCGCCCGTGCTCTCAAACGGGTTCTTCAGGATCTCCCAACTCCCGTAGTCCTCCTGCGCCGATGCGCCCGGAATCATGAGCCCGGTCAGGACAGGCATCAGCGCGAGGACGATGCCTCTGCGCATTGAAGATGGCATGGCGTTCTCCCATGGCGTGCGCGCCGGACCAGCCGACGCTGCTGCAGCTACGGCGCGCAGGGGAGGGCGGTTTCCCCGAAGCGGTCACGAGTTGGTGAGCGCGGGGCAGTGAAGCCACACCGGATCGAGGCTCGCGCCCGACGGGCTCAAGCTGATATAGAGGACGCCCTTTCCGCTCCCAGCCGGACATTATCGACCATGCCGAACTTCTCCATTGCCGCCGCCAATGCCGTGCTCCAGGAGTGCTTCGCGCCCTGGGTGCTGGCGCTCGGCATCAAGGCCGAGCTGGTTGGCGCCGACACCGCCACGCTGCGCATTCCGTTCTCCGACCAGCTCTGCCGCGTCGGAGGCATCATGTGCGGCCAGGCGCTGCTGACGGGAGCCGACACGGCCATGGTGATTGCGCTGGCCGCGGCGAGCGGCGGCTTCAAGCCATGCACCACCGTCGACCTCACCACCAACTACATGCGCCCCGTCACCAAGGCGGATGCGCTGCTCGATGCCAAGGTGATGCGCCTTGGCAAGACGCTGGCGTTCTGCACCTGCGAGGTGCGCGAGGCCGGTGCGGCCAAACCTTCCGCGTTCGCGACCGGCACCTACGCGATCCTGGGCTGACCCCCGGCGCAATCGTCGCTGCGAGGCCGCATGCCCTCGCAGAGCCTACGCACCTGCCGCGGCTGCAGCGCCGGGCTGCGGCAGCTTGTGCGGCAGCATCAGAACCGCGGCCAGGATGATGCCCGCCGACACCGCCAGCACCCTGAACAGCGCGTCGAAGCCCCACCGCTCGTAGATGAAGGCTATGAGCGGCAGCGCGGCGGCCAGCACGGTGAAGCTCACGACGTAACGCACGCCGTAGACACGCGCGCGCCATGCGCCCTCGGCCATGCGGCCGATCATGTAGTCGTTGATCGGGATCTGGCCGAACGCCGCCAGCATGAACGCCATCGCGCACAGCAGCGCCGGCCAGTCGGCAAGGCCCGGCATCATGGCGAAGAAGACGAGCTGCACGGCCGCTGCGCCGATGAACACCGTGCGCGGACCGAGCCGGTCGAGCAAATGGCCGACGACAAGCTGACCCACGGAAGCCAGCGCAAAGACCAGGAACGCAAGCTGGCCGAGCGCCGTGGCCGAGACGGCGATACCGCCCAGGCGCTCGTCGAACACCTTGGGCAGCGCGAACGTGGTCGACTGGAAGACGATGCTTGAGACAGCCGTCGTCAGGAACACGATGATGGAAATGCGCAGCAATGTCGCCCTGACGCCGGCAGGCAGGGCCTTTGCGGCAGCCCTGGGACGCGGAGGGGCCTTCGGCTGGCTGAGCTCGGACCACACCACGACGGTATAGGCGGCGCCGATCAGGATCGACAGCATGCCGGGCACAAAGAACGCGCTGCGCCAGCCGCCGTGATCGATGAAATAGCCGGTGATGAGCGCTGCGCTGGCAACACCCAGATTGCCGAATACGCCGTTCACGGCGATGCGCATGCCGGTGTTTCTCCACTTCTCGACCACGATGGCGAGACCGACCGGATGATAGATGGCGGCGAATATGCCAATCACGAAAAGGCCCAGTCCGATCTCCAAAGGCGTGCGCGCGAAGGCCGTTGCCGTCGATGCTGCACCGATACCGATGAAGAACACGCTCATCATGCCCTCCCGGCTCCACTTGTCGGCAAGCCAGCCGGCTGGCAACGCAAAGACACCGAAAGCAAAGAACCCCGGGGTTGCGAACTTGAGCAGGTCCGCATAGCCGAGCCCCCACTCGCGGTGCAGGGCCAGGGCGGCAACGGTGGCAAAAACCAGCGTGAAGAAGTGATCAAGGAAATGCCCGATGTTGAGCAGAAGAAAATGCAGGCGCTCGCGCATAGGAAGCTCCTCGGGCGCGGCGTTATCCGCCGCGCATAAGTCTGCAGCCTAGCCGCTTCGCGGCCGGCGGCAAAGCTGCAGGGGCTCATGGCTGTTCTTCGCGGACCGCTACCCTTCTGCGCATCTTCAACGGGGATGGCGAGACGCCCGACTTTGTGGGACGCTTGCATCGATTTGCGCCGCTTTGCGACGGGGGATGAGGAATAATGGCTCTGGATATTCACGTCAGGGCGCTGCTGGACCTGATGGCCGCGGCGGGCAGGCCGAAAACCTGGCAGCTCACACCGGCGGAAGCGCGAGAGGGACTCCTCGCGCTGGCCAATGTCGCCGACGCCCAGGGCGTGCCGATCGGCCGGGTCGAGAACGCGGAGCTTCCGGGGCCGGGCGGCCCTCTGCGGTTTCGCAGCTACACGCCGGTGTCCGCAGACGCAACGCGTCTGCCGGGCCTCGTCTACTTCCATGGCGGCGGTTTTGTCATCGGCGACCTCGACACGCACGACGGCATGTGCCGCATGCTGGCCAACGCCAGCGGTTGCCGGCTCATCTCGATCGACTATCGCCTCGCCCCCGAGCACCCGTTTCCTGCAGCCGTCGAGGATGCGTTCGCCGCCACCGGATGGGTAGGGGAGCATGCGGCAGACCTGGGCATCGATCCCAGCCGCCTCGGCGTGGCCGGTGACTCAGCCGGTGCCAACCTTGCGGCCGTGGTCGCCCAGCTCGCGACACGCGCCGGCAGGCCCAAGCTCGCCTTGCAGGTGCTCCTGTGCCCGCGCACGGACGCGGCCGCCGATACGAAATCGCTGCGCGACTTCGCGGAAGGCTACCTGCTGGAGGCGGCCGCAATGCAGTGGTTTGCGGATCACTATGGCGCGCGTGATCCCCATGACCCTCGCGTCTCACCAATGCGCGCCGACAGCGTGGCTGGTCTGCCTCCAGCGCACATCCACACTGCAGCCTACGATCCCTTGCGCGACGAAGGCAAAGCCTATGCGGATCGCCTGGCGGGGGCGGGCGTGGCCGTGGAATACACCTGCCATCCGGGCATGATCCACCACTTCTATGCCCTTGCCGGCGCCATCCCTTACGCCAGGACCGCGATAGAGCAGGTTGGCGCCGCCATCAAGCGCGCGCTCGCATAGACCAGGCTCGCCCTTTGTCCGCGAGGCGGGACCGCACGGCCATCAGGCGTCCTTGGCAAGGCGGGGCAGCTTCTTCTCCACGAGGCGCGCGTACAGGCTTGCTCCGTAAGGGAGTGCCGCATCGTTGAAGTCATAGTTCGGATTGTGCACCGGGTAGCGGCCGGCATCGTCGCCGTTGCCCAGATTGATGTAGGCGCCAGGGCAGGCCTCGAGCATGAACGAGAAGTCCTCAGATGCCATGATGATGCTTCGGTTGCGATCGACGTCCGCTTCGCTGGCAATGCCGGCCGCGACGTCAGCCATGAACTGCGTTTCATCAGCATTGTTGACGAGCGGGGCGAACAGGGCGCGGAAATCGACCTCGGCCTTGGCGCCATGCGCGGCCGCGATGCCGGCGGCGGTGCGACGCATGCCGTCCTCGATCTGCTTCATCGTGCTGCTGTCGAAGGTCCGCGCCGTACCGCGGATCACGGCGGTCTCGGGAATGACATTGTAGGCCTCGCCGGCCTCGATCGCCGTGATGCTCACAACCGCCGTATCGGAAGGACTGATGTTGCGTGAGACGATGGCCTGCAGAGCGGTAACGAGATGGCAAGCGGTCAGCACCGGATCAATGCCCGCCTCGGGACGCGCGCCGTGCGTGCCTCGGCCTCGGATCACGACGTCAAAGAACGCGCCGCCGGCCATCATGGCGCCCGGGCGGATGGCAAATTTGCCGACGGGCATGCCGGGCGTATTGTGCATGCCGAAGACGCTGGCGCAGGGAAAGCGTTGGAACAACCCGTCCGCAAGCATGGCCTGCGCACCGCCAATGCCTTCTTCCGCCGGCTGGAAGATGAAATGCACGGTGCCGTCGAAGTTGCGCGTCTCGGCAAGATAGCGCGCGGCGCCGAGCAGCATGGCGGTGTGCCCGTCGTGACCGCACGCGTGCATGCGGCCGTCGTGCTTGGACCGGTAGGGAAGGTCGTTGGCCTCCTGGATCGGCAGCGCGTCCATGTCGGCCCGCAAGCCGATGCTCGGACCGTTGCCGGTCTGCAGCACGCCGACCACGCCGGTCTTGCCGATGTTGCGATGAACCTCGCAGCCGAACTCGGCAAGCTTGCGGGCGACGAAGTCGGAAGTGCGATGCTCCTCGAAGCCGAGCTCGGGATGGGCGTGCAGATCGCGCCGCCACGCGGTCATCTCATCGTGAAACGCCGCGACGCGCGGGAGGATCGGCATGGCCATTGCCCTTCGGTTGAATGATTCGCGGAAACTGGTTTTCCGCGAATCTTAGGCCGATGCGGCAGGCCGCCACAAGCGCAAGATCTGCCCGGGCAGAGCTCACTGCGCCTTGATGTTGGTCTTGCGGATGAGGGGAATCCAGGTCGCGTCCTCTTTCTCGAGATACTGCCGGAAGGCCTCGGCCGACATGGGCCGTGCCTCCGCACCGAGCGCCTCGAACTTGCTCTTCACCGCCGGATCGGAAAGGATCTTGCCGAGTTCCGCGTTCAGGCGCGCAACGATCTCGGGCGGCGTCTTGGCGGGCGCCATCAGGCCCGTGAAGGTCGCCCCGTCGATCTCGGGAAAGCCCGCCTCCTTGAAAGTCGGCACATCCGGCAGCCACACCGCGCGCTTGTCGCCCGTGATCGCCAGTGCGCGTGTCTTGCCATCCTTGATGTAGGGCAGGGCAACGGACACCTGATCGAAGTTGAAATTGACGTGCCCGGCGATGAGGTCGCTCGTTGCCGGGGCGTTGCCCTTGTACTGCACGGTGACCCAGCTCAATCCCATCGCCCCCTGGATCTTCTCGCTCAGGAGATGATTGGTGGTGCCGGGACCCGGGGACGACATGGTGAGCTTGCCGGGCTCACGGCGCGCCAGCTCGAACAGCTCCTTGACCGATTTGGCCGCCACTGAAGGATTGACCTGCAGGACGATCGGCGTCAGAGACACCATGGTGATCGGCACGAAGTCGCGACGCCATTCGTAGGCCCTTCGGCTCGCCATCTCCGGGGCGAACAGGATCGGGCCGTTGGCGCCGAGCAGCAGCGTGTAGCCGTCGGGCTCCGACTTGGCCACGGACTCACTGCCGACCAGGCCGCCGGCTCCGGCCTTGTTCTCGACGACGAAGGGTTGGCCGAACGCGGCCTGCAGCCGATCGGCGATGATCCTGGCCGCCCCATCGACGTTGCCGCCGGCCGGATAAGGCACGACCAGCTTGACGGTCCTCTCGGGCCACTTCTGCGCCTGGGCAGGCGCGGAAAGCGCAAGCCCGAGCACGCCCAACAATGCGAGCAGATACTTCATGGAATTCCTCCCTGTTGAGAGCATTGCCGTGTTGTCCTCCGTCCAGCCGTTCATGCTTCGAAGCCGAATAGCCGCGCCGGATTGTCGACCAGGATCTTGCGCCGCTCCTCCTCGCCCGGTGCGCAGCGATACAGGAACTCGAGGAGATCGGCCTCGTTGGGCGGCTGCTTGGTCGACACGGGATGCGGCCAGTCGCTGCCCCAGATCACCCGGTCGGGCGCGGCCTCGATGTAGGCCCGCGCAATGGGGACGACGTCATCCCACGGCGGGCCGGCCTTGGAGAGCTTCTCGGTCAATGACAGCATGACCCAGAAATTTCCCTTGGCCAGAAGCTCCAGCATCTTGGTGCGGCTTGGATCAGCGGCGCCGCGCGAGGGATCGGGCCGGCCCATATGGTCGATGATCACAGGGAGCTTGAGGTTCTCGTACTGCGCGGCGCCGGAAGCGATGCCCTCGGGCTCGGGCTGCACCTTCACATACCAGCCCAGCTCCGTGACGTGCGCAATCGCGCGATCGAAATCCGCCTTGCCGAGCGCCACGCCCAGGCCCGCCCTGGTGAAGCGGGCGCCGCGCACGCCGGCCGCGTGCAGCCTGGCAAGGTACGCATCGTCCTTCTCGTTGAAGACAACGGCATTGGCGCAGCCGCGATAATTGGGCCCTGCCGCGGCAAGGCCGTCGAGCGTCGCGGCATGGTCGGCGCCGTATGTAGTTGGCTGAACGATGATGCCGCGTTCCAGCCCGAGCGCCTTGTGCATCCTCAGCGCGGCGGCAATGGTGGCGCTCGGCATCTCGTATACGGCGCCGGGACGCACGGGGTATTTCTCGCGCGGACCCAATACGTGGAACTGGCTGTCGCAGCTCAGACGCGGCGGCTTGGTGTGCGGCGCGCGTGGATTGGCATCGAACGGCAGGTAGGTCGGCATCTATTCCTCTTCGAGCTTCAAGAACCTCGGGCGGCCGTTCATCGCTTCACGATTTGGGAGTCTGGTGCACGGGCTGCATATTGATGATCTCGCCCAATTCCGCGTAGCGCGGACCGGCGAGGCGACAGATCGGATTGAGCGCGCGTGTGTCGATCTTGCCGTTCTGCACGAGACCGTCGCGGAAGTGGAAGGCCACGATCTCGCCCACCAGCAGGCGGCTGCGGGTCTCACCGAACTCGATGCAATGGCGCAGCCGGCATTCCATGGCGATCGGAGCGGCCGCAAGGCGCGGCACCTTGATGCGGTGGCTCGGCGTGGTGGCGAGGCCCAGTTCCTCGACCTCGCTCACGTGCGGCGGATGCTCGATGGAGCTCAGGTGCAGTGGCTCCACAAGCGGACGATCGGCGATGTGCACCACGTATTCTTCGCCGCTCAGAATATTGTAGGCCGTGTCCTTGTAGCGCCCGCCCTTGCGCCCGACGCTGATCGCCAGCATGGGCGGCTTCGGCGAAACAAAGGTGAAGGCGCTGAAAGGGGCCAGGTTCACAACACCGGCAGGTGACATCGTTGTCACCCACGCGATCGGTCGCGGCACGACGATCCCTGTAAGCAGCTTGTAGGACTCTTCGGCGGCCAGGGTGTTGGGATCGATTTCCATTTCCGGGTTCCAGATGCTGCAGCCGCGGTTTCCTCAGGCCGAGGAACCGCCGATGACGGCAATGAAGTCGCATTGCACCAGGATGCCGGCGCCCAACTCGGCCTGCATGGTCTGGCGGGCCGGTCGCGCATCGGGGTCCGGGAACATCTTCAGCCACTCGCGATTGACCGCTTCACGCTGCGAGCGGTCGACCATCCACAGGTTGAGCTTGACGATATCGTCGGTCGTGCCGCCCGCGGCTTCGACGATGCTGCGCAGGTGCTTGAACATCAGCACGCACTGCTGGTCCAGCATCGACGCGGGCTTTCCCGTCGCCACATCGAGGCCGTAGATGATGCCCGAGGTGACGATGTTGCCGAGACGGCAGGCGGCAGGAATGGGATTCTTGTGGCCGAAGCCTTCGATGTAGATGCTCTTGCGCTTGGCCATCTCAACCTCGCCATCAGGAGAAGAAGCAGGACACACTGCCGAACGGACCATAGTCGGCATGGAAGGTGTCGCCCTTCCTCGCATCAATCGGCCGGATGAAGGAACCGCTGAGAACGACCTGGCCCGGCTCGAGCGCGACGCCGTAGGGATGCAGCTTGTTCGCAAGCCAGGCCACGCCATTGGCAGGGTGGTTGAGGACTCCGGCCGCCACGCCTGTCTCCTCGAGCTGACCGTTGCGGAACACGAGAGCGGCAACCCAGCGCAGATCAACATCGAGCGGCTTGAAGGGGCGCCCGCCAAGCACCAGAGCCGCGTTGGCTGCGTTGTCGGAAATGGTGTCGACGATCTTGCGCGTGCCCTTTCCCTCGGGGTCGACGCGTTGCACGCGCGTATCGAGAATCTCCAGCGCCGGCGTGACGTAGTCGGTCGCATTCAGCACGTCGAAGACCGAGCAGCCGGGTCCCGCCAGGCGGGCCTTCAGGACAAACGCCAGCTCCGCTTCGATGCGTGTCGAGATGAAGCGGTCGGTGGGGATCTCGGCGCCGTCGTAGAAGAACATGTTGTCGAGCAGAGCGCCAAAGTCCGGCTCGCGGATGCCGACGGCGTTCTGCATCGCCTTCGAGGTGAGGCCGATCTTGTGGCCTTTCAGCGTGCGGCCGTTCTTCAGCTTGTACGCGATCCAGGCGCGCTGCACGGCATAGGCGTCCTCGATCGTCATACCCGGATATTCCAGGCTGAACATGCGGATCTGCTGGCGCGTGCGCTCCGCCTCCTCCAGCCTGGCCGCGGCCGCCTCGATCTGTTCTTTGCTGAGCATGATACCCACCCCTCACCGGGAATGCGCCTGCGGCAGGCCCCAGACCGCCTTCAGCCTGCCGTCTCGTCGACCACCGTGTTGCGCAGAACGCCGATCTGCGGCACCTCGACCTCGACGACGTCGCCCGGCACCAGCCATCGTGGCGGATCGAAGCGCACGCCGGCCCCTGTGGGCGTGCCCGTGACGATGACGTCGCCTGGCTTCAGCGTCGCGAACGTGGACAGGTAGGAGATGAGATAGTCGAACGGGAACATCAGGCGCGCGGTGCTGTCGTTCTGGCGCACCTCGCCGTTGACCCGCGTGGTCAGCTCCAGCGGCGCCTTGAGGTCGACCTCGTCGCTGGTGACGATCCAGGGGCCGATGCTGCCCGACTTGTCGAAATTCTTGCCCTGCGTGACGTTGAACTTGCCGTGCCGAAGCCAGTCGCGCACGCTGCCCTCGTTGCACAGCGTCAAGCCGAAGATGCCGGCAAGCGCCTGCTCGCGAGGAATGCGCCTGCCGCCCTTGCCGACGACGATGACGATCTCACCCTCGTAATCGAGCTGCGTGGAGACCCGCGGGCGCTCGATCGGCTGGCCGTGCCCGACCAGCGAGGCGGGCGCCCGGCAGAACAAGCTCGGATATTTCGGCGCCGCAGAGTTGTCTTTGTACTCTTCGTTGCGGTCGGCGTAGTTGACGCCGATGCACCAGATCTTCTCCGGCGCCACCACCGGCGGCAGGAAGGTCACGGCATCGAGCGCATGATCGACCGTCGCATTGCGAACTGCCGCCTTCGCCTCGGCGAGCGCGTCAGCAGCAATCAGGTCGCGCAGGGTAGCGTATTTGGGAAGCCGGCTGCCGAGATCGACGATGCCGTTGCCGACCACGGCGCCGTATCGGTCACCGCCATTCACGCGATAGCTGGCCAGTCGCACGGGCTCGTCTCCTCGATCCGGCACCTTCGTGGGCGCCCTGTTGCGGCTTCTTGCCTCGTTCATGCGGCCTAACATGCAGATGAGCAATTGAATTGCGATCGAAAAGTCCACATAGTGGACACAACGGATGGCCTGCCGGGCGTAAACCAATGGCACGCGCGTACGCAGAGGACTGGCTGGAAGCCGCGGCTCAGGCAGGGCGCACGCCCGAGGGGACGCAGAGCATCCATCGCGCCTTCCTGCTGCTCAGGGTCCTGGCGGCCAGCGGCGACACAGGCCTCGGCCTGACGGAGGTCAGCCGCGCGACCGCCTTGACGCGGCCGACTGCGCATCGGGTGCTCAGTGCCCTGATGGCCGAGGGTGTGGTCGAGCAGAAGTCCCGCACACGCCGCTACGTGGTTGGCAAGCATGTTCAGCTCGCGGGTCTCTCCCCGCCTCTCGGGTCGCCCCTGCTGAGCGCGGCCATACCCCACCTCAACGAGGCCGTGGAGGAGATCGGCGATACGCTGTTCCTGACCGTGCGCACCGGTCTGGAGACGGTCTGCGTCGCGCGGCGGCTCGGCAGCTATCCCATCCAGGTGCTCTCTCTCGACGTGGGTGTCCGGCGCCCGCTCGGCGTGAGCAGCTCAGGCATCGCCATCCTGGCAAGCCTGCGCCCCGACGCCGCTCGCGACCTCATCGTGCAAAACGAGCGGCACCTTCGTTCCTACGACATGACGGTGGAGGACTCGCTGGCAGCCGTGGCGGAGGCGCGGGCGGCCGGCTATGCGCTGCGCGAGAAGGGTTTGGTGCGAGGCACGCGTGCCGTCTCGGTCACCCTGGGGCATCGAAACGGCGAGGCGCCGGCGGCCCTAACCGTGGCGGCGATCGCCAGGCGCCTGCAACCGCACCGGGCGGCAGCGATTGCCGAGCGACTGAAGACGTACGGCGCCCGCATCGAGCAGTCGCTGCAGAAATAGCCGGCACCGCCACGCCCTTGCAGGGCCGTACCATAGGCCCCGAAAACAAGAAGCCCCGCCGAAGCGGGGCTGTAAGGACAAGGCGTGTGCGCTTAGATGGCCTCTTTGAGGTCCTTCGCCGCGCGGAAGGCGATCTTCTTGCTCGCCTTGATCTTGATGGCCTCGCCTGTGGCCGGGTTGCGGCCCATGCGGGCCGGCCGCTTGCGCACCTGCAGGATGCCGAGACCGCCGATCCTGATGCGGGCACCCTTCTTGAGATGCTTGGCGATGGCGGCGACCATGTCCGTCAGCATGGCGTTGACCTTGGCCTTGGGCACCTCGTGCCCCTCGGCCAGCGTCATGGCCAAGTGACGCAGCGTGACGGTATCGACCTTCGCTTTGGCAGCTTTCTTGACTGCCGCTCCTTTTGGCATTCCGAGCTCCACGTTCCGCATGTTCTGCCCCTCTGTTGAGATCAGTGCTGATTGAAAATCAAAAATGCGTTGATTATTCAGCGGATATTTGAATTCGCCGGGATTTGGAATGAAAACCCGCATCGCCTCAAATCAAAGGGAGTTTTCCGTGACGCATTTGCCACGGCCTGTGCAAGTCCGGGCTCATTCCTGCAGTCAATCCGCGGACTTAGCGCACCGGAGGGCCTACCGCCGATTGCGCTACTCCCCTCAATACACACCGAGGCGTGCCGAAGAACTCCGAGAGTCTTTCCGATTAAGGTTGAACCGGATTGCCACGCGCCACGCCTGCCATTCCGGTCGGAGCGCGGCGAGCGCGCAGAGCCGGGCCTTGCCGGATGGCTTTGGCAGTCTGCCCCTACAGGACGGCCGCGCTCTGCGCGCGAATCTCTTGAGCAGCCCTCTTGAGGGGCAACAGGAGCCGCGACTTCGCGCCCGCCTCGTCCAGCGTCCCTGAAATGGTGTTGACGCTGACCGCGGCCACGACCTTGCCGTCCTTGTCGCGCACCGGAGTGGCAATGCCGCAAATCGAGGGATCGAGCTCCCCGTCAATCCACGCATAGCCCTGCCGGGCCACCTTCTCCAGCTCCCGCTTCATGGCGCGTGGCTGCGTGATGGTCCTCGGTGTCAGCGGCTTCAGTTCCACATTCGCCAAATATGCGTCCCGCTCTTGCGCCGACAACCCGGCGAGCAGCACGCGTCCGAGCGATACCAGGTGCGCGGGCAGACGGCTGCCGATGCCCAGATTGGCGGCCAGGATGCGGCGGGCAGGCTGCCGCAACACATAAACGATCTCCGCGCCGTCGAGCACCGCCAGCGCACACGACTCGCCCACCTCGTTCCGCAAGTCCTCCATGACGCGCTGCGCACAACCCCAGAACGGAAGCGCGGTGAGATACGACAGTCCGAGCCCGAGCGCGCGCGGCCGCAAACGGAAGTAGCGCCCCTCCGGCTCGCAATAGTTCAGGCTCACCAGCGTCGCCAGGATGCGGCGCGCGGCGGCGCGGCTGATGTCGGCCGCTTCGGCCACTTCTGAAAGCGTGTGCCGGCCTGGCGGGCGGCCCAAAGCCTCCACCACGCTGAAGCCGCGCGCTATGGCGCGGACGAACCCATCGCTCTCTTTTGCCAAAAGCACGCTCCGCCACGCGGGGTTTGCAAAGAGCCCCCGCAATGGTAGTGTTCTCTAGGCGACTATTCTGTTCGCCAGGCGAACACTCTACACACGGAGGAGGCATGGCGCAAGAGGCGTTCGAGACGGACTTCTGGAAGGATGCGGGCCGGCGGAGGGTCTGGGACGACATCGTCCCCGGCGAGCCGCGCGAGACCATCCCGTACGTGCTCACACTGGAGGCGATCCAGAAGTATTGCCGCGCGGTCGGCGAGAACCACCCGCTCTACTTCGACGAGGCCTACGCCCGCGCGACGCCATACGGCGGACTGATCGCGCCGCCCTCGATCCACATCCTGCTGATGTTTGCCTGCACGCCGGCGGACGACTGGATGCGCAGTCCGGGCACCGTCAATGCAGGGCAGTCGTGGAGCTACAACATCCCGGCACGCCCAGGGGACACCATCACGCTGCAGGCGCGGGCGCTCGACAAGTTCGTCAAGAAGGACCGCCTGTTCGTCGTGCACGACAACGTATTCTTCAACCAGCACGGCAAGGTCATCTGCTCCGGCCGCGGCTGGACCATCCGGCCAATGTGAGGAGCGCGCCCATGACGACGACCTATGACTCCATCGAGCCCGGCTATCGCATCGACGGCCCCCAGTTCCCGGTGTCGCGCGAAAGCATCCGCCAATTCTGCGATGCCTCTCTCGACTACAACCCGCTGCATCTCGACGACAACTACATGCGAGGTGATTTCGGCAAGACGAATTTCGGCGGCATCATCATGCACGGCATGAACAATTTCGGCCTGATCACGCGCATGCTGACCGATTGGGCCTATCCGCTGGGCGCCACGCACCGCCGCCTCGAGACGCGCTGGATCAAGCCGGTGAAGCCGGGCGACGTGATACAGCCGGCCGGCACCGTCAGGAGCAAGACCAAGAGCACGAAGGCGCGGTGGGTGGTGATCGATGTGGTGGTGCGCAACCAGCACGGCGAGCCGGTGGCAACCGGCGAGGCGCAGATCGAATTTCCCCCGCAGCAGACAGCGGCCGGAACGCAAGGCAGCGCAGGGAAGGAAACCCAATGAACAGAGTTGCAGCGATCATCGGCGCAGCCCTCGTGGCGGCCGCGCTCTGGTGCGGCGCCGCCGCAGCCCAGAATTTCCCGGTCAGCTCGATGAGGATCATCGTGCCGTTCCCGGCCGGCGGCACCACGGACATCCTTGCGCGCCACATCGCCCAGGCGCTCGGCGAAAAGCTCGGCATCACCGTCATCGTCGAGAACCGGGCCGGCGCGAGCGGCAGCATCGGCTCCGATCAGGTCGCGAAGTCCGCACCAGACGGCGGCACGCTGCTGTTGACCGCCACGCATCACGTGATCAATCCGAGCATCAACAGGAAGCTGCCCTACGATACGCAGAAGGACTTCGCACCGGTGGCGCTTGTCGCCAGCGCTCCCAACGCGCTCGTCGTGCACCCGAGCGTTCCCGCCAAGACGGTCGCCGAGCTGATCGCGCTGGCCAGGAAGGAGCCGGGCAAGCTCTCGTACGGATCGGCGGGAACCGGCGGCGCCAACCACTTGTCGGGCGAACTCTTCAAGCTGATGGCCGGCGTCGACATCGTGCACGTGCCCTACAAGGGCGCAGCACCGGCCATGAACGATCTGATCGGCGGACACATTCCGATGATGTTCGATACCTTGCCCACCGTGCTGCCGTCGGCCGCCGATGGGCGCCTGCGCGTGCTCGCAGTGACCAGCCTGCAGCGCGCCCCTTCGCTGCCGGACGTGCCGACCCTCGATGAGGCCGGCGTGAAGGGCTTCGAGGCGACGGCCTGGTTCGGCCTGTACATGCCGGCCGTGAAGGAAGCCGGCAAGGACAAGGGCGCACAGGCCAGGATCGAGGCAGCAATGCGCGAGATTCTCGCCTCAGCCAGCATCCGCGAGACGTTTGCCAAGCTCGGGCTCGACACCGGCAAGTTGGTCGGTGGCAGCTTCAAGGCATTCGTCGACGCCGAGATCAGCAAGTGGGGCACGGTGGTAAAGCAGGCCAAGATTGCGGTAAACTGAGCTTCCTGCCGGACGCACCCAGCCACCCTGTTCGCATCCCACGGCTCGCGGCGGATCGTGCTCCACGTCGAGCATGCCGTCGCGGCTGTGCGTGCGATCGAGCGCAGGACGGGGCGCGAGCGCGGAGCCGATCAATGTCGAAGCGGAGAAGACGACGTGCCTGGAGCGCTTTCCCACATCAAGGTTCTCGACCTGTCGCGCATTCTGGCAGGACCATGGTGCACGCAGAACCTTGCCGATCTCGGCGCAGAGGTCATCAAGATCGAGCGGCCGGGGGTCGGCGACGACACGAGGGCCTGGGGGCCGCCGTGGTTGAAGGACGGCGAGGGACGCAACGCCAGGGATTCCAGCTATTACGCCTCGGCCAATCGGGGCAAGAAATCGCTCACGCTCAATCTGGCCGCACCCGAAGGCCAAGCCATCGTGCGCGAGCTCGCGACCCGCTGCGATGTCCTCATCGAGAATTACAAGGTTGGTGACCTCAAGCGCTACGGTCTCGACTACAAGAGCATCGAAGCCATCAATCCCGGCATCGTCTATTGCTCGATCACCGGCTATGGCCAGCACGGCCCCTATGCCCATAAGCCCGGCTACGACTTCGTCTTTCAGGGTCTCGGCGGCCTCATGAGCATCACCGGCGAGCGCGACGATGTTCCCGGAGGCGGCCCGCAGAAGGTCGGCATCGCGGTGGCGGACGTCCTGACGGGCATGTACGCGAGCGTGGCCATCCTCGCCGCGCTCAACCACCGTACCGTAAGCGGCCGCGGCCAGTATATCGACATGGCGCTGCTCGACTGCCTGGTTGCGCTCGGCGGCAACCAGGCCGTCGGCTATCTTGTGACCGGCAATCCCCCTGGCCGCTACGGCAACGAGCATCAGAGCCTCGTGCCCTACCAGGTGTTTGCCACCTCCGACGGCCACATCATCGTCGCCGTCGGCAACGACACGCAGTGGCAGCGCTACTGCCAGGCGATCGAGCGTGCCGACCTCGCCGCCGACGAGCGCTATCGCAAGGTGACCGGCCGCATCACCCTGCGCGGCGAGCTCATCCCAGACCTTGCCCGCACCATGCTGACACGAACCACGGCCGAGTGGATCGAGCGCATCGAAGCCCGCGGCGTCCCCTGCGGACCGATCAACGACTACCGCCAGGTGTTCGAGGATCCGCAGGTACGCCACCGGCAGCTGCGGGTGGACATCGCGCGTTCCGACGGGGTCACCACGCCCACCATTGCCAGCCCGCTGCGTCTCAATGGCTCGCCCGTCGAATACCGCCAGGCGCCGCCGGCGCTCGGCGAGCACACCGACGCCATTCTGTCGGGCTGGCTCGGAAAGGGAGCCGAAGAAATCGCCGACCTGCGCAAGCGTGGGGTTGTGTAGCCTCGCGCGCTGCGGCTCGCGTCGCTGAATGCTGCGGCGAGAGCCCGATTCAAGCGCGCCTGAGCGGCCCTCGACCTGGCCTCCCGTCGCGGAAGACTGACACAGCGCAACGTGTCGCGGTGACTGCCGCCCGGCCCCTGCGCACAATGGTGCCCTCGCGCAGGGAGGCCCACGATGTCAGCCACCGCGATCTCAGCATCCGAGCGATCCGAACCCACACGCAGGGATTTCCTGACGCTGTCCGCCGCCGCGTTCGCGTCGGTGGGCATGGCGGCAGGCCTGTGGCCCGCGCTCGACAGCATGAATCCGTCCGCCGACACCAAAGCTGCAGCCACGACGGAGGTCGATCTGCGCCCGATCAAGCCCGGCCAGATCATAACGGTGCGCTGGCAAGGCAAGCCCGTGTTCATCGCCCATCGCACGCCCGAGCAGATCGCGCGGGCCGAGGCTGACGACGCGGCTGCCAGGCTCGACCCGGCACGCGACCGCGACCGCGTCAAGCGCAAGGAGTGGCTGGTTGTGGTGGGCGCGTGCACGCACTTGGGTTGCGTTCCGACGTCGCGGGGCGTCGGCGACCTGATGCCGCGCTTCGGCGGCTGGGTCTGTCCGTGCCACTACTCGCAGTACGACATCTCGGGACGCGTGCGACGCGGGCCGGCACCGACGAATCTTGCCGTGCCGCCCTACACCTTCATGACACCCGAGACGCTGGTCGTCGGCTGAAGCGAGAACCCCCGTCGGGCTCAAGCCGACGAGATTGTCTTCACGTCGGCAAACTTGATGTCCGGATTGCGCTCCTGCGTCCAGGACAGATTGAAGGCCGAGGAGGCGAGGAAGACGGGGTCTCCGTCGAGATCGGTGGCGATGGAGGAACGGTTCTTCTCGATGAAGCGGTTGATCTTGGTTGAATCGACCGCCGTGATCCATCGGACGACGTCGCATGGCGCCGGCTCGAACCCGACCGGCAGGCCGTATTCATTCACCAGCCTGTCGGCCAGCACATCCAGTTGCAGAGCGCCGATGACGCCGACGATCGGCTGGGTGCCGTCGATCGGGCTGAAGAGCTGAACGACGCCTTCCTCGGCCATTTCCGCCAGCGCCTCCCTCAGCTTCTTCGCCCGGATGGCGTCCTCAAGCCGAATACGGCGCAGGATCTCGGGTGCGAAGCTCGGGATGCCGAGGAAGGTGATGTCCTCCCCTTCGGTGAGCGTGTCGCCGATCCTCAGCGTGCCGCGATTGGGAATGCCGACGACGTCGCCCGCATATGCTTCCTCGGCGAGGGATCGGTTCTGAGCGAAGAAGAACTGCGGCGCCTGCAACGCCAGGGTCTTGCCGGTGCGCACAAGCTTCACTTTCATGCCGCGCGTCAAACGCCCGGAGCAGACACGCATGAAGGCAATGCGGTCGCGGTGATTGGGATCCATGTTGGCCTGGATCTTGAAGACGATCCCGGTCATTGCCGGCTCGCTCGCCTCGACGATCCGTGTCGCCGCCTTCTGGTTGCGCGGAGATGGGGCCTGCGCGACCAGCGTATCCAACAGGTCGCGTACGCCGAAGTTCCTGAGCGCGCTGCCGAAGAAGACGGGCGTCAAGGTGCCGTGCCGAAAGGCTGCAAGATCGAAGCGACCGCACGCGTCCTGAACCAGCGCAATCTCGTCGCGCCAGGCGGGTGCACCGTCCGTGCCCAGCAGCGTCGCGATCAGCGGATCGTCCGGCCCCGTGACGGGCACGCCGTCAGGGTGCTCATCGAGCCTGCGAATGCGCGGCTTGGCGAGGTCATAGGTGCCGGCGAAATCCCGCCCCTTGCCGATGGGCCAGACCATGGGGGCCGTATCCAGCGCCAGCGTCTTCTCGATCTCGTCCAGCAGCTCCAGAGGCTCGCGGCTTTCGCGATCCATCTTGTTGATGAAGGTGATGATCGGAATGTCGCGCAGGCGGCAGATCTCGAACAGCTTGAGCGTGCGTGCCTCGATGCCCTTGGCGGCATCGATGACCATGATGGCCGAATCGACCGCCGTGAGGGTGCGATACGTGTGGTCGGAGAAATCCTCGTGGCCGGGCGTGTCGAGCAGGTTGAAGACGGCGCCGGCATACTCGAACGTCATGACCGAGGTGACGACCGAAATACCGCGCGCGCGCTCGATGGCCATCCAGTCGGAGCGGGCCCCGCGCCTGTCCTTCTTGGCCTTGACCTGCCCGGCGAGCTGGATCGCGCCGCCGAACAACAGCAGCTTCTCGGTCAGCGTCGTCTTGCCGGCGTCGGGGTGAGAGATGATGGCAAACGTTCGCCGGCGCGCAATCTCGCGCGCCAGAGGGCTGGAAGCGCGGCCCGCCGTCGTACTCCCGTCGGTGGTCTGCGGCGCAGGCCCCGCCCAAGTCTTGTCGTCCATCATGCAGCTCTTGGTCTTGGCGGGAGGCCTATAGCATCGCTGGAGGGAAGACGTCACCCCAGAGGTCAGGGGCCCCTGTCCCCGCCCGCGGTAAGCCCATTCCCATATTGCTCATGAAGGCGGCAAGGCCGGCAGGCTCACTGGGCTGTTTCGCTCTTCATCTGGCGAAAGAAATGCTCGGCGTGCTGGTAATAGTTCTCTGCTTCGATCTTGTCGCCTGATGAGGCTGCCGCCCGTGCCAGCGCAAGATAGCGCTCGTAGCTCCTCTGGGCGTTGACCGTCCCGCTGCCGCCCCCTCGATGCCGGGGCGGTCCTGCCGTCGGCCGCCTGGGGCCGGCGAAGGTTCTGGCCGCGCCGCCCCGATGAGCATTTCTGCCGTTCTTGGTGCTATTCAGTGGAGTATCCCCGATTTAATGGGCAAATACCCTTATCCTGAGGTAAGGGCCGTGCGTCGGTGGTGGCCGAACCTGATCGATAAGAGAAAGCGCTCACTGTGCTGAGTGCCGCAGGATCACCATCCCTACAATAGCGCGACACGTTATGCTGTTGAGCATCCTATATATGAGATGGGTTTGACCGATTTGCAAGCGGCCGCCCCCTGCCTGCCAACAAGCAATCCTTCCCTGCTGCGGCATTCTGGCAACGAGGCAAAGCAGCCCGCCTTGCTGCTCAGGCGCCCCCAATCAGGAGCGCCAGCGCACTGACGATCTCCTCAGAGCGTGCCGGCTTGAATATGACGGGGGCGCCCCGCATCGTCGTGACGTCCTCCGGGCCGTGTGTGCTGTAGAAGAGGAAGGGCACGCCCTTTTGCTTCAGAAGGCGCGCCAGGGCCCTGTGTCCGCTCGAAGCCGGCTGCAGATCCAGAACCGCCGCCGATAGGGGGCTCTGAGCGGCAATCTGCATCGCATTGGCGGAGGTTGCACGCGCGACGCTGGCGCCGGCCTGCACGAGCGCGGTCTCAAGATCGAGCGCAATGATCGCTTCGTCCTCCATGACGAGGACGGTGTGACCCGCCAGGTTGCCAGCACTCACGTGCGCTCTTCTCCGGCTGCGTTGTAACGAGCTGTCCATCTTGAGCCCATCTTGAGCCAAGACCGGGAGAACTTTCAAGCGTGCCGGTGCAGCTCCGTGTCATCGCCATCCCGGTTGGCTCCGGCCCCAGCGCCAATCGACCGGCGGTCCTCGCTGGCATAAGCTGCTCAGAGCCGACCCCCAAAGAGCCGGCCAACCGGCGATCACCCTGTGGGACTGCGACCTGCCATGGATGACGGCGATCCTGAAAGAGAGGGCCACACCAATCTCGAGCTCCGGCAGGCGCTGGAGCGTCTCTCCCTGGCGCTATCGGCAACAGGGCTCGGCGTTTGGGAGCGTGACCTCGCGACCGATCGGGTCACATGGTCGGATACCATGTATCAGCTCTTCGGGCGCACGCCCGAGCAGTTCTCCGGCTCTCCCGACGAAGTGCTGAGCTTCGTGCACCCCGAGGATCGGGTGGAATTCCGCAAGGGCTACGAAGTCGCCGTACGCGGCGGCGGCAAATTCTTCACGCAGGAGTTCCGCATCGTTCGGCAGGACGGCCAGGTGCGATGGGTGCATCGGCGCGGCAGAGTGCGCCGCAGGCCCGACGGCCGAGCATACTCGGTGCTTGGGGTCGCACTCGACATCACGGAGCGCAAACAGGCCGAGGAGGCCAATGCCCGGCTGGCTGCGATCGTGGCCACAGCCGACGATGCGATTATCGGCCTCGCGCCGGACGGAACGATCCTCTCCTGGAATCCGGCGGCGGAACGCCTGTTCGGATACCCGGCAGCCGAGGCGATCGGCCGATCCGCACGCATACTCTACCCCCGAAATTCCCGCACCGACTTCGACAACACCTATGTGCGCGTGCGGGCCGGCGAGCATGTTCGCTTCGAGGCCTCGCGCATTCGCAAAGGCGGTGCACCCATCGACGTCTCGGTGGCGATAACACCCGTCATCGGCAAGGAAGGATGGGTGGTCGGGGCATCTGCCATCGTCCGTGACGTAACCGAGCGCAAACGAACCGATCAGAAGCTCGTGGAAACCCTCGCGCTGCTCATGCAGACCAACAACCAGCGCAAGCTGGCGCTCGCCGCAGGCGGCATGGGCACGTTCGAGGCCGATATCGAGCAGGGCACGATCGCCTGCTCCGACGAGATATTCGAGCAGATCGGGATCGAGCGCACCTCACCGGTGATGAGCGTCACGGAGGTCGAGGCCTTCATTCATCCCGACGACCTCGAGAGCATGCGTGCACGCGGAGCCGCCATGTTTCAATCTGGCCCGCTATGCCAGCTCGAATTCCGCATCATCCGTCCGGACGGCGAGGTCCGCTGGATCCATGTTCGTGCCCAAGCCTTTCCCAGCGGCGACACGCCGGCGAAGATCTATGGCATCAGCATGGACCTCACCGAGCGCAAGGAGCGCGAGGCCCATATCCGCCTGCTGATGTCGGAAGTCTCGCACCGCTCCAAGAACCTGCTGGCAGTAGTGCAAGCCATCGCATCGCAAACGGCGCGGGCCACGACATCGCGCGCGGACTTCGCGGCCGATTTCGGCGCGCGCCTCAAGGGCCTGGCGTCCTCGCTCGATCTTCTGGTGCAGGAGGAATGGCGCGGCGTGTCGGCGAAGGAGCTCGTGCGCTCGCAGCTCCAACACTACGGCAGCCTCGACGGTGAGCGCGTGGTGATGGCAGGACCGGAGCTGACGCTCAGTCCCCTTGCCGCCCAATATCTGGGAATGGCCCTGCATGAGCTGTCCACCAACGCGGCCAAATACGGTGCACTCTCCGGCGCGGCCGGCTCGGTCAACATTTCGTGGTCCCTGGAGGGGCCACGGAATGCCAGGCGCTTTCACATGTCGTGGATCGAAAGCGGCGGTCCGCCGGTCGTATCGCCTCGCGAAAGGGGCTTCGGCAATCTCGTGATCGAGCGGATCGTGGCGGAGGCCTTGCACGGCGAGGTGAAGCTGGAATTCCCACCGCAAGGGCTGCGCTGGTTTCTCGACGCCGACGCCAATTACGCGAGAAACGACGCCCAACGCCCATGACAACAAAGGGCTTGCGGGCAGAAGGCGGAAGCGGGGGAAAGATGCCCGGTCCAAGGAGAGAAGGCTCGGGGGGACTAGGGGGGCTAGGATCCGAGTCTTGTGGTTGGACCGGGCCGAGTGCCGATGCTGCGCAGTATAGCGGCCAATGCGGCAGGCCAACGGTGGCTCTATGGCGAAGTCATGAATTTGGAAGCAACTTGCGTTCAATTCCACGCGGCCTGCCAGACCGCTTGAAATCAGGCCACGAAGCGAGGATCATGGAGTAGTCGAGAGCCAGGGAGGCGCCTTTGAGCGATGTCGAGCCAATACAGTTCAGCCCGCGCCATCGCGTGGGCTATTCCAGCGGCCCGGCGCTTGGCGCGACGACCCTTCCCTCTATCACTTCTTTCACCCGCAACGAGCTCAGCGCGATTCTGAACCTCTACGGCCGCAAGGTGGCGGCCGGGGAATGGCGGGATTACGCCATCGAATTCAGCCGGGACAAGGCGGTGTTCTCGGTGTTCCGCCGCACCAGCGAGGTTCCGCTGTACCGCATCGAAAAGCACCCGAAGCTCGCCCGCCGGCAGGGCGCCTACAGCGTGGTCAGCGCAACCGGCCTCATCCTGAAGCGAGGCCACGAGCTGGCGAAAGTGCTGGGCGCCCTGGAGAGCAAGGTGCGGCTAGCAACGGTCTGAGACCCGGTCGCCGCCCCTATGCCGGCGCGGACTTGTCTCCGTCGCCCAGCTTGAGCTCCATGATGACGCTGTCGAGCCAGCGGTTGAATTTGTAGCCGACCGAGTGGATGGTGCCGCAGAAGGTGAAGCCCATCCGGCGATGCAGGCGGATGGAAGCGTGGTTCGCCGAATCGCCGATGACGGCGAGCATCAGCCGATAACCCTTGGCCGTGCAGGACGCGATAAGGGCTTCGAGCAACGGCTTGCCGACGCCCTTTCCCTGGGCCTCTGGTGCAATGTAGATCGAGTCCTCGACCGTGTAGCGGTACGCTGGCCGCATCCGATAGGCGTTGGCATAGGCATATCCGACGACCCGGCCACCGATCTCAGCGACGTAGTAGGGGTAGCCGCCGCCGGTGACGGCCTCGAAACGCTTGCGCATCTCCTCCTCGCTCGGAGGCTCCACTTCGAAGCTCGCTGTCCCTGACATGACCGCCGGACGGTAGATGGCCGTAATGGCCGGAATGTCTGCCGCATTGGCAGCGCGCACTGTCACCTCGGTCATCCTGCGCCCCGTGCACCGAACGATTTTGATGCATTGTAGTCCGCCAGAGCGGGCGTGCAAAAACAAAGGGCCCCGCGCTGGCGGGGCCCTCCGTTGGCATATCTCACCTGCACTTATTCGCGGTTGCCGAACAGCGAGAGCAGCGAGGTGAACATGTTGATGAAGTCCAGGTACAGGTTCAGAGCACCCATGATCGCGGCCTTGCCGGTCGCAGTCATGTCGCCCATGACCTGATAGTAGTTGTCCTTGATCTGCTGGGTGTCGTAGGCGGTCAAGCCGGCGAACACCAGCACGCCGATCACGGAGATCGCGAACTGCAGTGCGCTCGACTGCAGGAAGATGTTGACCAGCGCAGCGATGATGATGCCGATCACGCCCATGATCAGGAACGAGCCCCAGCCGGACAGGTCCTTCTTCGTCGTGTAGCCCCACAGGCTCAAGCCCGCGAAGGCTGCGGCCGTCACGAAGAACACCTGCGTAATCGACTGCCCGGTGAACACCAGGAAGATCGACGACAGCGACACGCCCATCACCGCGGCAAACAGCCAGAAGGTGATCTGCGCTGCACTCAGGCTCATGCTATAGATGCGGAACGACAGGAAGAATACGAACGCCAGAGGCGCCAGCATCACAACCCACTTCAAGGGTGATACGTAGAGCGCTGCGCCAAGAGGCGTCAGGTACATGCCCCGCTTCAGGGCCAGTGTTGCGCCGGCCGCGGACTTTGCAGCCAAAGCCGGGTCATTCGTGACCGTCATCGTGAACAGGACGTACGCGACAAGGCCGGTGAGCGCTATGCCGCCGGCCATGTAGTTGTATACGCGCAGCATGTAGGTGCGCAGGCCCTCGTCCACTGCTCCGACGTCGGTGCGCGCGGCTCCGCCAGCTTGCGCATACCTGTTGTCGATCTGTGCCATATGATCCTTCCCTTCGACTTGGCCGCAGGCAGCCGCCTGCCGCTACAATTATGGCGACGGCCCCCTGCCGTTGCAAGGGAGGCCACGCGCATATTGGGTGGCCAATAACATGGGAAATCGTCTCATGGTAGGCAAGATCCGATAGGTGAATCCCGCTCCGTAGATCTACTCCCCGCGCAGATAGGGAACCGGCGGCGCCTTCAGAACGCGCCACGTGCCGAAGCCGCCGAACAGCGCAACGAGAGCCGTGGCCAGGAGCATCGCCTGAGCAGCCGCCTGGGCCGAGAAGGCAAATTCAACCTCCATGACCCGCGATACGGTGACCCAGGCCGCCATGCTGCCGATGGCAAGTGCTATGAACGATGTTAACAATGCCAGGACGAAATATTCCAGCAGATGGGATAGCAGGACGCGCCGCCGGGTGGCACCCAATGTCTTCAATATGACAGCCTGCTGGATACGACGGCGTTGCGCCGTCGCCAATGCGCCCGCCAGCACAAAGGCACCCGCCAGGAGGGTTACGCTGCCCGCCGCCCGCACCGCGATCATCACCCGGCTGAAGATGGCGTTGAACGCAGCTATTGCATCTTTGACGCGAATGGCTGTCGCGGCCGGAAAACTGCGCCCGATGAGCTGAGCGAGCTTTGCCTCGGCCGCGAGCGGAGCGTCCTTGGGAAGCGTCACGGTTGCCAGCAGGTTGTGCGGCGCACCGACGAGCGTGTTGGATGAGAACACCATCACGAAGTTGAGTGCCAGGCTTTCCCATTTCACCTCGCGCAGATTGGCGATGCGCGCGGTTACGTTGCGGCCCAGAATATTGACGGTAACGGAGTCGCCGATCTTGAGGCCAAGGCCTTTGGCGATCTCCGCCTCGAAGGAAACGAGCGGCTCACCGGCGTAGTCGGCTGGCCACCACTGGCCGGCGACGAGCGATGACCCTTCGGGCACCCTGTCCGAATAGGTGAGACCGCGGTCGCCGGTGAGCACCCACTGCGCCTCGGGCGGCGCCTTGATCCGCTCGACCGGGCGGTCGCCGAGCTTCACCAGCCGCCCGCGCAGCATCGGCGCTTCGCTGATCCTGGCTGCTGGTGCTTCGCGCAAGATCAGCGCGTGGAATGCATCGATTTCAGAGCGCTTGATGTCGAGCACGAAATAGTTGGGGCTTTCCTCCGGCAGTCGGCCCGTCAGCTCCGAGACGATGGAGCGGTCGACAAGGGCAACGGTCACAAGCAGAGACAAGCCCGCACCGAGCGACAGCACCACCGATCTGGCGAGCCCGCCAGGGGCGCCAAGGTTGCCGACTGCCAGCGCCAACTCCGGCCAGCGCGACCGGGGAAGGCGACGCGCGCTCCATGTGATTGCCGTGCCCAGGCCATGGAACACCGCAAATACGCCGATCACGCCGAGGCAGTAGTAGAAGGCAAGCAGCGGCGCCTCCGCTGAGAACACGGCAAGGCCCGTGAGCAGAAGACCGGCCGCCAGGGTCGCTGCCACGATCCGCGGCTTGGGCACCACATGTTCGGGCGCCACCTCGTCGCGAAACAGTACGCCGGCGCGCACCTGCTCGGCGCGGCCGAGCGGCCACAGAGTGAAGAGCAGCGACACCAGAAACCCGTAGGCTGCAGCGGTGAGGAGGCTGCGTGCACTGATGGTGATGTCGGCTTTGATCGGCAGGGCGTCGCCGAGCATCGCCGTTACGCCGAGCGGGATGAGAAAGCCCAGGAGAATGCCGACAACCACGCCAAGGCCCGCGATCAGCATGACCTGGACGAGATGCACACCAAAAATGACGCGGCTCGTTGCGCCGAGGCTCTTGAAGGCGGCGATCACCTTGCGCCGCCGGTCGATGTAGGTTGCAACCGCGTTGGCGACGCCGACACCGCCAACCAGCAGGGCGGTCAGGCCGACCAGCGTCAGAAACTGCCTGAGGCGCTCAAGCGTGCGTGACACCTGCGGGGAAGGATCGCGCCGGTCGCGGACGGTGAAGCCGCCCTCCGGCAATCCCTGCTTGACGCTGGCGCCGAAGGCAACGAGGCCGGCATCGGACTGGCCGGCACCTTTGTCCAGCTTCAGGGCGTAGCGCCAACGCACCAGACTGCCGGGCTCTATGAGACCGGTTCGCCGCAAGGTCTCGAGCGAGACGAGCACACGAGGTCCGACCGTCAAACGGTCGGTCAGCTTGTCGGGCTCGGCCTCGATCGTGCCGCGGATCAGAACCTCGGATTTGCCGAGGGAGACCCGGTCACCGACCTTGAGCCTCAGCTGGTCGAGCAGAATAGGATCGATGACGGCGGCCGGCTCGCGCCGGATCGCCTCGTCCAACGACAAGTCGCCGGAAATCTTCACGCCGCCGACCAGCGGATAGGCCGCGTCCACGCCCTTGACCTCGACGAGCACCTGCTCGGCGCCGTCGAGGCTGCGAGCCATGGCACGCATGGTGGCAACCTCGCTGATCCGGCCCTGCTTCCACAGCCAGTCCCGCTCGGCCCCTTCAGCCGGCTGGTGGGGCCGCGACAATGTCACGTCGCCGCCCAGCAGCGCCTCGCCTTGCCGCTCGAAGCTCGATCGCAAAGCATCCGCCAGCGCGCCGACACCGGTGATCACAGCCACACCGAGCGCAACGCACGCAATGAAGACGTAGAAGCCCTTGAGCCCGTTGCGCTGCTCGCGAAAAGCCAGCGACAGAACGAGCGGCAAGCCGCGAATCTGCGGCCGAGCCTCGAGACGTGGGACAGCAACCGTCATGCCGTTGCCAGCTCCCGGCCGGCGACCTTGCCGTCAGCCATGCGCACGACGCGGCCGCAGCGCCCGGCCAGCGCCAAGTCGTGGGTCACCAGAACAAGCGTTGCCTGCCTGCGCCGCTGCAGTCCGAACAGCAGATCGACAACCTGCTCGCCGGTCTTGCCATCGAGGTTTCCAGTCGGCTCGTCCGCCAGAACGATCTGGGGATTCGGACTGAGAGCGCGGGCAAGCGCGACGCGCTGCTGCTCTCCGCCCGAGAGCTGAGCCGGAAAATGATCGGCACGATGGGCAACCCCCACCTCGGCAAGCAGTTCTCCTGCAATATCGAAAGCATCGGGCTTGCCCGCAAACTCGAGCGGCAGGGCCACGTTCTCGAGTGCCGTCATCGTGGGCACGAGATGGAACGACTGAAACACGATGCCGATGTTGCGGCCACGCAGAACCGCCAGATCATCCTCGCCGAGGCGCATAAAGTCGCCTCCAGCAACACGCACCGAGCCGGAGGTAGCCCGCTCCAGCCCGGCCATGATCATCAACAGCGAGGTCTTGCCCGAACCGCTGGGTCCCACGATCGCCACCGACTCGCCGGGTGCTATGTCCAGCCGGATGCCCTTGAGAATCTCGACAGGCCCTGCACGGCTGGCCAAAGTCAGCGAGACGTCGTCCAAGGCAATAATTGGTTCGGCCACGGTTGCGACAGACTCCTGCTCGAGGTCTTGCCTCAAGCTTTGCGAGTTTCTACGTCAATGATGGTCCAGAGACAGGCACAACGGGGATCGGAACCCTATGCAGACACTGCCATCGAATACGCGCCTGGCAAACATGGTGCTTCGCGTTGTCCTCTGCAATTGGCTGCTCATTGCAATCACCACTGCTGCGGTGGCCGCATCCCCGGCCACGCCTTTGCGCATCGTCGTTTTCGGCGACAGCCTTGCGGCTGGCTACCAGCTCAAGCCCTCGGACGCCTTTCCCGCACAGCTCGAGCGTGCGTTGAAGGCGCGCGGCCACGCCGTCGAGGTCATCAACGCCGGAGTTTCAGGCGATACGACGGCAAGCGGGCTTGAGCGCCTGAAATGGTCCATTCCCGAGCGGGCTGACGCCGTCATCCTGGAGCTCGGCGCCAACGATGCGTTGCGCGGCCTCGATCCGGGGCGGGCGAAGGTCAATCTGGACAAGATGATCACAAGCTTGAAGGGTGCCGGATCGGAGGTGCTTCTGGCCGGGATGCTGGCCCCACCGAACATGGGTGAAGCCTACGGGCAATCGTTCAATGCCATCTATCCGGAGCTGGCCAAGAAGCACGGCTTGATGCTCTATCCGTTCTTTCTCGACGGCGTGGCCATGAACGCGCAGCTCAACCTGTCGGATGGAATGCACCCGAACGGCAAGGGCGTGGCCGAGATCACCCGCAAGATTCTGCCGACCGTCGAGCAGCTCATCGAGCGAGTCCGAGCGCGCCAAGCCGCAGCCCCGAAGGGTTAGAGCCATGCCCCGCCTCTTCACTGCGCTGGAGATTCCGGCCTCGATCCGCACGCAACTGTCGCTGATCCGCGCACCGCTCAACGGCGCCAAGTGGATTTCTGCCGACGACATGCACATCACGCTGCGGTTTGTCGGCGACGTGGAAAGCCGGGCTGCGGACGAGTTTGCCGAGCTGCTGGCCGGCATCGAGGCCGAGCCGATCGAGATATCCATCCGCGGCGTGGGTGCGTTCGGCGGCCGCGAACCCCGCGTGCTGTGGGCAGGCATCGAGGCGGGAGAAGGCCTTGCCGCGCTCTATCGCGCCCATGATCGCGCGGCGCGGGCGGCTGGCCTGGAGCCCGATGCTCACGACTTCAAGCCGCACGTCACGCTGGCGCGTGTGCGCGGGGCGCGCCATGACGCCGTTGCACGCTTCCTGGAAGAAAACGGAGCATTACGCACCGAAGCCTTCATCGCTGCGCGATTCGTGCTGTTCTCCGCGCGACCCGGCTCCGGCGGCGGCCCCTACGCGGTGGAAGCTGCCTACCCATTGCAGGATGGAAGTGGGTGGACGGAAGAGGCTGCCGACGAATTCCGATAGAAGGCGGGACCTGGAGAGGACGAAGTGCCATGGCCAAGAAGCTCGACGCGGACCAACGCAGCAGCCTCGTCGCCAGGCTGCCGCAATGGCACATGGCCCCTGGTCGCGACGCCCTGCAAAAATCCTTCAAATTCAAGGACTTCAATGCAGCTTTCGGCTTCATGACGCGTGCGGCGCTGGTGGCCGAGCAGATGAACCATCATCCCGAGTGGTTCAATGTCTGGAACCGCGTGGACGTGACGCTTTCGACGCATGATGCCGGCGGACTGACCGAGCTCGACGTGAAGCTTGCCGAGGCGATGGATCGGATAGCGGGTTCTCAGTAGCGATAGGGGCGCATGTCCTGGGACCACCGTCCCCATGCGCCGTTGCCATCGACCGTCCATTCTCGCGGTCCGGCGTAAGGCTCTCGAGCAATCGGCCGGGGGCGGACAACCAGGCTGCGATCGTCAATCGTCGAGACCCTGGGCTCGCTTGCCGCCGGAGGTGAGCCGTAGTCGCGGTATTGCGTCCCGCGGCGATCAGCCGAACGCCGATCGGCTTCGTCTCCGGGCGCGTGAGGAACAAGCGGCGTGTCTGCATGCACGGTTCGCCGCGCCGTGCTCGCGGCAAGCTCCGCACCGCCCTTCTGTTCGCCCTTCTGTTCCTGGGCGTAGCGACGATGGCGCGTCAGCTCGGCCTCGGACCACGGCTCGGGGCGGCACTGGCATCCGCCCACCAACGTCTTGCGGTACTTGAAAGCGTTCGGCAGCTCGGAATACGCCATTCCCGTCAAGTCCGTCATCGTTTCGATGTCACCGCCGGGATTGGGGTAGTAGAAGAGCCGCGCCTGCGAGCCGCAGCTCGCGCTGCACTTGTCGGCATCATCGGCAAGACCGCCGCGGCTGGTCGCAAAGCTGATCGGGAAGTAGTAGCCGTCGCAGAGGCGCACGCACAGCGTTCGATACGTGCCGGAGTGAGCATAGGGCGCTGTAGGCTGCGCACCTCCGCCGAGCTCGTAAGCATCCGGGCGGCTCCAGTAAGGTGAGCCGTAGGACGGCCGATAGGAGTGAATGCCGTAGGGGTATGCGTATGGATTGATGGCACCCAAGAACGGGCGCGGCTGGCGGTAAGCGAAGGGGTAACCCTGTGCGCTGGCTGGCTCAGGCAGCCAGAACGCCAGGCCTGCCAGCGACGCAACCAATACGCGCACGAGCATCGACACGCGCTCCACCACCTACGCATCGGTCGTCCGCACAAGCAGGCGGCCGGCAGGATCATAGGATGGGATATGCATTCCGATTTACGAATTTTTGCTGAATGGTAATCGCCTTGGGCAGCACCAAGGCCGCGTCTTGCGCGGGCGATCAGCCATCCGGACGCAGGATGCGCCTTCGCCAATCGGCATCGGGGCTCCGCGCGGCTCTTCGAGCCTCCCGCTCTGGCCGTCGCCTGGGCGAGCCGTCAACGCCCAGACGCTGGAGCTGGTCGCCATCGCCTGCAACCGGCCTCGCAGCGGTCCTCGCGTTGCGGGCAGCCTGGCGCAGCTTCGCTTCCAGTGCCTCAAGCTCCTTGGCGGCCTGCCGATTGCCCTTCCTCTTCTTTGCCGCAAGCTCGTACGCGCGGTGGCGATCCCTCGATTCAGCCTCCCAGGGATGTGGCTGGCACTTGCAGCTCGGAACGTATTCGCTGCGATAGAGGAATGCTGTACGAAGATGCCGGTAGGGGCGGCCCTGAAGGTCGGTCATGTCCTCGATCACACCGCCCGGATTGGGGTAGACGAAGAGGCGGGCCTCGGCGCCGCAGCTTCTCTCGCAGATCTGGCGATCACGATCGAAGCGCTCAGGCGTTGCCGAGAAACTGATCGGAAAATAAAAGCCGTCGCAAAGCCGTACGCAAACGGTGCGAAAAGCACTGCCGGCCTCCGGGCGCTCGTCCTCGTCGTCATCCCAATCGAAGAAGCTGCGCCGCCGCCATGTGCTGCGCGAGGAGGATCCGAACTGGGCGCCGCTCGCCACCCGATGAAGCCTCGCGCCGGTGAAGGGCGTGGGGCTTGCGCCCATGGAGCCTCTCGACCAGCGCTCGCTGGTCGGCATCAGAGCCCCTTCGTACGCCATCGTTTGGCGGCGCACCGGCGGCGCTGCCGGCCTCTCCCCGAGCGGGGGTTTGTGCTCGACCGTCGCCGGTCGCGGCGCGAACGCGACCACCATGGCGATACCGACACGGTGTACGCCATAGCCCGTTACAGCCGCAGCGAAGGCCGTGCCGACCACATAAGCAGCCAAGCTGACGGCCAGCGAGAGCCTCTCTGCCCATCCGGACAAACTGAACATGGACCTCAGCTACGCTTTACGCGGCCATACGCCACGACAGAGCCTTTACCCCAACAAGCCAACGTGAACGAGCGGCCTTGGTTGCACATAAGGCCGCTCGCGATGTCAGGACAATGGCGGCAAGCCCTATCGCGGAGCCAGACGGACCGCGCCGTCCAGGCGGATGCACTCACCGTTGATCATCACGTTCTCGCAAATGTGAACGGCAAGAGCCGCGTACTCGCTCGGATGTCCGAGCCGCGACGGGAAGGGAACGGACGCCGCCAGGGATTTGCGTGCCTCGTCGGGAAGGCCGTCGAACATCGGCGTCAGGAACAGGCCGGGCATGATCGTCACGACGCGGATGCCGTCACGCGAAAGATCGCGTGCAACGGGCAGCGTCATGGAGGCGACACCGCCCTTGGAGGCAGAGTAGGCCACCTGTCCGATCTGGCCGTCCTGGGCGGCAACTGACGAGGTGCACACCATCACGCCGCGCTCACCGTCTTCATTGATCGGCTGCGTGGCCTGCATGCCGGCCGCCGACTTGGCCATCATCATGAAGGTTCCAATCAGATTGACCTGGATGACCTTCGTGAAGGTGGCAAGATCGTGCGGCTCGATCGCATTGGTTTCCTTCACGCGGCGCGTGACGCGCTTGGCGATGCCGATGCCCGCGCAGTTGACGAGAATGCGCTCCTGGCCCTGCGCCTTGCGCGCGGCGGCAAATGCAGCATCGACGCTCGCTTCGCTCGTCACATCGCACTTGGCGAACATGCCGCCCAGCTCTTTCGCCAGCTTCTCCCCGGCGTCGGCGTTGAGGTCAAAGATCGCCACCTTGACGCCTTTGGCCGCCAGCGCTCGCGCCGTCGCTGCACCGAGCCCCGATGCGCCCCCGGTCACGATGGCTGGAATGTTCTTGTCGAGTTTCATGAGGATTCCCTTGCAACAGAAAAACGTCCTGCCGCAATGGGCAGGCCCAACACGGGGCCGACACTAGAGCGAGATCGTTCCTGATGGAAGCGGTTCTCGCTTGTGCTCAAGAACGCTAATCGTGCTGCAAAACCAAGGAGATAGAGCAGGATTGCGCCGCATGCGACGTGATGCGCTTCCATCCGGAGCGACCTTTCCCCAAGGGCGGTTGCCGCATGCGCGGAGCACCTAGGCGGGCCGGGCCCGCTGGACGCCGACGGCTGCGGCAAGGGTGGCCAAGCCCAGAACCACGTTGTAGCCGAGGCGCAAGCCCATGGCGGAGAAACCCGGCACGAAGGCGTTGATGTCCATGCCCGTCAACGGCTTGACGATGACGCTGATGATGGCCGGGAAGACCAGCAGCAGGCCGGCCAACCAAAACAGCGCTGTCTCCAGCATCGTGCTCTTCTTCAGGAACCAGCCCTGGGTCGCAAGCGCCAAGCAGGCGATGCCGACGCCAGTCTCAAGCCCGATCTCGACGATGTCGAGCCAGCTGCCCCCCTTTGGAATCTTGAGCAGCAGGCCGACACCCTGCGGATCGAGCACGAACACGAACGGCACCAGAAATGCAGGCATGGTGTACTTCCACGACTGCAGAGTCGTCACGTAGGGATTGCCGCCGGTTATGGCGGCAGCGGCGAACGGCGACAATGCCGTGGGCGGCGAAACCTCCGATAGAACCGCGTAGTAGAAGATGAACATGTGCGCGGCGAAATCGGGAACGCCGAGCTTGATGAGAGCCGGCGCGGCGATGACGGCGCACATGATGTAGGAGGCCGTTACCGGCACGGCCAAGCCGACGATCCAGACGATTGCAGCGGTGAAGATCGTGGTGAGCAGGAGACTGCCCTGTGCGTAGCCGATGATGATGTCGGCGAAGCGTTGCGCAAGCCCGGTGAGCGTGACGACGCCGACGATGATCCCCGCCGTCGCGCACGTCGCGGCCACGTTGAGCACGCCGGTCGTGCCCTCCTTCATGGCTTGCGCGAAACGCTGCGTGGTCGGCGCCCGCTGCGGCGCGAAAAGCCCGATGGCTGCGGCAATCGCGAGCGGCGCAAAAACCAGCAGCCACGTGAACTGACCAACGAGGCTGCTTGCAGACAAGCCTGAAAGGCTGAGCACGACGTTAGCCAGGCAAACCACGAGCGGAAGCGCAACCAACGCCGGCACGATGGCGGTGTCCGACCGCAGCGTGCTGACGGCAATCGCCAGAATGGTGGCCCAGAAGACGGCGAGCACCGGCGAAAAGCCGAGCAGCATGAAGGCGATGATCGAGATGAGCGAGCCGAAGTGGAACCAGTACCGCTTGGTGATCTGCCACAAGGCGCCCTTTGCGACCATGAGCTCGCCGGACCCGCCCTGCTTGCGGGAGTCGATCTCCACCATGACGAGAATGGCGAGGTAATAGAGAACGGTTGGAATGGTCGCCATGAGGATCACGTCGAAATACGAGATCTTCAGGAACTCGGCGATCAGGAAGGCGGCTGCGCCCAGCACCGGCGGCGAGATGATGGCGCCCAACCCGCCTGCAGCAAGCAGGCCGCCGGCCGCGTTCTTGTCGTAGCCGGCCTTGGCCAGCAGTGGATGCGCCACGGTGCCGATCGTCACCGTCGTGGCAACACCGGAGCCAGAGGGACCGCCCAGAAGGAACGACGACAGCACCACGGCGCGGCCCGCCGAATTGCGCCGGCCGCCCATGGCCGCAAAGGAAAAGTCGATGAAGAAGCGTCCCGCACCGGAGTGCTGCAGCACGGCACCGAAGATCGTGAACAGGATGATGAGGCTCGATGCCACGTCGACCGTCGTGCCGAAGATGCCTTCCAGGGTCATGTACAGGTGGGCAACGAGATCCTCCAGCGCGTATCCGCGATGCGTCCAGGGAGGCGGCAGGTGGTTGCCGAACATGGCATACAGCAGAAACACGATGGCTACGCCCGGCATGATGAGGCCGGTCGCGCGCCGCGTGCCTTCCAGCAGCAGCACTACAAAGGCGACGCCTACCAGATAGTCGGTGGTGGTCGGCATGGTTGCGCGGTCGCCGAAATAGGCGCCTTGCGAGAGAACATAGAGAATGGTTCCCGCGCTCGCGGCCGCCAGCAGATAGTCCCACCAGCGGATGCGATCGCGAAATCGCTTGGCCATCGGAAAGAGAAGGAAGCAAAGAAAGAGGACCATGCCGACATGCGCGGGCCGCAGCACGTGGGCTGGAACGATTTCGTAGGCGGCATAGAGGTGGAAGAAGGAAACGATGACCGCCACGGCGGCAATGGCCGTGCCGACCCAGCCGCCCAGACGGTTGAATGCGCCCTCTTCCTCCTCGATGTATTTCTCGATCTGCTCGCGCGTATCTTCGGCGAGCTCCGCCGGCGCAATGGGAGAGCCTGAATCGGCATTGACGACTTTACTTTCCACGAGACTTTCCCTTCCAACCACGTTGGGCGACGCCGGGCTTTCTTGGTTGTGGGCATGCTACACGAGCGGGCATGACGCGGTCACCATCGCGAGCGCAGGCATGGCGGGAAGCGCAAGCTGCGATGCCGGTTAACCGTGCGGAAAACGAAACTGCCGGACACTTGCTGGTCCGGCAGTCCGTGCATGACATGCCCTCAGGCATTCAGGCCGTCACTCGACCTTCATGCCTTTCTCCTTGAAGTACTTCAGCGCGCCCGGATGCCAGGGAATGCCCGCCCGATTCGACGTCTGCCATTCGGGCTTGATGTTGAGCGCCTCCTTGTGCACCAGCGCGAGATCGGCGCGCTTCTCCAGCATGATCTTGGTGAGCTGGTAGGCAAGATCTTCCGACATGTTGGCGTTCACAGCCATGATGTTCCAGACCGTGTTGTTCTTGGCATCCGCGTCCATGCCCTTGTAGGTGGCCGCCGGGATCGTCGCTTCGGCGTAGAGCGGCCCATACTTCGCGTTCATCTTGGCGGTGAGAGGGGCAATGTTGAGGATCTTGATCTTGACGTTGGGTGTCGCCGCCAGATCCGTTATCGCTGCCGTCGGCAATCCGCCGACCCAGAAGAACCCGTCGATCTTCCTGTCCTTGAGCGCATTGACGCTCTCGGCCACGCCAAGGCGCTCCTTGACGATGTCTTTGTCGTGCGCGAGGCCCGCGGCCTCGAGCACGCGGATCGCATAGACTTCGGTCGCGCTGCCGGGAGAGCCGGTGGAGATGCGCTTGCCCTTCATATCCTCCACCTTGGTGATGCCGGTGCCTTCGACCGTCACCACGTGCATGTGGTTGGGATACATGACGGCCAGCGCCCTGATCGGGAGCTTGGCGGGAAACTTGTCCTTGCCGTTGATGGCGTCCCAGGCCGCATCGACCTGCGAGAACGCGATATCGGCCTTTCCGGACGCTATCAGCTGAAGATTGGCGACCGAGCCGCCGGTGACCTGCGCGGTTGCGGTGACGCCCGGAATCTCCTTGCCGAGGATGTTGCCGAAGCCGCCGCCGAGGGGATAGTAGACGCCGCCTGTGCCGCCGGTGGCGATCGACAACTGCTTGGCTTGCTGCGCCTGGACGCCGCCAGCGCCGATAGCCACGGCAGCAGCGACAACCAGCAAAGTTCCAAATCGCATGGTCCGAGATCTCCCTAGTCGGTGGGGCAGCCATGGTTCGTCCACGGCCATTCCTTCGGCTATTAGCGGAAACAGCCGTCCGGGGAAAGTGGACATTCGAGAAAATCGGCAGGCAATGCCGGGACTTGTCGGACCCCGAGCCTGGGCCTAGACGTCATGCAGGAGTGATGCGACCCATGCGCCAGCCAGCAATGCCGTCGGCCGGGCGGGGCTATTTCGCGATCGGCGCCGAGCGGATCTCGAAAAGCCTCAACCTCGGCAACCTCATGCGTTCGGCGCACGGTTTCGGCGCCAGCTTCACGTTCACGGTAGGGGCGAGCTATCAAGCGCTCGAGGCCTTCGCCGACACATCCAAGAGCAGGCAGCACGTGCCCCACTACAATTGGGCCAGCGTCGAGGAGCTTGCGCTGCCCGACGGCTGCAGGCTGGTCGGTGTGGAGCTCCTCGATGAGGCCATCGACCTGCCGAGCTTCCGGCATCCGCTGCGAGCGGCCTATGTCCTGGGCCCCGAGCGTGGATCACTGTCGGCGGCCCTCATCGCCCGCTGCGACCATGTGGTGAAGATACCGACGAGCTTCTGCATCAATGTCGCGATGGCCGGTGCAATCGTCATGTACGATCGCGTTCGCTCGCTCGGGCGGTTCGCGGCGCGGCCGCTGAGCGAGGGCGACCCTGCCAACACGATGGGGCACGAAGGCGGTCGTCAGTCGCGCGACCGGCGCAACTGAATGTACAGCGCACCTTCACCCCCGTGGCGAATGCCGGCCGCCGTGTAGCTGACCACGATGGCCCTCATATCGGGCTCCTCCAGCCAAAGGGGCACACTGCGTCGCAGGACACCCCGGCGCGACTGACCCAGAGCATCGCCGAGATGATCGCCGCGCTCCTGCTCTTCGCCCTTGCCGGTGATCACCAGCACGGTCCTGCGGCCCTTCGCGTGATTGTCGAGCAGAAAGGCGCGGAGGCGTGCTCGTGCCTCCTTCTGGCGGTCACCATGCAGATCGATGCGGGCTTCGATCTCGGCCTTGCCGGCAGTGATCCGGCGCACCGCACGGCGGTCGAATTCCGCCAACGGCGGTGACTTGCTCACCTTGGTGCGCGGCGATGCGAGTGGAGCCTGCTTGAGATCGACGGGCGCTACAGCCTTCCTGGATGCGGCTGCCGCTGGGGCTCTGGCCGCCGGCTGATCGGCGCTCGCGGCCGCACCCACGCGCTGCTTCGCCTTGATGGGCTTGAGCGCGCGTGTTGCATGATCCCAGAGCTCGACCTCCTCAGGCGTGACGGCCCTGCTGCCGCCCGGGGACTGCCGACCGCTTCGACTCATTGCGGCGTCTTCTTCGGCGTCACCTTGGTCTGTGCGGCCTGCGCACGCAACGGTGCCTCGTTCGGCAGCAGCACAAAGAACTGCCCGGCATGCTTGGTGACACCCGCCAAACGCCCGGCAGCATCGCCGGAGCCGAAATATATGTCGCCGCGCTCCGGGCCCTTGATGGCAGAGCCTACGTCTTGCGCGATCATCAGGCGATTGAAAGCCCCGCCCGCCCTATTGACGTGCGTCATGCCGGCGGCGCTGAGATAGATCGGAATGCCGAGCGTATGATGGCTGGGATCGACCGCTAGGCTGCGGCCCGGCGTCAGCACCGCATTCATGGCCCCCAGGGGACCCGTGGCTTCCGTGCCCTTCAGCTCGCGGAAGAACACGTACGATGCATTCTGCCACATCACCTTCTTCGCACGCTCGGGATCGGCTTTGAGCCACTTCGCCAGCGCACCCATCGACACCTTGTCGGCGGCCAGCAACCCCTTCTCGATCAAGTAGCGGCCGATCGATGTGTAAGGGTGGCCGTTCTTTCCGTCGTAGTGGACGCGGATGACCGTGCCGTCGGTGAGCTTGACGCGGCCCGAGCCTTGGATCTGCATGAAGAACACGTCGACGGGGTCGGCAAAATAGAGCAACTCGAGATTCTTGCCCTTCAGCGCCCCCTGCTCGATTTGGGCCCGCGTGAAGAACGGCTCGACGCCCTTGTCCGTCTTGCGTGCATGGGTAAGGCTCGCGCCCACCGTGCCACGCTGCGTCTCGTCAACCAGGTTAACCAGATCCGGCGGGCGCCTGTAGACCGGCGTCTTGAATTGCCCCTGCGGGGTGCGCGAACCGTGGATCAACGGCTCGTAGTAGCCCGTGAACAGCCCCTTGGGACCTTTGTGCGAGAGGGCATTGGGCGTGAAGTTCTCCTCGAAAAACGTCTTGGCAGCATCCTTGCTGGCGTGTGCAGGAAGCTGGCCGGCCGCGGTGCATGCGCGAACCAGGGCAGCGGGCGGTGGAGGCACCTTATCGGACGCCGTTCGCTCGCGTGCACTTGCCAGCACGCGCTCGCAGGATTTTCGAAATGCCTTGAACGCGGCGGCGTGATCGTCCTCGTTCCACGCCGGCAGCTCAGCAAACGTCAATGGCTTGTAGACAATCGCGGCGCTCATCCTGCCTTTCTCCAGCCGCTTGGGCTGCGAACTGGCCTCAGCGCCGGCGGCAATCATGCCGCCAACAAGAGCGGCTGCCGACACAACGATGGCGCACCGCACAACTACGCTCGATGCCAAAGCGCCTTCCCCCGTTTGCCAGGCTGTCCCCCTAGTTTGCAGCCTGCGTGGCGATCAGTCTCCAATTCGGGTTGCGCGAGGCGACCTCGCGGGCAAATGTCCAGATGTCCGTGACCTCCTTGATCCGCTTGGGATCGCCGGCAATCACCTCGCCCGCTCTGTCGCGCGTTGCCGAGATCAGCTCGCTGACAAACTTGATCGTGATCTGGGCAACGCCGCCCTTCAGCTCCGCTTCGACGATGTCCGCAGACTTGATGCCGACGAAGCTCTGATCGATCTGGTCGCTGCGGCTCTCACGCTCGCTGATGGCGCCGGCGAAGCCGTCGTAGACCTCACGGCTGAGCAAATCCTTGAGCGTCTTGCGATTACCCTCGGCAAAGGCCGTCACGATGATCTCGTACGCCGCCCGAGCACCTTTCAGGAATTCCTCGGGCTCAAAGCTCCGGTCGGCCCGGATGATCTCGACAAGCCCGGCCGCAAGACCGCTGTTTCCGGCGGCAATGCCTCTTGCCCGCTCCTCGACGTCGGTCCGCACCTCCTGCTCGGCCGGCCGCATCTCCAAATCTTCGCGCTCCCGGCGTGGCAGCGTTACGACCTTGTCCTGCCCAACCATCTTGCCATTGCGCTGGCTGGCCTCCTGCTGGGCCTTGTAGCGCTCGTAACGCGCCTGCTCATGGCCAGTGCGACGGCCCAGCACGCTGCGCAGCTTCAGGAAGATGACGACTGCCAATACGAGGAACAGTAGCGTTGTTAAGTCGATTCTGCCATCCATCGCCGTGCTTTCACGCCAGTGCCTCTACGCGCTTCATGTAGGTTGCCGCGCGGGCCAGAACCAGCCCCAGCAGCGGTCTGGTTCGCAAGTGGCATCAGGTTCGCCGCCGCTGCAGCGCAAATCTTAGGACATTGGCGAGCGCAAGCCAACCCGCAAGGCTTTGTTTATGCTAGCTGCCGGGACTGAGATAAAGGACGCCGGATGGCACGTCTTGGGATAGGCTTGGTTCTGATCGCACTGCCCCTTGTAGAGATCGCAGTGCTGATCAAGGCCGGACAGCTAATCGGATTCTGGGCTACCCTGGCGGTTGTCGTAGCCACAGGCGCGCTCGGCATCATGGTCCTTGCTCAGCAGCGGTTCGCCATGCTGAGCGGGATGCTCAAGGCCGTGAACGAGGGGCAGCCCCCGGTTGCCCCCGTGATCGACGGGGCGTTTCTTGTGCTCGCCGGGGGACTGCTGTTCTCGCCGGGGCTGATCGCAGACACCATCGGCCTGCTGCTGCTGATTGGTCCGGTCAGGCGCTTTGTCGCCCGCTGGAGCATCACGGCAATTGCAACCCGGTCGGGCCTCGAGGCCGGAAGATTCCGAGGGGATGACGGGATGTCCGGCCGCAATCGGAGCCCTGGCGCAGGCTCCGGGCCGATAATCGAAGGCGAGTTCAAGCGGCTCGACGAGAAGACCACCGGCCCGGGCCAGAACAAGGGAGTCACGCGCAAGTAGCGGGCTCCGCTGCGGCCGCAAGCCGTGTTGCGAGCGGCCGTATGCCCGTGCTAGCCACCGGCTCGTAGAGCACCTGCCGGCACAAGCCGCAAAGCCGAGAAGAGGATCGATCGATGGTGGACTCCAAGGACAGCGGCAACGGCAACGTCGGCGCTCCGCCGGCCGGCAGCCAACAAGTCCAGATTCAGGCGCGTGTCCTGGGCCAATACATCAAGGATCTCTCTTTCGAGAATCCGAACGTTCACAAGATGCTCGGCGGTCCGGGCGACAAGCCCAATCTCCGCGTAGAATTCAATGTGAACGCTACGAAGGTTGCCGACAACGTGTTCGAGAGCGCGATACTGTTCAAGGCCGAGGCCGCCAACAAGGCCGGCGTCATCTACGACATGGAGCTCGCCTACGCGGGTCTTTTCCAGATCGAGAACATGCCCGATCAGGCTCTCGAGCCGTTCCTGCTGATCAACTGCCCTGCGCTGCTGTTTCCGTTCCTGCGCCGTCTTGTGGCCGATCTGACCCGCGAAGGCGGTTTCCCGCCGCTGCTGCTCGATCCCATCGACTTTGCAGGACTCTATGTGAAGCGCCAGCAGGAGAAGGGCGGGCAGCCGGCTCAGCCGCCGGTCAACTAGGCTCGCCGGACGTGCCCGCGCTTTCAGCCGTGAAACGCAACCACAGCGCGTTCGGACCCAGTGTCTTCACGAAGTCCCGGTGAGCCTGCTCCGCCTCCGCGGTAAGCCGCGCAGGCAATGGCGACGGGCGCTGTCTCGCGGCCGAGGCACGCGTCCTTGTCGGCTCGTCCCTGGCAGTCTGGCCGCCTAGCCCCAGTGTTGCCTGTCGTTCGCCCAGCAGCTCGACATAGACGCCTGCCAGCAGGAGCGAGTCGATAAGCGCGCCGTGCTTGGACCGCTCCGAATTGTCGATGCCGTAGCGCTTGCAGAGTGCATCCAGGGTGTTCGGTCCGGCCGGATGCCGGCGGCGCGCCAGAGCCAGCGTGTCGACGACGCGATCCGCCCGCAGCAGCGGTCTTGGGATGCGGGCCAGCTCAGCATTGAGAAAACCTATGTCGAAGCTGGCGTTGTGGATGACGAGCTGGGATTCGCCGATGAACATCAGGAATTCGTCGGCGATATCGCCAAACACGGGCTTGTCCTTGAGGAACTCCAGCGTCAGGCCGTGCACGGCAACGGCATCCGGATGAATGTCCCGCTCCGGATTGAGATAGCGATGAAACTCGCGCCCCGTCGGAATGCGATTGACGATTTCGATGCAGCCGAGCTCGATCAACCTGTCGCCGCGGCTGTGATCGAGGCCGGTCGTTTCAGTGTCGAGAACGATCTCGCGCAGCATCGATATCGCACCTTGTGGAATGAATACGCGAGCACGCTACGCCCAGAACGTCGCGTAGGCGGAGCCTTTCCGGCCCCTTAGTGATTCGATGATCTTATCGACCTGAGCCATGCTGTCGGCAATGGTGCCGCCGGTGTCCACAACGAAATCGGCACGGGCCCTCTTCTCAGCGTCGGGCATCTGGCGCGCCATGATCTGTTCAAGCTTCTCGGACGTCATGCCCGGGCGCGCACTGACGCGGGTGCGCTGAGCTTCCGGCGACGCACTGACCACGATGACGACATCGACGCGCTTCTCTCCGCCGGTCTCGAGAAGGAGAGGAATCTCAAGCACAGCCATCTCGGCGCCGCGCGCTGCCTCGGAACCGAGGAACGCGCGCTCGGCCGCAAAGACCAGGGGATGGACGATGGCTTCCAGCCGCGCGAACCCCTGCGCGTTCCCCATCAACACTCTGGCCAGCTTCTGCCGGTCGACCTTGCCGCCGGCGGTAGTGCCTGGGAATGCCTCTTCTATCGGTGCAACCGCAGCGCCCTCGTAGAGCCTGTGCACCTCGGCATCGGCATCGAAGACGCCGATCCCGAGATCCTTGAGACGCGCGGCGACCGTCGACTTGCCCATGCCGATAGACCCCGTGAGGCCAATGATCAGCATGGGGAGGCGCCCTCGATATCGGCTACCAGCAGCGTACGCAGCTCATCGGTGACCTCGGGCCGTACGCCGAACCATCTCTCAAAACCCGGCACCGCCTGGTGCATCAGCATGCCGAGACCGTCCACGGCGGTAAGACCTCGGGCACGGGCGGCCATGAGCAGCGGCGTCTCCAAGGGCACATAGACGATGTCGGCGACGACGCAGTCCTTGCGCAGCGTCGACACATCCATGTCGAGCCACTCAGCGCCGTTCATTCCGAGCGTCGTCGCGTTGACGAGCACGCTGACGTCACGCGACCTCGATGCCCGCTCGTTCCAGTCGAACGGCTTCACCCGCGAGCCGAAATGATGCACTAGCTGGTCTGCACGGTCGCGGGTACGATTGAAAACGCGCACCTCCTCGACTCCCGCTTGCAGAAAGCTGTAGGCGATCGCCCGTGCTGCTCCGCCGGCGCCGAGGATCGATACCGCGCTGTTTCGCAAGAACAGCCGCGTGGCAGACGCCCGCAGATGGTTCATGAAGCCTTCGGCATCAGTATTGTCGGCGACCAGATCATCCCCCTCGTACCAGAGCGTATTGGCGGCGCCGACCGCACGCGCCGCCGCCTCCTTCCGCGTCGCGACGGCGTAGGCCGTCTCCTTGTAGGGAAGCGTCACGTTGCAGCCCGCAAAGCCGTGATCGCGCAAGGACCGGAGAAACCCAACCACCTCGTCCGGCTTTACGGGCACTTTCTCGTACGCGCCCTCGATGCCGTACTTCTTCAGCCAATAGCCGTGAATGAGAGGCGACCGCGAATGGGTGACGGGCCACCCGATCACACATGCGCGTGTCATGTTTCCAGCACCCCGCGGTTCCTCAGCTCGGCCAGAAGCGCCAAGAGCGGCAGACCGATCACCGTGAAATGGTCTCCGTCCACCCTTTCAAACAACTGAATCCCGCGCCCCTCGATCTCATAGCCGCCGACAATCTGGCAGAGCCGGCTGCCCATGGCAGCGAGATAGCCCTCCAGGAGCTCGTTGCTGAAGCTCCGCATGACGAGCGTTGCCGACTCGACATGGCTCCAGACGATGCGACCATCCAATGACAACGCTGCTGCGGTGTGAAGCTGGTGCGCCCGGCCGCGCAGACGCAGGAGCTGCTCGCGTGCGATCGCCAAGTCAGCCGGCTTGTCGAACAGCTCGTCTCCCAGCGCCAATACCTGATCGGCGCCAATGACGAGAGTGCCGGGCATTCTTCTGCTGACGGCTTCGGCCTTGGCACACGCCAGAGCCTCGGCAATCGCACCCGGTGCTGCACCAGAAGAGCAGCACCCGCGCTTGAAGGACGCCTCGTCGACGTCGGGCGACAAAACCTCGAAGGAAAGGCCGGCCGCCTCGAGCATCCGCCGCCGAAACGGGCTGGTCGATGCCAGCACGAGCGGTGGCGCTTCAACCATCCCCGGTCTCCTGCCCTTCAACCAGGCTGTCCTGACGATCATGCAACAAGCGGATGATGGCCGCTGCGGTTTCCTCGATGGACCGGCGCGTAACGTCGATCACCGGCCATCCGTGGCGTGCGCACAGCCGCCGGGAATAGGCGATCTCGTTGGCGATCTGGCTGCGATCGACGTAGTCGTCGAGATTGCGATCGGACAAGAGACGCACGCGATTGCGTCGAATCTCGGCGATGCGCTCGGGGCTCGCCACCAGGCCGACAACGAAAGCCGTATGCGGCTTGGTGAGCGCTTCAGGCAGCTCGATGCCGGGAACCAAAGGCAGATTGGCCGTCTTGAACCCGCGCTGGGCCAGATAGATGCTGGTCGGCGTCTTGGACGTCCGCGAGATGCCAAGAATGATGATGTCCGCTGCGCTGAGATCCTGAGGCAGCCGACCATCATCGTGTGCCATGGAGAAATTGAGCGCGTCGATGCGGCGGAAGTAATCCGCATCGACGATGTGCTGGCCCGCAATGACGGGGGTCTGCGGCGCGCCAAGGTACGATTCGAAGACCTTCATGATCGGCTCGAGCACGTGCAGAGACGGCACTTTCAGGGCACGGCAACGGCGCTCGATCTCTTCGATCAGCTCCTTCTTGACCACCGTGTAGAGTACAATTCCGGGCGCCTCCTCCACCTCCTTCAGGACGCGCTCGAGCTGCTTGAGCGTGCGCACGAGTGGGTGGACGTGCTCAATGGGGCGGACCTGGGAATATTGCACCGCGGCCGCCTTGGCCATGGTCGTCAAGGTCTCGCCGGTCGCATCCGAGATCAGGTGCAGATGGAAGTAACTTGGCAACCGGTTCGGCATCTGTTGAAAAGATCAGAGTTCTCGAGACCTGCCAAGCCGAAGCGCCGTTGGACCGATCCGGCTTGTGCGGCAACCAGCAAAGTGGTCCACAGACATCCCCGCCGGGACAGGAAACCGAGCCTGGAGGCCGTGCCACACCGATAGAGACGATGTGCCCATTCTGCTGAACATGTGTCAACAGGTTATGGAGATGCGCGCCCCGCCTGCAGCAGCAAATTCTCTCGGCCGTTGCAGCCGGTTAGACCAGCTTGGGTGCCGACACCCCCAGGCTGCACCAAGTCTTGGGCCTGTGCTTCGTGATCCGGGCTAACCTGTGCGTATCATGGTGCTTGCCAGGAATTCCCGCTATCCATGCTCCAAACAATCATAACAACAACGTTCAGAGGTTGGATTCTTGAATTGGACCTCCGCGATGGTTTCGCCTGCCGCACCTAGGCGCTTCCTCGAACCCTTCCACGGCAAGGCGCTGATGCCTCCTCCTGTCTGGCTGATGCGGCAGGCAGGGCGCTATTTGCCGGAATATCGTGCCGTTCGTGCGAAGGCCGGAAGCTTTCTTGACCTCTGCTACAACCCCGCGCTTGCCGCCGAGGTCACGCTGCAGCCGGTCCGCCGCTATGGCTTCGACGCCGCCATTCTGTTCTCGGATATTCTCGTCGTTCCCGATGCCCTGGGCCAGCGCGTGCAGTTCGCCGAAGGCGAGGGCCCCCGGCTCGATCCGCTGCGCTCACAGAGAGATCTCGCGCGCTTGAACGAGGACGCGACTCGGCCCAAGTTCGCGCTGGTTCACGAAACGGTTTCGCGCCTTCGCCAAGAGCTCCCCCATGACACAGCCCTCATCGGATTTTGCGGCGCGCCCTGGACAGTGGCGACCTACATGGTCGGCGGGCAAGGCTCTTCCGACCAATCCGATGCGCGGCAATGGGCTTATTCCGATCCAGAAGGATTCCAGAGGCTTATCGACATTCTGGTCGATGTCTCGATCGAATATCTCTCAGGGCAGGTGAAGGCCGGCGCCGATGCTCTGCAGATCTTTGACAGTTGGGCTGGAAGCCTGCCAGACGACCAGTTCCGCCGCTGGGTGGTTGCTCCGACCAAGAGGCTGGTCGCCGCCCTCAAGGCAGAGCATCCCAGGGTGCCGGTGATCGGCTTTCCACGCGGTGCAGGTGTGCTGGCGCCGGCGTACGCAATGGAAACGGGCGTGGACGGTGTGAGCTGCGACACGGCCATGCCGCTTGCCTTCATTTCCAGCCAGCTCTCGGGAAAGACCGTCGTGCAGGGCAACCTCGATCCCCTGTTGCTGGTCACGGGCGGGCATGCTCTCGAGCGGAGGGTTGCCGAGATCAAAGCCGCGCTTGCCGGCAATCCGTTCATTTTCAATCTTGGCCACGGCATCGTGCCGGAGACGCCGCCCGAGAATGTGGGCCGGCTCGTCGACCTGGTGCGGGGGAGCCATAGGTAGCGATGCTGCTGTGGCTCAAGGCGCTGCACATTATTGCCGTCATCTCATGGATGGCGGGTCTGCTCTATCTGCCTCGGCTCTTCGTCTATCACTGCGAAGCCGAGGTCGGCTCCAAGCAGTCGGAGACGTTCAAGGTGATGGAGCATCGGCTGCTGCGCTACATCATGAACCCGGCCATGGTCGTGGTCTGGGTCACGGGGCCCCTGCTGGCTTGGCAGCAGGGCATGCTCTACGACCGCTGGCTGATCGCCAAATTCGCGTTCGTCATCGTTCTGACCGGCTTCCACCACGCGCTGGGGTATTGGCGCAAGGACTTCTTGGCGGACCGGAACGGGCGCAGCCCCGGATTCTATCGGGCGATGAACGAAGTGCCGACGCTGGCCATGATCGGCATCGTCGTTCTCGTCGTGGTCAAGCCGTTCTGACGCCCTGACGTCGCTTGGGCATGCGCCAGCAAGTCTCTGCAATTGCTGCGCTACTTGCACTTTTTTTTGAGAATGAAATCTGCTATTAAGCGATTCGTCGGCACCCGACCGCATGCGGGCCGGTGTGGGCATCAGGAGCCGCGACCGCGTCTTCTATGCTGCGACGAATTCCAGAACGCCGTCATGGCGCACCCCTCCCCCTGTTTTTCGGCTCCGCGCAATTCAGCCTCCTACCCGTGAAGTCGCGCAGCCTCTCCCAGAGAGTTTCTTATGCAAGACATTGTCAAGGAGATGAAACTCCAAGACCTGAAGATCAAGTCGCCGACGGAGCTCCTGAGCTTCGCCGAAGAGGTCGGCGTCGAGAATGCCAGCGCCATGCGCAAGCAGGAGCTGATGTTCGCCATCCTGAAGCAGCTTGCCGCCAAGGAGACCGACATCATCGGCACCGGCGTGGTCGAGGTGCTGCAGGACGGCTTCGGCTTCCTGCGCTCCCCCGATGCCAACTACCTCCCCGGGCCGGACGACATCTACGTTTCGCCCTCGCAGATCCGGCGGTTTGCGCTGCGCACCGGGGATACGGTCGAAGGCCAGATCCGCAGCCCCAAGGAAGGCGAGCGGTATTTCGCGCTGCTCAAGGTCAACCGGATCAACTTCGAGGATCCCGACAAGCAGCGCCACAAGGTCCACTTCGATAACCTGACGCCGCTCTACCCCACGAAGTGGCTGAAGATGGAGATCGAGGATCCGACCATCAAGGATCTCTCGCCGCGCGTCATCGACATCGTCGCTCCGCTCGGCAAGGGCCAGCGCGCGCTCATCGTCGCCCAGCCCCGCACCGGCAAGACGGTGCTGCTGCAAAACATCGCCCACTCCATCACGTCCAACCATCCCGAGTGCTACCTCATCGTGCTGCTGATCGACGAGCGGCCCGAAGAGGTGACGGACATGCAGCGCTCGGTGAAGGGCGAAGTGATCTCCTCCACCTTCGACGAGCCGCCGTCGCGGCATGTGCAGGTCTCTGAGATGGTGATCGAGAAGGCCAAGCGCCTCGTCGAGCACAAGCGCGACGTCGTGATCCTGCTCGACTCCATTACGCGCCTCGGCCGAGCCTACAACACCGTCGTGCCCTCATCGGGCAAGGTGCTGACGGGCGGCGTCGACTCAAACGCGCTGCAGCGGCCGAAGCGGTTCTTCGGCGCGGCGCGCAACATCGAGGAAGGCGGCTCGCTCACCATCATCGCCACCGCGCTGATCGACACCGGCTCGCGCATGGACGAGGTGATCTTCGAAGAGTTCAAGGGTACGGGCAACTCGGAAATCGTGCTCGACCGGAAGGCGTCCGACAAGCGCGTCTTCCCGGCGATCGACATTGCGCGCTCCGGCACGCGCAAAGAGGAGCTGCTCGTCCCCAAGGACCAGCTCAAGAAGATGTACGTCCTGCGCCGCATCCTCAACCCGATGGGCACGATCGATGCCATCGAGTTCCTGATCGACAAGCTGCGCTCGACCAAGACGAACGGCGAGTTCTTCCAGTCGATGAATACGTGACGTGCGGCTCTCCTCCGGCACGCAGGAAAGGGGGATGCGATGAAGAGCTCGTGGCGTGCGCGCGTGGCCATGTGCGGGCTGCTGGTCTGGGCATCTTCCGCTGCAGCCAGCGAGCCCGTGCAATTCTACGGGCTCGATCTGCCTCAAGAGATCGCAGGCTCCCGGCGCGGGAAGGTGCACGATTTCGAGAAGACGCAGCGCGGCCTGGGATATGGGGCCGAGTACGTGCGGCCGGACTGGACGACCAATATCTACATCTACGACAGGCAGAAGACGTCCTTGCCGGACGACGTGCAGTCGGACGCGATCAGGGGCGAGCTTGAGGAAGCCAAGGGCGACGTACGGCGCTCCGCCAAGTACAGCAGGGTCGAGCTGAAGCGAGAGTTTCTGGTCCGCGACCCACGCGGGAAAGCGCGTGTGTCGTGTGCGATGTTCGATGTCACGACCAAGGACCCAGCCAGGAACGATACCTTCGTGTGTCTGTCGTCGTGGCGCCACAAGTTCGTGAAATTCCGTTTGAGCACACAGCCTCGCGCAGACTCGGAGAGCGCCGCCAGGGCATATCTGGAGACTTGGATCAGGCTGCTTTGGCCATCCTGAGTCGAGGCTCTCCATGACTGAAGTCGTCGTCAATGATCTCGGGCAGAGCATCGGGCGTCCGCTCGCAGGGTGGTGTCCCAGGCCGGCGCCGCCGAGGACGCCTATGCAAGGCCGGTTCTGCCGTCTTGAGCTGCTCGATGCGGCTCGCCATGCACGCGAGCTTTTCGATGCCAATCGTCTCGACCGTGAGGGGCGCAATTGGACCTACCTTCCGGTCGGTCCTTTTCACACCTTCGACGCCTACTGCGCCTGGCTGAAGGACTTCGCCTCCGGTGATGATCCGCTGTTCCATGCCATTGTCGACCTGAGCACGGGAAAGGCTGTGGGCGTTGCGGCCTACATGCGCATCGACGGCGCCAACGGTGTGATCGAGGTCGGCCATCTCAACTATTCGCCGCTGCTGCAGAGAAGACCTGCGGCGACCGAGGCGATGTTCCTTATGATGGCGCGGGCGCTCGACGAGCTCGGCTACCGCCGCTACGAGTGGAAATGCGATGCGCTGAATGCACCCTCGCGCGCCGCGGCGCTGCGGCTCGGCTTCCAATACGAAGGGATCTTTCGGCAGGCGGTCGTCACCAAAGGGCGCAACCGGGATACCGCCTGGTTCTCCATCATCGACGGCGAGTGGCCGGCGCTCAAGCGCGCGTACCGGCAATGGCTCGCGCCGGAGAATTTCGACGCCGAGGGACGACAGCGGCAAGGCCTGGCTGAGCTGATCAAGACTGAGCGAAAGGCAGCAGGTGCAGCGTGACGTGAGGGTCTTCGTCGCACTATTCGACTAGAAATCCTCCGATCGGGATGGAATCGCACCCCTCTCCTTCTGCCTTCCCGGAATTTCGTGCCAGCGAAATATCCGGGATCTTGAAGCGTGACCGGCGGGGCGACCGCAAAGCCAAAGTGAAGCCTTTCTGGAGAAAGACTGACGGCAGCGCCCGCGGACTACTCTCCGCACTTGTCTTCGAGGGCCTCGACGGCAGCATCGAAGGCCATGCCGTCCTCCGATCGCGGATCGAGATCCGCGCCCAGATCCCAGGCATTGAAGACGTCTTGGCCCATGGTCCTCAGCAGTTCATCGAGCTGCTTGTCGAGCGCTTCCGCCTTGGCCAAGTTCTGTTCCTCCACGGCGGCCAGCTCCTTGACGATGGTGCAGAACGCCCGGAACTTCACCGGGTCCGCCTCCATCTTCGAAAGCGCTTGGATCGCCGTTTCGACCTGCGGGCTCGCAGCTTGCGCCGGCTGAGCAAGGACGCAGATGCCGCCGGCGAGCGCGAGAACGTACTTCATCATGATCTCCCCCTGCTCTCATTCCCGCGGCAGGCAGCGTGTCTGCCTCTCGTGGCATATTGAAGGCTCGAAGCAGTCCTGGTCAGGCTGAAGCCGCCGCCCGCTGCCGCTTCAGCAGTTCGATCAACGCATCGGGTTCCGTCACCGGCAGCGAGCATTGCGGACCGATGCAGGCATAGGCGGTTGGTTTTCCGCCCACCGCCGACTTGCCCGCGAGTGCCGGGCTCACGAGCAACCGGTTGTCGCCGACGACCTGCTGTATGGCGCCGGGGAGCGACAGGCGCAGCATCGCGCGCGCCAGCCTCGCAGATTCCCTTTCATCAGCCGTCTTGATGACGACGATGTGCTGAGGTGCGATGAGATCGAAGCATCCGGCAAGCAGACCGCAATGGCCGAGCGCGTTCTTGGCAAGATCGGCGGCGAAGGCCTGAGGAATGGTGCCGGCCCGCTCAAGATAGGCCTGCTTGCCGGTGAGCAAATGCAGCGCCACCAGGTTCGAGATCATGACGGCGTTGGCGTTTGGCGTGGCATCGTCGTGGGCAGCGTTCATGCGCACGATGACATTCGGCGTATCGTCGGCCGTGAAGGCATAGCCGCCACCCTCGGCGATCCAATAGTGCCGGTCGAGCACGCTGCACCAGCGCTCGGCGGCGGTGAGGAAGGCGGGCTCGTCGGTTGCTTCGAGCAGGCGCAAGGCTGCCCAGATCATGTTGGCGTAGTCACTGGCCGTGCCCGATGCTTTCCTTCGACCCTGGCGCCACGAGTGTGCAAGGCGCCCGCCGCTCTCCATATTCTTCAAGATGAAATCGAAGGCCGTCGCGGCAGCGGCAATCCATTCGCGGCGATCGAACACGCGGGCAGCGTGGGTCAGCGCCGCAATCATCATCCCGTTCCAGTCGGCCAGCACCTTGTCGTCCCAGCCCGGGCGCACGCGCGAGCCGCGCCGCGCCAGCAGTTTCAGGCGCATATGCGCGAGGGCCTTCTCGTCGCTCGGAGAGCGCAGGATGGGGTTGCGAAGCCGGTTGAGGATGTTGCGGCCTTCCCAGTTGCCGCCTTCGCTGACGTCGTAGGTCTCGCAGAAGGCTTCGGCATCCGCATCTCCCAAGACGTCGGCAATCTCCCGCTTGGACCAGACGTAGAACTTGCCTTCCTCGCCTTCGGAATCGGCATCGAGAGACGCGGCAAAGCCGCCCCCATCGGCGACCATCTCGCGCAGGAGCCAGGCGGCCGTCTCATCGACCCGGCGCGCGTACAGCTCGTTGCCGGTCTCGCGGTAGGCCTCGCACATCAGGTCCACCAGCAGCGCGTTGTCGTAGAGCATCTTCTCGAAATGCGGGACGAGCCAGCGATCGTCCACCGAGTAGCGCGCGAAGCCGCCGCCGAGGTGATCGTAGATGCCGCCCTGGCAGATATGAGTGAGCGTGTTCTCCACCGCGTGCCGTGCGGGCCCGCTGCCGTAGCGGATGGCGCCACGCCACAACAGCCAGAAGAAATTCCATTGAGGGAACTTCGGGGCGCCCTGCAGGCCGCCGTAGCGCGGGTCGACCGCGTTGGGCATCCGTCCGGTGAGATCGGCGAGGACATCATCCCGGATCGCCGGCGTGCCGGACCCGGTTTCACGCGCATTCAGCGCGTCGATCAACAACCCAGTGTTGTGGCGCACCTTGTCGGGCTCTTCCCGGTACACGCGCGAGACCTCGCGCAGCACATTCGTGAACCCGGGGCGGCCGAAGCGTGGCGTCGGCGGAAAATAGGTGCCGCCCCAGAACGGTCGCGCTTCGCTGTCGAGGAACATGGTGAGCGGCCATCCGCCGTGCTCGCCGAGGCTGTGCAGGGCGCGCATGTAGATCGCGTCGATGTCGGGCCGCTCCTCCCGATCGACCTTGATGTTCACGAACAGCTCGTTCATGACGCCCGCAATGACTGGGTCCTCGAAGCTCTCGTGTGCCATGACGTGGCACCAGTGGCAGGCCGCATAGCCGACCGAGAGCAGGATCGGCTTACCGGTCGCCTTGGCTTCCGCCAGCGCCTCAGGCCCCCATGCCCACCAGTGGACAGGGTTGTCCTTGTGCTGCAGGAGATAGGGGCTGGTTTCTTGCCCGAGCCGGTTCTCGCCCATGTCTTCGTATGTTCCTTGACAGGCTTGGGTGGACCATAGCCGACGGCCAGCCCCAGCGACAGACAAACGCTAGCAGAGCAATCGGGTTCGAGAATGGCGCAGCAGGCGACGATCTACGCGCTTTCAAGTGGACACGGCCGTGCCGGTGTGGCCGTCATTCGCGTGGCGGGAGCGGCGGCCGGCGATGTCCTCGATCGCATGGCGGCGCCGCGGCCCAAGCCGCGCGTTGCCGGATTGCGCTCGATCAGACACCCCACGACCGCCGAGCTCTTGGACCAGGGCCTCGTGCTCTGGTTTCCCGGCCCGCAGAGCGAAACCGGGCAGGATATGGCGGAGCTGCATGTCCACGGCGGCCGCGCTGTCGTGCAGGGTGTTCTTCATGCCATTGGAACGATCGGAGGGTGCCGCCTGGCCGAGCCGGGCGAGTTCGCTCGACGGGCATTCGAGAACGGCAAGCTGGACCTTACAGGCGTCGAGGGACTTGCGGATCTGATCGATGCCGAAACGGCGGCGCAGCGGCGGCAGGCTCTGCGGCAGGCGGACGGAGAGCTGGCCCGGCTGTACGGGGGGTGGCGGAAACGCCTGATCGATGCGCTTGCGCTGCTGGAGGCCGCCATTGACTTCTCGGACGAAGCGGACGTGTCGCGCGACGCCATCGAAAACGCCCGCAGAGAAGCGCTGAGCCTCCAAGGCGTGATCGCCGCCCACCTCGATGATGGCCACCGCGGCGAGATTGTGCGCGAAGGCTTTCAGGTCGTGCTGGCCGGCCCTCCCAATGCCGGCAAGTCGAGCCTGCTCAACGTGCTCGCGCGCCGGGATGTGGCAATCGTCTCGGAGGAGGCCGGCACGACGCGTGATGTGATCGAGGTGAGGCTCGACCTTGAGGGTGTGCCTGTCGTCATCAGCGATACCGCCGGCATCCGCGACACCGCGGCGCCGGTGGAGAAAGAGGGCATCCGCCGGACCCTCGATCGCGCGCAGCGGGCGGATCTGGTGCTGTGGCTGGTCGATGCTGCCGATCCTGTGTGGCGCCTCCCGCCCGAGCTGGCGCAGCTGGGCGATCGCGCCCTGACCGTGCTCAACAAGATCGACTTGATTTCGGGCAGCCTGCCGGAGGAGCGACAGGATGGACTGCGGATCTCCGCGCAGACCGGGGCCGGCCTTGAGGCGCTCACCAAACGCCTAGCCGAGGTCGCCCGCATACGCATCGGCGATAGCGAGGCGCCTGCGCTGACCCAGGTCCGGCACCGGCAGCAGCTGGAGGCCTGCGCTGCGGCGCTGGAGGCATTCTCCTCCCACGCCTTCGAGGCCGCCGAGATGGCGGCGGAGGACCTGCGGCGGGCAGCCCAGTCCTTGGGTCGCCTGACCGGCTCCATCGACGTGGAGGACGTGCTGGACCAGATCTTCGGCAGGTTCTGCATCGGCAAGTGAACCGCCGCCCGCGTTTCACGTGAAACGCCCCCGGTGCGGCAGCGCGCAGCGAGTTGACGCGAGCTGGGGTAGGCGCCCCGAATATTGTCGGCCGAGATGCAATTGCTACAATTTCAGAATTGGCGTCCGGAATATTCCCGCATTTCCATTGCCTGCCGGCGTTGGAAAACGAGGCGGGATCGAACATTGAAGAAAGTGATGGAGGAAATTCAAAATGAATGAGCTGGCCGTCGCCATTTCCAAGCAGCTTGTTTCGAAAACCGCTCAGGAGAAGGCATCCGTCCTTCGCGGACTGATCGACGACCTTCCCGAGACCGAGAAAGCGGTGGTCGCGCGGAGCCTGGGTCCGATACTCGGACCGCCCAAAGCCCAGACGAGGGACCGGATCTGGCTCATCGTTATCAGTGCCTTTGCATTGGTGCTGGTTGGATCGGCGGCGGTCCTGGGCATCGGCGTATTCAGTACGGCGACCGACGCGACCAAGCAGATCACGAAATCCGACACCATACTCACCGTGTTTACTACGGTGGTCGGCTTTCTTTCCGGTTTGCTTGCGCCAAGTCCGCTGGGCGGGAAGCAGGAATAGGCCAGTGCGACCGGTTTGCCCCGCCTTTTGACGTCGCTGACGCGCTCCGGTAGGTTCCGCCCGTGTTCTCCCCCTTGTGCAATTGAACTCGGATGCCTGACGCTACCTTTGACGTGATTGTCGTCGGCGGCGGCCACGCCGGCTGTGAGGCAGCGGCTGCGGCCGGCCGCATGGGCGCACGGACCGCACTGATCACGCATCGCTTCGAAACCATCGGGGAGATGTCGTGCAATCCGGCCATCGGTGGGCTCGGCAAGGGCCATCTGGTGCGCGAGATCGATGCCCTGGACGGGCTGATGGGCCGTGTCGCCGACGCTGCGGGCATCCAGTTCCGGCTGCTCAACCGGTCGAAAGGGCCGGCTGTGCATGGCCCTCGGGCGCAGGCAGACCGGAAGCTCTATCGGGCCGCCATGCAGGCCGCTATCCGGGCGGCGCCCAATCTCGAGGTTATCGAGGGAAGCGTCGAAGATCTGCTCGTCTCGAAGGGCGGCATTGCGGGCATTGCGACGAGCGACGGCCGCACCTTCTGCGCGAAATCAATCGTATTTACAACCGGGACGTTTCTCCGCGGCCTCATCCACCGCGGCATGGAGAGGACCCCTGCCGGCCGCCATGGCGAGCCACCCGTGGCGGGCCTCTCGGAAAGGTTGCTGGGCCTGCAGTTGCGTCTCGGCCGGCTCAAGACCGGCACGCCGGCGAGGCTGGAGAGCACCTCCATCGACTGGGGCTCCCTGGAGATGCAGGACGGCGATCATCCGCCGGTGCCCTTCTCCTTCCTGACCGCGCGGGTGACGAATCCGCAGATCAGATGCGGCGTCACGCACACCAACGAGACCACGCACGCCATCATTCGCAGCAACCTGCACCAGGCGCCCATGTATTCGGGCCAGATCGAGAGCGTGGGGCCGCGCTACTGCCCCTCGATCGAGGACAAGGTGGTGCGCTTCGCCGGCCGCACCTCACACCAGGTCTTCCTTGAGCCGGAGGGCCTGGACGACGACACCGTCTATCCGAACGGCGTCTCGACCTCCCTGCCGGCCGACGTGCAGGAGGCGTTCCTGCGCACCATACCGGGCCTGGAGCGGGCGAGGATCAAGCGGCCGGGCTATGCCATCGAGTACGACTACGTCGATCCGCGCGAGTTGCTTCCGACCCTTGAGGTCAAGAAGCTCCCGGGCCTTTTCCTGGCCGGCCAGATCAACGGCACGACCGGCTACGAGGAAGCGGGCGCCCAGGGCATCGTTGCGGGCATCAACGCGGCCCTCAAGGCCGGGGGAGGAAGCCGTGAGCTCGTGGTGTCGCGGGCCGACGGCTATGTCGGGGTGATGATCGATGATCTCGTGACGCGCGGAGTATCCGAGCCCTACCGCATGTTCACCTCCCGGGCCGAATACCGGCTGCGGCTCAGGGCCGACAATGCCGACCAGCGCCTGACGCCCCTGGGCTCGGCGCTTGGCTGCGTCAGGGCGGAGCGCCGCGGTGCGTTCGCAGCGAAATCACAGGCGTTGGGGGAGGGACGGCGTCTGCTGGACGGCCTGTCTCTGACCCCCAATCAGGCTTCAGCGCACGGCATCGAGATCAACAAGGATGGCCGGCGACGCAGCGCCTTCGAGCTTCTCGCATTTCCGGGCATCGATCTTGCCCGGCTGCGGCCCATCTGGCCCGAGATCGGCCGGCTCGACGCCTCCATTGCGGCCCAGCTCGAGGTCGATGCCCGCTACGCCTCGTACGTGGATCGGCAGGAGGCCGATGTGCTCGCCTTCCGCAAGGAGGAGAGCATCCGCATCCCGGCCGACTACGACTACGCGCAGATCCCGAGCCTGTCGGCCGAGGTGCGCCAGAGGTTGCAGATGCTCCGGCCGGCGACGCTGGCGCAGGCAAGTCGGATGGAGGGTATCACGCCGGCTGCGGTGATGCTGCTGCTGGCCCATTTGCGCAAGGCGCCGGGACGGAAGGCGGGATAGGCGCTCACAACGGCCTTCGCCAGCGAGTAAGCAACCGTGAAGCGGATTTCAGGCCCGGACGACTTTGCCGCCGCCTTCGGCGTTTCACGTGAAACGCTGGATCGGCTCGCGACCTACGAGAAGCTGTTGCAGCGGTGGCAGAAGGCCGTCAACCTGGTGGCGCCGAGCACGCTCGGCGATGTCTGGCACCGCCACTTCGCCGACTCGGCCCAGCTCGTCGCTCTGGCTCCGCAGGCGCGCACTTGGGTCGATCTGGGCTCCGGTGGCGGATTCCCGGGACTGGTAGTCGCGATTCTGGTCGCTGGGAGCCCACAGGGGAGAGGGAAGTCGGCGCGGATCACCCTCATCGAAAGCGACACCCGCAAATGCGCCTTCCTGCGCGAGGTGGTGCGCCAGACGGGCATTTCCCCGGGGGCACCGGCCGGGTCATCGCCGGGGTTGGCGGTGGATATCCTGTCGATAAGAATCGAAAACGGTACGACTCAGTCTAGGTTGCAAGCGCCAGAAGTCGTTTCGGCGCGTGCGCTTGCTCCGCTCGACAAGCTCTTGAGCCTCGCTGCCCCCTTATTTGCGCCCAATACCGTTGGGTTATTCCTGAAGGGGCGGGAAGCCGAGGCTGAGATCGAGGCCGCTGCGAAGGCATGGGACTTCGACGTGGACTTGGTTCCCAGCATGACCGACGCCAGCGGGCGCATCGTCGTTGTCCGCCAACTCGAACGCAAAGCGAAGGAATGAACCCGTGACTGGCATGCATCCCGGAGGCACTGGACTCCGCGTCCTTGCCATAGCCAATCAGAAGGGCGGGGTCGGCAAGACCACGACCGCCATCAATCTCGGCACCGCCCTGGCAGCCGTCGGCCAGAAGGTGCTGATCCTCGATCTCGACCCGCAGGGCAACGCCTCCACCGGCGTCGGCGTGGCCGAGGATGCCCGTCCGGTCACGACCTTCGACGTCCTGTGCGGCAAGACGTCCATCGCTAAGGCGTCGGTCAAGACGCTCGTTCCCAACCTCAGCATTGTGCCGGCGAACGCCGACCTGGTCGGTCTGGAATCGGAGATGGTCACCGAGGCGAACAAGCCCTTCCGGCTGCGTGATGCGGTTACGGCCTTGATCGCCGAGCAGCGCGCCCGCCCGGCGGACGTGCCCTACAACTACCTGCTGATCGACTGTCCGCCGTCGCTGAACCTGCTCACCCTCAATGCCATGGTGGCGGCGCACGCGGTGCTGGTGCCGGTGCAGTGCGAGTTCTTCGCATTGGAAGGCATTTCGCAGCTCAAGGAGACCATCGACCAGATCAAGGCGACGCTCAATCCCGCACTCGAGATCCAGGGCGTGGTGCTCACCATGCATGATGCGCGCACGCAGTTGTCGAAGGAGGTTGCAACCGAGGTGCGGGCGTTCTTCGGTCCCAAGGTCTACGAGACCATGATCCCGCGCAACGTGCGCGTGGCGGAGGCGCCTTCGCATGGCAAGCCGATCCTGCTTTACGACTACGAATGCCCCGGCAGCCAGGCCTACATCCGCCTGGCGACCGAGATCATCGAGCGCGAGCAGCGCCTGAGAGCGGCCTGATCTCTCCGATCCTGCATGCTGAACTCCAAAGGAGCTTGAGAATGGCGATACCTATGCAGAAAGGCCGGCTGGGCCGCGGCCTTGCATCTCTCATCGGGGAATCGCCGACGGCCCAACCGCGCCTTCCTGCGGAGGGCGAGCAGCGCATCGTGCCCATCGACCAGTTGCACCCCAGCGCCTCCAACCCGCGCAAGGATTTTCGCGATCAGGAGCTGGCCGAGCTCGCCGACTCGATCCGCCAGAAGGGGCTGGTTCAGCCGATCATCGCGCGCATCGACCGGGCGCGCGGCGGCTACGAGATCGTCGCCGGCGAGCGGCGCTGGCGCGCGGCGCAGCGCGCCGGGCTGCACCAGGTGCTGGTGATCGTACGCGATCTGAGCGACCAGGAAGTCCTCGAGGTCGCTATCATCGAGAACGTGCAGCGCACCGACCTCAACGCCATCGAGGAGGCAACGGGCTACAACGATCTCATCGAGCGCTTCGGCTACACGCAGGAGCAGCTCGCCGACGTGATCGGCAAGAGCCGCAGCCACCTCGCCAATACCCTGCGACTGCTGAAACTGCCGCCGACAGTGCGGGTCATGGTGCAGGAGGGCAAGCTCACCGCCGGCCATGCCCGCGCGCTGGTCGGTCGCCAGGATGCGGAAAAGCTGGCCGATCATATCGTCGATCATCAGCTCAACGTCCGCGAGGTGGAGGCCCTGGTGCAGGGCGGCGGCCGGGACGCTGGGGGCAAGTCCGAGACCCGGCGCAGGCTGGAGAAGGATGCCGACACCCGCGCCTTCGAGAAAGACCTGTCGGATGCGCTGGGCCTCAAGGTCGAGATCAAGCCCGGCTCGGGCGAGAGCGGGCTGCTGACCATCAAGTACGGCAACTACGACCAGCTCGACTATCTCAGGGCCCGCCTGGTCGGTTCGCCATCTTCCTAGAAAGCCGCTATTGGCCTAGCGAACTGCTTCCATAAGGAACGATCTCGCTCTAGGCTCAATTCGTGAGCAGCCCGGCCGCCGCCTGGGCGGCCGGGAGCGGTCCGTTCCTTCAGCTTGCCTGACGGCCATCCGCCGGCTGTTGGAGCGGGCCCCGTTCATCCTGCCCCCTGTACTGCCCCTGCGGATGAGGACGCAAAGCCCATGACCAACGATGTGCTGCAGCGGCTGGCGGCGATGATTCACGCCCGCCGCAACGATAGCGCCAGCAAGTCGTATACGAAGGAACTGCTCGACGGCGGGGCTGAGCGATGCGCCAAAAAGCTCGGCGAGGAAGCAACCGAGACGGTCATTGCGGCACTCGGTACGGATGCGCGTGCCTTGACGCGCGAAGCGGCAGACCTCGTCTACCACCTTCTCGTCCTGCTCGAGGTCAGGCACGTTACCCTTGATGAGGTACTCGCCGAGCTCGAATCCCGCATGGGCACTTCCGGGCTTGCCGAGAAGGCGGCCCGGCAAGCCAAGCCGCAGTGAACCCTCTCGACAATCCGCGCTTCGGTGAGGAGGCGGCAATACCCTATCGATCCAACATCCAGTTCTCGCCCTATCGTGTGTTTCCGCGCGAGGAGTGGGCGAAGCTGCGCGCCGACACGCCGATGACCCTGGTGCCGCGCGACCTGGAGCAGCTGTCGGGTCTCATCGAGGAATTGTCGATGGTGGAGGTGGAGCAGATCTACCTGCCGCTCTCACGACTGCTCAATCTGCACGTCGCGGCCGCCCAGGAGCTGCACGCCGTGACCAACAGGTTCCTTGGACGCAGGGACCGCACGGTTCCCTACATCCTGGGCATCGCCGGCTCGGTCGCCGTCGGCAAGAGCACGACCGCGCGCGTCTTGCGGGCGTTGCTTGCGCGCTGGCCGGATCACCCACGCGTCGACCTCATCACCACCGACGGCTTCCTCTACCCCAACGAGGAGCTGCTGCGGCGCGGCATCATGGATCGCAAGGGCTTTCCCGAAAGCTTCGATACGGCGCGGCTTCTCAACTTCCTGCATCAGGTGAAGTCGGGGCGGGAGAATGTCGAGGCGCCGGTCTACTCGCATTTCCACTACGATATCGTGCCTGGACAAGCGATCGTCATCGACCGTCCGGACATACTCATCGTCGAGGGCCTCAACGTTCTGCAGCCAGCGCGGCTGCCCAAGGACGGCGAGGCCATTCCGTTCGTGTCCGACTTCTTCAACTTCTCGATCTACATCGACGCCGACCCGGCCGTGATCGAGGATTGGTATCTCACGCGCTTCATGCGCCTGCGTCAGACAGCGTTCCGGGATCCTGCCGCCTACTTCCATCGCTATGCGAATCTGACGCCCGAGGAAGCGCGCAATCAGGCGCTGCACATCTGGCGCACGATCAACAAGAAGAACCTGGAGGAGAACATCCTGCCGACGCGGCAGCGCTCGCGCCTCATTCTGCGCAAGGGCGCCGATCACCGGGTCGAGGACGTGGCGCTGCGGCGGATTTGATTCCACTGCTTCCGATTGAGACCATCCGATCGAGGCGGAACCGCCCCCTTTTCCTTCCCGGAAGCCGCGCCAAAGCGCGGCCCTCCGGGATCTTGAAGCTGAAAGACAACCGTTTCACCCGTGGTGAGCCTGTCGAACCACGCGGCCACAAGGGTGCCTCGCAGCCGTCCTTCGACGAGCTCAGGACGGGGTTGTGCTGCAGTCCCCAGGCCCCTGCGCGCTCGCGCGCTCAGGCCCGGATGACGGGCGTGGCGTGTAGACTTCCGGTTCAACCTGAACCGGAATGATTCTTGGCCGTGAAAGCAATGCCCGCTCTGTCGGGATCCGACCCCCGCTCCGTCAGCTCAGCAATCCGTTTGCCCGCGCCAGCTCCTTGAGCGCAGTCTCGGGCCGTGCGCCGACATGGCTGATGATCTCGGCGGCAGCCAGGCTGCCAAGTCTGCCAGCGCTCTCCAGATCCATGCCCGAGGCAATGCCGAAGAGGAATCCCGCAGCGTAGAGGTCGCCGGCACCCGTGGTGTCGATAACCTTGGCCACCGGTGCGGCCGGCACGCTCACCGACTTGCCGTCGCTCAGGATGATGCTGCCTTTGGCCGAGCGCGTCAGCACCGCGAGCTTGGTGTCGGCCTGCGCGCGCCGCGCCGCCTCGTCGAACGATTTCGTCTCGTAGAGCGAGGTGATCTCGGCCTCGTTGGCGATCAGGATGTCGACGGAGGCGCGCACCAGGTCGAGAAACTCGGCGCGGTGGCGATCGACGCAGAAGGAATCCGACAGGCTGAGCGCGACCTGCCGTCCGGCCTTGGCGGCGATCGCGGCAGCCTCGCGGAAGGCTGCCTTGGCGTCCGGCCGGTCGAACAGATAGCCCTCGAGGTAGACGATGCGCGCCGCGCTGATCAGGGCGGCATCGACCTCACCGTTGCCGAGGTGGGGGCTGACGCCCAGGAAGGTGTTCATCGTGCGCTCGCCGTCCGGCGTCACCAGGATCAGCGAGCGCCCCGTCGGCTCCGGGCCATTGGCGGCCGGCGTGCCGAACGTGACGCCGGCGGCGCGGATATCATGCCCGAAGATCTTGCCGAAGTCGTCGTCGGCGGTCTTGCCGATAAAGCCCGCCTTGCCGCCGAACGAGGCGATGCCGACCATGGTGTTTGCGACCGACCCGCCCGAGATCTCGACGCCCGGCCCCATTGCGCTGTACAGCCTGTCCACGGCGGCCGCGTCGACGAGCTGCATGCTTCCTTTCGCGCACCCGTGCCGTGCCAGGAACGCATCGTCGCAGCGGCCGATGATGTCCACGATGGCATTGCCGATGCCGACGACGTCGTAGCGGATGTCTTGCATTCCCGGCTCCCTCGCTCGCGTGGCTTGCTACTAGGCCTGCACTGCCGGCCGGGTCAAGCGACCGGGGTGCCATGGGGTGGGCTGGCATGGGTCAGGCCCTTGGCGCCTGCTGCGCGTCCAGGCCGGCGCTGACCAGCGGGTCTGCCCCCCAACTGACCCCTCCAGCTACGTCCTCTCCTTCGCGAGCGCTGCCAGCTCGAGCAGCAGGCTCTCTGTGAGCGTGCTTTCGAGGCCGGAACTGAGCCGCGCCCGCTTGGCCATGTCGGCGATGTGCGCCAGCGCCTCATCGAGACGGGCGAGCTGCCAGTCACGCAGCTGGCGCTCGAACGCTTCCTTCTGCTTGAAGTGCGGGGGCGGACGCAGTTGGCGCAGGGCATCGTCCAGGCTCCGCCCCGCATCCATGGCGCTGCGCACCCGGTGCAGGCGCAGGAAATGCCTCTGCACCGCGGCGATGATCGCCTGGGCTCCCTCCCCGCTGGCGATGCTGCGATCACACTCCTTCACCGCCTCGGCGGCCTGGCCGAGCGCAGCGGCCATGACAATCCTGTCCAGCGCCAGCTCGGCGGCATCGCCGACGGCCGCCTCGACATCGGCTTCCTCGATCAGCCCTTTGCCCTGCGCATAGAGCGCGAGCTTCTCGACCTCGCCCCGCGACAGCGCGCGGTCGGCACCGAGCCGCGCCAACAGCAGCTTCTTCGCCTCCGGCGTGATCTGCAGTTGCGCGGCTGTCAGCACGTCGCGGACGACGCCGTCGAGATCGCGCACCTCGTCGGGGAAGCAGGCCACCGCCGCCGCGCCCTGCGCCTTCTCAAACAGGCCGCGCAGGGCATCGTCGGGTCTCAGATTGCCGGCTTCGACGATCAGGAAGCCCTCGAGATTGCCCTCCTCGACGAGCGGCCTGAGGCTCGCGGCGGTGATGCGGCGGCCGGCGGCTGCGCGCACGATCTTGCGGCCGCCGAACATCGGTGCGGTCTGCAGCTCGACGGCGATGCGGCCCGGATCATCTTCGAGGCTGGCATCATCGAGCCGCAGGATTTCGCCAGGCGGGTCGTCGCGGGCCGCAACGCGCCTGGCGAGCTCGGCGGCGCGCTCGGCGACGAGGCCGGCGTCCGTGCCGTAGAGAAGCACGGCGGATGCCGGCGCGGGACTCCGTTCGAAGGATTTCAGGAAGGCATCGGCCTGGTGCGTCTTGACGGCGACCATGGGGCAAACGCCTTCGCGATCACAAACGCGCAGAAAATGGAAGCTCCGGCAGCCTTCTTCTCAGGCCGCACTCGACAGATAGGTGGCAAGCCGGGTTTTCAGGTCGTCGGCAATCGTGCGGGCTGCCCGGTTCTCCGCGTCCTCGCGCGCGCGCACGTTGGAATAGATCGACTCGAACCGCTCGAAGCCGGCCCGCGCGTGGCTGGTGCCCTGGAACACGACCTTCTTGTCACGAAGGTTGAACAAACGGAACGAAGCTTCGACGGCATAGATCTGGCTCAGCGAATTGCCGTCGGTTCTGACCAGCGTGGAGGTCAGCGATTCCCTGATCGCAACCTCGAAGCGATGTGTCGGTGGTGCGGGGTTGCCACCACCCGTGCTCTGGAACACCATCTCATTGCGGATGCGCTGTCCGACGCGACCTGGGATGGGAGCGAATTCGACCTGAGCGAACCGCTCATCGAGACGTGCCCCGGAAGCCGTAGGCCCATAAAGCGGCCGCAGGCCATCGTTGCCGCAAGCCGTCAGGGCAGGAGCCGTGACAAGCAGCAGCGAAAGTCCTCGCACCAGACTCCGGCGGCTCAGCATTCCCTGAGCCGGACCAGTCTCAGCCGACGACATTCACAATCCTCTGCGGCACAACAATCACTTTTTTGACCGGTCGCCCGGACAAGGCACGCACCACAGGTTCAAGCTCGAGCGCTGCTGCTTCGATCTCTTCCCTCGTGGCAGTTCGGGCGACGGTAAGCTCGTCTCGCCTCTTGCCATTCACCTGTACGGCAATGGTAATCGTATCGTCAACGAGCAATGCCGGCTCGGCCTCGGGCCAGGGCTGATCTGCGAGCAGGGTGTTGTATCCAAGCCGCGCCCAGCATTCTTCGCCGAGGTGGGGCAGCATGGGCCCCACCATCTGCACCAGCAGCTCGGTCGCCTCGCGCAGCGCCCACTGCAGGCCCTCGCCCGTCCTCGCCGTCATGGACTGCAGCGTGTTGGTGAACTCGTAGATCTGGGCCACGGCCACGTTGAAGCGCAGCCCCTCGATGTTTTGGCTAACGCTGTTCAATGCCTTGTGCGCGGCTCGGCGCAGCTGGTCGGCTTCCGGTCCGAAGCTGGGGGGTCGGGGCGCCCCCTTGCCGCTCCCGGCTTCGGCGCAATCCTCGACCAGGCGCCACACCCGCTGCACGAAGCGGCGGGCGCCCTGCACGCCGACGTCGGTGTAGATCACATCGCGCTCCGGCGGGCTGTCCGACAGCACGAACCAGCGCGCTGTGTCGGCGCCGTACTGGTCGATGAAGTCGTCGAGGTCGACGATGTTCTTCTTCGACTTCGACATCTTCTCGATCGAGCCGATCTCCAAGGGCTGGCCGCTGCCGATGTCGAAGGCCTTGCGCGCTTCGCCCTCGCCTTCCAGCCGCACCTCGCTCGGGGGCACCCACTGGCCGTTGCGCGTCCTGTAGGTCTCATGCGTGACCATGCCCTGCGTGAAGAGCGCCGCGAACGGCTCCTTCAGCGTCTTCTTGAGATGGCCTGAAGCTCCCATCGCGCGCGTGAAGAAGCGCGAGTAGAGCAAATGCAGGATCGCGTGCTCGATGCCGCCGATGTACTGGTCGACCGGCAGCCAGTAGTTGGCGGCCTTCTGGTCGACCGGCGTATCGGCATGCGGGGCGGTGAAGCGCACGAAGTACCATGAGCTGTCGACGAACGTGTCCATGGTGTCGGTCTCGCGCCGGGCAGGCTTTGCGCAGGTCGGGCAGGCGACGTGCTTCCAGGTCGGGTGCCGGTCGAGCGGATTGCCCGGCACGTCGAACGTCGCATCCTCCGGCAGCATCACCGGCAGATCGGCGTCGGGAACCGGCACGACGCCGCAGTCCTCGCAATGGATCACGGGGATGGGGCAGCCCCAGTAGCGCTGGCGCGAGATGCCCCAGTCGCGCAGGCGATAGTTGACCTTGCGCTGCGCCACCGGCTTGCGGTCGAGCTTCTCGCTCTCGAGGCGCTTGGCTACTTCCTCGAATGCCGCCTTGGTGTCCAGCCCGTCCAGGAAGCGCGAGTTGATCATCACGCCGTCGTCGACATAGGCCGTGTCGCCAATCGCGAACTTTGCCGCGTCGCCGTCTTTCGGCATCACCACGGGAACCACGGGAAGCCCATATTTGCGGGCAAATTCCAGGTCGCGCTGGTCACCCGACGGGCAGCCGAAAATCGCGCCGGTGCCGTAGTCCATGAGGATGAAGTTGGCAACGTAGACCGGCAGCTCCCAATCGGGATCGAGCGGATGGACCGCCCTGATGCCGGTGTCGAAGCCCATCTTCTCTGCGGTCTCCAGCGCCGCCACCGAGGTCCCCAGCCGCCGGCATTCGGCGCAGAATGCAGCAAGCTCGGCGTTCTTGGCCGCCGCTGCCGTCGCCAGAGGGTGATCGGGCGCAATGGCCAGGAAGGAGGCGCCGAACAGCGTGTCGGGCCGTGTCGTGTAGATCTCCAGCTCCTTGAAGCCCTTCGGCGCGGTCTTGAGCGCCAGGGCCCAGCGCACCATCAGTCCCTCGGAGCGGCCGATCCAGTTGGCCTGCATCAGGCGCACCTTCTCGGGCCACTTGTCGAGCGTCCCCAGAGCGTCCAGCAGGTCGTCGGAATACTTGGTGATCTTGAAGAACCATTGCGTCAGATCGCGCTGCTCGACGAGGGCGCCCGAGCGCCAGCCGCGGCCGTCGATGACCTGCTCGTTGGCGAGCACGGTCATGTCCACGGGGTCCCAGTTGACCTTCGACGACTTGCGATAGGCCAGGCTCTTCTTCAGCATGTCGAGGAAGAGCTTCTGCTGGTGGCGGTAGTAGTCGGGGTGGCAGGTGGCGAACTCGCGCTCCCAGTCGATCGACAGCCCCATCGACTGGAGCTGGGCGCGCATCACGTCGATGTTCTCATAGGTCCACTTGCCGGGATGGACCTTTCTCTCCATGGCCGCGTTCTCGGCCGGCATGCCGAAGGCGTCCCAGCCCATCGGATGCAGCACGTTGAAGCCCTTGGCGCGCTTGTAGCGGGCCAGCACGTCACCCATGGTGTAGTTGCGCGAGTGTCCGACGTGGATGCGCCCCGATGGGTAGGGAAACATCTCGAGCACGTAGCACTTGGGCCGCTTTCCCCCTTCCTTGGTGCGGAAGGTGCTGCGCTCTTTCCAGACCTGCTGCCAGTGCTTTTCGCGCACGGGCGCGTTGTAGCGTTCGCTTGCCATGGGCTGTGGTGCTCTTGGGTTGGCCGCGGGCTGGTAAATGACTGATGCGGGCGTCCGGGGTCAAGCCGCTGGAGCGCGGGGATGCTTGCGCGCAGGCCGGCACGGACTTTGACCGCTCGATATGTCGCCAGATTCGCATTTTGCCGCCGCATTGCCGTTGACATGCCGGTGCGGACGACATATTTGAGGGGACGTGTCGGCATTTTCTTATTTTGCCGACATATTCACACGCTCATGTCGTCGCTGCCGACATGTCTTTCCCTATGTGTCGGCAAAATCAGATTATGGCGACGCATTCAGACGATCAAAGGCAGCCTATGGACCGCCAGCGCCCTTACAACGACCTGCCGCTCCTGCCGCCGCGCATCGAACTCGAGACGCGACCGGTCCTCAAGCGATGCGTAACGGCGCGCACGGCCCTCGCGGAGCTGCGTTTGGCGGGCCATCTGATCCCCGACCAAAGCGTCCTCATCAACTCCATCCCGTTGCTCGAGGCGAAGGACAGCTCGGAAATAGAAAACATCGTCACCACCAACGACGAGCTATTCCGCGAGGCAGGTCTGGGTGACGGCACTGCGACTCCGGAAACCAAAGAAGCAGCCCGCTATCGCACTGCTCTTCGTCGCGGATTTGAGACGATCGAGAGCCTGCCCGTCTCCACGCGGCTTGCAACTGAAATCTGCCGTGTCGTGACCGGCAAGGACTACGATGTCAGACGGACGACAGGCACCAGATTGCAGGATCGCCGCACAGGCGACATCTACTACACCCCGCCCGAAGGCGAGGCCCGCCTGCGCGAGATGCTCGCGAACTGGGAAAAGTTCGCCAACGACAGCACGGAACTTGATCCGCTCGTGCGCATGGCTGTGCTGCACTACCAGTTCGAGGCAATCCATCCGTTTCCTGACGGCAACGGTCGGACTGGCCGTATTCTGAACATTCTGGGCCTCGTCCAGGACGGCCTGCTCGATCTGCCGACGCTCTATTTGAGCCGCTACATCCTTGAGAACCGCGGAGCCTACTATCGCCTACTCGGCCGTGTGACCAGCGATGCCGAATGGGAGCCATGGATTCTGTATATGCTGGAGGCGGTCGAGGTCACATCGGCGTGGACTACGAGAAAGATCCGGGCGGTCAAGGCGCTCATGGACGATACGGTCGCCTTCGTACGCGCCAATGCGCCGAAGCTGCCGCATGCGGTGGTCGAGCTGATCTTCACGCATCCATACGTGCGAATATCCAACGTTGTCGAAAGCAAGATCGTCGGGCGCGAGGCGGCTGCCAAGTATCTCAAAGATCTTGCTGCCCTCGGCGTCCTGGAGGAGGAAAAGATCGGTCGCGACAAGATCTTCATACATCGCAAGTATCTCGATGTCCTGTTCAGCGGCGAGCACGCCTTCGAACCGTATCGGCACGCGGGGCAGCAGCCTGCGGCGACGCACCGATCACGAGGCGGGAAATGACGCATCCAACCGCTGCAGCGCTCGCCGATGTTCTTTCGCGCATCGCTGCCGCTGCCCGCGCGGCCAAGCGCGACCCGGCCTCGGTTCACCTCGTCGCCGTCACCAAGACCTTCGGTGCCGATGCGATCCTGCCTGTTCTCGACGCCGGCCACCGCCAGTTCGGCGAGAACCGCGTGCAGGAAGCCAAGTCGAAGTGGCCTGCGCTGCGCGAGCGTTATGCCGGCATAGAGCTGCACTTGATCGGTCCGCTGCAGTCCAACAAGACAAAAGAGGCGGTCCAGCTGTTCGACGCCATCCATTCGATCGACCGGCCGAAGATCGCCGTTGCGATTGCCGAGGAGATGGCGAGGCAGGGCAAGCGGTTGCAGCTCTTCATCCAGGTCAACACCGGAGAGGAGCCGCAGAAAGCCGGCGTGCTGCCGGCGGAAGCAGCCTCGCTGCTGCGCCTGTGCCGCGGCGAGCTGAAGCTCGACATCGCCGGGCTCATGTGCATCCCGCCGGTGGACGAGGAGCCGGCCGTGCACTTCGCATTTCTCGCCAAGCTGGCGCAGGAGCTCGGCCTCGCCGGCCTGAGCATGGGCATGAGCGCCGACTTCGAGACCGCCGTCGCTTTGGGCGCCACCCATGTGCGGGTCGGCTCGGAGATCTTCGGCCGGCGCGCGTAGCCGGGCCTCGAGCCGCGGCACACAGCTTTTTTGCGTCCGGGCCCGGCTGCCCATTTCCTGCTCCCGCCACGGTGCTAACGTCCCTCGTACTGATTCGCGCCGCTGTCTTGCGTGCCGGGCGACTTGGCAGGAGGCCGCAGCATGGCAGACGGAAGCAGGACGATCGAACGCGAAGCCGAGGCTGCAGCCGCTGAGGCCGCAAGCGAGGCGAAGGCCGAGGTCCTGAAGCGCGCTGTCCGCCCGGATGCCGTCGTGCCCGAGACAAAGGCCGAGAAGCGGTCGCGGCGCGCCAAGACGCAGTGGACGGAATTCGTGGTCGATGTCTGGATCACGAACCTGAACTCGGTCGAGTTCGGCATCTACAAGCACAGCCGCAACCGGGCCAAGTCGCGCCAGTTCACGACCGACATGGACATCTTCGCCGAGATCATCGAGAACGGCGAGCGCACCGGCCTGCTCGGATACCGGGAGGATCTCTGGAAGAAGAGCACCGGCATGGATAAGCGCCTGGTGTTCAAGCTCTTCAACGAGACGCTGAACTGGCGTGCGACCATGGACCTCATGATCGGCCGCAGCCTGCAGCTCACGCTCGGCGCGCGCGGCCTGCCCGTCACCGCCTTCTCACTCAACACCGGCGACCACGAGCAGATGGTCTACCTCGAGCGGTCGGCCAACAAGTGGCCGCTGCTGCCCGAGAATTTCTCCTTCTTCCTGCTCGAGGACGGCAAGCCGACGTTCTACCGCCTCAGGCGCGATCTGATCGATCTCGGCGGCGACTACACCCTCTACAACCACCACAACCTGAAGATCGGCCGGCTGGACGGCCGTGTGTTCTCGATCGGCGGCTACTGGAAGGGCCGCGTCAAGACGGAGCATGCCGACCCGCGATTGCTGATCGTCCTCAAGCTGTTCTGCGGCATGCTCATCTTCAATCATGACGCGCGCCGGCACTTGCGCACGCTGGTGCGCGAGATCGCGGCAGGCAAGTACACGCCCAAGCTCGAGAAGCAGGAAACCGATCTCTACATGAACCCCCGGCGCGTGCGCTGAGGCCGCGAACCGCATCAAGCGCAGGAAGTACGGGCTGCCCTGTGCAGGGCAGCCCGATTTTTTTGCCTCTCTTGTGTGCGCCTCTCAAGATCCTCTTGACATCTTGGGGGTTGATTTTGCCTATGAGGCGAGCAAAGAGCTGACTGCGCTCGCTTGTTGCACAATGAAGAGGCAGTTCTTGGGGGACTGGGGCATGCAAGATCTTCAAAAAGGCTTGGAAGGACTGCAATCGGGCGCCGATGTGCTCTTCCTTCTGGTGGGTGCCGTGCTCGTGTTTGCGATGCATGGCGGCTTCGCTTTCCTCGAAGCCGGCACCGTGCGGCACAAGAACCAGGTCAATGCGCTCTGCAAGATCCTGGTCGATTTCGCCATCTCGACCGTCGCCTACTTCTTCGTCGGCTACAGCATCGCCTACGGCGTGACGTTCGTGGTCAGCGCCGAGGCGCTCAACGGCGGGGCCCGCGGCTTCGATCCGCAAGGCCTGACGCTGGTGAAGTTCTTCTTCCTGTGCACGTTTGCCGCGGCTGTGCCGGCCATCATCTCGGGAGGCATCGCCGAGCGGTCTCGCTTCCTGCCCCAATGCCTCGCCACGGCGGTGATCGTCGGCCTGTTCTATCCGTTCTTCGAAGGCATCGTCTGGAACAAGAACTTCGGCATTCAGGAAGCGTTCTTCAAAGCCAAGCTCGGCGAGGAGTTCCATGACTTTGCAGGCTCGATCGTCGTGCACGCCGTGGGCGGCTGGTTCGGCTTCTCGGCCGTGCGCCGGCTTGGGCCGCGGCTTGGCCGCTACGAGAAGGCTCGCACGACGGGCATTCCGCCCTCCTCGATCCCGTGGCTGGCGATGGGCTCGTGGCTCCTGTGCGTGGGCTGGTTCGGCTTCAACGTCATGAGCGCGCAGTCGCTCAAGACGGTCAGCGGCCTCGTTGCCATGAACTCGCTGATGGCCATGTGCGGCGGCATTCTTGCCGCGCTCATTGCCGGCGACGGCGACCCGGGCTTCATCCACAACGGCGCGCTCGCGGGACTTGTTGCCGTGTGCGCCGGCTCGGACGTGATGCACCCGATCGGGTCGTTCATCGTCGGCGGCTGCGCGGGGGTTATCTTCGTCTACGTCTTCCAGATCGCCAGCAACAAGTGGCAGCTCGACGACGTGCTCGGGGTATGGCCCCTGCACGGGTTGTGCGGCTTGTGGGGAGGCATTGCCTGCGGCATCTTCGGTTTGAAGACGCTGGGCGGGCTCGGCGGCGTGAGCTTCGCCTCCCAGCTCATCGGCAGCCTGATGGGCGCTGCCTTCGGTGCCCTGGCGGGCTTCGTCGTCTACTGGGCCGTCGATGCGCTGTTCGGGTTCCGGCTGAGCCCCGAGGAGGAGCGCCGCGGTGCGGACCTCACGATCCACAAGATCGGCGCCAATCCCGAAGAGGATGTGCGCATGGGGCGCATCTGAGAGCAGGGACGAGCCCGCAATGCAAGCTTAACCCCTCCCCCGTGTCGGGGAGGGGAATTGCGTGCGCCACGGCGTCCGAGCGGTTACAAAGCGGCGACGCTGGGAGTGGGGACGCGCATGACTGCGATCAATGGCCTGGAGGCGCTGGCGCACGGCGCCATCCTGTCGCCGTTCACGCGCACTCGACGGCTGCTGGAATCGATCGGGCCGGGGCACAGCCACCCGATCGAGATGACGGTCGGCGATCCGCGCGAGGCGATGCCTCCCTTCATCGCCGACAAGCTGGTCGAGGCCAAGGCGACGCTGTCGAGCTATCCCAAGATCCGCGGCTCGGAGGAGCTGCGCGGGGCGATCGCCGCCTGGCTCCGCCGGCGCTATAACATTCCCGGACGCGTTGATCCCGAGCGCGAGGTGCTTCCCGTCAACGGCTCACGCGAAGGGCTGTTCTATGCCGCGCTGCCGGCGGTGGGCCGCAAGTCGTTCGATGGCCGGCCCGTGATGCTCATCACCAATCCCTATTACCAGGCCTATCTCGGCGGGGCCTACGGCACCAACTGCGAGCCCTGTTTTCTCAACGCCACCGCCGCGACCGGCCATCTCCCGGACCTCGATGCGCTGGAGCGCGAGCCCGACATCCTGCGCCGCACGGCGGCGTTCTACCTGTGCTCGCCGGCAAATCCGCAGGGCGCCGTCGCCACGCCCGGCTACATCCGCAAGGCGCTGTCGCTCGCGCGCCGGTTCGATTTCATGATGTTCTTCGACGAATGCTACTCCGAGATCTACACGCGCGAGGCCCCGGCCGGCGGCCTCGAGGTGGCCGCGGCCACGCCGGAGGGTTTCAAGAACATCGTGGTGTTCAACTCGCTGTCGAAGCGCTCGAACTTGCCGGGCCTGCGCTCGGGCTTCATCGCCGGCGACGGGGATTTTCTCGACATGCTGGCGGAGATCCGCAATCAGATGGCGCCGCAGATGCCGGGCGTCGTGCAGCACGCGTCCGCCGCGGCCTGGTCCGACGAGCAGCATGTCGCCCGGATCCGCCAAGCCTACCGCGCGAAGTTCGACGTCTGCGACGAGCTGCTCGGCGGGCGGTTTGCCTACAAGCGGCCGGACGGCGGCTTCTTTCTCTGGCTCGACGTGAGGCATCTCGGCGGCGCCGAGAAGGCCACGTTAACCATCTGGAAACGGTGCGGTGTCAAGGTTATTCCCGGTGCCTTCCTGGCACAGGAGGACCGGCACGGCGTCAACCCGGGTCGGGACTATGTCCGCGTCGCGCTCGTTCACGATGTGGCCACCGTCAGGGAAGCGCTAGGGCGTGTAGTTCAGTTTTCCGCGTAGCCGCTCCTGCGTTGGTATGGCGTATCAGGGTATCGATCATGCCCCCCTGCTTCCGTCCTCTCTCAGGGACCGGCTCAAGGGGTGGCTCTGCAAAGTGCTGGGCTTCGTTGCACTCGTAGTGTGTGCGGCGGGCGCTCTCAGCTTGCTGACGTGGTCGGCTGCCGATCCGAGCCTCACGCACGCGACCAGCGGCACGACGCGCAACCTTCTCGGTCCGATCGGCGCCATCCTGTCGGATCTGCTCATGCAGATGCTGGGCCTCGCCAGCGTGTTCGCATTCCTGCCGCCCGTATTCTGGTCGCTGCAGCTCGTGAGCATGCAGCGTCTCCCTGCAGCGCGTACCAAGCTCGCGCTGGCGCCGATCGCCGTCGTGTTCCTTGCCGGCGCGCTCTCGTCCTTGCCCTCGGGGTCGAGCTGGCCCCTGCATCACAGCTACGGCGGCATTCTCGGCGACCTCAGCCTTGAGCTGCTGGCCAGCCTGCTCGTGCCGATCAATCCGGACCGGGCCTGGGCTGCAGCGGGGCTCTTCTATCTGGCGGCGGGGCTGATGGTGCTGATGAGCAGCCTCGGGCTGTCGCAGCAGGATCTGAAGCTCATCTGGCAGCGCGGGCCGCGTCTCGGCTTCGAGGGGCTCATCGGCTTATGGCACCGCGTCAATGATTTCACGCACGCGCGCCGCGAGCCGGTTCTCGTCATGCCCCCGGCATTCGAGCCGGACAGGCCGGTGCCGGCATTCGCCGAGGAGCCTGCCCCGGAGGCGGTCGCGCCGATGACGGTCGTCGAGCCATCCGCATTCGAGCCCGACATGCCGGACTCGGGGCGCGATCGCGCCTTCGATCAGTCTACCGACCGCGACAGCCGCACCATCGCTGAACGCTTCGCGCCGAAAGTGGCCGAAAAGCCCTCTGCTCAAGCCGACGATCGCGGCCAGACGCCGGGCTTCCTCTCGCGCATGGCCGCCATGGGTCGCGGCGAGACCGCTGCCTACAAGCGGCCCGCGCTCAGCATGCTGAAGCGTCCGCCATCGGCCAGGGCCGGTGCGGAGGTGACCCAGACCGCGCTGCGCGCGCAGGCGCGACTTCTGGAAGGCATGCTCGCCGACTTCGGCGTCAAGGGCGAGGTCAAGAACATCCATCCCGGTCCGGTCGTCACGCTGTTCGAGTTCGAGCCGGCGCGCGGGGTCAAGTCCGCGCGCGTGATCGGTCTCGCCGACGACATCGCGCGTTCCATGAGCGCGGTGTCCGCCCGCGTCGCCGTCGTGCAGGGGCGCAATGCCATCGGCATCGAGCTGCCCAACCTGCGGCGCGAGAAGGTGTTCCTGCGTGAGCTGCTCGAGTCCGAGGCCTTTCGCTCATCCGATGCCATCCTGCCGCTGGCGCTCGGCAAGAGCATCAACGGAACGCCGGTGTTCTCAGACCTGGTGCGCATGCCGCATCTGCTGGTCGCCGGCACGACGGGCGCAGGCAAGTCGGTCGGCGTCAATGCGATGATCCTGTCGCTGCTTTACCGCCTGCCGCCGGAGCAGTGCCGCTTCCTGATGATCGACCCCAAGATGCTGGAGCTGTCGGTTTACAACGGCATTCCGCATCTGCTCGCGCCGGTGGTCACCGATGCCCACAAGGCTGTTGCAGCCCTCAATTGGGTGGTGCGCGAGATGGAGGATCGCTACCGGCGCATGTCCGCGCTCTCCGTGCGCAACATCGACGTCTTCAACAACCGCGTGCGCAACGCCCACAAGCGGGCCGATCACGCCGCGCACGCAAACGGTACGGTGCTCGAGCCGATGCCCTACATCGTGGTGGTGGTCGACGAGTTCGCCGACCTCATGGTCGTCGCCGGCAAGGAGATCGAGGCCGCCGTGCAGCGCCTGGCGCAGATGGCGCGGGCCGCCGGCATTCATCTCATTATGGCGACGCAGCGGCCGTCGGTGGACGTCATCACCGGCACCATCAAGGCCAACTTCCCGACGCGCATCAGCTTCAAGGTGGCGTCGAAGATCGACAGCCGCACCATTCTGAACGAGCAGGGTGCCGAGCAGCTGCTCGGTCAGGGCGATCTGCTCTTCTCGGCCGGCGCCGGGCGCACCTTGCGCGTGCACGGCCCCTTCGTCTCCGACGAGGAGGTCGAAGGCATCGCCGCCTATCTGCGCGAGCAGGGCGAGCCCCGCTACATCGAAGGCATCACGGATGCGCCGGATGCGGAAGAAAGCGGCTACGACCGTGCGCCCGTCGGCGGCAACGATCTCTATGAGCGCGCGGTCGCCATCGTGCGCTCTGATCAGAAGGCATCGACCAGCTACCTGCAGCGGCGCATGATGGTTGGATACAACCGTGCCGCCGACCTGATCGAGCGCATGGAGCGCGAGGGGATTGTCAGTCCGCCCGGCCACAACGGCCGGCGCCAGGTGCTGGTTTAGGCCGAGCCCGCACGACGGCCGGAAAGGCCGCATTTTGCGGGAAAAGTGGGGCCGGCGCGCTTGCCGGTCCAACGAAGCACAGTAGTATCGCCCACAATCTCGTCTCAATGTTGGGACAAACGGTGGCCATTCGGCCGAATCACCGGCGTTCCTGGAGCGCAGGTTGGGGGACCTCACATGAAGGCATGCATGGCGGCGCCATTCGCGTTGATCGCGGCGCTTGGATTGCTATCCGGCGCGGCGTTCGCGCAGGACGCCAAGAAGACCCCGCCGACCAATCCGGTAGGGGGCGGTGCAACGTGGACCCAGACGGTCAACAGAGATGCCGCCGTCACCGGCGAAGAATTCGATAAGAAACAAATCGCGCTCATCCAAAAAGTCAATGGATATTTCAACCAGATGAGCGATATGAAGGGTGTATTCGTACAGACAAGCGCAGATAGCAAGCGCATCCGAGGCAAGTTCTTCGTGAAGCGACCCGGCCGCTTCCGCTTTGATTACGCGCCGCCGAGCAAGCTCGTCATCCTGTCGGATGGCGAATATCTGGCAATTCAGGATCATGATCTCAAGACTGACGACCGGTTTGCGCTCGACCAGACGCCGTTCCGGGTGCTTCTGCGCAAGGATGTGGATCTGCTGCGCGACGCCCGCGTCTTGGAGGTTCAGGAGATCGACGACGTGATCGTCGTGGCGCTGCAGGACAAGAGCCCGGACGCCCCCGGACGCATCAAGGTCTTCCTGGCAAAGAAGCCGAATCTCGAGCTCAAGGAATGGATTACGACCGATTCGCAGGGCCTTGAGACGCGCATCGAGCTGAGCGACCTCACAAAGGCCGACGATTTGGACCCCGCGCTCTTCAAGCCGGCCCCCTTGGCGCTGCAGAAGCTTCAGTAGGCCAGGGGCTTGGCGCGGCGTGTCTGTTCGGATTCAAGGCAAATCTAAAAACTGGGGAAAACTGAAACAATCCGTAACAATTTCGTGATCATACCTACGACTCCCATTGAAACGGGCCCTACAAGTATTATTTGTTGTGGTAGCGGGCGATGTCGCTCTTCATCGGTAGTGCCCCCCGTCTAGCCGAAAGACATCGCTTGCGGTGCCGGCTTCCCTCCCGGCACCTGCGCATGACGCGCTTCTTGCGCCCAACTCCTCCCCCGGAGTTGGGCGCTTTTCTTTGGTCCGACAAGAGCTTGCCGAACGGTGAGCGTGGCAGTCGGCTTTTATCGGCTCACCAGGGTCTCGAAGGGCAACCCTCCCCTTGAGATGGAGGTGCGAGGCTGCTCGTGACCGGGTTCGGACGGGCTGGTGGCGACGAGAGCGCCATCGATGCTGCGGAGGTTCTCGGTGACCTCGGCGAGACGCTGCGCAATGTGCTGGGCGAAGTGCTCTGCCAGTGTCGGATCGGCCAGCATGTGTGCATGCAGGGCTGCCCGCATGATCTTCAGGCAATGCACGCGCTCGCGGGCAATGGTGGTCACGGCATAGTCGTGCTCGATCAGCATCGCCATCTCGCCGATGAGCGAGCCGGGCTGGACCGGCTCATGGGCGGGCGGGGAGGAGCTGCCGCCGATCGCATCGACGGCGCCCGAAACAATGAGATAGGCACCATCGCCCGCCTGCCCGGCGGTGGTGATGAAATCGCCCGGTCGAAATTTCATTCTCTCGGTCCGGTGGGCGATCTCCGCGATTTGCGCGGGTCTCAGGCCCGAAAATATGGGTATCCGCAGCAGCGGGGCGACGATTTGATCGATCGGCATGGCGACACACCCGGTTGGTGCGAAGGTGCGTTGGGCACGTCACCTTGCGCGAGCAGGCTCGGGCGATTCGCCCTTTTGGGTCCAGTGGGGTGTGGATGAAGTGGGGACGGCCTGTAGGTGGGAGCGCACCTTCCGGCCGCCTGGTCGCTCAGGGAACGAGCTTGTAGCCCCCTGTCTCGGTGACGAGCAGCTCGGCGTGAGAGGGATCCTTCTCGATCTTCTGCCGCAGCCTGTAGATATGAGTCTCGAGCGTATGGGTGGTCACGCCTGAATTGTACCCCCACACCTCCTGCAGAAGCACATCGCGCGTCACCACCTTCTCGCCCGCGCGATAGAGATATTTCAGGATCGACGTCTCCTTCTCGGTCAGCCTGATCTTCGAGCCTTTCTCATCGATGAGCAGCTTGGAGGCCGGTTTGAACGAATAAGGGCCGATGGCGAAGACCGCATCCTCGCTCTGCTCGTGCTGGCGCAGCTGAGCGCGGATGCGCGCGAGCAGCACGGCGAACTTGAACGGCTTCGTCACGTAGTCGTTGGCGCCGGAATCGAGCCCCAGGATCATGTCGGCGTCGGAGGCATTGCCGGTCAGCATGACGATGGGGCTCTTGAAGCCGTTCTTGCGCAGCAGCTTGCAGGCTTCGCGCCCGTCCATGTCGGGAAGGCCCACATCCAGCAGCACGAGATCGAGGTGATCGCTCTTGGCGATATCGACGCCTTTCGACGCCGTGCCCGCCGTTACGACCTCGAACTCGTCGTGCAGCGCCAGCTGGTCCTTCAGCGATTCACGAAGGTCCTCGTCGTCGTCGACGATGAGAATCTTCCGGGCAGTGCTCATGCCGATCATCTCCGTTGATGGGGGATGTTGCCAGGACCCCACAATCTAGCATCAGATTGTGCAGGGAAACAGGGTGCTTGAGGCAAGAGGGGCTCGACGCGTGACACGCAACCATCATGGACACGCGCGCAAGACTGCAGCGATTTGCATTACCGTTCTATCGCCATCCGCGTGCCGGGGCACGTTAAGATTTGCATACCTGCAGTTCCCCTGCGCTCTCGGCAGAAGCGGAAGCCGCGCCCGCAAGCGGGAAGGCGACGGCGCGACGCCGATCGGACGCTGGCGGGTGCGCCAGGTCCTCTACAGGGCGGATCGTGTACGCCGGCCTCGGACGTCTCTCCCCGTCAAGCCGATAGCGGCGAGCGACGGCTGGTGCGATGCTCCGACTGACCGCAACTACAATCGCCCCGTCCGTCATCCCTACGGGGCGAGCGCCGAGCGGCTCTCGCGCAGTGATGGGCTGTACGATCTCGTGGTCGTGCTCGGCTACAACGACCGTCCCCGCGTTCGCGGGCTGGGCAGCGCGATCTTCATGCACGTGGCACGGGCCGGATATGCGCCGACGGAAGGATGCATCGCGCTGGACGCCCGGCATCTGCGCCGCGTCGTGGAGCATCTCAAGCCCGGCATGATGGTGCGGGTGCCCGGCTGATGCGCGAATGCCGGCCAGAACGTGAAGAAAAGACGCCCGGAGCTTTCGCTCCGGGCGTTCAGAGAGCACGTACCGGGGAAATGGCGTGCTCGAGGAAAGCGGCGAGGCTCCGATGGAGCGGCGGGCCTCGCCGCAAACCGTGGCTCAGTAGTTGTAGGCCCGCTCGCCGTGATCGACGAGGTCGAGACCCTCGCGCTCGTGGTCGGTGACCGGGCGCAGACCCACCAGCATCTTCACGATCAGGAAGAGCACCAGCGACCCGACGCCGGACCAGACCAGGGTGAGGCAGACGGCCTTGGTCTGGGTTATCACCTGGGCGATCATGTCGTAGTCGGCAACCTTGCCGGTCGTGTAGTCGAACACGCCGGTGCCGCCGAGCGACGGTGCCGCCAGGATGCCGGTGCCGATCGCGCCGAGGATGCCGCCGATGCAGTGCACACCGAAGACATCGAGCGAGTCGTCATAGCCCAGTGCGTTCTTCACCGCGGAGACGAAGAAGGCGCACACGAAGCCGGCTACGATGCCGAGCACGATCGCACCCATCGGGCCGGCGAAGCCGGATGCCGGCGTGACCGCGACGAGGCCGGCGACGGCGCCGGACGCGCCGCCGAGCAGGCTGGGCTTGCCCTTGAAGATCTGCTCGGCAAGCATCCATGCCAGAGCCGCGGCAGCGGTGGCGACGAAGGTGTTGGTCATGGCCAGTGCCGCCGTGCCGCCTGCCTCGAGCGCCGAACCGGCGTTGAAGCCGAACCATCCCACCCACAGAAGGGCGGCGCCGACCAGCGTCAGCGTCAGCGAGTGTGGAGGCATGGCTTCGCGACCATAGCCGACGCGCTTGCCGACCACCAGGGCGCCCATCAGGCCGGCGATGCCGGCATTGATGTGCACGACGGTGCCGCCAGCGAAGTCGAGAGCACCCCACTGGAAGGCCAGACCGGCGTTCGCCACAACGGCATCCATGGCGGTCTGCGCGGCGGCCTTGGCGTCGCCGGTCGCGGCGGCCAGCGCCTTGCCGGCGCCCACCGTGGCGGCGGGACCCGCCCAGTACCAGACCATGTGCGCGATCGGGAAGTAGACGAAGGTGACCCACAGCGGAATGAAGAGCACGATCGCAGAGAACTTCATGCGCTCGGCCATCGAGCCGACGATGAGGGCCGGCGTGATGCACGCGAACGTCATCTGGAAGCAGATGTAGACGAGCTCCGGAATGACGACGCCATCGGTGAACGTCTCCACCGTGGACTCAGGGGTGACGCCCGCGAGGAAGGCTTTCGAGAAGCCGCCGACGAACGCATTGAAGCCGGTGCCCTCTGTGAAGGCCATGCTGTAGCCGTACAGCACCCAGATGATGGCGACGATGCAGACCGTGTAGAACACCTGCATCAGCATCGACAGCATGTTCTTGGTGCGCACGAGGCCGCCGTAGAAGAGCGCCAGCCCCGGCACGGTCATGAGCAGAACGAGGGCGCTCGCCACGAGCATCCAGGCGGTGTCGCCCTTGTTGGGTGTGGGTGGTGCCGGCGTCTGCGCAAACGCCGAGGCGCTCGCCAGACCTATCATGAACGCCGCGACTGCCAGGGTGGCAATTCGGCGTGACGTACTATCTTTCATCGGTAGTGCCTCCAAGAGTGTGCGGCGGACTTGGTTTTCGTGGGCAAAGGCGGTCGATCAGATGGCGCTGTCGTCGGTCTCGCCCGTGCGGATGCGAACCGTGTGGTCGATCGGCGAGACGAAGATCTTGCCGTCGCCGATCTGGCCCGTCCTGGCGGTGCGGACGATGGCCTCGACGGCCTTGTCCACGCTGCCCGAAGGCACCACGACCTCGATCTTGATCTTGGGCAGGAAGCTCACCGCGTATTCAGCACCGCGATAGATTTCCGTGTGCCCCTTCTGCCGGCCGTAACCCTTGACCTCCGTTACGGTCATGCCTTGCAGCCCGAGATCGGTCAGCGCCGAGCGGACTTCCTCGAGCTTGAACGGCTTGATGATTGCCGTCACGAGCTTCATGTGGTTCCCCTTGTTGCTCGGCCGCCCTGCTCGTATGTCGAGCAAACGCGGCATCTCTCACCGCGCGAAATGGCGGCGCGGCATCATTAAGAGTCAAAAGCCGTGCCAACAGGGAGGAGCACCGCCAAGACCTTGAAATAAATGGCTGAAATCAATGCAGATGCGGCGAATTGATGGCGGCAATGCCCGCTTAAAATGCAGGCAGAAGTTAATAATTGCCCATTATCTAGGCACATAGGCCGACGCTCTTGTGCGCGTCAATCCCTCTTGAGCGACGGATGCAACAAGAACGCCGTCGCGCGTGAAGACGCTGCCCCGGCAGAAGCCGCGAGCGCCGTAGCCTGAAGGGCTGTCCATGGCGTAGAGGAGCCAGTCGTCGGCACGGAAGGATCGGTGGAACCACAGCGCGTGGTCGAGGCTGGCGAGCTGGATATCCTTGTCGAACATCAGCTTGCCGTGGGCGATCAGCGCCGTGTCGAGCAGCGAGAAGTCCGACGCATAGGCCAGCACGCACTGGTGCAGCGGGAAGGCGTCGGGAAGCCGGCCGCTGGCGCGCATCCAAATGCACTGCTCCGGCGTGCGCTTCTCGCGCGCGAAGTAGCGCGACACGTCGACGGGGCGCAACTCGATCGGCCGCTCGCGCTCCCAGTAGCTGCGCATGTTCTCCGGCAGGCTGGCGAGCAGCTTCGCCTTCAGGTCCCCCTCGCTCGGCAGGTCCTCGGGCATCGGCACCTTGGGCATCGTCGCCTGATGGTCGAGGCCGGGCTCTTCCTTGTGGAAGGAGACGCTCATGGCGAACATGGTGCGCCCGTGCTGGATGGCTTTCACGCGACGGGTCGTGAAGCTGCCCCCGTCGCGCGTGCGCTCCACCTCGTAGACGATGGGTTGGGACGGGTCGCCCGGCAGCAGGAAGTAGGCATGCAGGGAATGCGCCACGCGATCGTCGCCGACGGTTCTGACCGCGGCCACCAGTGCCTGCCCCAGCACCTGCCCGCCGAACACGCGCTGCCAGCCCTGTTGCGGGCTGCGGCCGCGAAACAGGTTCTGTTCCAGCGGCTCGAGGTCCAGTATGGACAGCAGGTTCTCGATCGCGCCGGGGGACTTCGATTTCTTGGGCGGCATAGTGGGCCTTTGTGGTCGAAAGCGTCGACAAGGGAGGCTGGGCATGATGCCGTGTCAAGCCGCGAGATCACCGCGGGCGCAGTGATGCAGGGATGAAGGGCGTGGAGACGACGTCTGCACAGTATGACGTCATCATCGCGGGCGGCGGCAATGCCGGCCTGGCGCTGGCCTGTGCGCTGGCCGATGCGCTCGGCCTAGGGGCCAGGATCGCCGTTGCCGATCGAGGCCCCCTGTCTGCGCCCGCCGCCGGGGATATTCGCGCGTCGGCCCTGTCGGCCGGCTCCAAGCGGCTGTTGGCCGTGATCGGCGCCTGGGACGCAGTGGCCGCCGATGCGCAGCCGGTGACCGCGGTCGACATCACGGATTCGAGTCTCAAGGATGCCTTCCGTCCGGTGCTCGTCTCCTACGACAACCGGGTGGAGGGCGACGAGCCCGCGACGTGGATCGTCGAGAACGACCGGCTGCGCAATGCTCTGCTGTCGGCGGCGGCTGCGCGCCCTGAGATTGCGCTCCTGGGCGGAACCGGCATTGCCGCCTTTGCGGCCGGCGAGCATGGCGTCGCCGTCGATGTGGCAGGCGGCGCTGTGCTGCGGGGGCCGCTGCTCGTCGCCGCGGACGGCAGGAAATCCCGGCTGCGCGAGGCCGCCGGCATCAAGGTCGTCGGCTGGGCCTACGGACAGGCCGGCATCGTCACCACCGTGCGGCACGAGAAACTGCACGGGGGCCGCGCCGTTCAGCATTTCCTGCCGTCGGGCCCGTTCGCGATCCTGCCGCTCGTCGGCAACCGCTCCTGCATCACCTGGTCGGAGGAGGAGAAGCGCGCGCGCGAGATCCTGGCGCTCGACGATGCCGGCTTCCTCGCCGAGGTGGAGCAGCGCTTCGGCCGACGGCTGGGGGCGATCACGCTCGATGGGCCGCGCGCGTCCTGGCCGCTCGACATGCATCTGGCGCGCGCCCTGGTGGCGGATCGCTTTGCCCTCATCGGCGATGCTGCGCATGGCGTGCACCCGATCGCCGGCCAGGGGCTCAATCTCGGGCTCAGGGATGTTGCCGCGCTGACGGAAGTGTTGGCTGACGCGGCCCGCCTCGGCCTCGACATCGGCTCCCTCGCCGTGCTCGAGCGCTACGAGCGCTGGCGTCGGCTGGACTCGGCCCTCTCGGCCGCCACCTTCGACGCGCTCAACCGTCTGTTCTCGAACGATTGGACGGTCCTGCGCACGGTGCGCGATTTCGGCCTCGGCCTCGTCGACCGCATGCCGGGGCTGAAGCAGTTCTTCGTGACGGAGGCTGCCGGCCTCGCCGGCGACGTGCCGAAGCTGCTGCGCGGGGAGAAGGTGTAGGCGCCGCGGCGTGGGGTGGGGGTCGGACGCCCCTCGCGGGCGTTAACCCCATGGCTGGCGCCGTCTATGGGGTCTGACCCCGGCCTCCGCTTCCTGAAGCCGGCATCAGCACCACGGCGCGCCCTGCTTTCACATCCACCTCCGGCACGAAGCCGTCCGTGAACGGCACCAGCTCCGTCTTCGCCGAGCCGGCCAGCCGGATCTCGATGAGATCGCCGGCACCGAAGTTCTGCACGGCGACGATGGTGCCGACCGCTTTTCCCTGCGCGTCGACAGCGGCAAGCCCGATCAGGTCCGCGTGGTAGTACTCGCCCTTGGCCTCGGCCGGCAGGCGGCCACGATCGACGTAGAGCTCGATCCCCTTCAGCGCCTCCGCCCCGTTGCGGTCGGAAACGCTCGCCACGCGGGCGATGACGCCCTTCGGCGTCACCCGTACCACCTTGACATTGAACGAGCGTGCGCCGCTCTCGTCGGCGAGCGGGCCATAGGCGCCGATGTTCTCCGGCGCCTCCGTATAGGTCCTGATCAGCACCTCGCCGCGAACGCCGTGCGCGCCGGCAATGCGGCCGAGGAGGATGCGCTGAGCTGACCGGGCGTCGCGCACGGCGTCTACGCCGCCGGCTTGGCCTCTTCAGCCGCCGCTTTCGCCGCAGCCTCGCGCTCCAGGCGCTTCTTGCCGGGCTTGGCCTTGTTCGGGTTGTTGCGCGGCTCGCGCTTGGCGAGACCGGCCGCATCGAGGAAGCGCGCCACGCGGTCCGTCGGCTGCGCGCCGACCGACAGCCAGTGCTTTACGCGCTCGACATTGAGCTTCACGCGCTCGGCGTTGTCCTTGGGCAGCAGCGGATTGTGCGTGCCGACCTGCTCGATATAGCGGCCGTCGCGCGGCGAGGCCGAGTCGGCGACGACGATGTAGTAGTACGGGCGCTTCTTGGTGCCTCCACGCGAGAGGCGGATCTTCACGGACATCGATATCTTCCTTTCCGGTCCTGTCTGAAGTTGGGGTGAGGTTGAATTCGAGCTCGGCTACTTCTTCTTGCCGGGCAGCCCGGGCAAGCCGGGGAACTTGGGTCCGCCGCCGAGCCCCGGAAGGCCGGGCAGCTTCGGCAACGGTCCGCCGCCACCGAGCCTCGGCAGCCCCTTCGGCAAGGCGTCCTTGAGATCCTTCGGCAGGCTTTCCAGCGCCTTGGGATCGAGCCGCGCCAGCTCGGCCTGCATCTTCTCCATCTCGGCCGGGTTGGGGCCGCCGCCACCGCCGCCCATCATGCGCTGCATGAGGCCGCCGCGCTTGCCCATCATCTTCATCATGTCCGCCATCTGGCGATGCATCTTCAGGAGACGATTGACCTCCTCGACCTTGGTGCCGGAGCCCGCGGCGATGCGGCGCTTCCTCTTGCCGTCGAGGATCTTCGGGTTGCGCCGCTCCTTCGGCGTCATCGAGGAGATGATGGCGCGCTGGTGCTTGATCACGCTGTCGTCGATGTTGGCGCCGTCGATCTGCTTCTTGATCTTGCCGATGCCGGGCAGCATGCCGAGCATGCTCGACATGCCGCCGAGCTTCTGCAGCTGGCCGAGCTGATCGGCGAGGTCCTCCAGGTCGAACGACCCCTTGCGCATCTTCTGCGCGATCGCCTGGGCCTTCTCGGCGTCGATCGTCTGTGCCGCCTTCTCGACCAGGCTGACGACGTCGCCCATGCCGAGGATGCGCCCGGCGATGCGCTGGGGATGGAAGTCCTCCAGCGCGTCCCACTTCTCGCCCACGCCTAGCAGCTTGATGGGCTTGCCGGTGACCGCGCGCATGGACAGCGCCGCGCCGCCGCGGCCGTCGCCGTCGATGCGGGTCAGCACGATGCCGCTGATGCCGACGCGCTCGTTGAAGGTCTTGGCGAGCTTGACGGCGTCCTGGCCGGTGAGGCTGTCGGCCACCAGCAGCGTCTCATGTGGATGCGCGATGTCGCGCACCTCCACCGTCTCCTGCATGAGGGCTTCGTCGATGTGAATGCGGCCGGCGGTGTCGAGCAGCACCACGTCGTAGCTGCCGAGCCGCGCCGCCTCGATGGCGCGCTTGGTTATCTGCTGCGGGGTCTGGCCGGGGACGATCGGCAGCGTGTCGACGCCGGTCTGCTCGCCCAGAATCTTGAGCTGCTCCTGCGCGGCCGGGCGGCGCGTGTCGAGCGACGCCATCAGCACTTTCTTCTTGTCGCGGGCGGTCAGCCGGTGCGCGAGCTTGGCCGTCGTCGTCGTCTTGCCCGAGCCCTGCAGGCCTACCAGCATGATGGCGACCGGCGGCTGGGCGGCAAGATCGATCGGCTGCGCGTCCGAGCCCAGCATCGCGACCAGCTCGTCGTGGACGATCTTGACCACCATCTGGCCCGGCGTGACCGACTTGATCACGTTCTGGCCGACGGCCTTGGCCTTCACCTTGTCGGTGAAATCGCGCACCACCTCGAGCGCCACGTCGGCCTCGAGCAGGGCGCGGCGCACCTCGCGCATGGCTTCCGCCACGTCGCTGTCCGTCAGCGAGCCGCGCCGCGTCAGCTTGTCGAGGACGCCCGACAGGCGATCTGACAGAGACTGGAACATCGAACCTCTTCAACTCGCGCCCTGCCGCGCGGCATCAACCCCGATCTCGTCGTCATCCCCGCGCAGGCGGGGACCGAGGTCCCTTGCCCAGCCGGGCTCGCATTTGTCGGGTCCGAGCCCCGGCCGCGCCTGCGACCTTCGCCAATCCCCCCACCCGTCCGGAGGGGTATCGTGAGCTCCCGCCATCGTGCCGCAGGCGCGTCTTCGACACGACGCGGGAATGACGCCAACTATGTGGCAACCCACACGCCAAATACCAAACGCGCCCGCGGGCGCTATGCGCTGGCGGGCGTTGACCTCCCTGCCTCCCGAGTTGCCTCATGTGCAGGGTGGCGGCTCGTTCTCACGGGCCGTTGGAGTGGCCGGAAAATGTGGGAGCGGAGCCCCGTTGTCAACAAGAAAGCCCCGGCCCGAAGGCCGGGGCTTCACCCTGCAGTCTTCCCCACGCAATGCAACTTTCGCGGTTCATCTGCCGGCTCGGCGTGCCGGAACGGGAAACCGGCCGCCGACTGTGCCAGAATTGGCCTGCAAACCGCTGCCTTCAGCCTGGTATTCCGTGCAAATGCACAAAACGCGCCAGGCGCGGGAGGAGGGGCAAGAATCGTGGCGAAACCGTTCGGGTGGTGCGGCAAGGTTGTGGTCGGGGTCTTGGTTCCCCTTGTGTTGCAGGCCGGCTGCACCGGCGGCCAATCCCCCTTCTCGCCGGGCTCCGCCCTGGATCAGGAGTTCGCCGCGGCGGCCGTCACCTGGGACCTCAACCACGACGGCGACGTCACGTGCGAGGAGTGGAAGGGCTATGCCGCGGGGCTCTTCCGCGGGGCTGACGCCAACCGCGACGGCTTTCTGATCAAGGACGAATTCGTCATTCTCGCCCGCCAGGACCGCCTGTTCGATACGGCGGGGTTCGGGCATTTCGACGCCAACGCGGATGGCCGCATCGCCCTCGCCGAGATCACCGATCGGCCCAATCCCGCCTTCGCGCTCAGCGATGCCAACAAGGACTGCGTGCTCTCGCCCGACGAGCGACGCCGGCGGCCGGATGGCGCCAAGCCCCAGACCGATCCTCCGCCCGCCGGACGGCCGGGCCCGCGACGGCAATGATCACCCGGAAGCCGGGACCACGCGCAGCACGCGCCCTTCGGGATGGTCCGTCAGCAGCCAGAGTGCGCTGTCCGGCCCCATGCGCACGTCGCGGATGCGCTCGCCGAGGTTCTTGAACAGCGCCTCCTCGCCGACGACCTTCTCGCCGTCGAGTACCAGCCGGTGCAACGCCTGGCCGGCGAGCGCGCCGACGAACAGGTTGCCCTTCCACTCGGGAATGCGCTCGCCGGTGTAGAAGGCGGCGCCCGATGGCGCGATCGACGGGTCCCAGTAGTAGATCGGCTGCTCCATGCCGGGCTTCTCGGTGCCTTCGCCGATCTTGGCGTAGCTGTAGTCGCGGCCGTAGGTGATGACGGGCCAGCCGTAGTTCCTGCCCCGTTGCGGCACGTTGATCTCATCCCCGCCGCGTGCGCCGTGCTCGATGGTCCAAAGCCTCCCCGTTGCCGGGTGGCGCACCGCACCCTGCACGTTGCGATGGCCGATCGACCAGATCTCAGGCCGCCAGCCCTCGCCCTTGGGATTGTCGGGGTGCGGCGCCCCGTCGGGCAGGATGCGCACCAGCTTGCCGAGATGGTTGGCCGGGTTCTGTGCTTCCTTGCTGGCGGAGAAGCGATCGCCCATGGTCACGAACAGCGAGCCGTCGGGCATGAACACGATGCGCGAGCCGAAATGTGCGCTCGAGGCATAGGAGGGGTCCTGGCGGAAGATCACCTGCACATCGTCGAGACGTCCGCCGCCGCCATCGAGTACGAGCTTGGCGCGCGCCACCGTGGTGCCGTTCTTTCCCCAGCCGCCACGCGGCTCGGCATAGGAGAAGTAGATGAGGCCCGACGATGCGAAGTCGGGCCCGAGCACCACGTCGAGCAGCCCGCCCTGGCCGCTGGCGTAGACCGCCGGCACACCCTTTAGCGGCTCCGACAGGCTGCCGTCCTTGGCGACGATGCGCATCCGCCCCGGCCGCTCGGTGACGAGCTGGCGGCCGTCGGGCAGGAAGGCAAGCCCCCACGGGTGCACCAGCCCCTTGGCGATGGTCTCCACCTTCACCTTCTGCTTGGTCACGACCGCCGGCGCCTTGGTGATCTGGGCTGCAGCCGGCCCCGGCACGGCAAGCAGGGCGGCAGCGAGAGCACAGGCAGGCATGGCACGCATGAGAAGACTCCTAATTGACCGAAAAGTGATGGGCGCCGCCGGTGAATGCTGCAAGGGGCCTCCGGCTCACATTTGCGCCAGCCGGCTTGATTGTCTTGCAACGGTCGTCCCCATATAAGGGGGCATGTCCACCGCCACCCCCTTCCGCAAGATGAACGGCCTCGGCAACGAGATCGTGGTCGTCGATTTGCGCGGCACACGGCAGGTGTTCACGCCGCAGGCGGTGCGCGCGGCTGCCGCGCGGCCGGAGTCGCACTTCGACCAGATGATGGTCCTGCACGATCCCGTCACGCCGGGTACGGAAGCCTACGTCCGCATCTACAATACCGACGGCTCGGAGGCAGGGGCCTGCGGTAACGGCATGCGCTGCGTCGGCTGGACCGTGGCCCGGCAGGTCGGGCGCGAAGCCCTCAAGTTCGAGACGGCAGCCGGCGTTCTCGACGTCGAGGTTGCCGGCATCGACCGCATTACCGTCGACATGGGTCGGCCGAGGTTCGGCTGGCAGGACATTCCGCTTGCCGAGCCCTTCCACGACACGCGTGCGATCGAGCTGCAGATCGGACCGATCGACAAGCCGATCCTGCATTCGCCCTCGGTCGTCAACGTCGGCAATCCGCATGCGGTGTTCTGGGTCGACGACGTCAATGCCTACGATCTCGGCCGTTTCGGCCCGATGCTCGAGAGTCACCCGATCTTCCCCGAGCGCGCCAACATATCGCTTGCCCACGTGACGGCGCCCGATGCCATCACGCTGCGCACGTGGGAGCGCGGCGCCGGTCTTACCAAGGCCTGCGGCAGCGCCGCTTGCGCGGCCGCCGTATGCGCGGCGCGCAAGGGTCTGACGCGCCGCACCGTCACCGTGACTGTGCCGGGCGGTCCGCTTCTCATCGAGTGGTGCGCCGACGATCGCATCCTGATGACGGGTCCCGTCGAGCTCGAGCATGAAGGCGTGCTCGATGTCCTGGTGGCGGCCTGACCTCGTGACCATCGATCAGCGAGCTCTGGTTCCCTCCCCCCTCACGGGGGAGGGCAAGGGAGAGGAGGACGGCACGTTGCCCCTTCAGCCTGCGGCGGGCGGAACGTCGCACGCGCGCGTCCGCGTCGTCACGCTCGGCTGCCGGCTGAACGCCTACGAGGCCGAGGTCATGCGCCAGCACGCGGCAAGTGCGGGGCTCGACAATGCCGTGATCGTCAACACCTGCGCGGTCACCGGCGAGGCGGTCCGGCAGGCAGCGCAGACGATCCGCAAGCTGCGGCGCGAGAATCCCGCGGCGCGCATCATCGTCACCGGCTGCGCCGCGCAGACCGAGCCCGGGCGCTTCGCCGACATGGCCGAGATCGACCATGTGATCGGCAATGCCGAGAAGACGCGGGCCGAGACATTTCGCGCTCTCGACGTGGCCGGCAGCCTGCGCGTGCAGGTCAACGACATCATGTCGGTGCGCGAGACCGCGCATGCCATGATCGACGGTTTCGGCTCCAACGCCCGCGCCTATGTCCAGGTGCAGAACGGCTGCGATCACCGCTGCACCTTCTGCATAATTCCGTTTGGCCGCGGTCCCTCGCGCTCCGTTCCCGCCGGCGAGGTGGTTGCCCAGATCCGTCGCCTTGTGGAGGCCGGCTACCCGGAGGTGGTGCTGACCGGCGTCGACATGACCTCCTATGGTGCGGACCTGCCCGGCGACATGACACTGGGTCGCCTCGTGCGCCAGATCCTGCGTCACGTGCCCGAGCTGCGGCGCCTGAGGCTGTCCTCGATCGACCAGGTCGAGGCCGACGCGCATCTTCTGGCGGCCATTGCGGAGGAGCCGCGGCTCATGCCGCATCTGCACCTGTCTCTCCAGTCCGGCGACGACATGATCCTCAAGCGCATGAAGCGGCGGCATCTGCGCGGGGATGCGGTTGGCTTCTGCAGGGAGGTGCGGCGTATGCGGCCCGGCATCGTGTTCGGCGCCGATCTCATTGCCGGCTTCCCGACCGAGACCGAGGAGATGTTCGCCAACTCGATGCGCCTCGTCGACGATTGCGGTCTCACGTTCCTGCACGTCTTTCCGTTCTCGCGGCGTCCGGGCACGCCCGCCACCCGCATGCCTCAGGTGGCGGCGCCTGCCGTCAAGGAACGGGCGGCGCGGCTGCGGCAGAAGGGCGAGGCGGCACTGGCCTTCCATCTGCGCGACCAGATCGGCGCCGAGGTCGAGGTGCTGGTCGAGCGCGACCGTGTGGGCCGCACGCCGGGCTTCGCAGAGCTGGAGCTTGACGCGGAGGCCGCAGCCGGCAGCCTGCTGAGCGCCCGCGTCACTGCGTCCACCGGAAAGCGGTTGCAGGGGACGGCGCTTGCGCCCAAGTGTGCGTCGTGAGCGACAAGCCAGCAAAACGGCGGGGGCTGCTCGGCGTGTTTGGCCGCGCCGGCAAGGCGGAACCCGAAACCTCCGGAAGCACGGTTGCAGCAGCGCCCGAGGAGGCCGCCGCAGCCGCCGACGTCGGTGCGTCCGCTGAGCCCGCGGCGCCTAAGCTCGGATGGTTTCAGCGGCTGAAGGCCGGCTTGACCAAGACGTCCGCGCGCCTGTCGCAGGACATCGCCGGCCTCTTCACCAAACGGAAGCTGGACGCTGATACGCTGCAGGAGCTCGAGGATCTTCTGATCCAGGCCGATCTTGGCGTGGAGACCGCCATGCGCATCACCGAAGCCCTCTCGAAGGGGCGCTACGGCAAGGAAATCTCGCCGGAGGAGGTGCGCGCCGTGCTTGCGGCAGAAGTCGAGCGGACGCTCGCCCCGGTCGCAAAGCCGCTGACGCTCGATGGCGACCATCGACCGCACGTCATCCTCGTCGCCGGCGTCAACGGCACCGGCAAGACCACCACCATCGGCAAGCTCGCCAACCGCTTCGTTCGCGACGGCAAGAAGGTCACCTTGGCCGCCGGCGACACCTTTCGCGCCGCCGCCATCGAGCAGCTCAAGATCTGGGGGCAGCGGACGGGGGCAGAGGTCGTTGCCCGTGAAACGGGCGCCGATGCCGCAGGTTTGGCCTTTGACGCGCTGAAGCGTGCACGCGAAAATCAAAGCGATGTGCTGCTGGTGGACACTGCCGGGCGGCTGCAGAACAAGCAAGCCCTGATGGATGAGCTTGAAAAGGTCATACGCGTGCTGCGCAAGATCGATCCGAGCGCGCCCCATCAGGTGCTTCTGGTTCTGGACGCAACCACCGGTCAGAACGCGCTTAACCAGGTGGAAATATTCAAGGATAAGGCTGGCGTGACCGGTCTGGTCATGACCAAGCTCGATGGGACGGCGAGGGGGGGAATCCTGGTCGCAATTTCGGCAAAGTTCGGTCTTCCTGTACATGCCATCGGGGTGGGGGAAGGCATCGATGACTTGGCGGCCTTCGATGCCGGAGAATTTGCGCGTGCGATCGCTCTGAGCTAAGGAAAATCATCCAGGGAGGGGTCGGACCTCGGAAGAGCCGCCCAAAGAACAAGCAGTGGCAGTTGAAACAGTGAGCTGGCGGCGTCGGCATTTTCCGTTCAATGCCGAGCAGACCGTAAATATTCTTGGAGAGATCGGCCCGCTGTTCGCGATGTTCCTCGTGAACGGCATCTATGGCATTGCGGCCGGAACCTGGGCGCTGATCATCTGCACGGTGATCTCGCTGGCGGTCACTTTGTGGGTTCTTGGCCGTCCGCCCGTCATGCCGTTCATCGCCGGCGCGGTCAGCGTGACATTCGGTACGCTCACCCTCATCACCGGCGACGCGATGTGGGTGCAGATCAAGGTCACCCTGTTCAACGCGCTGGTTGCTCTCCTGCTCTGGATCGGGCTGCGCACGGGCAAGAACTTCTTCCGCTTCGTGTTCGGGAAGACATTTGGCTACACGGAGGAAGGCTGGTACAAGCTGACGCGGAATGTGGCGTTGTTCTTTCTGGCCACAGCCGTTGTCAACGAGGCCGTGCGCCTTGGTTTCGCCGACGCGAACTACAGGGCGTTGAACCGGGTGTTCACGGGCGTGGACATCTGGATCCTCTTCAAGATCTTCATCGTCATGCCCTTCACGGGCATCTTCTTCTGGTGGCAAGTGCGCATTCTGCAGAAGTACAGGCTGCCGGAGCCTGCAGTGAGCAAGAGCCGCAGCGACCCGAGCCATTGAGATTGCTGGTCGAGCCGACCGTGCGATGTTGAGGCTGAGGCAATCATGACCGAAGAAGTCAAGAAATCGGAGGGTGTCGCCAACCCGCGCCCGGCTGCAAAGCTCCTGATCGAGCTCGGACCGTTGCTGGTATTCTTTGCGACCTATGGTCGTGCAGGCATTTATTGGGCAACTGGCGCGCTAATGGTCGCAACCATCGTTGCGCTTGCCGCCTCCTGGAAACTGCTGGGACGATTGTCCGTTGTGCCGCTTGTGACGGCCGTCCTGGTGACCATCTTTGGCGGTTTGACGTTTTGGCTTGATGATCCGAGCTTCATCAAGATGAAGCCGACGATCATCAACGTGCTATTCGCAGCCGCCATTTTTGGCGGTCTGCTCACCGGACGGCCATTGTTGAAGCTGCTTTTCGGCGAGGCCTTCAATCTCACCGAGGAAGGCTGGCGCAAGTTGAGCGTGCGGTGGGCAATCTTCTTTCTCGCGCTCGCTGTTGCGAACGAATTGGTCTGGCGCAATTTTGCCGAGAGCACCTGGGTGAATTTCAAGGTCTTCGGCATCCTGCCGATCACCATGCTGTTCGCTGTCGCACAGGTGGGTTTCATCAGACGAAACGAAATCAAGAGCAGCGTCTGACGACAGCAACAGCCTCCCGAAAAATGAGACATTGCGTCGCTGAATTCGCAGTGACATTGCTGCGATTGCCGTGCAATCTTGCGGCGCGGGGGCTCGCTCACGAATCGTCTCTTCGGGACATTCTTGCGCGGGCATGACTTATGGCCCAAGCGAGGCGCCGTCCTGGCGTTCTTGCCGCAAAATCCGAAAGAGCGATGAAACGCGAAGCAAGCACCGACCGGCTGAGCCGGTCACCCATTCATCTCCTGCATCGTGCTGGTCAGTGCGCCGGGGACATCTTTCATACCGAGATGAAGGACGGCGATCTGACACCGCGCCAGCTCGCTGTGCTCGTCACCGTGGCTCATAATGAGGGGTTGAGCCAGACCGGACTGGTCGATCGCACCGGCATCGATCGCTCCACGCTCGCCGATATCGTCCGGCGCATGCAGAGGAAAGGGCTGCTGCAGCGCCGACGCACAAGGGAAGACGCGCGCGCGTATGCGGTGAAGCTGACGGACGAGGGGCGCCGCGTGCTGCGTGTCGCCGAGCCGCTTTCGAGGCGTGTGGACGAGAGAATCCTCGAGGCCCTGCCCAGCAAGCAGCGCGAGCAGTTCATCGACGATCTGCAGAGCATCGTCGAAGCGCTGCAAAAGCTGTCGCAAGCCGGCCAGCGCTGAGCAGGCCGGCGGGGACCCGTGGATTGATGAGAAAAAGCCCTCGCGCATCAGGCGGGAGGGCTTTCCTTATCGGTCGCGCTGCGGTTTCGCCGAAGCGGCTCAGGCCGCCTTCCTGAGGAGCTGGCGGTTGATCAGCAGCTCGGCGATCTGCACCGTATTGAGAGCCGCGCCCTTGCGCAGGTTGTCCGATACCACCCACATCGCCAGCCCGTTCTCCACGGTTGCGTCCTCGCGGATGCGGCTGATGTAGGTCGCGTCCTCGCCGGCCGCCTCCATCGGCGTGATGTAGCCGCCGGGCTCGCGCTTGTCGATGACGAGACAACCCGGCGCCTCGCGCAGAATCTCGCGCGCCTCGTCGGCTGTGATCGGCTTCTCGAACTCGATGTTCACCGCCTCCGAGTGGCTGACGAACACCGGCACGCGCACGCACGTGGCCGTCACCTTGATCTTGGGATCGAGGATCTTCTTGGTCTCGGCCACCATCTTCCACTCCTCTTTCGTGTAGCCGTCCTCCATGAAGACGTCGATGTGAGGAATGCAGTTGAAGGCGATCTCCTTGGCAAACTTCTTGGGCTCGTACTCCTGGCCGGGAACATACTTGCCTTTGGTCTGCGTCCACAGCTCGTCCATCGCCTCCTTGCCGGCGCCGGACACGGACTGGTAGGTGGCGACCACCACCCGCTTGATCGTCGCGCGGTCGTGCAGGGGCTTCAGTGCCACCACCATCTGCGCGGTCGAGCAGTTGGGGTTGGCGATGATGTTCTTCTTGGCATAGCCGGTCACCGCGTCGGCATTCACCTCCGGCACGATCAGCGGCACGTCCTGGTCGTAGCGCCAGGCGGAGGAGTTATCGATCACGACGCAGCCGGCCGCGCCGATCTTCGGCGACCATTCCTTCGACACGGCACCGCCCGCCGACATCAGGCAGAAGTCGACGCCGGAAAAGTCGAAGGTCGCCAGATCCTTGCACTTGAGCGTCTTGTCGCCGAAGGAAACCTCCACGCCCTGCGAGCGGCGCGAAGCGATGGCGTGCACCTCTTTCACGGGGAACTGGCGCTCGCTCAGGATCGACAGCATTTCCCGGCCCACATTGCCCGTGGCGCCGACGACAGCGACGGTATAGCTCATGGCTCTGGCTCTCCTAGCCTCCTTGGCACGGGCCTTGGCGGCCGGTGCCGGCTTTCACATAGACGATTTGTGATAACAATCAATATCCACGGCCGGGCAATAATCGGCCGGCTGCGCCTCAGGGAGGCTCCCATGGTCGACCCGCCACGTTTACCTATTTATTATGGTCGCTCATCAGCGACTTCCGCATGTTCTTCTTGTGGCTCCTCGGGCGGCTCGGGCCCGAGCTGGACAAGGCCGGCGTGCGGTCGGCGGACGCCCGTCTGAGGACATGAAACAGCTTGCCTAACCGGCCCCGTCTGGCGTTATTCAAGCAGTCCCTCACCCGAAAACTTGCAAGGATGGAGCGCATGTACACCTCCCTTGAGCACTATATCGACGGCGCCTGGGTCAAGCCTTCGGGCTCCAAGTCCCAGGAGGTCATGAATCCCGCCAAGAACACGTCGCTGGGCGAGCTCGGACACGTCTCGAAGGGCGATCTCGACAAGGCCCTGGCTGCCGTCGACAAGGGCTTCAAGACCTGGCGCAAGGTATCGGCCTTCGAGCGCGGCAAGATCCTGCGCAAGGCCGCGGAGTTGGTGCGCGCACGTGCCGACGACATCGCCAGAGTGCTGACCCTGGAGCAGGGCAAGGTCGTTGCCGAGGCCAAGATCGAGGTGCTGGCCGCTGCCGACATCATCGATTGGTACTCAGGCGAAGGGCAGCGCGCTTACGGCCGCATCATCCCGGCCCGCGCCGACGGCGTCCGCAACATGGTGATCCTGGAGCCGATCGGCCCCGTCGCCGGCTTCTCGCCGTGGAACTTCCCCGTCACCCAGGCCGTGCGCAAGATCGCGGCGGCGCTGGCCGCCGGCTGCTCCATCATCATCAAGTGCCCGGAGGAGACGCCGGGCTCGCCGATCGGCCTCATCCGCGCCTTCCACGATGCCGGCGTGCCCGCAGGCGTCATCAATCTCGTCTACGGCGTGCCGGCCGAGATCTCGGAGTATCTCATTCCGCATCCGATCATTCGCAAGATCTCGTTCACCGGCTCGGTGCCGGTCGGCAAGCACTTGAACGCGCTGGCGGCGAGCCACATGAAGCGCGCCACCATGGAACTCGGCGGTCATTCGCCGGTGCTGATCTTCGACGATATCGATCCGGAAGGCGTGGCGACGATGATGGGCGCCATGAAGTTCCGCAACGCCGGCCAGGTGTGCGTGTCGCCGACGCGCTTCTTCGTGCACGAGAAGGTCTACGACAAGTTTGTCGGCAAGTTCGCGGACATCGCCAAGAACCTGAAGGTGGGTGATGGCCTCGACCCCGAGAGCAAGATGGGGCCGCTCGCCAATCCGCGTCGCGTCAACGCCATCGAGGCTTTCGTGGCCGACGCGCAGGACAAGGGCGCCAAGGTCGCCGCGGGGGGCAAGCGCATCGGCAATCAGGGCAATTTCTTCCAGCCCACCGTGCTGACCGACCTGCCCGAGAACGCCCGCATCATGAATGAGGAGCCGTTCGGTCCCGTCGCCGTGATGCTGCGCTTCAAGGAGACCGACGACGTGCTCACACGGGCCAACAAGCTGCCCTACGGTCTCGCCAGCTATGCCTTCACCAAGGATGCCAAGACGGCGACCAAGATCGCGGATGCGCTGGAAAGCGGCATGGTGACCATCAACCACTTCGGCATCGCGCTGCCCGAGACGCCGTTCGGCGGCGTGAAGGATTCGGGCTTCGGTCACGAGGGCGGCATCGAGGGCCTGCAGGTCTACATGCAGGCCAAGTTCGTCAGCCACTTGGGCTGACACGAGGAGCGCCGGGCTCTGATGAGGCCGGCTTGCAAGGCAATCTGCAGGCGGCGGCCCTTCAGGGGGCCGCCGCCTTCGTTTTCTTCACGCAGCGGCTTGGCCGACAGCTCAGGCTCTAAGCGTTGAATAAGAAAGCCAAAGGTTAGGAAAAATCGCGATCTCTAGTTCTTCGAGATGCTCGCGGCTTTCCTGGTGCCCTCATCATCGAGCGGTTCCCCACCCTCATTGAGAATTGCGAGGTAAGCGCGATAGGCGTAGACGCGGCCGCGGCGCTTCTTCGTTATTTCTTCCACGACGCCAAGCTCCTGCAATTGATCGAGGGCCGCGTTGATGGTGGGCTTCGTGAGGCCAGCCCGCACTCCAGCCTTGGAGGCGGTCAGGAACGGGCTGGTCTGCATCACTTCGTGCACACGAAGGACCGATGACGCCGCTTTTGACTTTGAGGCAATCAGTTCGCGATCTTGCCTGATGAGCGCCTGTATCCGGGTCGCTGCGTTAAACGCTTCGTTGCCGGTACTCGCGACGCCCTCGAGAAAGAATTCCAGCCACGCTTCCCAGGTGCCGTTTTCCCGAACCTCTTGAAGAAGGCGATAGTAGTCGGCGCGACGTGATTTGAAGTAAAGGCTTAGGTACAGCAACGGTTGCTGTATTACCTTGTGAGAGCAGAGATACAAAGTAATCAACAGGCGGCCAAGTCGTCCGTTGCCATCTAAGAAGGGATGAATCGTCTCAAATTGGACGTGCAAGAGGCCAGCCTTGATGAGTGGGGGTAGGGAGGCCGCATCCTCGTGGATGAACTTCTCTAAGGCATCGAGACATGGCATGACCTCGTTGGGTGGGGGAGGGACAAATAGCGCGTTCCCCGGCCTGGTACCCCCAATCCAGTTCTGCGACGTTCGAAACTCGCCAGGGTTCTTGGTCTGACCGCGTCCACTTTGTAGCAAGCGCTCGTGCATTTCTCGTATGAGCCGAAGCGAAAGAGGCAGGCTGGAAAGGCGGTCAAGACCGTACATCATGGCGTCGACGTAGTTGGATACTTCGCGTATGTCATCGATCGGCCTGCCCTTGGCGGCCTCTGCCTCGTAGCGGAGCAGGTCTGAGAGGGTGGATTGAGTTCCCTCGATTTGAGAGGAGAGTACGGCCTCCTTTCGGACATACATGTAGAGGAATAGCCCCTTATCGGGCAGTAGGACGCTGATGCCGTCTAGCCGTCCCACGGCTTGATCTGCGGCGCTCAAGCGCGATAGCAGCCCGTCTAGGCGCACAGGTGGAAGTGGCGGGAGCGGCTGGGGTACGTAAGCGCGAACAACCTCCCCACCGGAAACGGTCTCCACATATCGCCCTATTCGAGATGCTTGGTCTTGCATGCGGGGGCAGGCTCCTTAGTAAAGCTCGCTTGCCTTAGCATGTCGCTCTAGTAAAGAAAATGGCGGTTTGTTTTACTAAAGACAGCCGTAAGGCAGGCGGGCTTTACTAGGTGCCCCCGATTGGACGTTTGGGCGGCCTCCTTCTTATGTTCCCGGTCGGGAACATCGATGGCCAGAACAGGCTCTGACTTCGCAAAAGTTCCCGATCGGGAACCCGCGCGCGCCTCAAGAAAAGAAAAGGACGCCTCGACGGGGGAGCGAGGCGTCCTTTCTGTTGCGCATGGTCTCCCAGGGGGAAGGGGAGCCGCGCCAGCACCATCGGCAGGGGGAACCAGATGGTGCCGTCACCTTATCAACGTGCCCGGGCCCTGCCTGTTCCCTGGGGAACACCCGCAAAAAAGGGCGCCTTGGAGCGAGACGCCCTTGAGTTGCGGCATCAGGGGCGCGCACTGGGAAAACGGGGAAAAGTGCGCGAGCCGCAACGGCAACCTATCGCCGGCAGCCCGCACGGGATGTCACCGACGCGACAAGCCCTGCTTACCTCGGCGGCGCTTCCGGCCGGAAACACTCCTCACGCCCGCACCTCGCCGGCCAGGTGCTCGACCGCCGCCTGCACGCCGCCGCTGCCGTGCGGGATGCCGAGGGCCTTCAGCCCCATCTCCACCGCCCCCAGAGTGCCGAGCAGCATAGGTGCGTTGACGTAGCCCATGTGCGCGATGCGGAAGGCCTTGCCGGAGAGATCGCCGAGGCCGATGCCGAGCACCACTGCGCATTTGTCGCGGCAGTAGTCGAGGAGCGGCGCCGGGTCGCGCCCATCCATCAGAATGTTGGTGATCGAGTTGGCGCGCTCGGCAGGGTTGATGATGTTGAACGTCAGAACCTGCCCCTCCGCCCAGCGGGCCACGGCCGCGCGGGTTGCCTCCGCCAGCAGCGTGTGGCGGCGGATGGCATTGTCGAGCCCTTCCGCCAGCAGCATGTCGATGGCCTTGCGCAGGCCGAACAGAAGGTGCTCGGGCGGCGTGCCGCAGTACTTCTGGTAGTGGATCTCGCCCTCGCGGAACGTCCAGTCCCAATAGAGCGTGCGCAGGCCCGCACCCTTGTGCGCCGTGCGCGCCTTATCGTTGGCGGCGACGAAGGCCAGCCCCGGCGGGGTCATCAGTCCCTTCTGCGATCCCGACATGGCGACATCCACGCCCCAGGCATCCATCTCGAACGGCATGCAGCCGAGCGAGGCGACGCAGTCGACCAGCAGCAGGGCCGGATGGCCGGCGTTGTCGATCGCCTTGCGGACAGCGGGGATGTCGTTGACGACGCCCGAGGCCGTGTCGATCTGCACGACCAGGATCGCCTTGATGGTATGTGACCTGTCCCGCTTCAGGCGCTCCTCGACCGCGGCCGGATCGACGGCGCGGCGCCAGTTGCCGTTGAGGGTCTCCACTTCGACACCGAGCATGCTTGCCATCTCGCCCCAGCCCGTGGCGAAGCGGCCGCTCTCCAGCACCAGCACCCTGTCGCCGCGGCTCAGCACGTTGGTGAGCGCCGCTTCCCAGGCACCATGGCCGTTGGCGGCGTAAATGTAGGTGCGGCCCTCGGTGCGAAAGATCGTGCGCAGATCGGCGAGGCAGCGATCGGTGATGCCGATCAGCTCGCCCGAGTAGATGTCGACCGCCGGGCGATGCATCGCCGCCAGCACCTCGTCGGGCACGTTGGTGGGGCCCGGGATACTCAGAAACTCGCGTCCTTTGGCGACCGTCATGGGCTGACCTTCTGCATTGCGGCGGGCTTGGGCGGCGCGCCGTGGAACCACTTGTCTTCCGAGGTGCACAGATCCGACAAGATGCAGACATTGCACCTCGGCTTGCGCGCCTGGCAGATGTAGCGGCCGTGCAGGATCAGCCAGTGATGCGCGTGCCGCAGATAGGGCTCGGGTATCACCTTCAGGAGACCCTGCTCGACGTCGAGCGGTGTCTTGCCTGCGGCCAGCCCCAGGCGGTGCGCCACCCGAAAGACGTGCGTATCGACGGCCAGTGTCGACTCGCCGAAGGCAATGTTGAGCACGACATTGGCGGTCTTGCGCCCGACGCCCGGCAGCGCTTCCAGCGCCTCGCGATCCTTGGGCACGTGCCCGCCGTGCTCGGCCAGCAGCCGCTCCGACAGGGCGATGACATTCTTGGCCTTGTTGCGGTAGAGGCCGATGGTCTTGATGCGCTCCTGCAGCTCATCGAGCCCCAGGGCCACCATCTTGGCGGGCGTGCTGGCCACCTTGAACAGGCCCTGCGTCGCCTTGTTGACGCCGGCATCCGTCGCCTGGGCGGACAGCACCACGGCGACGAGCAGGGTGTAGGGGTTGACGTGCTCGAGCTCGCCCTTGGGCTCGGGGTTCGCCCTGGCAAAACGGCGGAAGATTTCGGCAATCCGCGCCGGGTCGGCCTTGGACTTGGTGGTCCGCCCCCGGCTTGGCGGGGCAGGCGTCGATGCGGGGCGAGTGGATTTGGGCGGCATTTGGGGGGCTTCGCGCGGGGCTGCGTCGTTGCTAGGATTGCAGTCATGAACGAAAACGGGGATCGAACGCAAGCCGAGCCGTCGGGCTTCCATGCCGTGCTCACGCCGCACCGGTCGCTGGGTCCGCGAGGGTTCCTCCTGTTCATGGCCGCGATTGCCGGCATCAGCTTCATCAGCGGCGTCGTCTTCTACCTGATGGGTGCCTGGCCGGTGTCCGGCTTCTTCGGCCTCGACGTGCTGGTCGTCTACATCGCCTTCCGCCTGAATTACCGGGCCGGGCGCATCTACGAGACCGTCGATCTGACGCCCGCCGCGCTGACGCTCCGGCGCGTCCACCCTTCCGGCCGTACCGAGCAGTTCGACTGCAACCCCTACTGGGCCCGCGTCAACCTGCGCGAATGGCCGGACGGGCGCACCGACCTTCGCATTGCCTCCCACGGCAGGGAGCTGGCGTTCGGTCGCTTCCTCACCGACGACGAGCGCCGTGATTTCGCGGGCGCCCTCAAGCAGGCCCTGCTCGATGCCCGCGGCGGGACGCGCATCTGAGGACAAGCGCAGGAATCGGGTCGATTTCTGCTGATCGGCGTGCCTAATGTGCCGCCATCGCACCCTAACGACAGGCGAACCGCCATGCTCCATGGCCCCATTCTCGATACGGTCAAGCCGCTTTGTCCCGATGGTGCGCGCGACTACGATCTCATTCGCCGCGCCATCGCATTCCTGTCCGAGACGTGGGCGGAGCAGCCCGCGCTCGACCGGCTCGCCGCGCACTTGGGGTTGAGCCCCGCGCACTGCCAGAAGCTGTTCAAGCGCTGGTGCGGGCTGAGCCCGAAGGAGTTCGTGCAGGCCATCACTGTGGACCACGCACGGGCATTGCTCGAAGGCTCGGCCAGCGTGCTCGATGCCGCCCACGAGGTCGGCCTGTCGGGCTCGGGCCGCCTGCACGACCTGTTCGTTTCACATGAAGCCATGACACCCGGCGACTACAAGCGCCGCGGCGAAGGCATCGACATGATGTACGGCTTCCACCCCTCGCCGTTCGGCGACGCCTTGCTGATCGCGACCGATCGCGGCGTGGCGGGGCTCGCCTTCGTCAACGAGGACGCGCGGCAATCGCGCGAGGAAGCGCTGGCCGACATGGTGCGGCGCTGGCCCAGGGCGCGCTTCATGTCCGCACCCGAGAAGACCGGGCCACACGCCCGCCAGATCTTCAATGTCGCGGCCTGGAGCAGGGATCGGCCCGTGCGTCTGGTGATGATCGGCACCGACTTCGAGGTGCGTGTGTGGGAGGCGCTGCTCAAGATCCCGATGGGGTGTGCCGTCAGCTACAGCGACATCGCGCGACATTTGGGCCAGCCCACGGCTTCGCGCGCGGTCGGCACGGCCGTCGGCCGCAATCCGATCTCGTTCGTCGTCCCCTGTCATCGCGTGCTGCGCGGCGACGGCAATCTCGGCGGCTACCACTGGGGCCTCACGCGCAAGCGCGCTCTGATCGGCTGGGAGACGGGACGGGTGGCACGCCCCTCCGGCCGCGCCTGAGCGCCGAGCGGACGCCCCTCGGCGCAGCGTAATCGCCGGCATGTGATCCGCAGCCGAGGTCGCACAACAGCTTGCGATGGCTTGAAAATCGATCAGACTCGGCGCGACAGATCAACTTGCAGAGAGGAGCGGTGATGGCAGTCGAGCTCCACGGCTACCGGTTTAGTGTCTACGCGTGGATCGCGCGGTTCGCGCTTTGCGAAAAGGGCGCGGCATACAAGTGGGTGGAGGTCAATCCATTTGCTGAGGCGGTGCCGGCGAGCTATCTCGCCATGCATCCATTTGGGCGTGTCCCCACCTTGGTCCACGACGATTTCGTCCTGTACGAGACCGGGGCAATCACGCGCTACGTGGACGAGGCGTTTGAAGGGCCGGTGCTCCAGCGGCCGGCACCGAAGGATCGGGCACGAACCAACCAGATTATTTCAGTGATCGACAGCTACGCGTACTGGCCATTGGTCAGGCAGGTATTTTCCCACGGAATCTTCAGGTCGCGCACGGGTCGCCCCGCCGACAATGCCGAGTTCCGGCGAGGGCTGGAGGCCGCACCGAAGGTGCTCGGAGCGCTCGATCGACTTGCGACCGGGGGAGATTTCCTGGTCGCGGACGGGTTGTCTCTCGCCGATATCCATCTTGCTCCGATGATCGGCTACTTCACTTCGACCGCGGAAGGCGAGGCGCTCTTGAGGCAGCATCAGCGGCTGAGCGTCTGGTGGTCGGCAATATCCCGACGCGGCGCGTTCGCAGAAACTATGCCGAAGTTGCCAGAATCGTTGCCAGAATCATCGGTTTGAGATCGGGAACTGGCCATCGCGCGACAGCTGGGCCATCCCGCAGGACGGGGCGGGTGCGGCGAGAGGGTAAACGCGGCAGCAATCCGTCCGCTCCCCATACGGCCCCGTCCACGCGCGTCTTCCGAGGACATGTGCATCTTGATAGGCTCGGCGCCGAGGCAGGGTGAGGGCTGTGGTGTGATGAGCGGAATTGTGCGCGTTGGCTGTGTGGCCCGGTTCCTGGCGCTTCTGACGGCTCTTGCCAACCCGCTGCCATTGTGCGCGCAAGACAATGCGGACAGCGGGCCCAGCCGGGCGCTCGAGGCGCCGTCTGATACCCGACCGCAGCGCGAGAAGTTCTGGTGGTCCGATGAGTGGTTCGAAAAGGGCCTGCTCGCCGTGCCGGCCAATCATGAGGTGATACAGCGGGAGGTGAGCTACGCCAACCTTGCCGACAAGACCGAAGTGCCGGCGCTGCTCTTCAGGCCGAAGACACCCGGCACCTATCCGGCAATCCTGTTCGTGCACGGCCGGCGCGGCATCGATGATCTCACCACCCGACTGCCTCTGCGGCTGGCGGCGCGGGGGTTCGTGGTGCTCGCGCCCAATCTCTATGCCGCCCGCTTCATCGAGGCGATGCCTGTTGCGCACGACCCGGCGACGGAGATGGACGTCGGGGCTGGACTGGACTTTCTCCTGTCCTTGCCAGATGTCTCGACGACGAGGGCCTGTCTCGCAAGCCACACTCGGGGCGGCTACTACACACTCATGGCTGCCGTCGCGCAGAAGCGGCAAGGTCGGCAGGCGGTTTGCTACGTCTCCTATTATCCGCATTGGCAGGATCCGCGCGCTGGCGAGGCGGACCAGGTCTACCGCTACGCCGGTGAAGTCGATCGTCTGGAGATCCCGGCTCTGATCATGATGGGGGAGTTCGAGCAGTACCAGCGGCGACGGTCGATCGAGATGGGTGTTGCCGCTCTCAAAGCCAAGCAGCGCGATGTGCGGCTCATCATCTATCCCGGCGTCGGCAGGGGCTTCGACTTCAGGGGACCGCAGGTGCGCACCTTCGCCGACGACCTTGCGACGAAGGATAGCATCATGCGCGCGGCCGAATTCATGGAGAGCCATCTTCGCCGGCACACCAAGCGCTAGTCGGCTTTCCGACTTAGGTTGAACCGGAAATCCGCACGCCACGCCTGTCATCCCGGCCGCAGCGCCGAGACCCAGGGGCTGCAACACGACCCCCGTCCTGAGCCCGTCGAAGGACGCCTGCGAGGCACCGTTGTGGCCGCGTGGTTCGACAGGCTCACCACGGGGGAAAACGGCTGTGCTTTCAGCCGCGGGATCCCGGAGATTTCGCCGGCGCGAATTCCGGGACGACAACGGAAGGATCGGCGATTCCATCTCGATCGGATGGTCTCTAGCCAGCCACGCGGACGCCGGCTTGGCCGATTGCCGGCGCCACTGGCAGCGTCCGCCGCCCAGAACAGGTCGGCATCGCTGGTCTCGTCGATCAGATGAGGGCGTGCGTCGGCGGAGCGTCCGGGAGCCGTCTCAAGCCCAAGGCCGCGCCGACTGCGCCTTCTCCTCGTAGCTCTTGATTGCTTTCTCGTTCTGCAGCGTGAGGCCGATGTTGTCGAGGCCTTCGAGCAGACAGCGCTTGCGGAAGGCGTCGATGTCGAAGGTGATGACGCCACCGTCGGGGCCGCGAATCTCCTGCTTGTCCAGATCGATGGTCAGGGTGGCGTTGGCGCCGCGGTTGGCATCGTCCATCAGCTTGTCGAGCTCTTCCTGCGACACCTTGATGGGTAGGATGCCGTTCTGGAAGCAGTTGTTATAGAAGATGTCGGCGAACGAGGTGGAGATCACGCAGCGGATGCCGAAGTCGAGCAGCGCCCAGGGAGCGTGCTCGCGCGAGGAGCCGCAGCCGAAATTCTCGCCCGCCACCAGGATCTGCGCCTTGCGGTAGGCCGGCTTGTTCAGCACGAAGTCCGGCCGCTCCTTGCCGTTCTCGTCGTAGCGCAGCTCGTAGAACAGGCTCTTGCCGAGGCCGGTGCGCTTGATCGTCTTCAGGAACTGCTTGGGGATGATCGCGTCGGTGTCGACGTTGATCATCGGCAGGGGGGCCGCGACGCCCGTCAGCGTAGTGAACTTTTCCATGATGCTGTCGACCCCTGCGTTGGGTTAGGTCCTCAAGGCGTCGGCAAGCGCCCTGAAATAGCCTTCTGCCTCGAGCAGGTGCTCGATGCGCTGCGCGCCGGCCGCTCGAACGGCCGTGCGCAGGGGCTCCTTGCCGGCGAGCCGGTCCAGCCGCCTTTTAACGCCAGCAAGCTTGCGGCCGTCAAGATGGTGCTTCAACGTCTCGACGATGTCCTCGACGTAACCGGCAATGCGGCCGAGCTCACGGATGGCATCCCGGGCGGCGCGGGCATTGGCGGGATCCTTCTCCAGGACGACAAGTGCGGTCGCAGCCCGGGCCAGCGTCGCCGCGATCTGCTCGGCGTAGCCGGCGACGCGCTCCCGGCGCTCCCCCTCCAGCTCGTGCAGCGCACCATGCCAGCGGTGGATGGTCTCCGAGAGGCCGAGGAGCTTGATGGTGTAGTCGATGAGGCGCATGAGCGGCTTGGGCATCGCGGCGGAGCGCGAAAGCCCATGGTAGGGGCCCGCAAGGGCTGCGGGGATAAGCCGGGCAGGGACTTGGTTTCCGCGCCTACCGGATCGTCGGATCGGCGTAGCACTGCCGCATGGCCTCGCAGCGGTGCGAGCCCTGGAAATGCATGCTGTCGCCCTTGGCCGGCGCAATGAAGCGGCAGATCTCCTCGAGCCCCTCCGGCGTGAGCCAGCCCTGGCGCCGTCCGCGCTGGACCGCAAAGCAGTCGGCGGTTTCCTCGTCCGGGCCGCGGAACTGGTGCCCGCATTCATGGGCATGGATCCACAGCTTCACCGGGGTCGACACCTTGGCCAGCAGCTTGGGGTTGAGGATCAGGAAGCCCGGATAGGCCGCGCCGTAGTCGTCGAGCTGCTCGTCCAGAACGGTCGGGCGCTGGCCGCACACCATCTTGCGTCCGTCGAGCTTCAGCTCGCCCATCGGCAGGATCTTGGCGCCCCCGCCGACGTGAGCCACGTACTCTTCCGGCGTCGGGCCCGCGCGTGCATTCGTGAAGGTCGAGGCGAGCACAAAGGCGGCAAGCATCGTTGCCGCGGCAAGCAGCAGTGATTGCCTGTAGCTCGGCGCCCCGGTCAAGCGGAGAATCCCCGTGATCAGTCCCTCGTCATTGGGCGCAACATTCGCCCGTTCGCCCTGTGTTTGCAACCGGAACTTTCCCGGATGAGCGTTCAATGCTCAAGGTGTGGCTTACGCTTCGGTGCGGTCGGCCGCAGTGCTCTCGATGCGGGCCATGTCGGCATCCGACAAGCCGAAATGGTGGCCGATCTCGTGCACCAGGACGTGCGTGACGAGACGGCCGAGCGTCTCCTCGCCTTCCGCCCAGTAGTCGAGCAGCGGCCGGCGGTACAGGAAGACGAAGTCCGGCCCGCGAGGCAGGTCGCTGACGCTCTTCTTCTCGAGACTTACCCCCTGGTACAGCCCCATCAGATCGAAGGGGCTTTCCAGCTTGAGCTCCTGCAGCACTTCCTCGGTCGCGAAGTCCTCGACGCGGATGACGACATTGCCGCACATGTCGCGCAGGCGGCGCGGCAGGCGCTGCCATGCCGTCTCGGCAAGGTCTTCGAGATCAGCGAGGCTCGGCGCACGCTTCTGGCGCCAGTCTTTCCCGCCGGCCATACTCTCCTCACCCCGCACATATTGCTGTGTGCGCTGTGAACAAGAGATAAGGCCTTCTATTGCCGGAGGCCAGCCGTGCGATGTCAGTTTTCCGGCTCGACGACGGCCATGACTTGCCGCACCCCGACGACGGCGCGCAAAGCGTACTCGACGAGCTCCGCCGTGCGCGGCGCGACGCCAGCCAGTCTCAGGTCAACGCTGAGCTCGCTGCCGTCGCCGGACTCGCGCGAGGCATGCACGCGCGAGGGCACGGCGCCGAGCTTGGCGACGGGCTCGATCAGGCGCGGCAGCAGGCCCGGGTCGGCGGGCGCGGTGACGAAGAAGAAGGCCCGCACGGTCGCGGGATTGGCGCGCGGCGCGGCGGCGCCGGCAACAGACTGGGATGGCATGGAAAGGATGTCCTTACACTCGATCGCAAAAAAGCAGCGGCAGCAACCCGGCGCCTTCAGGCAGCCGGGGCGGTAATTCGCCGGGCGATCACAGTGTTGAGGACTTCGCGCATGGCTGCCTTATAGCCCGATCCCGGTAAACATTTCAACAAGCGCCGCTGGTTACCCGGGCTTGCGGGCAATCAGGACTGCTTCATCCAGCGTGAACCACAGCCGCCCCTCTTCTTCCCGCGGCTTCAGGAATGCCTTCAGGGCCGGTGTTCCCTCGGTGAGCATGGCACGCAGCCGCGCGACGGTGGACGCATCTGCGCCGAGGCGCTCCGCCCAGGGCTCGAACTCCATATCCTTCGCCAAGCGTTCCATGTGCAGCAGCTCGAAGCCGGTGTCGCCGATGACCTCGTTCCATTCCGCCAGCCCGAGACAGCGGCCGTGGCTCGGGTCGCGGATCTTCTCGAAAGCGTTGTAGGTGACGGCCGCATCACGCAACTGGGTGCTGCTGTAGCCGGGGGTTGATTCCGCGTCCGGCGCGATGTTGTCAACGAGCGCGAATATACCGCTTGCCTTCAATACCCGCCACACCTCGGCGACGAACAGGGGCACATCGGGGAAATGGTGCGGCGCGATCCGGCAGGTAACGAGATCGAAGCTGGCATCATCGAAGGGCAGCGCTTCGGCGTCTGCACGCCGTGTGTGCATGTTGGCGAGGCCCTTGTCAGCGGCGAGCTTGCCCGCTTCGGCCAGCATCTCGTCGGTGAGGTCGCTGGCGATCACGGTTGCGACGTGCGGGGCAAAGGCGGCGGCCGTATGCCCGGCGCCGGTGGCAATGTCGAGCGCCTGCCAGTGCTTCTGCGGGCGCACCAGCTCCACGAGGCGGCCGAGGCTCGCGCCCTTGGCGTGAACGACCGAGGTGGCATAGGCCGCCGCGTGGGCACCAAACTGCTGCTGAACGAGCGACTTGGTCATGGTCATCCTCATGCGCCTGCGATCGCGCGCAGCATAAACACCCGCATCGTCGATCTCCAGCATGTTCACGCCTTCGTGGGGGAGGCACGGCGCGCACGCGATTTGCATGTGGTCCGGGTGGCGCTTTGCGCAAATGCGAGGCGCATCGCGATCAAACTGTCGGCGCCGCGCGCGCATAGCTGCTTTGAATGATTGGAAGCCCAAACATGCATACGGCGACACAATTTCTCCATCGAACATGAGCGAAGACTGCCATGCCTGGACGGGGAGGCTTCGTACGGCTTCGGCCATCGATGAAACGGTCCACAGGAGGACAGGGGATGAGACGACTGATCGCTCTGGCAGCGCTCGGAGCTATCTTCATGCAGTCAGGCTTGGCTCCCGCCGGCGCCGAGGCGCCAAAGAGGGGAGGGACGCTGGCGTTCGCCGTCGTTGCCGAGCCGCCGAACTACGATTGTCACGCCAATACCTCGTTCGCGTTCGTGCATCCGGTCGCGCCGCACTATTCGACGCTTCTCAAGTTCGACGGCAAGAACTACCCCAAGATCATTGGCGATCTCGCCAAGAGCTGGACCGTCTCTCCCGACGGCCTGACCTATACGTTCAAGCTGCATGACAACGTGAAGTTCCACGACGGTTCCGCGCTTACCTCGGCCGACGTGAAGGCCTCCTACGAGCGCATCGCCAATCCGCCGGCCGGCGTCGTGTCGGTTCGCAAGGCCTGGTATGCAGATATCAGCGCGATCGAGACGCCCGATGCGACGACGGTTGTCTTCAAGCTGAAAGCGCCCAACGCCTCGATGCTGACGAGCTTCGCCTCGCCCTTCGACTGCATCTACAGCGCGGCCAGGCTGGCGCAAAACCCGCGCTACCCCGAGACCGAGGTCATGGGGTCGGGCGCATTCACGTTCGTCAAGTACGAGAAGGGCTCCTATTGGGAAGGCAAGCGCTTCGACGGATACTTCCGCAAAGGCCTGCCGCATCTTGATGGCTACAAGGCCTACTTCGTCAAGTCGAACGCCGTGGTGCCAGGCATGCTCGGCGGCCAGTTCGATGCCGAGTTCCGCAGCCGCAATCCCTCAGAGCGCGATCAGCTCCTCGCCAAGGCCAAGGATCAGGTTGTGGTCAAGGAGGGGCCGTGGGTGGGCAGCCTGATGATCGTCTTCAATACCAAGCGCAAGCCGTTCGACGACATCCGCGTGCGCCAGGCGCTCCACATGGCGATCGATCGCTGGGGCGGTTCGGGCAATCTGTCCAAGATCTCGATCCTGAAGCCGGTCGGCGGCTTCATGCGGCCGGGCTTCGAAATGGCTCTTCCGGAGTCCGAGCTCGTGAAGCTGCCGGGCTTTGCAAAGGATATCGAGGCGTCACGGGCCAAGGCGCGTCAGCTGCTCAAGGAGGCAGGGGCTGAGAACCTCACGTTCAAGCTCTTCAACCGCAACGTTGCGGAGCCCTACACGCCCGGCGGCATCTACGTTATCGACCAGTGGCGCCGCATCGGCGTGAACGTGCAGCATGAGCAGCTCGAGACCAAGCTGTATCAGCAGGGCGTGCTGGCCGGAAACTTCGACGTGGCGATCGAGTTCATCAACGACTTCACGGACGATCCCACCGCACAGTTCTCCAAGCTGCTGACCAAGAAGGCCTCGCCCACCGGCTTCTCCGGTCACGAGGATGCCAAGCTCGACGAGATGTATGAGAGGCAGAGGCGCGCGTTGGTGTCCGCGGAGCGCAAGAAGATCGTGCAGGAGATGGACAAGTACGCCATCACCACGGCCTACAGCGTCCCCTATCTCTGGTACCAGCGCATCATCGTCATGAACAAGAGGATCAAGAACTGGGACTTCTCGCCGAGCCAGTACATCCTGCAGGACCTCAGCGAGGTCTGGCTCGATCAATAGCACCATGCCGGCGGCCGCAGGGGCTCTGCCCCGCGCGGTCGTCGTTGACATGAAGGGCTCGCGCCGGGCTCCGCCTGCGGCTACAAGAGGCGGCACACCTGAGCCGCCGCCCGCCCCGGAGCCGCCCTATGAAACTCGAGATCGCCCAGAAGATCGTCGTCGCTGCCGTGGCGCACGCACGAGAGAAAAAGATGGAGCCGCTTGCCGTCGTCGTGCTGGACGCGCGGGGTGCGCTCAAGGCGGCCGTCGCCGAGGACGGCACGAGCCTCAGGCGCAGCGAGATCGCCATTGGCAAGGCGCATGGCTCGCTCGCCATGGGTCTGGGCTCGCGCACGCTGTTCAAGCGCGCGGAAGCGCAACCCTACTTCATTGCCGCGGTGACGCACGCGGTCGGTGGCTCGCTCGTGCCCGTGCCGGGCGGCGTACTGGTGCGCGACACCACGGGCGCCCTGCTCGGGGCGGTCGGCATCTCGGGCGACATCTCTGACAACGACGAGGCGGCGGCGGTTGCCGGCATCAGGGCCGCGGGATTGCAGGCCGACCCGGGAGCGTAAGCGCGCATGCCCGAGCTTCCCGAGGTTGAGACGGTCCGCTCGGGTCTCGAGCCGGTGTTGCGCGGCCGGCGGTTCCTGCGCGTGGAGCAGCGGCGCAAGGATCTTCGCTTCCCTTTGCCCGAGCGCTTCGCTGAGCGCTTGACCGGGCGCCGGGTCGTCGCTGTGGAGCGGCGCGCCAAGTATCTCCTCATCCATCTCGACGGGGCCGAGGTGCTGGTCGTGCATCTCGGCATGACGGGCCGTTTCACCGTCTCCGAGCGCCGCGGCGTCGACGGCTGCATTCTTGGCGACTACACCTACGAGCATGGGAGCGACACCAGGCACGACCACGTCGTCTTCACGATGTCAGGCGGCGCGACCATCACCTACAACGACGCCCGCCGCTTCGGCTTCATGACGCTCATCCCGGAGAACCGGCTCAGTCAGCACGAATACTTCGAAGACCTCGGCGTCGAGCCGCTGAGCAAGGAGCTGGACGCCGCCTATCTGGCAGCGCGCGCCCTAGGCAAGAAGGTCGATCTCAAGGCATTCCTGATGGACCAGCGCATCGTCGCCGGCCTCGGCAACATCTACGTATGCGAGGCGCTGTTTCGGGCAGGGCTCGACCCTTGGAAGCCGGCAGCGAGGCTGGCCACCAGCACCGGCAGGCCGACATCGCATGCGCGCCGTCTGGTCGATGCCATCAAGACCGTGCTGGCGGACGCGATCCGCGCCGGCGGCTCGACGCTCAGGGACTACAAGCAAGCCGACGGCAGCAGCGGCAGCTTCCAGCACAGCTTTCAGGTCTACGGCCGCGAAGGCGAGGCTTGCGCCAGATCCAGGTGCCGGGGCGTCGTTCGCCGCAAGACGCAGGGCGGCCGCTCGACATTCTATTGCCCGAACTGCCAGCGCTAGACCGTGCAGAGCCGGAGTGCGTGCATCAGCGCCTCCGGCTCTGATCGGGGTCTAGTCTTCGTCGTCTTCCTCGACCCATAGCTCGAATTGCTCAGGGTCGGAATCCTTCAAGAAGGCCGCCATGTCGGTCGCGAGCGTTGGGGATGCGCGCCATCCGCCGTTGGTATGCTCTGCGAGCAGCAGCTCACCGCCGTCGGGCTTGCCTATTTTCAATTGCATCGTTTCCCTCCTGTCCTTCATCCACCACAATGGCAACGCGAATCACCACATCATGCTGGCGTTCAAGTGTGGCTCTTTGTGGCTGGCACGCTCCACGTCCGGGCGGTGAACTCATGCGCGAGATCGATGAGGTCTTCACTGGGCTGGCCAAGTCCCCGTTCCGGCGGCGCTTTCGGCTCGGGGCCAAGGAACGCAGCTATCTCGAGGCAACGGGCCTCCCTGCCGTTCTCGAGCATGCGCGCGATTTCATCGACAGGCGGCTTGCGCCCGCAGTGCCTCCCAACGACGGAAGGCAGACGCCGTTTCGCGGCCATCCGGCATTCATCGCCCAGCATGCAACGGCAACATGCTGCCGCTCATGCCTCGCCAAATGGCACGGCATCCCGCGCGGTCGCCCCCTCAATGCGCACGAGCGCGACCATGTCATGGCTGTTCTCGAGCGGTGGTTGAAGCGAGCGTCTCTGCTTGTCTAATAGCAGGCGCGCCACTGGACACACCGCCGCTGCTGCTCGTTCCAGCGTTCGCAAGGCCGGCAGCGGTCCTGCGGGCGCGCTTCGGGTGACTGCCTTTGCAGAGGCGCTTCGCCCGGCATCTGACCGGGATCTGGGCGGAATTGTTGTCCGGATGCGATCACCGGATCGACGGCGCTGACGCTCCACTGATTGTGCTTGTGCGTCAGAAAGCACTGGAAGACGACGCCGCCGTTCCGCCACGCCCCCCACTGTCCATCCCGGTGAATGCGCAAGGCCTTGGCAAAGAAGTTCACGCCGCCCTGCCATCGGATCCCGTTCAAGGTGTCCGCTTGGCTCAACCCCCGCTCATGAAGTCGCGACGTGACGGTGTGAGCCTCGACGAAGATCGTCTGGCGTTGCGGTGCGCCCAGCGGCTGGGTGAAACCACCTCCGGAGCCGCCGACGGTGTGCGCCGTGACCCAGGTGTCTCCCCGTCGCAGCCAGGAGGCCTCGAAGCGGTTGGCACACAGACGGGTCGCCTCGGCCGACAGCGCACCTTGCGCGGAGAGGGGCAAAGGCACGGCGAGCGCGGACGCCGAAATGAGCAATGCGCAAAGTGCGAACCTGCCGATCACGCTTCCCCCCACATGCACAGAGCCTAGCGGTATTTCGACAGGGTGATGTAAAGCGGGGCAGGCCCAAAGTCGAGAGTGCGGCCGGGTCGACAGCCAACGATGTCCCGGTGCGTCAGGTTATCACGGCCTTGTGTCTCACAGCTTTACCCGGTTCAGGCGCAGGGCATTGCTGATGACGCTCACCGAGGACAGCGCCATCGCGGCTGCGGCGATGATCGGCGAAAGCAGGATGCCGAGCACGGGGTAAAGCACACCCGCGGCAACCGGCACGCCGGCCGCGTTGTAGATGAAGGCGAAGAAGAGGTTCTGGCGGATGTTGGCCATCGTCGCCGCTGATAGATGCCGCGCGCGGACGATGCCGTTGAGGTCGCCTTTGAGCAGGGTTACGCCGGCGCTCTCCATGGCAACGTCCGTGCCCGTGCCCATGGCGATGCCGACATCGGCGGCCGCAAGCGCCGGGGCGTCGTTCACGCCGTCGCCGGCCATGGCCACCACGCCGCCCTGATGCCGGAACCGTGCGACGATCTTGCCCTTGTCTTCCGGCAGCACCTCGGCCTCGACATCAGTGATGCCGAGCTTTCGTGCGACGGCCTTCGCCGTGGTGGCGTTGTCGCCCGTGAGCATGACCACGCGGATGCCGGCTGTCTTGAGGGCAGATATCGCTGCCGGCGTCGTTGTCTTGATCGGATCGGCAATGGCGAGGATGCCCGCCGCCCTGCCGTCGATGGCGACGAAGATCGCGGTGGCGCCTTCGCGGCGCAGGGCGTCGGCGTCAGCGTCAAGTCCGCTCGTGTCGATGCCGGATTCCGTCATGATGCGCCGGTTGCCGATGACCAGCTTCCGGCCCTCGACCGTGCCGGTCACGCCTTTGCCGACAGGAGCATCGAAGCCGTCGACGGGCGCCAGCGACAAGCCGCGCTCGTTTGCCGAACGCACGATCGCGGCCGCCAGCGGGTGCTCGCTGCTGCGCTCCAGGCTTGCCGTCAGGCGCAGAAGCTCCGCTTCCGCGACGCCGGCAGCCGGCCGGATGGCCACGACGCTCGGCTTGCCCTCGGTGAGAGTGCCGGTCTTGTCGATCACGAGGGTGTCGACCTTCTCGAAGCGCTCGAGCGCCTCGGCGCTCTTGATCAGCACACCCGACTGAGCGCCGCGTCCCACGCCGACCATGATCGACATCGGCGTGGCAAGGCCCAAGGCGCAGGGGCAGGCGATAATGAGCACGGAGACGGCCGCGATCAGGCCGTAGGTGAAGCGCGGCTCGGGGCCCCAGATGGACCATGCGAGAAACGCCAAGACCGCTGTGAGTATCACGGCCGGCACGAACCAGCCTGAGACCTGGTCCGCCAGCCTCTGAATGGGCGCGCGGCTGCGCTGCGCCTGCGCCACCATCTGCACGATCTGCGCGAGCACCGTGTCGCGGCCGACCTTGTCGGCGCGCATCACGAAGGCGCCCGACTGGTTCATGGTGCCGCCGATCACCTTCTCGCCGGCGCCCTTGGTCACAGGCATCGACTCACCCGTCACCATGGACTCGTCGATCGCGCTCCGGCCCTCGAGGATCGCGCCGTCCACCGGCACGCGCTCGCCCGGTCTGACGCGCAGGCGGTCTCCCACGATCACCTGATCGAGGCCCACGTCCTCGTCCGTGCCGTCGGGCCTGATGCGACGGGCCATCTTTGGCGAAAGGTCGAGCAGCGCGCGAATGGCGCCGCTCGTCTGCTCGCGTGCCTTGAGCTCCAGGACCTGTCCGAGCAGCACGAGAACGGTGATGACGGCGGCAGCCTCGAAATAGATGGCGACCGAGCCATCATGAGCGCGCATAGCCGCCGGAAACAGCGCCGGCCACGCGGTGCCCACGATGCTGTAGACCCACGCCACGCCGGTGCCCATGGCAATCAGCGTGAACATGTTGAGATTGCGGGTCTTGAGCGACATCCAGGCGCGCTCGAAGAACGGCCATCCGGCCCACAGGACGACCGGCGTGGCCAGCAGGAGCTGGATCCAGTTGGATATCTGCTGCCCGAGCCACTGATGCAGGCCCGTCAGGTGTCCGCCCATCTCCAGGGCCAGCACCGGCACGGTGAGTACCAGACCGATCCAGAACCGGCGCGACATGTCCGCGAGCTCGGGATTGGGCTCCGCCGCGGCCGTGACGATCTCCGGCTCGAGCGCCATGCCGCAGATCGGGCAGGAGCCCGGTCCCTCTTGCCGTATCTCCGGATGCATCGGGCAGGTGTAGATCGTCCCGGGGGGCACGGGTTCGGCAGAGCGCGGCTCGGGTGCGAGGTACTGCGTGGGATTGGCGGCGAACTTCTCCCGGCACCTCGCCGCGCAGAAATAGTAGGTGCGGCCGTTGTAGGTGTGGCGATGCTTGGCCGTGTGCGGGTCCACCGTCATGCCGCACACCGGATCCTTGACGCCCTCCTGCGCATGCTCGTGCGCGAGGTACTGCGTGGGATTGGCGGCGAACTTCTCCCGGCACCTCGCCGCGCAGAAATAGTAGGTGCGGCCGTTGTAGGTGTGGCGATGCTTGGCCGTGTGCGGGTCCACCGTCATGCCGCACACCGGATCCTTGACGCCCTCTTGCGGATGCTCGTGCGCCCCATGCTGGGCGTGCTGCGTATGTGCGTGATGCTCGTGCGCCGTCATGACAACCCGTCTCTTTGTGCAGTTACCCTCGGGGGGTATGGCTTGACGCGTATACCCTGGCAGGGTATCTGTCAAGCATGCCTAAGCATTCGAAAGCCTCTTGCCTGAAGCGTCTGAGCCGCATCGAAGGTCAGGTGCGAGGTCTCGCCCGCATGGTCGAGGAGGATCGCTACTGTATCGACATCGTCACCCAGATCGCCGCCGTGCGCGCGGCGCTGAGACGTGTCGAGGAAGAAGTTCTGCGCGACCATATCGCCCACTGCGTCGAGCACGCCATCGTCAGCGGCGATGCCGCCGAGCAGAGGCGCAAGGTTGCCGAACTAATGGACGTTCTCAGCCGGACCGCGCGTTGACCCCGGTCAATGCGCGATCCGCGTGCGATGTCAGGAGTGAGCTATCATGCAGAATCTGTCGCTCATTACACGCCGGACGAGTTTCGGACTGATTGCCTCGGCGGCCGTTGCACTTGCGGCGGGCGCGCGGGCGGACACCAGGCCTGCAATCACCGTCTCGAAGGATCCCAACTGCGGTTGCTGCAACGGCTGGATTGCGCATTTGCGTCGCAACGGCTTTGCCGTGACAGCCATCGAAACGGCCGACATGCTGGCCGTGAAGGCGCGGCTGAACGTGCCGGCGGAACTGAGCTCCTGCCACACGGCAGAGATTGGCGGGTACGTCGTCGAAGGGCATGTGCCCGCCCAGGCCATCCTGCGCCTCCTCGCCGAGAGGCCCGACGCCGTCGGCCTCGCGGTGCCGGGCATGCCGATCGGATCGCCCGGCATGGAGGGCGGCAGGCCGGAGGTCTACGAGGTCTTCCTGTTCGGCAAGGGCCCGCCGGTCAGTTTCGGTCGCTTCCTCGGCGACCGGCCCGTCTGAGACGGGCCGCCTGGCAAGCCTATCTTCGACCAGCGAGCGCGCCTGGCTCGATGCGGCAGCAAGAGAGCCGGCTGCATGGCTTGCGCGGGCGGGTGGGCACCTTTACGCTTGGCGTGCAACCGGGCGGATGCGGGGAATTTGCAGCTCACAAATTATTTTGGATTTCCCATGAAACGTCTTGTTCTTTGCTTTGACGGGACCTGGAATGCCATCGCCGATCCCAAGACGGTGACCAACGTCGTCCGGCTCGCCAACATGGTGACGGTCAGCACCACCGACGGCACCGACCAGATCAGCTATTACAATTCCGGCGTCGGCAGCGGCGGCCCGCTCGACCGGTTCCTGGGCGGCGCGTTCGGTGCGGGGCTCAAGAGCAACGTCAAGCGCGGCTTGGCCTTCCTGGCCCTCAACTACGAGGAAGGCGACGAGATCTATCTCTTCGGCTTCTCGAGGGGTGCCTACACCGCACGTGCGCTTGCCGGCATTGTCGGCGCAGCAGGCATCCCGCTCGACATCAGCCGCACCGAGCTGCACTGGCAGCTCTATCAGCGCTTCGCAAAGCTGCGGCCCAAGGAGCGCAAGCTCAAGCGCAAGGGTAACTCGCCGGAGTTGGAAGCCGTCGAGAAGGAGATGGCGACGATACGCCAGCAGCTTCACGACCTTTCGCGCAATGAGGACAAGCCGGTTCCGATCACCTGCGTCGGCGTCTGGGACACGGTCGGATCATACGGCGTCCCCGGAGGCTTCAGCGGACTTTCGCATGCCTTCACCTATTGGGTGCGGGGCTTCCGCGACACACAGATCGGCAAAGCGGTCAAGCTCGGCCTGCACGCTGTGGCCATCGACGAGATGCGCCGGCCGTTCTCTCCGACCTTCTGGACTCTCAGGCCCGGCATGGCGTTGCAGGCGCAGGAGGTCGAGCAGATGTGGTTCCCCGGCGTGCACTCCAATGTGGGCGGCGGGTATGACCGCACGGGACTGTCCGACATGGCGCTCGCGTGGATGATCGCCCGCGTCGCCGAGAAGACCGGGCTTGAGTTCAATCCGTCCGCGGTCCTGGAGAATGTCTGGCCATGTTCGGCCTGCACGATCTACCGCACGAGCTACGGCCGGCCGTTCGGGAAGAGCAGGATCGTCCTGCCGCGACTTCCCTCGACGTTGATCGGCCGCGCCTGGCATGCCACGCGGCGCTTTTTCGGGCTTGAGCCGCGCGTGCAGTCCATGCGCGTCAACGAGGAGGTGCACTGGAGCGTTCAGGAGCGCTGCGGGTGGGACACGGCGCTCGTCGATGGCCGCGGAGCCCTGAAATACAGCCCGCCCAACCTCGTTTCTCCGCCGGCCTATTCCGAGATGCTGGAGCTGGAGCGCATGCTCGTCGATCGCAACCATGTCTCGGAGGGATTGCCCGCCGGTCTGCGGAAATACTCCGAGCCGTTCGATGTCGCTGCGGCCCTTGCCAAGAGGAATGCGGATTGGGATTCGCACTGCTCGCTGCAACAGGCCAATTTGAAGTGCCAGTGCAAAGAGCGCTACGCGTCGGCGGCCCCGGCCGGACAATCGCGCGCGGCATGATGGGGCTGGGCGTTGCCCGTTCCCGCACTCACGCGGGGACGTGGAATTCTACGCTGACCTGACCGCTGCCGCTCGATGGGAAATAGTCGCACAACTGCTCTGCTTCTCCGGCGTAGGCATCCCATCCGAGCGCCGCAAACAGCATGATCGTGTCCGCCATGCCGCCCTCGCCGTTGCACTTGACGGCGTAGTCCGGCAGCATCGCCACGAACTCCTTGTAGCGGCGCTGTTGCCACAGCTCGAGCACGCGCAAGTCCACCTGCCGGTTGAACTCGCTGGCAACCGTCGTCCACGCCTCGGGTCCCAGGTTCTTGTTCGGCCACAGGCGATGCGACAGCGAACCACTCGCGATCAAGGCGACCTTGCGATCGCAGGCCTCGACCGCCCGCCGTACGGCGTCGCCGAGCGTCCGGCTCTCGTCGACAGACGTGAAAAGCGGCGAGGCGACCGACACGACGTTCGCACGGCCGTCGGCGTTCATGTAGTGCATGGGCACGATCGTGCCGTACTCGAGCCCGAGCGTCTGCACCTTGTGGGCAAGGACGTTGAGCGACATCTTGCGCGCTTCGGTGGCGATCTGCTCGGCGAGGATCGGGTCGCCCGGCAGGTCATAGCCGAGGTTCTGAATCATGTGCGGCGCCTCGTGGCTGGTGTAGCTGCCCTTGTGGCGCGCGTTGGCGTTGATGTGATAGCCGAAATTCGAAAGCCAATGCGTATCGAAGACGACGAACGTGTCGACGCCGCGCTCATGCGCGCGCCGGCCGAGCTCGCGCAGCGATTTGATGGCGCCGTCGCGCATTCCCTTGAGCGGGCTGCCTTCGCGCTCGGAGAGCATCAGGGAAGGCACGTGCGTGACCTTGGCGGCGAGGACGATCTTGCCCATGGCGAACGACTCCTGCGATCGACGGCGGTGGCGAGCGCGGTGCTGCCGGGTCAGAGCTTGCCGCCCGCGGCCCGGATAGCCCGCTGCAACGTAGCACGATCGCCGATCTGGTTGGCCAGTATCAGGATCAGCTTGGCGTTCATGAGCTCGGCCTGCTCCTCGGTCATGTCGCGCTGAGAATCGATCAGCTCCTGGTAGAATCCGTCCGGATCGGCGATGTTGGGTTCCGTGTTGAGCTCCATAGTGCCGTCCTTTCAACTGCCGGTGGCGCGCGCCATCGCGCGTTTGACAGCGCCCTCGTCGAATGCCCGCCAGCGCGCGGCGACGTGCTGATCGGGCCGGATCAGATAGGTGGTGCCTTTCGCGCCGTCATAGCGCTCGGCCAGCAGGCCATCGGCATCGGCAATATCCTGCCCCACGCTGACGACCCGCGCGCTGATGCTGCCGAGCCGCACATTCTTTACCGGCGGGCACGGGCCGAACACCAGCACGACGAAGCCGTCACCGACCGTGTTGAGGAACCAGCCTTTGCGCTTGTTGACGGCGATGGGAGCATCCGCGCAATTGGTGCCCGGCCGCATGTTTCCCTGGAACGGCGCGGCGTCGGGCGTGTTGAGCGAGGATGCAAGATAGGGGGTAGGGCTCGACAGCCGACCGCTGTTGACGAGCGGCCTGGCGAACGCATTGCCGGACGCCAGCTCCAGGACGGCGTCGCGGAAGCGGCGGCTGGCATTGCTCTTCGGCGTGATGAAGTCGGTCGAGCGCGTCGAGTTGAGCAGGTTGTCGTCGGCCGCAAAGGCTCTCTCCTCGTGATAGGTGTCGATGAGCCCGATCGGGGCAGCGCCGTCCATGACGAGTTTGAGCTTCCAGGCGAGGTTGTCGGTGTCCTGCGCGCCGGTGTTGGCGCCGCGAGCGCCGAACGGCGAGACCTGATGCGCTGCATCGCCCGCAAAGAGCACGCGGCCGTAGCGGAACTTGTCGATGCGCCGGCAGGCGAACTGGTAGATCGAAATCCATTCGAGATCGAACGGACGATTGTCGCCGAGCATGGCCTTTATGCGCGGGATGACTCTCTCCGGCTTCCTCTCTTCCGCGGGATCGGCACTCCAGCCCAGCTGAAAATCGATACGAAAGACGTTGTCGGCCTGCCTGTGCAGAAGCACCGACTGGCCGCGGTGGAATGGCGGGTCGAACCAGAACCATCGCTCGGATGGGAAGTCCGCCTTCATCACGACGTCGGCTATCAAGAACCGATCCTGAAAGAAATGCCCCGTGAACTCGGCGCCGACCATCTTGCGCAGGTCGCTGTTGGCGCCGTCGCAGGCGATGACCCACTCAGCTTCCATGGTGAACAGGCCATCGGGCGTCTCCGCCGTCAGGGTGGCGTACTCCCCGGATTGCTTGAGGCTGACCACCTTGTGCTTCCAGCGCAGGTCGATGCGTCCGGTGCTGCGGCAGGCGGCAATCAGGTATTCCTCCAGGTAGTATTGCTGCAGGTTGATCATGGCCGGCATCTTGTGCCCGACCTCCGGCAGCAGGTCGAACTGATAGGAAAGGCGGTCTTTGAAGAACACCTTGCCCACCTTCCAGCTCACGCCCTTCTCGACCATCGCATCGGCGCAGCCGAGACGGTCCCAGATTTCCAGCGGACGCTTGGCATAGCAGACCGCGCGCGAGCCGATGCTCACCGTGTCGTTGTCGTCGAGCACGACCACCTGGAGCCCACGGCTTGCGAGGTCGAGCGCGGCGGTCAGGCCGATCGGGCCGGCACCGACGACGACGACTGGATGGCGCTTGATCTTGCCGGCCAACTGCTCGGGCGAGGGCACATAGGCGAGCTTTGGATAGACGTACGTCTTGAGCATCTTCCTCCTCTACGGGCCCGCGCGTTCGTGTTGTTGTTGCCGCGTCCGGCCGCGCAAGCTCAGGAGCTGAACTCCTTCTCGTGCAGCCAGGCGGTATGCCGTGGCGGCTTCTTGGTCCGGCTCCATTCCTCGATCATGGCAGGCGCCACATCCTTCATGCGCTTCATGGTCTCGGGCGTCGTCGTCCACGCGGCGAGTTCCAGGCGGTGGCCGCTCGGATCGGAGAAATAGATGGACTTGAAGATCGTGTGATCGGTCGGCCCGACGACGTTGAGCCCGGCGGCCTCGGCGCGAGCCTTGGCCTTCATGAGCGCATCCTCGTCCTTCACCTGGAAGGCGATGTGCTGGGTCCACGCCGGCGTGTTGCGGTCGCGGTCCATCGGCGGGGAGTTGGGCAGCTCGAAGAATGCCAGGATGTTGCCCATGCCCGCGTCGAGGAATATGTGCATGTAAGGATCGGGCTCCTTCGTCGACGGCACTTTGTCCTCGGCGATCGCCCCGATCAGCTCCATGTCGAGCACGCGCTTGTAGAAGTCGACCGTCGCCTTGGCGTCCTTGCACCTGTAGGCGACGTGATGGATCTTCTCGACCGTCATCGGCCCGCTCCCCTGCTTGCGATTTCCACTCCCGTAGGCATATTGGTAACGCACGTTACCAATTGTCACTTGATCTAGATCAAATCGAGCATGCGGACGAAGCGTGCAGTCAGAGAGCCGGGCATTGGGGCGGGAAGCAGGTCAGCCGCGCCGCCGAAGGCCGGCTGCATGCCGACAACCGGTGGGTCGCACCAGCTCGATCTCCAGAGCTTCTTTCCCTATCGCCTGGCGCTGCTTGCGGAGGCCGTATCGGCGGCCGTCTCTCAGATCTACGCCAGGCGTTTCGATCTGACGCGGCCGGAATGGCGCATTCTCGCCGTGCTCGGCAGCAGCGGATCGACAACGGCCAAGGACGTCGGGCAGCTGACGACGCTGGACAAGATGCAGGTGAGCCGCGCCCTGCAGCGCATGGAGAGGCGCAGCCTGATCGTGCGCAACAAGGACGAGGGCGATCGGCGCAACAGGATCGTCGAGCTCACCTCCGCCGGACGCGCCCTCTACGACCGCATCGTCCCGCTGGCATTGGCACGCGAGAAGGCGATCCTTTCCGGGCTCGAGCGCGAGCAGATGGCAGCGTTGGACAAGATCATCTCGGAGCTGCTGGCACGATCGCGCACCTTGCGAGAGCAAGGCTAGAGACCATCCGATCGAGATGGAATCGCCGAAGCTTGGCCGGCCGGCAGACTGCCAAAGCCATCCGGCAAGGCCGGCTCTGCGCGCTCACGCGCTCCGGCCGGGCTGATGAGGCGTGGCGTGTGGACTTCCGGTTCAACCTAAGTCGGAAAGACTCCACCTAGATGTAGCGGCGGAGCGCGGGCAAGGCCTGTTCCACGCACGCGCGCCCTTCGGCGATCGCTTCCGTTGCGCGGTTGAACTCCAGCAGCCCGATGTCGCGCAGTCTCGGCACCAGCATGACGTGCGGGGGCTCGCCGGCGAGCCGTGCACGGGTGATCTGATCCTGCATGACATTGATCGCGTTGGTGAGAACGTCGAAATAGCCGGGACTGGCTGGCGCCGACCGCAATAGTTTCGGCGCGATTGCCGATGCCTGCTCCCTGATCCCGGGTGGTATCTGACCGAGCAGCTTGCGCACGAATTCCGGTGAGGCCGATATGGACGCGAAGCTTGTCCGCTTGGTGGTCCCGCTGTCGAACCGGCCCACCAGGTCTCCGTTGAGGTTGACGGCGAGCACGATGTCGGCGCCGAGCGCCCGGCAGGTTGACACCGGCACCGGATTGACGAGGCCGCCATCCACGAGCCAGCGATCGGCGTTCCTCACCGGGCTGAATATGCCGGGCAGGGAGATGGAGGCACGCACGGCATCCTCGATCGGGCCCTCCCTCAGCCACACCTCGCGTCCGCTTTCGAGGTCGGTCGCAATCGCCGCATAGGGTGTGGCATAGCTATCGATCGCGGCGTCGATCTTCAGCCTGCGCAGAAGCTCGACGATTTGCTTGCCGCTGATCAATCCTCCGCCTGTGACACGGACATCGAGGAGGCTGACGATCTCGCGCCAGGTGACGCTCTCGGCGAAATCCTTCAGTGCCTGAAGCCGGTCCGCGACATAGGCGGCGCCGACGAGCGCTCCGATGGAGGCGCCGCAGACGACGTCGGGCCGGATCCCTGCTTCCTGGAGCGCCTCGAGAACGCCGATGTGCGACCAGCCGCGAGCCGAGCCGCTTCCGAGGGCGAGGCCTATGCGCGAACGCCTCATGGGTCAGATGCTCCTTGGGTGGGTTGGCTGGGCAACCGTCCTAGCGCCGCCATACAGAGCTGAGCGCGGCTGCAACCAGCGCCAAGGCGATGGCGAGCGGTACGGCGAACAGCAGCAGCGTCGTCACGGTCAGCGCCATGCCGATGATCAGGAAGGCGATAACCACGACGATCACGGCCGTCACCGCTGCCGCCACTGCGCCGATGAGCCACGCCCGCCAGCCCCTTATCACGGTAGTCTTGCCGTTGCGCGTTATGACGATCATGGATCGGAACTCCAGCTTGCGGCACCCGGTGCCGCTGGTCAGGCGGTAGGGGCCCGGTTTGCGCTGCGATCTCCTTGGATAAACCCAACTTGGCGTGTCGGGTCAAACAGCGGTCGAGTCGCTCCTGGTATCCCAGCGTCATTGGCGCGCAGGAGAGTGGATGTTCATTGTACATTCAGCCGCCATGCTGTGTCCTGGTGTAGAGTGGGCGTGTACGGCGGTATGCCAAGAGTCCGCCGGCGGAAAGGGCACTCTCCGGGGGGCCCGCCGCTGCCGGGCGGTATCCGGGAGGACATGTCATGAGACTTCGTGCGATCGCGGCCGCCATCATCGTGATGGCTGCGGCACTGCCTGCTGTTGCGGCAGAGACGACCCAGAATGGAGTGTCCGTTTTCGATCCTTGGGCGCGGGCAACGCCGCGCGGCACCCAGGTCGGAAGCACCTATATGCTCGTTCGCATGGCGCCCGGTGTGCAGGACCGCTTGGTCGGCGCCTACAGCGATGTTGCGCGCACCGCTGCGCTGCAAGCCTACGAGCGGGAGGGCGGCGTCATGCGGAGGATTCGTATCGACGGCATCGGTCTCCAACCGGGCGAGACGACCGCGCTCGTGCCGGGGGGGTATCACATCCTGCTGAGCGACCTCACCCAGCCTCTGAGGGACGGCCAGAAGTTCAAGCTGACCCTCGTGTTTGAGAAGGCCGGCGAGATGGTCGTCGATGTCGAGGTGACGGCGGTTGCCGCTACCGGTCCGCGTGGCGGCTACACGGCACCCGGCTTCGTGTCGACGCCCGGCGGCCCAGGCGTGGTTCCGCTACCGATCCCGGGGTTCGTCCCCAAGGGCTCATATTGATCGCCCAGCCATGACGGTTGCGCCGCGGCGCTCAGGCCGCAGATCCTTGCGGCTCGTTCTGCCGGGCGCGATCGCCTTTGCCGTTTTGTGGCTGATCTCGGAGCCTGCACTGCTCTTCAGCGACTTCTATAAGGCGTACTACCCGACCGCGGAAATGCTGCTGCAAGCGGGGCCTCGAGCCACTTGGCCCGCAGACGAGCTGTGCGTTTCCGGCTTCGCCAACCTTCCCATCCTGGCCTGGGCCTTCGTGCCGCTGGTGCATCTGGGGCAGGTGGCCGGTGCCTGGCTGTTTTTCGCCGTCGGCGTCGCAGCGGTGCTCGGCGCATGGGCGCTGCTGGTGCGCTCCGCTCAGCCGGACGCACAGTGCGGCGCGGCGCTGTTGTGTCTATTCCTCGTCAATGGGCCGCTGGTGAACAGTCTGCGGGAGGGCAACACGACGCATTTCGTGCTCTTCCTCCTCGTGGCGACGCTGTTGCTGTGGCGCGCCGGCAGGGAGTACCTCGCCGGTCTTGTCCTGGGTCTCGGCGCCGTCATCAAGCTTCCGCTTCTGCTCTACGGCGCCTACTTCATTGTGCGTCGCCGCTGGCACATGGTGGCCGGCGGCGCAACGACGGTTGCCGCCACAGCGCTGCTGTCGGTGGCCGTATTCGGGACCGACATCAACATCGGCTGGTACCAGTATTGCGTGGAGCCGTTCGTCGGCGGGGCCATTCCCGCCTTCAATGTGCAGTCGGTCGATGGATTTCTCATTCGCCTTGCGACCGGCGATACCCGGCTGAGGGACTGGGACCCCGTCGGGCTTTCCGCGGCCCACAGGCTGGCGCGCGCAGCCATCGTGATCACCCTCTTCGGCGGGACCCTGTGGCTCATTCGGCGAGCCGATCATGCGGCACCCGCGCCCGGTCCGGCCGGTGCTCTCGGCGCCCGCGATCTCATTGAATTCTCGCTCGTGCTCGGCCTTGCCATCGTTACGAGTCCGATCGCGTGGACGCACTACTACCTTCTGCTGCTGCTGCCGTGGGGGCTTTACCTTGGCGGCAACCTGCATCTGCCCGGCGACGCAACAACCCGGCGGCTTATGTACGCCAGCATAGGGCTTAGCTCCCTACCGGTGGTGATCCCGCCGATCGACCTGGGCGCCTGGAGCGGCCTTGCCGCGCGGACGATCGTCTCAGCCTGGCTCGCCGGCGGACTTCTCATGCTGTCGGCGCTGGTCCGCGGCGCCTGGCTTGCACCCGGGCAGGGCAGAACCCAGAGTGGCGGGGAGACGCGCTCGGCGCCTTCGGCTCCGCCGTAATGCGCGACCTGCCGCGGCAACAGAGGTTGGCATGCGTTTCAGGCGCAAACCCGAGCATTTCCATCTGTGGCTCGCTTGGCTTTCGCTGGCCGCAGTCCTCGCTGCATTTGCCGCGATCCTGGCTGCCAACGCGCCCAGATTCGACTGGGATTTGCCGGTGTCGCAGATGCCGGCCGCGACGCTGGCGCTTGGGATGTCGGCCGCAGGCCTGGTGTTCCTGACGGTTGTGCCGCTGGTGCGGGCTTCGCTCGGCCTGCCGGCAACGACACGGCGCAGCATCCTTGTGCTGATCCTGATTGTCGGATGCGCGCTGCGGCTGTCTCTCTTCTTCACCGAGCCGGCCCTGGAAGACGACCACAACCGCTATCTTTGGGAAGGGGCGCTCGTCGCCAACGGCTTGAGCCCCTACGCGGTGTCGCCGGAGCGCGCCCGCGGGGCTGTCCCCGACAGCCGTCTCGGCACGCTTGTGCGCGAATCCGGGCCGATCGTCGATCGCGTCAATCATCCCAACCTGACGAGCACCTACCCGCCGGTTGCGCAGGCGGCCTTCGCGCTTGCCCACGTCATTTCCCCTTGGAACCTGTCGGCCTGGCGTGCCGTCTCTCTGGTCTTCGATTGTGCCGCCGGACTTCTGCTGATCGCGCTGCTTCGGCAAGCCGGCCGCTCCGAGCTTTGGTCGGCGCTCTACTGGTGGAACCCGATTGTCATCAAGGAGCTCATCAATTCCGCCCACATGGAAGGTGTGCTAATGGCGCTCGTGCTGGCGGCGCTTCTTCTGCTTGCACGCAAGCGGCACTTGGGGGCCGCGCTTGTTCTTGGCCTGGCCATCGGCACCAAAATCTGGCCGGTGCTGTTCGTGCCGTTGTTCTTGCGGCCCCTGCGGCTGCGCGCTTTGCCGTTGTTGGCCGCAGCCTCCGCCCTCGTGCTGATGTGCACCCTGTGGCTCTTGCCGGTCTATTGGGCGGGATTCGATGCGATGTCCGGCTTTGCGGCCTACGCGCGCCAGTGGACGACCAACAGTGCCCTTTTCCCTCTCCTCGAGGCAGGCGGCGCAAGACTGCTCACGCTTCTCGGCCGGCCTGTGGAGGCTGCCGTGCTGGCGCGGATGGGGATTGCGGTTGTGCTCGGCGCGATCGCTTTGCATCAGGCATGGCGCCCCCTGGCCGATGCCGAAGACCTGATGCGGCGCGCAGGGCTGATAGCGGCGGCACTCGTTCTCCTCAGCCCGGCACAGTTCCCCTGGTACATGATCTGGATGCTGCCGTTCCTGGCATTCCGGCCGCTTTGGGGGCTGCTGGCCGTCAACGTGACCGTCCCTCTCTACTATCTCTCCTTCCACTACATGGCTCGCGGGGCCTATCCGGTCTTCAGTCAATACATTCTCTGGGTCATGTGGGTGCCGGTATGGGCGCTCCTGGCCCTCGACATCCACGCCGCCGTGCGATTGACGCGGGGAAATGGCGCCAATAGGGTCCGCGCCGATGTCGACATTGCCGGGGCGCCACCGCCGCGGCCGCAAGGAAGCCCTGACAGATGACAATGCCGATCGACGCCGCCCTTGCCGCTGCAGCACAGGAGTCACGCGCCTGGCCGTTCGAGGAGGCGCGTCGGCTGATCAAGCGCCTGGAGGCCCTGAAGGGTGGCGCCGACAAGACCGTGATCTTCGAGACCGGCTACGGCCCGTCCGGGCTGCCGCACATCGGCACCTTCGGCGAGGTGGCCCGCACGAGCATGGTGCGCCACGCCTTCGAGGTGCTGACCGGGGGCACGCGCAAGACTCGCCTCGTGTGCTTCTCCGACGACATGGACGGTTTGCGCAAGGTACCGGACAACGTGCCGAACAAGGAGATGCTGGCGAGCCATCTCAGCAAGCCGCTCTCCTCCGTCCCCGATCCTTTCGGCAGCGAGTACCCGAGCTTCGCTGCGCACAACAACGCGCGCCTGCGCCGCTTCCTTGATCAGTTCGGTTTCCAATACGAGTTCTATTCCGCCACCGAATGCTACAGGGCCGGCATGTTCGACGCGACCTTGCTCGCCATGCTCAAGGTCTATGACAAGGTGATGGACATCATCCTGCCCACACTCGGACCGGAGCGTCGCGCCACCTACTCTCCGTTCCTTCCCATCTGCCCGCGTACCGGCAAGGTGTTGCAGGTGCCGATGGTGTCGCGGCACCCGCGCAAGGGCACGGTGGTCTACGCCGACCCCGAAACCGGCAAGAAGGTCGAGACGCCCGTCACGGGCGGCCGCGTCAAGTGCCAGTGGAAGGCGGACTGGGCCATGCGGTGGACGGCGCTCGGCATCGACTACGAGATGGCCGGAAAGGATCTGATCGACTCGGTCACGCTGTCGTCGCGGATCTGCCGGGCGCTCGGGGCCACGCCTCCCGAAGGCTTCATCTATGAGCTGTTCCTGGACGACAAGGGCGAGAAGATCTCCAAGTCCAAAGGCAACGGGCTGACCATCGAGGAGTGGCTGACGTATGCATCGCCCGAAAGCTTGTCCCTGTTCATGTTCCAGAAGCCGAAGGCTGCCAAGAAGCTTTACTTCGACGTGATCCCGCGCGCCGTCGACGAATACCTCCAGTTTCTTGCCGCCTATCCGCGACAGGACGGGAAGGCCAAGCTCGACAACCCGGTCTGGCATATTCACGCGGGCGGCCCACCGGCCGCAGAGCTGCCGATCACGTTCGGCCTGCTGCTCAACCTCGTTGCCGCCTCCAATGCTCACGACAAGGAGGTGCTTTGGGGTTTCATCCGTCGCCACGCGCCCGGTGCGACGGCCAAGACGCATCCGCTTCTGGATCATCTCGCCGGCTATGCGGTGCGCTATTACGAGGATTTCGTAAAGCCGCAGAAGAAATTCCGCTTGCCCGACGAGGTGGAGGCGGGAGCCTTGCGTGCCCTGTCGGAGGCGCTGGGCAAGGCAAAGCCCAACGCGACTGCAGAGGAGCTGCAGGTCGTCATCTACGATGTTGGGCGCTCCATTCCGCGCTACCAGGATCCAAATGCCAAGGGCGCCACGCCGGAGAAGCCGGGCGTGTCGAATGCATGGTTCAACGCCATCTATGCGGTGCTGCTCGGCGAGGAGAGAGGTCCCCGTTTCGGCAGCTTCGTCGAGCTCTACGGCGTCGAGAACACGCGCAGGCTGATCGAGCGGGCCATTGCCGGCGACCTGGTCGCCGCGGCTTGATGCCCTCCGGCCTGGTGGGCCGGGCCTCACGCGCTGGCGACGGCTCCACGTGCGGCCATCGCTCGCGCCGCAATGCGCACCGTGCGCTGGCGAATCTTCTGCCCTGTCGCGGCCCGCTCGGTTTCTGGCAAGACGTCGAGGCTCGGCCACAGGCCAGTGATAAGCGAGCGCGCGTAGCCGTTGGCATGGCCGAAGCGCCGCATGGCGGCGGCCGCCCCGTGATGGTCGTAGGGCAGGCGTCGCGTTGACAGCACCACCTGGTCGCCATCGCTCTCGATGAGCCCGTACCACCCCTCGGGCGTGCCGTCGTTGGCCGGCATGCCGATCACGCCGGCGTTGAACCAGGTACGCCCGTTCGCCCGCTCGATGAAGGGAATCCCGGCGTGCCCCGCGATCACCACGTCCGCCCCCGCGTGGCTCAACTCCTGTGCGATCACCGCGCGCTCGGAGGCGAAGATGAAGCGGTTGACCTGATCGACGCCGCCGTGGACGACGCGGAAGCGCACACCGGCGACGGTGAACCTCAGCGTTGCAGGGAGCTGCCCCATCCAGGCCCGGCTCGCCGGGGAAATGCGCTCGTTGGCGAAGGGATACCAGCCTTTTGCAAGCCGGTCGCACTCGCTGCCTTCCTCGAAACCGCAGCCGCAATCCGCAGCGCCGGCGGCGAGCTGCTCCTCGCAGTTGCCCGCAATGGCGCGGCACCCCCAGGCCCGAATCGCCGCCGCACTCTCCTCGGGCTCGACGCAATAGGCGACGACGTCACCGGTGCAGATCGCCCGGTCGGGGGTGATGCCAAGCTCCTGGGCGCGCCGGCGCATCGCCTCCACGGCGCGCACGTTGGAGTAGGGACCGCCGAATATGAATATGGGGGCAGTCGCAGTGAAATCGGGCTTCATGGGGCGATGTTAGCCGCGCAGGCGCCAATAGTCGAAGAGCAATGCGCACATCCGCCCCGAGCGACGGCGGATTACCTCCGGCGTCCAGACCTTGTCCTTGGCGGCGTCCTTGGAAAGGGCGAAGCCGGAGCCTTTCAGGATCTTGCGCTTCACCTCGAAGGCACTGGTGTCGGCCTCGCGGTTTTGTGTGTGCGTCAGGATCGCCATGTTGCCGATCGCGTGGGTGTAGTGGCCGCCCTCGTAGGCGCCGTCGCCGCGCCGGAATGCGGCTCGCCACGGGCCGCGTCTCGGCGGGTTGCGCGGCAGGATGTGCTCGCACGAGACCTGGCGCGGATCGATCGGCTCCACTTCGCCGCCGAGCAGGTCGTTGAGCTTGAGCAGGACCGGCATGCGGAACCGCTCGCGCATGGCAAAGCGCCGGTCCTCGAGACATTCGCGCGCACGGGCGAGATCCTTCGCGTCGATCTCCAGAGCCGTCCCCTTGGCGATGGTCTTGCGCTTGATGTCGTGAATGACGCGCGCGTAGCACTCGATGGTCTTGTTCGGGTCGGCGCCGATGATCATGAGTACGGCTGCAAGCCGCTCCAGATCACGCAGAAATCTCTCGAGCGCAGCCGGGTCCTCGCCGAACTCGCACAGGGCGAGCAGCGCCGGCGCCTTCCAGGTGTTGTGCGTGGTGCGCAGGAGCGAGACCAGAAAGCCGTTGATGCGCCGCAACCTGCGGGGCGCGCTCGCGCCGGCGGTGCAGATGCGCCGGTAGGACTGGGCGCAGGGCACGAGCGTCCTGTCGATGAACGACTCGATCTCATGCGGCAGATCGAAGACGCGGAACAGATCGGCTTCGAGCGCGTGCTGCGGTCGGCGCTCGCTTTCGATGAAGATCAGATGATGGAAGATCTCGGCGAAATCGTCCTTGCCGAGCGCAGCCTCGCATTCCTCCCACTGACCGGCCAGGCGTGCTCGCAGGGTTTCGGGGCAGTCGCCGATCAGCTCTGCCTTGAGCTTGTCGGTCTCCGATTGGCGAAGCCCGCGCGTCTGCGTGCTGGCGTATGCGTTGCGCGCCTCATCCAGTGTCGAGGCGGTGATGACGACCACGGAGGTTCCGGCTGCGAGGAACTCCAGAAGCCGCCCGCGGCCCTCGGGGCCGAGGGCGATCAGCTTGTCGATGATGGAATCCCGGTTGCGAATGATGTTGAGCTGGCTTTCCGACAGCCCGTGCTCGGCGGCATCGGCTTCGCCGTCGTGGGGGGCGCTGTCGATCAGCAGCGGACGCAGCGTCGCGCCGCGCTCCTGCACCCAGCGGCGGAAGAAGGGCCCGTCGCGGTCACGCGGCGCAAAGCGGAAGCCCGACCCGTCCGGCGTCAGCAGCAGGGCATGGAGCCGGTCCGCCTCGCTCTGGTCTTCGGCCAGGTCGCGCGCAACGGCATAGATCATGTTGGCGGTCAGGATGCGCTGCTGCCCATCGGCGATCTGGGCCTCGCCCTTGTCGTCAGCCGCTGCCAGATAGATGGTTCCCAGGAAGAAGCACGGCTCCAAATCCCCACGCCGGCCATGTCGGCGCATTGCCGTCTCGAGATCGCTGAAGAGACGGTCGAGCTCCGTCTCGCGCCAGCCGTACACGCGCTGATACTCGGGAACGGCAAAACGCTCGCGGTACGTCAGCAGCTTGGCAAGACTCATGGCCGCAGTGCGCAGCTGGATGGGCATTTGCTCCCTCGGAAGGCTTTTTCTTCATCGTTCGCCCGGCCATCGACGCACGAGCGCATGAGGCAGTATCAATTGCGTTGCGCCATCCCCCCGCACATTGGTCTGTTCGCTCTCCGAGGTTGTCAAGCCGCCGCGCCGTGCGGGCCGCGCCGGAGACTCCTGCCGGAGGCCGGATCGAACAAGTGCACGTTGGCGGCGTTGACGATGAGGCTTGCACCTTCCGATTGCGTGGCGGCGGCAACGGCAACGACCACAGCCTCCGAGCCCGAAGAGCCGTGAATGAGCCTGGTAGCACCCAGCTCCTCGATGAAATCCTTGACAAAGAATAGCTCACCCTCCGCCCCGGAGCCGAAGCTCAGATCCTCCGGCCGGATGCCGACCTCGACCTTCTGTCGGTCGGTGACATCGAAGGCGGAAGCATCGAAGCCGATCTTGCCGCCTGCGGTCTCGACCATGCCGCTGCCGGCGATTTCGCCGGCCAGCATGTTCATGGCGGGAGAGCCGATGAAGGTTGCAACGAAGCGGGTCGCCGGCAGGCGGTAGACCTCGGTGGGCGCACCGGTCTGCTCGATGCGGCCCTGATTCATCACCACCACCATGTCCGCCAGGGTCATGGCCTCCACCTGATCGTGGGTGACGAAGATGGAGGTGGCCTTCAGGCGGTTGTGCAGGCGCCGGATCTCGATGCGCATCTGTACCCGGAGCTTGGCATCGAGGTTCGACAGCGGTTCGTCGAACAGAAACGCCTGCGGCTCGCGCACGATGGCGCGGCCCATGGCGACACGCTGGCGCTGGCCGCCGGACAGCTCACGCGGCTTGCGCTTGAGGAAACCGTCGATGCCGAGCAGCCTGGCGGCCTCAGCCACGCGGGGCTCGATCGCGATCTTGGGGATGCCGCGATTGCGCAAGCCATAAGCCATGTTGTCGTAGACGCTCATGTGCGGATAGAGCGCATAGTTCTGGAAGACCATGGCAATGTCGCGATCGGCAGGCTCCACGTTGTTTACGGTCTTGCCGCCGATGCTGACTGTCCCCCGGGTGACAGTCTCAAGGCCCGCAATCATCCGAAGCAGGGTGGATTTGCCGCACCCCGACGGCCCGAGGAGCACGGTGAAGGATCCGTTCGGGATGACCAGGGAAACCCCTTTCACCGCCTCGACGCCGCCGGCGTAGACCTTGCGTACGTCCTCCAGCGTCACCGAGGCCATGCGTCACTTCTCCGTCTCCACCAAGCCCTTCACGAACCACCGCTGCATGAGGATCACCACTGCCACCGGCGGCAGCATGGCCAGCATCGCCGTCGCCAAGACGACCGGCCACTCGGTGAGCGCATCGGAGGTGACGATCATCTTCTTGATGCCGATGACGATCGTCTGCATCTCATCGCGGGTGGTGATCAGCAGCGGCCACAGGTACTGGTTCCAGCCGTAGATGAAGAGGATCACGAACAGGGCGGCGATGTTGGTGCGGGACAGCGGGAGCACCGTGTCCCTGAAGAAACGCCAGGGGCCGGCGCCGTCGAGCTTGGAAGCCTCGATCAGCTCGTCGGGGATGGTCATGAAGAACTGGCGGAAGAACAGTGTTGCCGTGGCGGAGGCAATGAGCGGGATGGTGAGTCCGGCGTAGGAATCGAGCAGGTGCAGGTCGGCGGCGATCTTGTACGTCGGGTAGATGCGCACTTCCACCGGCAGCATCAGGGTCATGAAGATCAGCCAGAAGGCCGCCGTGCGAAACGGGAAGCGGAAGTAGACGACGGCGTACGACGAGATGATCGAGATGGCGATTTTGCCTATGGCAATCACGGACGCCATGATGAGGCTGTTGAACAGCATGCGGCTCACCGGCTCGCGCGTGGTGCCGCTCGTGCCGACGAACAGCGTCTTGTAGTAGGTGTCGAGAAGCAGGCCGCCGGGCGTCACCGGCATCTGCCCGTTGGAGATGATGGTCTGGTCGTGAGTGGAGCCGACAAAGCACAGATAGACGGGAAAGGCGACGATGGCGACGCCGACCCAGAGGATCAGGTGCGGCAGGAGATCGCCGAGGCGCCTGCGCTCAACCATGGGCGGCTCCGCTTGGTTTCCTCCCCCCTTGTGGGGG
>WBUN01000071.1 GCA_008933705.1 Hyphomicrobiaceae bacterium
CTCCCCGCCAGGGGGAGGGGAAAACCGGTCGGAACAAGAGACGGCCCAATGCCGAGTTTGAAGGATCTCCGCAACCGCATCTCTTCCGTCAAGGCGACGCGGAAGATCACCAAGGCCATGCAGATGGTCGCAGCCGCCAAGCTGCGCCGCGCGCAGGACGCCGCCACCGCCGCGCGCCCTTACGCCCAGCGCATGGAGCGCGTGCTGGCCAACCTCAACAAGCGCGCCAACCGCTCGGGCGCCTCGCGCCTGCTGGTCGGCACCGGCAAGGACGACGTGCATCTGCTGATCGTCATGACGGCCGAGCGCGGCCTGTGCGGGGGCTTCAACTCTAACATCGCCAAGCTCGCCCGCCAGGATGCCCAGCGCCTCGCGGCCGCCGGCAAGACCGTGAAGATCCTGAGCGTCGGCCGCAAGGGCGCCGACAACCTGCGCCGCGACCTCGGCCGCAACATCGTCGACCGGGTGGACCTGCGCGGGCACAAGCAGATCGGCTTCGGCATCGCCGCCGACATCGCCCACACCGTGCTGGCCATGTTCGAGGCCGGCGAGTTCGATGTCGCCACGCTCTACTTCTCCGAGTTCAAATCGGTGATCGCGCAGAAGCCGACCGCCCTGCAGCTCATCCCGGCCAAGCTGCCGGAGGGCGGCGAGGCCTCCGCCGGCGCGGCCAATGGCGGCGAGGCCGTCTACGAATACGAGCCCGACGAGGGCGAGATCCTGAGCTACCTGCTGCCCCGCAACATCGCCAGCCAGATCTTCCGCGGTCTGCTCGAGAACGCGGCCTCCGAGCAGGGCGCGCGCATGAGCGCCATGGACAGCGCCACGCGCAACGCCGGCGACATGATCGACAAGCTGACGCTGCGCTACAACCGCCAGCGCCAGGCCAACATCACCAAAGAGCTGATCGAGATCATCTCGGGCGCCGAGGCGCTCTAGAAGCGAACGCAAGAGAGTAGGGACGAGAACATGGCTACCAACAAAGTCGGTCGCATTCGCCAGGTGATGGGCGCCGTCGTCGACGTGCAGTTCGACGGCCACCTGCCGGAGATCCTGAACGCGCTCGAGACCAGGAACCAGGGCAGCCGCCTCGTGCTCGAGGTGGCGCAGCACCTGGGCGAGAACACGGTGCGCACGGTGGCGATGGATTCCACCGAAGGCCTCACGCGCGGCCAGGAGGTGACCGACACCGGCGCCGCCATCGCCGTGCCGGTGGGCGACGAGACGCTGGGCCGCATCATGAACGTCATCGGCGACCCGGTGGATGAGGCCGGCCCCATCAAGACCGCCGCCAAGCGCGTCATCCATCAGCCGGCCCCCTCCTTCGTCGAGCAGTCGACGGAAGCCGAGGTGCTCGTCACCGGCATCAAGGTCGTGGACCTGCTGGCGCCCTACGCCAAAGGCGGCAAGATCGGCCTGTTCGGCGGCGCCGGCGTCGGCAAGACCGTGCTGATCCAGGAGCTGATCAACAACGTCGCCAAGGCGCATGGCGGCTACTCGGTGTTCGCCGGCGTCGGCGAGCGCACGCGCGAGGGCAACGACCTGTTCCACGAATTCATCGAGTCGGGCGTCAACAAGGACCCGAGCAAGGGCGGCACGGCCGGCTCCAAGTGCGCGCTGGTGTTCGGCCAGATGAACGAGCCGCCCGGCGCCCGCGCCCGCGTCGGGCTGACGGGCCTCACGGTCGCCGAGCACTTCCGCGACCAGGGCCAGGACGTGCTGTTCTTCGTCGACAACATCTTCCGCTTCACGCAGGCGGGCTCGGAGGTGTCGGCGCTCTTGGGCCGCATCCCCTCGGCCGTCGGATACCAGCCGACGCTGGCCACCGACATGGGCGCCCTGCAGGAGCGCATCACCACGACGCAGAAGGGCTCGATCACCTCGGTGCAGGCCATCTACGTGCCGGCCGACGACCTGACGGACCCTGCGCCCGCCACCTCGTTCGCCCACTTGGACGCCACCACCGTGCTGTCGCGCGGCATCGCCGAGAAGGGCATCTACCCGGCCGTCGACCCGCTCGATTCCACCTCGCGCATCCTCGAGCCGCGCGTCGTCGGCGAGGAGCACTACGCGGTCGCCCGCCAGGTGCAGCAGATCCTCCAGCGCTACAAGTCGCTGCAGGACATCATCGCCATTCTCGGCATGGACGAGCTTTCGGAAGAGGACAAGATGACGGTCGCGCGCGCCCGCAAGATTGAGCGCTTCCTGTCGCAGCCCTTCCACGTCGCCGAGGTCTTCACCGGATCGCCCGGCAAGTTCGTGAACCTCGCGGACACCATCAAGGGCTTCAAGGGCTTGTGCGCAGGCGACTACGACCACCTGCCGGAGCAGGCGTTCTACATGGTCGGCACCATCGAAGAGGCGGTCGCCAAGGCCGAGCAGCTGGCGGAGGCGGCCTAGGACTGCAGGCAAACCAGGAGGAAGAGGGCATGGCAGCGGACAGCACCGGAAGATTCGGCTCGTGCTGTGAGATCATGAAGGACGTACTGCAGAGCGATGAGTTCGAGCCTCTCATCGCCGAGGACGACGGCATACTCTACATGTCCATCGGACTGATGGAGGCCGAGCAGGAAGACGAGCCCAACATGGTCGACCATCCGGTGTTCTTCTGCCCCTTCTGTGGCACGAAGGTGCAGACGCCGGAAGAGGTCGACGCCAAGACCGGCGGCGACGCGAACTGAGCCGCCTAGCCTAGCCTGAATCTACAAGGACCCGCGCGGATGGCAGACACGTTCAAGTTCGAGCTCGTAACGCCCGAGCGCATGCTCATGTCGGAAGACGCCGCGCGGGTCGTCGTGCCGGGCACCGAGGGCGAATTCACGGTGTTTGCGGGCCATGCTCCCGTCATATCGGCGCTGCGGCCTGGCGTCGTTGAGGTCGCGCTCGCCGACTCCCGCACCGTTCGCGTCTTCGTCAAGGGCGGCTTCGCCGAGGTCGATGCAGGCAGCCTGACCGTGCTCGCCCAGCGCGCCATCGACGTGGCGGCGATGGACGCCGCTACCGTCGCGGCCGAGCTTGCCGCAGCCGAGTCCGAGCTTGCCGAGGCGCACGACGACACCTCCCGCCTCCTGGCCTCGTCCGCCATCGACCGCCTCAAGGCCATGCAGCATTAGAGCAGGATCGCTTCAGATTGAATGAGCCCACCCCACGAGCACCGGTGCGGCTGAAGCGTGAATCCTGCTCTGCTTCGCAGCATTTGAGCAGGATCGCTTCAGATTGAATGAGCCCACCCCACGAGCACCGGTGCGGCTGAAGCGTGAATCCTGCCCTGCTTCCTCGCTCCAGTCGGCGCGTGGGAGGCGCCGGCTTTCAGTCCTCCTCCTGGGGCGGATGGTGCCGCAGACGCCGGAAGAACGTGTACGGCGATGCCTCGACCGTGAACACCCAGACCCGGTAGAGGCCGCCGAACACGACGAGCCCCATCGCGATCTGGAAGAGCCCGAGCAGCGTATAGTCCAGCACGCCCTCGATGACGGGATCGAGCCACCGGCCCAGGCCGAAGACCTGAATCAGCAGGAACGTCACGAACGGCAGATTGAGCCCCGCCTGGACCAGCAGCGTTTGCACAACCAGCTGGGCAGGTCGCGGCTGCTGGCCCTCCATCAGGTCCCACAGGATTTGCAGCGATGCGAAGGCGAACACCAGGTACGCCCCCCAGGGCACGAGGTGGATGGCCGACCACCACACCCGTTTGCTGAAGGTGTTCTGCGCGGTCAGCGCCGCATCCCATCGCGTCACGAAATGATTGAGGACGCCGGCCATCCATGGTCGCAGCCCGTGCGGGCAGAGACGGAATATCCAGTTGAACACCTTGTCCCGGTGCGTCGTCAGCACGATCGCCCATAGGAACGTGAAGATCGCCGCGCCGGCCCACCAGAATGCGGTTGTCGGCCAATCGGACCAGCCGAGCGTTCCGCTCCACCACTGGAAGTGATCGCGCACCCACTCCCACTCGCGCCATTCGCCGGCGGAGAACAGGGCGATGCAGCCCCAGAAGTAGAGCAGGAATGCGACGAACACGAACCAGAGGAGCTGCACGGCAGTGCTGCCGAGACCTGCGGATACCTGCTTGGCCTTCCCTCTTATCGTCTCCCACAGTTCCATCCGCAGGATGCTCTTCGGGATGGGCAGGCACGTGGTGGGAGGAACTTCGGGCTCCTTCAGGGCGTTGCTCTGGTAGAGCAGCTCGATGTTGCTCAGCACCGGCACGCCGGTGGTCGCGGGAACCTTGAAGTCGCTGGCGAATACGGCATGCCGGAACTGGATGGGGATGCGGCCGGAAGCCTTGAACGGCGACACCGGCCTCTTCCTGTACCTGAGCGGCACCACCACCTCGTGCCGGCGCCGATCGAGGAAATGCCACACCGCCCCTCGCACCAGGCACCCTTCGGTGCAGCCCGGCCCGGAGATGGCAGATTTCGCCGGCGCCTCCGCCATTTCAAATCTGAAGTCCGCCACCGAGCGGGGCACGGCAAACTGCGTCGCGCCGCCGGGCAGATTCGACAGCATCGGGTCATCCTTGGGCGTGAAGGCGTAGTAGAAGTTGAGATAGTCGGCGACATTCTCCCTCGTCAGCAGAAGCTTGAACCGCCGGTTCGCACGGTCGACGCTGCCCGCGACGTTGGCGACCGGAATGATGCGGTTCCTCCTCGCCCGAGGCCGCGTCAGGAAGTATCGCCGGTTGCCCCAGGCGCCGTCCTCCTCGCTCTCGACATATCCGAGCCAGGCGTTGCGGTAGAACTTCACCGGTCTGCCGCGCAGCCGGACCTTCTCCGCATCCTCAGCCTCGGGCAGCCTGCAATCCTTTCTGAGGTGCCTCCGGACCAGCACCTCGAGATCGGCAGGGAATTGGCCGTACTCTTCCATCCTTCCCCTCCCTCATATGCAAAAACCGCACACATTAGGAGGGGCAATTTCGACTTGTCAATCAGGGGTTGTGGCGGAAGGTCAAGACGGAGTATGCGAAAATGTAGCTGGGATCGCCGCCGCTCACGCCACGTAGGCCGAGAACGCCTGCGCCACGTCGAGATAGATCTGGCGCTTGAAGGGCACGATCAGGTGCGGGATTTCCGCCACGGGCGCCCAGCGCCAATCGTCGAACTCGGCCTTGTGGCCATCGCGCGGGCCGATGTCGATCTCGCTTTCATCACCGGTGAAGCGCATGGCGAACCACTTCTGCCGCTGGCCGCGGTACCTGCCCTTGAGGGCAACCCCCAGCAGCTCGGGCGGCAGATCGTAGGTGAGCCAGTCCGGCGCCTCCGCCACAACCTCGACGGAGTGAACCCCCGTCTCCTCCTCCAGCTCGCGCAGCGCCGCCGCGCGCTCCTCCTCTCCGGCCGTGATGCCGCCCTGCGGCATCTGCCATATGTAGGCCGACCGGTCTCCGACCCATTTCGGCAGCCGCCGGCCGATCCACACCAAGCCGTCGCGGTTGATCAGCATGATCCCGACGCAAGGGCGGTATGGCAGATCGATGTTCGCGGTCGGCAAAGGCATAGTCGGCGGAGCACCTGCCGGGCTGTTGGCTCGGAACCACAAATGTTGAGTGATTTGCGCACTCTTGTCACGTCAAACCACAAATCTGGGTGAAAGACATCCGTTTGCAAGGATGCGCGGGCGATCCGCTTTCAACTCTTCGGCACCGCCAGCGGAGCGAAGTCCCGCACGACCTGCTCGTACACGGCCCGCTTGAAGGGCACGATCAGGTCGGTCAGCTCGTCGATGGCAGCCCAGCGCCAGTCCACGAACTCGCTCTGATGGCCGGGCGGGCGCACGATGGCAACCTCATCGTCGCTGCCGAGGAAGCGAAGCGCGAACCACTTCTGCTTCTGTCCGCGATATTTTCCGCCCCACGCCCTGCGGGCGAGCTCCGCCGGCAAGTCGTACGTGTACCAGCCGGGGCTCTCGGCGATGATCTCGACCGAACGGATGCCGGTCTCCTCGTAGAGCTCGCGCAACGCCGCCCGGGCCGGTTCCTCGTCCTCGTCGATGCCGCCCTGCGGCATCTGCCACCACGAGCCCGGTCCCTCCGGCTCGCCCGGCGCATCGTGCCGGCGCCCGATCCACACCTGGCCGGCCTTGTTGAGCAGCAGCACGCCGACGCAGGCCCGATAGCCTCGGCTTGCCGCCCGGTCCGGATCGTCTGCATTCCCGGATTGCATGCAGCACCTCGCAAAACGGCTTGGGCGCCTCAGAGCGAGATCGCTCTGAGGCGCCCAAGCACTCTGGTTGACGGCAGCCGCGCCTCGCGCGTCACTTCTGCTTGGACTGCGCAGCCTTGGGCGCGGGTGCATCCGGCGCGGCCTCGGCCTTCTTTGCAGGCTCCACCGGCTCTCCGCGCAGGACCTTGAGCGCGTACTGAAGCTGCGTGTCCTTCTCCGGCTCCTTCGGCACGTAGTTCGACGAGCCGCCGCCTTCCTTGCCGTCCTTGACCGCATCGTTCTTGAGATGCCCGCGCAGGCCGGCCTCGCTCGGGGCACGCAGCGTCGTGCTCTTGCTCTGCAGCTCCGGCGGCAGCTCCTGCTCGACCACGACGTCGGGATCAATGCCCTTGGCCTGGATCGAACGGCCGGACGGCGTGTAGTAGCGCGCCGTCGTCAGGCGGATCGCACCGTTGGCGCCGAGCGGGATGATGGTCTGCACCGATCCCTTGCCGAACGAGCGCGTGCCGATGACGGTCGCACGCTTGTGGTCCTGCAGCGCACCGGCAACGATCTCGGATGCCGATGCCGAGCCGCCGTTGATGAGCACGATCACCGGCTTGCCGTCGGTGATGTCGCCGGGGCGCGCGTTGGCCCGCTGCGTCTCCTCGAGGCCGCGGCCCTTCGTCAGCACGATGGCGCCCTTCTCCAGGAAGTCGTCGGAGACCGAGATCGCCTGGTCGAGCAGACCGCCGGGGTTACCCCTGAGGTCGATGATGTAGCCCTTGATGTTCTTGCCCATCGTCTTCTTAAGGGCCTCGATCGACTTCACCAGGTTCGCATGCGTCTGCTCGTTGAAGGTCGAGACCTTGACGTAGATCACGTCGCCTTCCTGGCGCGCCTTGATGGCGTTGATGCGGATCACGTCGCGCACGATCCTGACATCGAACGGCTCGTCGCGGCCCTTGCGCACCACGGTCAGCATGATCGGCGTGTTGACGGGCCCGCGCATCTTCTCGACGGCCTGCTCGAGCGTGAGGCCGACGATCTGCTCGCCGTCGAGATGGGTAATGAGGTCGTTGGTCTGCATCCCGGCCTTGGCCGCCGGCGTGTCGTCGATCGGCGACACCACCTTGACCACGCCGTTCTCCATCGTCACCTCGATGCCGAGGCCGCCGAACTCGCCGCGCGTCTGCACCTGCATGTCGCGGAAGCTCTTGGGGTTGAGGTAGGCCGAGTGCGGATCGAGCGCGGCGAGCATGCCGTTGATGGCCGAGTCGATCAGCATCGCATCGTCGGGCTTCTCGACGTAGTCGGATCGCACGCGCTCCAGCACATCGCCGAACAGATCCAGCTGCTTGTAGATCTCAGAGTTCGCCGAGGTGGCCGAGTAGGTCCGACTGACATTCAGAACCGTCGTGGCTCCGGCAAGGCAGGCCAGCATCACGAATGCCCAGAATGCGTAGTCCGATTTGCGCGTCATCCTTGCACCTTTCGAGAGGCATCCGACCACCACGGGTCAGGATCTATGGGCCGCTGGTCCTTACGGAGCTCGATGTAGAGGACCGGGGCATTGTCTTGCGCCTTCGCCTGAGGCGATTTCGCCGCTGCGCTCATGACGCCCACGGGCTCGCCGGCGAGCACGAATTGACCAAGCTGCACGTCGATCTGAGATAATCCAGCTAAGAGAAAATGATAGCCGCCACCAGCATTAATGATCAAGAGCTGCCCGTAGCTGCGGAAGCCGCCGGCGTACACAATCCAGCCATCGGCCGGTGAGATCACTTGACCTCCATGCCTGGTCTCGATGACCAAGCCTTTGGACTGGCTCCCGTATTGGGTCTTGTCGCCGAAGGTGAGGACGCGGCGGCCTTGCGCCGGCAGAGGCAGCAGGCCCTTGGCCTCCACAAACGGCATGGCAGGCTTGATGCGTCCGGGGGTCAGCATGGCCACCCGGTCTCCGGTCGGCGCCAGCACCACCGCGCTGCTGCTGCCGCGATCGCCCGGCTGCTGCGGCCGCGCCGCCTCCGTCGGTCGCTGCTTGGCCGCCGCCATCTCCTGCTCATAGGTGCCAAGCCCGGTCTTGCTCGCCACCTCGCGGTCGAGCTTGCCGATCAGCTCGCTCAGGTCGTCGATGTTCTTGCCGATCTCCTCGGCCGTCCTGCGCAGTTGCGCCAGCTCGCCCTGACGCTCGGCCAGCGACTGACGCTTGGTTTCCTGCAGGCCCGCCAGGCGCGTGCGGGCATCGTTCAGCCGTACCGTCTCGGCCCTCAGCCTGTCGCCTTCCGTCCGGATGCTGGTCATGACCCGCACCAGATCGTTGAGCTGCTCGGCGAGCGCCAGGGCCTGCCCTCTCAGCTCGGGGAAGGCTGCGGCCAGCAGCATGGCGCTGCGCACCATGGAGAGGGCATCCTCGCGCCGCGTCACCATCACCGGCGGCGGATTGCGGCCCATGCGCTGCATGGCGGCGAGCAGCGCCGAAATCGAGCCATGCCGCTGCTCCAGCGAGCCGCGCAGGTGGTTCTCCTGCGTCTCGAGCTCGCCCAGGCGCGATTCGATCAGGCTGAGCTGCGCCTCGCTCTGTTGAATGAGCTTGCCCGTCTCCACCAGCCGCGCGTTGATGCGCTCGCGCTCGGCGGCGATCTTGTCCATGTCGGCCTGCAGCTCCTTGGAGCGCCGCTGCGTCGCCTCCAGGCGGCTGCGGTCCGCGTCCACGCGCTTGCGGGCGTCCTCTGGCGTGAGCGATCCTTGAGCCAGGGCGAGCAACGGCACGGCCGCAGCGGCGGCGGCCGCGATCCATGCGCCGGTCGTGATCCTGAGCATCAGGGCCACGTCTTTGCCCCGTCCCTCTCGCAAGAAGCAAGCAAATGCCGCTGCGGCGAATCGGCCGCCGGACACCTATACGCTGAATTCCCTACCAAAGATCACGCCAATTATGGCATGGGTGAGTTAGCATCGGGTGCAAATACCAAGACCTGTTGCAGAAATGGGCCGGCCATGCCCGCACGCCCGCGGCGCGGCCTTCTTGCTCAATGATCAGGCCACGCCATGGAAAGCATCGCCCGTTTCTTGACAGTTCTGGCATCCATTGCGGTGCTCATGGTGCTTCTGGGCGGCCTGTGGAACATGATGCGCGGGACCAGCCCGAACTTGAGCCAGACCCTGATGCGCTGGCGCGTGGGTTTGCAGTTTGCCGCTATCGTCATAGCCATGTTGCTGCTTTATGTATTCCGGGCGTGATGGACTGCGCTTGACCGCGTCGGCGCGCGAGCTACGCTGAAGCAGGAAGGCGAGGCGCTTGCCGCAGCGCGGGCAGGGCTGTGTAGACTATGGTCGTCCTCAACAAGATCTATACGCGCACCGGCGATGCCGGCCTCACGGCGCTCGGCACCGGCGAGCGGGTGCCCAAGCATTCCGCCCGCATTGCCGCCTATGGCACCGTCGATGAGACCAATGCCTGCATCGGCATGGCGCGCGTTCATCTGGCCGGTGCCTACCCCAATGTCGACGCCGTGCTCGGGCGCATCCAGAACGACCTGTTCGACCTCGGTGCCGATCTGACGATCCCTGAGCGCGAAGGCGCCGCCCCGCGCGATCGCCTGCGCGTCAGCGATGCGCAGGTCAAGCGCCTCGAGGACGAGATCGACGCGATGAACGCCGAGCTGCAGCCGCTGCGCTCGTTCGTCCTGCCCGGCGGCTCGCCCGCTGCCGCGGCGCTGCACGTCGCGCGCACGGTCTGCCGCCGCGCCGAGCGGCTCATGGTCGAGCTGGCCGAGCAGCCCAACGAGCCTGTCGCGGCACCCGCGCTGAAATACATCAACCGGCTTTCCGACCTGCTGTTTGTGGCAAGCCGCTATGTCAATAACCGCGGCGCCGATGACGTGCTGTGGGTGCCCGGCCAGAATCGTTAGTCCTATCGGAAGCAGCATCGGCAGCAGTTGCTCGCGGGCGTGCCCCCGCACCCACAAGCGAAGGATGGCTCCCCGTGGTCTTCATCCCCCTGTCAGACGACAATCCCTTGCGCGCCATCCGCTTCCAATGGGTCACGGTCGGCCTGATCGCGGTCAACATCGTCGTGTTCATCTGGCAGAGCGTAAGCGTCGGTCCGTCGGCGGCCGCAAGCTTTGCCGTCATCCCCGCCGAGCTTCTGCAGGTTCGCCTGTTCGGCGGCGCCGCCCACGGCCCCTACGACCTGATCGCCCTCCCCGAAGGCTACACGCTGCTGTCCTACATGTTCCTGCATGGGGACATCTTCCACCTGGCCTCGAACATGATCTTCCTCTGGGTCTTCGGCGACAACGTCGAGGACGCCATGGGCCACCTGAAGTTTCTCGTGTTCTACGTTCTGTGCGGCATCGCAGCCGGGCTCACGCACACGCTCATGCTCCCCGACTCCAAGCTGCCGCTGATCGGCGCCAGCGGCGCGGTGGCCGGCGTCATCGCCGCCTATCTGATCCTGCACCCGCGCGTCCTCGTGTGGGTGCTGGCCTTCCGCATCATTCCGCTCAGGATCTCGGCCGCGTGGGTGCTGGGGGTGTGGGTCGTCACGCAGATCGTCATGGTCGTGGTTAACCAGGCCGACCAGGTGGCCTGGTGGGCGCATATCGGCGGCATGATCACAGGCGCCATCCTGATCGTGTTCATGCGCCGGCCGGGCGTGCAGCTCTTCGACCGCTGGCTCTCCCCCGTCTGATGCCGGCACGGCCGGCAACGCGTTCGCAATCGTGCCCACGTGCGGCAAAATCGCCGCTGCTCAAAGCTTGTCCAAAATTCGACGCAAGTTGCCCGATTGACACCCAATTGTCGTCGCCCTACCCTCTCTTTTCGCACTTGCGAAGCTTCTATTCCCTTCGTCACGATCTAGACACAAAGCGCCTGGGCGTGGGAATACACCGCAGTGCAGCACGGCAGGTCCGGGGGGATTAGGCGCTGTGCATCAAATGGAGCTCCTAGGGGAATGAAGGTTCTCGTCGCTGTTAAGCGGGTCGTCGACTACAACGTCAAAATCCGCGTCAAGTCAGATGGCTCGGGTGTCGAGCTCGCCAATGTGAAGATGTCGATGAACCCCTTCGACGAGATCGCGGTCGAGGAGGTCGTGCGTCTCAAGGAGAAGGGGCAGGTAACCGAGATCGTTGCCGTCTCCATCGGGCCGGCGAAAGCGCAAGAGACGATCCGCACCGCCCTGTCGATGGGCGCCGACCGCGGCATCCTGATCGAGACACCCGAGGGACAAGCCGTCGAGCCGTTGTCGGTCGCCAAGCTTCTCAAGGGCGTCGTCGACGCGGAGAAGCCGGCGTTCGTCATCCTCGGCAAGCAGGCCATCGACGACGACTGCAACCAGACGGGCCAGATGCTTGCCGCCCTGCTCGGCTGGCCGCAGGCGACCTTCGCCTCCAAGCTCGCCGTCGACGGCGAGGCCGCGCACGTCACACGCGAGGTCGATGGAGGCCTTGAGACCCTGAAGCTCAAGATGCCGGCCATCATCACCACCGACCTGCGCCTCAACGAGCCGCGCTATCCCTCGCTGCCCAACATCATGAAGGCGAAGAAGAAGCCGCTCGACGTGAAGAAGCCCGGCGACTTCGGGGTCGACCTCGCCCCGCGCCTCAAGGTTCTCAAGACCGTCGAGCCCGCCGGGCGCAAAGCCGGCGTGAAGGTGGCCGATACGGCCGAGCTCGTCGCCAAGCTCAGGGAGGCGGGAGCTCTGTCATGACCACGCTGCTGATAGCCGATCACGACAACAAGACGCTCAGCCCGTCGACCGCCAAGGCGATGAGCGCCGCCAGGGCCCTCGGCCAGGACGTCCACGTGCTGGTCGCCGGCGCGGACTGCAAGGCGGTCGCGGAGGCTGCCGCCAAGATCGACGGCGCCGCCAAGGTCCTGCACGCCGACAGCCCGCAGCTCGCCCATCAGCTGGCCGAGGAGGTGTCGGCGCTCGTCGTCGGCCTGATGGCCAATTACGACGCCGTCCTCGCCGCATCCACCGCGTCGGGCAAGAACGTCATGCCGCGCGTTGCCGCTCTTCTCGACGTGATGCAGGTCTCCGACATCATGAAGGTGATCTCGCCCGACACGTTCGAGCGGCCGATCTACGCCGGCAACGCCATCCAGACCGTGCAGAGCACCGACAAGAAGAAGGTCATCACCGTCCGCACCACCGCTTTCCCGGCGGCGGGCAACAGCGGCTCGGCGCCGATCGAAACGGTTGCCGCACCGGCGACCGTGGGCCTGTCGACCTTCGAGAAGGCCGAGATCCAGAAATCCGACCGCCCGGAGCTGACCGCCGCCAAGATCGTCATCTCGGGGGGGCGCGGCCTGCAGTCGGGCGAGAACTTCAAGAAGTACATCGAGCCCATCGCCGACCAGCTCGGTGCCGCCGTCGGCGCCAGCCGCGCCGCGGTCGATGCCGGCTACATGCCCAACGACTACCAGGTCGGACAGACCGGCAAGGTCGTTGCGCCGGAGCTCTACATCGCCGTCGGCATCTCGGGAGCGATCCAGCATCTGGCGGGCATGAAGGACAGCAAGATCATCGTCGCCATCAACAAGGACGGCGAGGCGCCGATCTTCCAGGTCGCCGACTACGGCCTTGTCGGTGACCTGTTCCAGGTTCTCCCCGAGATGAAGGCGGAACTGGAGAAATCGAAACCGTGACCAGAAAAGCGGCCTAGCAGGTCCAACCGGGGTATTGAAGGAGCAAGGCGTCATGGACGCAGGCGTCAAAGCCAAGAAGCCCGTCGGTCCCGCAGATCGAGCCCGCAAGGGCTCGGACCCCGGTGCAGCATCCGCCATCAAGTCGGTCGGCATCATCGGCGCCGGCCAGATGGGCAACGGCATTGCCCATGTCGTCGCCTTGGCGGGCTATGATGTCGCCATGAACGACCTGAAGAAGGAGGCCGTCGAGCAGGCGCGCGCCACCATCGAGCGCAACATGGCCCGCCAGGTCTCGCGCGGCATCATCACCGACGCCGACATGAAGCAGGCGTTGAAGCGCATCGGCTTTGCCCCCGATCTCGCCGCCGTCGGCGAGGCCGACCTCGTCATCGAGGCGGCCACCGAGGACGAGACGATCAAGCGCAAGATCTTCACCGACCTCTGTCCCAAGCTGAAGAAGGGCGCGATACTGGCGAGCAACACCTCGTCCATCTCCATCACGCGCCTGGCTTCCGTCACCGACCGGCCGGAACGCTTCATCGGCATGCACTTCATGAATCCGGTGCCGATGATGCAGCTTGTGGAGCTGATCCGCGGCATCGCCACCGAGGACGAGACGTTCGCCGCCGCTCGCACCTTCATCGAGAGTCTGGGCAAGACGATCGCCGTTTCGGAGGATTTCCCGGCGTTCATCGTCAACCGCATCCTGCTGCCGATGATCAACGAGGCCGTGTACACGCTCTACGAGGGCGTCGGCACGGTGGAATCGATCGACAAGGCCATGCGGCTCGGCGCCAACCACCCCATGGGACCGCTCGAGCTCGCCGACTTCATCGGCCTCGACACGTGCCTGTCGGTGATGCAGGTGCTCTACGAGGGCCTGGCCGACTCCAAGTACCGGCCCTGCCCGCTGCTGGTGAAGTACGTCGAGGCCGGCTGGCTCGGCCGCAAGACGCAGCGCGGCTTCTACGACTACCGCGGCGAGAAGCCCGTGCCGACCCGCTGAGCTGCGGCAGGCACGTGATGCGCGGCGCTGCCCTGCCCCCAGGCCAAATGGCCATCGGCTCCTTTCCGCGCTTCGGCGTTCCGGCATTTGCCGATCGATGGCCGGCCGTCCCCGAGCGGCCTGCGCTCGCCGTCACCGGCCTTGTTGAGACGCCCATGACGCTCGACGTGAGCGCGCTCGCTGCTCTGCCGCGCCGCTACGTGGTCGCCGACTTCCATTGCGTGACGACCTGGACACGCCAGGGGCTCCGCTGGAGCGGCTACCGGCTGTCGGACGTGCTCGGCGGATTGATCCTGCCCGAGGCCAGGCCCGACCCGGCCGCCGGATACATCCGCTTCGTCTCGCTCGACGGCTACAAGACTTGCATCGACCGCCGCGACATCGACGACAACACGCTTCTCGCAGACCGCCTCGACGATGCACCGCTGACGCTCGAGCATGGTGCTCCGCTGCGCCTCGTCGCGCCGGCCCTCTATGGTTACAAGAACCCCAAGCACATCTGCGGGCTCGAGTTCCTGTCCGACTACCGCCGCAGCCTTGCCGAGCGCCAGACGCTCGCCCACCCGCGCGGGCGCGTCGCCCACGAGGAACGGGGACGGCTTCTGCCCGGCTGGGTCTACCGCTACGCCTATCGCACGCTCATACCGCGGACCCTCGCCTGGTACGAGCGCGCGGCCGAGCGACGGGCCCGGGGCTGGCGCGCACCTTCTTAGCCTTCGGCAGCAGGGCACCACGAACGCGCAGGGATAGCCGAACATCTTGCGCCGCTCGATACGCGCATCGTCCGGCAACGCCGCGCCAAACAGCGCGACGAGAGCATCCGGCGAGCGCCTCCAGGTCGTCATGGTCCTTCTCCTGCGCCGTGTCGGCCGGCTCACGCGCACTGCACCGACGTCACCGGCGGAAGGCGGGCCGCGATGGTGGACCAGGTGCGGCCGCCGTCCGCCGATCCGAAGACCTCGCCCGACTGGGCGCCGAAGTAGAGCCCGAGCGGCTTCCCGCCGTCGGCGCAGAAGGCCTGGCGGAGCACCGAGATATAGGCTTGTGTCTGCGGCAGGCCGTCCCCGAGCGCAGCCCAGGTGGCGCCCCGGTCCCGCGTCTCGTACACGCGCACCCTGCCCTCCGGCATCACCCGGTCGGCATCCGCCGACAGCGGGATGACGAACGCGCGGTTCGGGTCGTCGGGATCGATGGCAAGCGGGAATCCGAAATCGGAGGGCAGCCCGCGATCGGCGCCGATGTCGAGCCAGGTGGCGCCGGCATCGTCGGAGCGATAGACACCGCCGTGGAACTGCATGTAGAGCGTGGCCGGCTGGCGCGGCGCGCGCTTCATGTTGTGGACGCAGTAGGCGTGCGTGGTGGCGCGCGCCTCCTCGGGGAGATAGCGCGGCACCAGGCCCTCGATGCTGCGCCGCCAGGTCCTGCCGCCGTCGTCGGTGAGCCACACGCCCGCCGAGGAGATGCCGACGGCGAGACGCTCGGGATCACCCGGCCAGGGGCAGATGGAGTGCAGGCACAGCCCGCCGGCGCCGCCCTCCCAGTGCGATCGCTCGGGGACGTCCCACAGCCCCTGCACCAGAGCCCAGGCCTTGCCGCCGTCGCCGCTGCGGAACAGTGCGGCCGGCGCCACGCCGCACCAGAGCACATCGTCGGCGGCGCCGGGCTCGATGACCCAGATGCGTTCGACGGCCGCATTGGCGGCAGGCGGGAAGGCAGGGCCCTCGGCCTGCTGCCACTTGGCTGTTGGATCATCGCTGTAGAACAGGTGCGGCCCGAACTGGCCGTGCGTGACGCCGGCGAAGTAGCGCCCGCTCCTCGCATCGCGCATGGCGAACTCCACCACTTCGCCGGGGAAGGCGCGGGCCGCCATGTCGAACGTGCCGCCGCGCTTCCCGCGCAGGACAACGAGGCCCTTCCTCGTACCCACCAGCAACTCGGTCATGTCTCAACCTCCTGAAATGGCGGCGACGATATGCAGCTCGTCGTCAGGGCCGATGGCCGCGTCCAGCGCAACGGTCTCCTGACGCAGGAACACCTTGACGTGGCGCCGCAGGACGCCCCGCTCGTCGGCGATCCAGCCGCGCAGGCCTGGGTAGGCGGCCTCCAGCGCGGCAACAGCGGCGCGCACCGTGCTGCCCTCTACGTCGACGGCGCTCATGCCGCCGACGTGCTGGCATATCGAGCCGGTGAGAACCACCCTGGGCATCGGCCGCGGCCCCTTCCGTGCAGCCCTCACGCGCTCCGACCGTCGTAGGCGCGCTTCAACGCTTCGATGTCGAACTTGACCTGCTTCATCATCTCCTCGGCCACTCGCCTGGCCTTGGTCCTGTCAGGACCGGACATCATCTCGTTGAGCACGGTGGGTGTGATCTGCCAGCGCACGCCATACTTGTCCGTGATCCAGCCGCAGGCCTGCTCCTTCCCGCCGTTCTTGAGGATCGCGTCCCAATAGCGATCGACCTCCGCCTGCGAGGCGCAGTTCACCATGAACGAGATCGCATCGTTGAACTCGTGGTGCGGGCCGGCGGACATGGCCATGAATTTCTGACCGAACAGGGTGAAGTCGACGACCTTGACGGAGCCCGCAGGCCCGCTCGGGGAATCGGCATTCATGGGCGTGACGCTGTCCACGTGGGAATCGGGGAACACCGAAGCGTAGAACCGTGCGGCCTCTTCCGCTTCCCTGGCATACCAAAGGAACGGCGTGATCTTCTGAATGGGGGATGTGCTCATGGTCTTCGTCCTCTGATCCAAAAAGACAGGGCTGGCAGGCGTTTCGTCCCAGTCAGTTGCGCTCGCTCACATCTTGGGCAGCGGCAGGCATTCCATGATCTCCACCGATTCACCCGGGAAGATCGAAAAATGCGGGTGGTTTGCGAACAAGCGCGCGGCGGCCTCGTGCGATTCAGCCTCGATGATGACGTATCCCGTCATCATGTTCTTGGTGTTCGACACGCCGCTTGCATCAACGCGCTTGGTCTTGCCCAGGGGCGTGCCTGTGTCGACGATGGACTTGACGTGCTCATTGCCCCATCGCATCCACGCCTCCATGCCCGCGCGCTGGCGCTCCCTGCGCTCAGCCTCGCCCATCGCATTCCACTGCTTGAATGCGGCCGACTCCAATGACCCCAGGTATATCGCCAGGAATCTCTTCATGGTTCCAGCAACCCTCCGTGATGAAGTCTGCCTTTCGCTCTGAGGCGCGCTGTCCGGCTCATGCCGCCAGCTTGAAGTCGGCGATCTGCGCATCGAATGCGCGCTTGAAGGCCGGCCTGGCGGTGCAGCGCTCGATGTAGGCGGCAAGGCGCCTGTCGCTGGTGACGATGTCGGCGTGCTTGAGGATTCTGAGCACCGTGGTCATCATCAGGTCGCCCGCCGTGAAGCGGTCGCCGTCGAGGTAGGGCTTGTCGCCGAACGCTTTGGAAAGGGCGCCGAGGCGCCTCTGCGCGAACTCCACGGCGCCGGGGCGTCGCAGCTTGGCCCATTCCTGATCCGCGTAGAAGATGTCGATGCGGGCCACATCCATGATGAAGGGCTCGATGGAGTTGAGCGCAGCGATCAGCCATTGCGTCGCTCGGGCGCGCGCCTGCGGTTCCTTCGGCAGCAGCGTCTCGCTGCGCTCGCCGACGTAGAGCACGATGGCTCCCGATTCAAAGAGCGCGAAGCCGTCCTCCTCGAGGATCGGCACCTGGCCGAAGGGCTGCAGGGCGCGATAGTCCGGCTTGTCCTGATCACCCTGGTCGAGGAGACGCGTCCTGTAGGGCAGGCCGGCCTCCTCCAGCGCCCAGCGCGCGCGCAGATCGCGCACCTGCCCCTGAGCGAAGTCCGGAACCCATCTGAAGGCGGAGATCGTGATCATCTGTGCACTCATCCTTTCGTCATTGTGCCTGCAGGCGTCATCCAGCCGATGCCGGCGCCGCCGGGCTCGCGCAGCATGGCGATGCGGCCGACGTCGGGGACGTCGAAGACCGGCATCACGAGCCTGGCGCCCGCCTCGAGGGCCTTGGCGACACGCGCATCCACGTCATCGACGGCGAGGAACGACATCCAGCTCTCCGGCACCCCGTCGAACTGCGGCGAGGCGAGCGGGAACATGCCGGCCACGGGCGTGCCGTCCATCATCGCCACCCAGTAGTCGCCGCCCTCGGGGGTGGCCATGCGCTCGAAGCTCCAGCCGATGGTGTCGCGATAGAACTGCTTGGCGCGCTCCGCGTCGCGGGTTCGGAGCTCGTTCCAGTGGAAGGCGCCGTGTCTCCACGGTGATGGCTGCTGCTGGGGCTGGCTTTTCGGGCGCCGTGCGGTTGCCGTGCGGGCCATGAGATCCTCCTTCGCGGTCAGGAAAAGAAGCGCTCGAGCTTGTCCAGTGTTCCGGTCCAGCCGCGCTCGTGACCCTCGCGCGCCTTCTGGTCGAAGAACTGCTCGTGATGCAGCGTCAGCATGGTGCCGTCGCCGTCCTTCGCCACCGTCACGGTGACGAGCGACTCGCGCTCCGGCGTCGAATGCCAAGCCCAGGTGAATACCAGCCGCGTATTCGGCACCACTTCCCGGTAGACGCCGCCGACCTGGTGGAACTCGCCGTCATCGGTCTCAAAGCTCACCTCGTAGCGTCCGCCGACTCGCACATCCAATTCGGCGCGCACCGAGTCCACGATCGTCTGGGTCGGCCCGAACCAGCGCACTAGTTTTTCCGGGTCCGTCCACGCGCTGAAGACTTGGCCCGGCGACGCTTTGAGCCGTCTCTTGAGGGTGAGGCTGGGCTTGGTGAGCATCTTTCCTCCTCGACGAATGCGGCAAGACGATCGAGCTGTTCGGTCCAGAAGCGCTCGTAGCGCGACAACCACTGCATGGCCGATTCCATCGGTGCCGCCCTCAGCCGGCAACGCACCGTGCGTCCGCTCTTCTCCCGCATGATCAGATCGGCGCGCGCCAGCACGTCGAGATGCTTCATGACCGCCGGCAGGGACACCGCGAACGGCGCCGCGATCTCGCTCACCGACAGTTCTTTCGTCTGCGACAGGCGATCGAGGATCGCGCGCCGCGTCGGATCGGCAAGCGCGGAGAATGCGCGATCGAGCTGAGAAGCTTGAAAGTCAACCATGTGGTTAAGTATTGCGGCGAAGGCGGCGAATGTCAAGGTCCCGCGTCCTTATCCGCTCGGCAGTGCAATGGGAGCCGCCATGCGAACCCCATTCTTGGATGCTGATTTTCGGGAAGCACTTCAAAGTCCGCGCGCGAGTTGATAGGCTTGATGTGCGCGGGGAAAAGCAGGCTCCCCGTTGAAGGCGGCTCGGCCGCCCAAGCGCTGCTCAACGATGGATCGCCCGGGAGGTCGAGCCATGCACAGCGCCTGCCTGCCCACCTTCGCCGACCTGGCCATCTTCCTCGCTGTCGGGGCTGGCCGATGAGCGGTCCTCTCTCCCCGGCCGCCCGGCTCTATCTCGCCCGCGCCCTGCGCGATTTCGGTGATGGCTACGTCGCCGTCCTGCTGCCGGTCTATCTCGCCGCGTTGGGTTTCGATGCGATCCGGATCGGTCTGGTCGCCACGGTCGCCCTGTTCGGCTCGGCGCTGATGACCATCGGCGTGGGCCTCGTCGGAGCGCGCTACGGCTATCGCCGGCTGCTCGTGGCCGCCTCGGCCCTGATGCTTGTGAGCGGCCTCGCGCTCGCAGCGGTCAACGACTACGCGCTGATCCTCCTCGTCGCCTTCGCCGGCACGATCAACCCCTCGGCCGGCAGCGCGAGCATGTTCGTGCCGCTCGAGCATGCCGCCCTCTCCCAGAGCATCGATGACAAGAAGCGCACGGCGGCATTCGCGCGTTACAGCCTGATCGGGGCGCTGGCCGCGGCGGCGGGCTCGCTTGCGGCCGCAAGCCCCGACCTCCTGGCGGGTTTCGGCATGGGCAGAATTGCTGCGCTGAAAACCATGTTCGTGCTCTACGCCCTGCTCGGCCTGGCCGGCGGACTGCTGTACTCCGGGCTGCCGGCCTTGAGTGCGGGCGAAGATGCACCACCTGCGCCGCTGGGGCCGTCGCGGCGCATCGTCTACCGCCTCGCGGCGCTGTTCAGCGTCGATGCATTCGCGGGCGGCTTTGTCGTGCAGTCGCTGCTGGCGCTGTGGCTGTTCGACCGCTTCGGCATGTCCCTTGCGGGCGCGGGCCTGTTCTTCTTCTGGTCGGGCTTCCTCGCCGCGTTCTCGTTTCCGGTCGCTGCCTGGCTGGCGCGGAGCGTCGGGCTGGTGAACACCATGGTGTTCACGCACATCCCTTCGAGTCTGTTCCTGATTGCCGCCGCCATTGCCCCGACGCTGGAGATCGCACTCGCTTGTCTGCTGTTGCGGGCCGCCCTGTCGCAAATGGATGTGCCGACGCGGTCATCGTACGTGATGGCCGTCGTCACGCCGCCCGAGCGTGCTGCGGCAGCGAGCGTGACGGCCGTGCCGAGGACCTTGGCTGCTGCCGTGAGCCCCGCTCTGGCCGGAGCGCTCTATTCCGCGGGACTGCAGGCATGGCCGCTGATCATCTGCGGTTTGCTCAAGATCATCTACGATATCTGCCTGCTCCTCGCCTTTCGCCATGTCAAGCCGCCGGAGGAGACGGGGCCCGCACGCATGTAGGCTCAGCAGGTTCTGCCGGAAAGCGGCAGCTCTGGCGTCGGCGCAGGCGATGAGAGTAGGCTGCGGCCGAAATCAGCGGTCAGCCAGGGAGATGGATCATGGCTCAAGGTAAGATTGCGCTCGTCACCGGCGGCGGCACGGGCATCGGCCGCGCGGCAGCGCTGGCGCTGCAGGGCGACGGCTGGAACGTGGTCGTCACCGGCCGCCGCAAGGAGGAGCTCGACAAGACGGTCGCCATGGCCAGGCCGGGCGGCGGCAGGATCGTCGCCATCGCCGCCGACGTCGGCAAGCCCGAGGACGTCAAGCGGCTGTTCGCCGAGACGAAGAAGGCGTTCGGCGGCCGGCTCGACTTCCTGTTCAACAACGCCGGCATGGGCGCACCTCCGGTGCCGATGGAGGAGCTGACCTACGAGCAGTGGAAGGCGGTGGTGGATGTCAACCTGACGGGTTCGTTCCTGTGCGCGCAGGAAGCCATCAAGATCATGAAGGAGCAGAGCCCGAAGGGCGGCCGCATCGTCAACAACGGTTCCATATCGGCACACGCGCCGCGGCCGAACTCGGTCGCCTACACCTCGACCAAGCATGCCATCACCGGCCTCACCAAGTGCATCGCGCTCGACGGGCGCAAGAACGACATCGCCTGCGGCCAGCTCGACATCGGCAATGCCGACACGGCCATGGGCGGGCGCATGAAGGCGGGCGTGCCGCAGGCGAACGGCACGATCGCACCCGAGGCGGTGATGGACGTGGAGCACTGCGGCTCGGCCATCCGCTACATGGCGAGCCTGCCGCTCGACGCCAACGTGCTGTTCATGACCATCAAGGCGACAAACATGCCGTTCGAAGGCCGGGGCTGATCGCTCCGTGCTGCTCAGCCTCCGCTCGCACCCCGCAGCGTCTCCTGTATGATGGAGACCCTGCGCGCGGGAAGCGGCGGCTGCCGTTAACGCCAATCCGCATCTGGCCGATCAGAATCGTTGAGCGAGATCAATGCCTTCGGCCATCGCTCCGGTGTATTGGCCCGCATGTCTCTCGATCAGACCGCCCAAACGACCATCAACCGTTCCGCGCAAGCCGGATGGGCAGACATGGCGCAAGAGGAAAAGCGCAAGACGCCGCGCCGGCGCGTCCTGAAGGCCGGCATCGTCGCCTTCAACGACCGCTACTCGAGCCTGCCGTGCACGGTGCGCGACATCTCCGAGAGCGGGGCTCGCATCCGCATGGACGGCTCGCTCACCGCGCCTGATACGTTCACGCTGATCGTGGAGCTCGACGGCCTGGAGGCCGATTGCGAGGTCGTGGCGCGCACCGCCAACGAGATCCGCGTCCGATTCGTCTCGCCGCCCCGCAAGGTGACGCCGCATCGCACGCAGGTGATCAAACCCCTCGCGCCGCCGCAGGCGCCATCACTGAGGCGCAAGCCGAAGCCGACGTAAGCAAGGTCCGATCCCCGTCGACGGACGTCGACGATGAACACAGCCACGCGCCCGCGCGTTCTGCCTTACGTCTCCGACAGCAGGCTTTGCAGATCGAGGCGCCGCGTGTGCATCTTCAGTTGGCCGTCCGGCGCCGTCGGCCACGCCTCGCGCGGCTTGTCCCAGTAGAGCTCCACGCCGTTCTGGTCCGGGTCACGCAGGTACAGCGCCTCGCTGACACCGTGGTCGCTGGCGCCGTCGAGTTGGATGCCGGCCGCCATCAGCCGACGCAGCGCATCGGCAAGCGCGGCGCGCGTCGGATAGAGGATGGCGAGGTGATAGAGGCCGGTCGTGCCTGGAGCCGGGGCCAAGCCGCCGGCACTCTCCCAGGTGTTGAGACCGATATGATGGTGATAGCCGCCCGCCGACACGAACGCCGCCTGGCTGCCGTAGCGCTGCATCAGCTCGAAGCCCAGCACGCCGCAGTAGAAATCGAGCGCCCGGTCGATGTCCGCCACCTTCAGGTGGACATGGCCGATGCGCGCCCCGTCGGCGATCGCCCGCGCCGGACGATGCTCATCGAGCGGCCGCAACCGCGGCAGGACGTGGTTCATGTCGCGCGCTCCTGCGGCGAAGGGATATGGCCCAGATATATGCATCTGCATGAAACTGGCAAGCCTGGCCGGGCGTCCTTCGCGCAATCGTGACCGGCAGCCGCCCTAGCGCGGCAGGCCGGCGAGAAAGCGCGTGAGGTCGTCCGTCATATGGTGCACGTGCTCGGGCGGCTCGACCCAGGCCCTGATCTTCTGCTGCACGGGATGGTCATAGTCGCAGGCGGAATGCACTAGCACGGTGGTCATGCCGAGCAGATGCGGCGCCTCCAGGTTGTGGGGCATGTCCTCGAACATGGCGGACGCCGCGGCCTCCACGCCGTGCGCCTCGAGAAAGCGGTCGTAGCACTCGGGCGTCGGCTTCGGCACGTATTCGGACTGTACGATGTCGAAGATGTCCTCGAACTGCTCGAGGATGCCGAGCTTGGCCGCCACCCGCTCGGCATGCCGACGCGATCCGTTGGTGAGGATGAGCTTGCGCCCGCGCAGCCGCGCGATGGCCGCGGCAAGCTCCGGCGCCTCGGCCACGCCGGAAAGATCGATGTCGTGCACGTAGTCGAGGAACGCCTTGGGGTCCATCCTGTGCACCTGCATCAGGCCCGACAGGGTGGTGCCGAACTGGCGGTAGTAGGTCTTCTGCAGATGGCGCGCGTATTCGAAGGGCACGCCGAGGTAGCGGGCGATGAACTCGCCCATGCGCCGGTCGACCTGCGCGAACAGATTGCACTCGGCCGGATAGAGCGTGTTGTCGAGATCGAAGATCCACACCTCGGTCTTCTGAAAGCCGCGGCGTGCCGGGGGTGCCGGATTGCCTTCCCCGGCCCTCTCCCACGAGGGGGGAGGGAGCCCCGCGCCTTTGGTGTCCATCAGCCGTTCTTCGTCGTCTTGCGGCCCACCAGCGTGCCGACGCCGTGCTCGGTGAACAGCTCCAGCAGCACGCAGTGCGGCACGCGGCCGTCGATGATGACCACCGCCTCGACACCGGCCTCGACGACCTCGATGCAGCCTTCCACCTTGGGGATCATGCCGCCGCTGATGATGCCGTCGCGGATGAGCGCGCGCGCCTCCTCGATCGTGAGCTGCTCGATCAGGCGGTTGTCCTTGTCAAGCACGCCGGCGACATCGGTAAGCAGAAGCAGGCGCTTGGCCTTCATGCGCGCGGCCAGCGCGCTCGCGAACGTGTCCGCGTTGATGTTGAGCGTCTCGCCCTCGCGGCTGATGCCGACGGGCGCGATCACGGGAATGAGGTCCGATTTCGAGATCACCTCGACGATGTGCGGATTGATCTCGGCCGGATCGCCAACGAAGCCGATGTCCACGTCCTGCATGACGCTGGTCTTGGGATCGGGCATCTGCGTGATCTTGCGGGCGATCATCAGGTTGGCGTCCTTGCCCGAGATGCCGACGGCCTTGCCGCCCTGCCGGTTGATGGCCGTGACGATGTCCTTGTTGATCAGCCCCGAGAGCACCATCTCGACCACTTCGACGGTCGGCTTGTCGGTGACACGCAGGCCGTGCACGAAATCGGACTTGAGCTGCAGCCGCTTCAGCATGCCCGCGATCTGCGGCCCGCCGCCGTGCACCACGATCGGGTTCACGCCCGACTGCTTGAGCAGCACGATGTCCTGCGCAAACGCAGCGGCCAGGTCGGGGTCGCCCATGGCATGGCCGCCGAACTTCACGACCACGGTCTGCTGGTCGTAGCGCTGCATGTGCGGCAGGGCTTCCGCCAGGATCCGTGCCTGTGTGTGCGCCGAGGGGGGCGCCACCGCATTCGTCGTCGCTTGCTTCTTGGCCATGGCCGTGCCCTGCCCGTTCCGCTCGCAAAAAGCCCCATCTGCGGCGCCGCGGCTCCGCGCAGTGCACTTATAGCGGCCCACCGGTCGCCCACAACGGAATTTGCTCACATTTCGGCGCTAGCGTGGTGGTTGAAAGGTTCCCGCGCCTCTGCGGCAAGGTTGCAGGGGCGCTTCCGGAGCCAAGCCTGCACAGGTTCTTGGCGCCCGGCCCCGTGTCAATGCGGGTGTCATGGGCTAGAATCGCCAGGACAGTAAGACATCCGCCGCCGGAACCATCCGGCGCCAAAAGCAGGGGCCGGCGGGTGGAGGGAGCATGCATGTCATGCGCCCGCCTCAGGGGGTAGTTGATGCCGCAGTCCATCGCGGAGGCGTTCAGCTCGATTCCGATGTCGTCCAATCTGGGCGACAGCCTGGAGCGCGGGCACCGCTTTGCCAGCGAGCAGTCGCATCGGCTGGTTACGCTCGAGCATCTGCTGCTCGCCCTCAGCGAGGACCCGGAGGCATCCCTCATCCTGGAATCCGCCAACGTCGATCTCGGTCGGCTCAGGGGCGACGTTTCGGGCTACCTCGGCAGGCTGATGGAGGACATGTGCGCCGAGCCGGGCCACGAGCCGCGCCCGGACCCCGAGCTGCTGCGGGTGCTCCAGGCTGCCGCCTCAGCGGCCCAGCAATCCAAGCGGCGCCAGATCGACGGGGCCATCGTGCTGGCAGCCATCGTCGGCGACGGCAAGAGCCCGGCGGCCGGCCTTCTCAAATCGCATGGCATGACGTTCGAGGAGGCGATCCGGGCGCTGCAGCGGGCCAACACCCAGGCGCGGCTCAAGACGCCTGCCAAGGCCGCCGGGCAGGCGCAGGCATCACCCGCGAGGCCCGCCGCCACATCCACCGATCAGGTTGCCGCTCAACGCGAAGCGACCGCCTCTTCCCCGGCAGCCCAGCCCGTGATGCCGCCATCGGAGGAGCCGGCAGCTCCTGCTCCTGCGCCCGCTCCGCCCCAGCCGGGCTCGGCCGACGAGTTTCTGGCAGCGGCCCGTGCCCGCATCCAGCAGCGCGCGGCAAGCGCGGCTGCAAGGGCCGCGAGCCACGACGACAGCCTTGATCCGGGTGCTCCGTCCGCTGCCGCGTCGGCGCCGGCGCACGCGGCGCAGAAGAGTGCACTGCTGCGCGACCGCATGGCCGAAGTGGCCGCCGGTGAGATGAACGGTCTGCTGGCCGAGGAGGCAGCGCCCGCCCCGACGGAGCCGCCGGCGGAGGCTGCGGTGCAACCAGCGCAGGCCGTCCAACCTGAGCCGCCCCAGGCGGCGCCCGAGGCGCAGATCGCGCCCCCCGCCC
>WBUN01000005.1 GCA_008933705.1 Hyphomicrobiaceae bacterium
GTGTAGCTCTCGCCGCCGATCTCCATGAAGTTCGCGGGCTCTCCGCCGTAATGGCGCACAGCATCCCATCGTGGTCATGGTGAGACCCGCACCATTGGCGAGCACGCCGACGCTGCCGTCGAGCTCGATGAACTTGAGCCCCAGCGCCTTGCCGCGCGCCTCGAGCTCGGTCAGCTTGTCGGGCGTACCGGTCTTCGCCAACTGCTCATGGCGGGGAATGCCGCTGTCGTCCATCGTATACTTGCAGTCGAGGGCCATCAGCCGCCCGTCGGCCGTCAGAACCAGCGGGTTGATCTCCATGAGCTCGGCATCGTTGGCGGCATACGCGGTGTAGAGCCTGTCCAGCAGCGCAATCAGCGCTGAGCGGTCGCAGGGCAATGGCATCGTCAATGCCCGGTCGATCGCCTTGGGATCGGGGCCGTGGCGGATGTCGATCGGCAGACGCACCAGCGTGTCCGGATGCTTGGCGGCGATCTCCTCGATGTCCATGCCGCCCTGCGCCGAGAACAGCAGCAAAGGGCTCTTGGTGCCCGGGTCGTTGAGAACGGCAGCGTACATCTCGTGCGCAATGGGCACCTGCTGTTCCACGAGCAGCGACGCTACACGATGCTCGCCGATGGTCATGCCGAGAATGGCCGTTGCGGCTGCCTCGGCTTCGTCTGCGCCGGCGACGAGCTTGATGCCGCCGGCCTTGCCGCGCTTGCCGGTCGGCACCTGTGCCTTGAGCACGCAGCGGCCCAACTCCGCGGCGACGGCAGCGGCCTCACCGGGGCTGCGCGCGAGCCGGCCCTTGGGCGTATCGATGCCGGCGGCACGCAACAGCGGCTTGGCGGCGTGTTCCTCGAAGTTCATAGAGCCTTCGGCCTCCGGTTGCAGACAAGAACGTCAAACGTCAGAGCCATTTCGGCGGGGGCTGCCGCTGTCGGACGGGCAGCGCCGAGCCTGGGGTAGATCAGCTTCGACGCGAAGCCGACCGGCGTCGGTACACCCCGGTCTTCCGGATCGCGTCGAAGCACGGTCCGCGCCGCGACATGCCCCATTCACTTCCCGTACTTGGCCCAGTACTTGCCGAACAGCGCCTCCTCGCTCGGCTTGTCCTCGGGGATGGTGGTGACGAGGTGCGTGATGTTGACGAAGCAGCGCCAGTTCAGATTGTCGGAGATGGCGTTGCCCTGCCATGTACCGCAACCCATCGACAGCGTGAACGGCAAGCCGTTGTCGAAACCGCCGCCGTTGCCGAAGGTATGCGCCTGGTTGACCAGCACGCGCACGACGTCGATGTCCTCGGCAATCTCGCGGGCATGCGCGAGGTCCTTTGTGTGGATGCCGCAGGAGTGGCCCTTGCCCTGGTACTCGAGGATGTCGCGCACGATGCGCTTGGCGTCGGCGAAGTCCTTGGCGCGGTAGACCGTGAGCACGAGAGACAGCTTCTCGCCAGACAGGGGATAGTCCTTGCCTGTGCCCGTCTCCGCGGCCATCACGAACTTGCAACTCCTGGCCTTCGGGGACAGCTCGAACACCTCGACGAGGGCCTCGGGACCTTGCGCGATGACGGCGCGGTTGAGCTTGCCGTTCTGCCACAGCCGCTCGACGATGCGCTTCTTCTCGGTTGCGCTCGCCATATAGCCGCCCCGCTTCTCGAGCGCAGCGATGGCGGCATCATAGATTTCGTCAAGGATCACCACGGCATTCTCGGACGAGCATGACGTGGCGTGATCGAATGTCTTGGAAAGCATGATGAGCCGCGCCGCCTCGTCCAGGTCGGCAGTGGCGTCGATGATGACGGGCGCGTTGCCCAGGCCGACACCGAGCGCCGGCTTGCCAGACTTATAGGCGGCGCGCACATTGACCTGGCTGCCGGTGACCACGACGAGATCGGACAGCTCCATCAGCCGCGTCGTCGACTCACGCGTCACGGGCTGGGGTAGAATCTGCACGAGGTCCTCAGGCAGCCCGATCTTCTTGAGCTCGCGACGCATGCCGTCGACCGTCGGCTTGGTTGCGTCCCATGCCGTCGGCGGCGGCGCGATGATGATGGCATTGCCGCCCTTCAGCGCCATCATCGCCTTGTTGACGGGCGTGGCCGAGGGGTTGGTGGATGGCGTGATGGCTCCGACCACGCCGACGGGCTTGGCGTACTTGACGATGCCCCTTTCGGGAATCTCCTCGATGATGCCGGTCGTCTTGGCCCTTAGCAGATCGCGCAGGGTGCCGAAGGTCTTCCTCGTGTTCTTGATGACCTTGCTCTCGACCTCGCCGATGCCGGTCACCTCCACCGCGATCTCGGCCAGCCGGCGGGCATTCTCGGGCTTGTAGATGGACCAGGCCAGGGCCGTGACAGCCTCGTCGATGCGGTCCTGTCCGTGAGCGTCGATTTCCCTGGCAAATTCGGCCATGGCGGCCCGACCTCGCCCGATCATGGCGGCAATGGCATCGTCTGCGCCGGTGCCTTTGCCAGCGCGCGCCTTGGGAGCAGCAAGTTGCGTATCGGACATGACCGACCTCATAGCCGAATAAAAAATGGGACCTCTTGTCTCATAGTCTGGCAGACCCCGGCCTTGTCAACTGTATCTCTGCCGCCCCGGGAAAATCAGATTTCGGGTCGCTTTGCGCGAAGTGCGCTACGCCGCTATGCTGCCCGGAGTTCCAGTTCCTTTATACTTGCCGCAACGGCCGTGGCTGAATTTTGAGCAACTTGTGATACCCCAGAGAATGTCAAAAAACGAGCGATTGTCGACACTTGAGAAAGCATTGGCGGTTCTCGAGGCGGTCAGCGAGCAACCCCAGGCCATAGGCCTGCCCGACTTGGCCGCGCGCCTGCAGCTACCGAGGCAAACGGTGCATCGCGTCCTCGGACAACTCGAGGACGCGGGGCTCGTCATTCGCGATCCATCACGCGAACGTTATTCCGTCGGCCCACGATTGGGTCGGCTGGCGTTCGCCTCGCTCCATTCGAAGAACCAAGGCACGCCCGTTCGGGCGATCCTGCAAAGCCTGGTCGACGAGATCAACGAGACCTGCAACATCGGCGTGCTCGACGACCTGGACTACGTTTATCTCGACCGCATTGAATGCAAGTGGCCGCTGCGAACGCACCTCGAGGCCGGCAGCCGAATGGGCGCACACTGCATTTCGGGCGGCAAGCTGCTGCTGGCCGAACTGGAGCCAGAATACTGCAAACGCCTGCTCAGGAGCCGCAAGCTCGAGAGCTATACGTCGAAGACAATCACCAAGGTCAGCGATCTCGAGGCCGAACTGGCAAGGATCCGGGCCAAAGGCTTTGCGCTGAACAACCAGGAGTTCCTGGAAGGCATCGTCGGCGTGGCCGTGCCGATCAGGGACGGTGCGGGGCGCGCAGTCGCCGCCCTTGCCGTGCATGGTCCCGTGCCGCGGCTTTCGCTCAAAGCCTGCGAGAGTTTCGTGCCGCGCCTGCTGCAGGTGGCCGAGCGTCTGGCCAGGGTGTGGAGCCTGGCCTGACACGCCAGACCACCACGCTTTGGGCCGATTTTGGTGCTGCAGATGGCGGGCGGCACGATTGACACCGGCGCCGGGTGCGTGTGAAAGAATGGGACAACACGTTCCATTTCGTGCAAGCCGAGGCGCCCGCGAAAGCACGTGGCTTGATCAGAAAACGCAAGATCGGGGAGTGTGATATGCCCAAGATGACGCCGAGCGAGGCCTTCGTCGAAACACTGGTGGCACATGGCGTCAAGCACATGTTCGGAATCGTCGGCTCGGCCTACATGGACGCGCTGGACCTGTTCCCGACGGCCGGCATCCGCTTCATCCCGACCGTGCACGAGCAGGGCGCCGCGCACATGGCGGACGGCTACAGCCGCGTCTCCGGCCGCCACGGCGTGTGCATCGCCCAGAACGGGCCCGGCATCACCAACTTCGTGACCGCGATCGCCGCCGCCTACTGGGCGCACTCGCCAGTGGTAGCGATTACACCGGAGACCGGCTCGATGGGCATGGGCCTGGGCGGCTTCCAGGAGACGGACCAGATTCCGATCTTCTCCAAGATCACCAAGTACCAGGGACACGTGAACAACCCAGCCCGCATGGCCGAGCTCACCGGGCGCTGCTTCGACATGGCGCTGTCCGAGCGCGGGCCGACGCAGCTCAACATCCCGCGTGACTACTTCTACGGCGAGATCAATTGCGAGATCCCGCGCCCGCAGAGCATCGCCCGCGGGCCCGGCGCGGAAGAGAGCCTGGATGAAGCCGCCAAACTTCTGAGCGAAGCCAAGTTCCCGGTCATCGTGGCCGGCGGCGGTGTCATCTTCTCGGGCGGCGTCGAGGAGGCCAAGGCGCTCGCTGAGTACCTGCAGGCGCCGGTCGTCAACAGCTACCTGCACAACGACAGCTTCCCCGCCGACCACCCGCTGTGGTGCGGACCGCTCGGCTATCAAGGCTCCAAGGCCGGCATGAAGCTGATCGCGCAGGCCGACGTGGTGCTGGCGCTCGGCACACGGCTCGGCCCCTTTGGCACGTTGCCGCAGCACGGGCTCGACTACTGGCCCAAGGGCGCCAAGATCATCCAGGTCGACACCGACCACCGCATGCTCGGCTTGGTCAAGCAGATCTCAGTCGGCGTGTGCGGCGATGCCAAGGCGGCAGCGCGCGCGCTGCATCACCGCCTCGCCAACCGCGACGTGGCAGCGCGCAAGAACGCGGCGGAGCGGTCCAAGACCATAAAGGCCGAGAAGGATGCCTGGGAGAAAGAGCTCACAGAGTGGACGCACGAGAAGGACGCGTGGTCGCTCGAGGTGTCGAAGGACTCCAAGCGCATGCATCCACGCCAGATGCTGCGCGAGCTGGAGAAGGCCATGCCCAAGAACGCCATGGTCTCCACCGACATCGGCAACATCTGCTCGGTGTCGAACAGCTACCTGCGCTTCAACCAACCAAACTCGATGTTCGCCGCCATGAGCTTCGGCAACTGCGGCTATGCCTTCCCAACCATCATCGGCGCCAAGGTGGCGGCACCCGATCGTCCCGCGGTGGCCTATGTTGGCGACGGCGCCTGGGGCATGAGCTTCGGCGAGATCCTCACCTGCGTGCGCGAGGACATCCCCGTCACCGCCGTCGTGTTCAACAACGAGCAGTGGGGCGCGGAGAAGAAGAACCAAGTCGACTTCTACAACTTCCGCTTCGACGGCGTGAACCTGAAGAACCCCAGCTGGGCGGAGCTGGCCAAGACCATGGGCGCGGAGGGCGTCGAGGTGAAGAACCTCGGCGACGTCGGCGAGGCGCTGGAGAAGGCCTGCGACGCGCAGAAGCGAGGCAAGACCACCATCCTCGACGTGCACGTCACCCGCGAGCTGGGCGACCCCTTCCGCCGCGATGCGCTGAAGAAGCCGAAGCGCCTGCTCAAGAAGTACGAGCACACCAACGTCGCCTGAGGGCGGCGGCGCGTGCACGAAGTCACAGACCGGGCCAAGAGGCCTGGTCTGCGGCACGCTCGACCAGCCTTGCATTCTCCTTGATGCAATCGGGCTGTCGCGTGCGCTGGGGCTCTGCCAATCCCGTTCCGGCCAAGGCCGGGCTCCAATGTGGCAGGCCGCGACGACCACGTGCCCAGCCTTGCGTTTCCCGGCTGCCGCACTTATAGGCTGTGGCACCGGAGACGTGGCCGAGTGGCTGAAGGCGGCGGTTTGCTAAACCGAATGGCCCTGTCCCGGTTGCTCCTTCAGAATGCCGTTGGCTCCGTCCCCGTGAGGAATTCACGGGCCTTTCCGTCCCCTAACCTCCCGCGACTTTCCGGCCGCTCCCGTCAGGGCCGGTGCCAATTCCGGTGCCAATCTCCGAGGCCGGTTCCTTCTCGAGTTGTAGTTGCTTCACGTGAAACGTGACCCCCTGGCCTGTGGCGATCGCTAGGCCGTCGACCGTCACTTCATCGTCGACGTGTCAGCTTCTGGCGCAGCTGCCGGCTGAAAACTGACCGTGAGACCAATGCTTGCCGCAAAAGGCTTCAGCCAGGCGCGGCCGAGGACGTGGCCGACGCAGGATTTATGCACAGGAGCGCACTCCCGTGCGCACCCGGCATGGGGTGGGGGCCCGCATCTTGAGATGAGCTCGGCGAAGCCCACGCATTTCCCGCCCGGCGCTCGGTAACCCGGGCCGCCCTTGCAGCCGCAGCCCCTGCAGACGGTCTGGCACTGGCCGCTTCCCTTGATTTGAGCTGCGACCTTCTTCACGAGTTCGGCACTCATAATGGGACACACGAGCCGGTGGTCCTCATCCTCCGCCTGAGCGCCCGACGAGCCCAAGAAGAACAGCGGCAGGAGCAGCATGGCCGTCCAACGCATAGAACACCTATCAGCAGCACACGGTATAATAGCGCTGAAGGGGCGCTGGTCCAGGGCACAGGTGCTGGCAGGGTAGTGGCGCGTTCACGCCAAGGTGCGCGTGGGTAGGATCGACCGCACAAGCCAGGTCCTGACGTCGGACAGGACGGCCAGCGCGCACGCTGACGCGAGGACCCACGCAATCAGAATTGCCAGCACTATGTGTCCGCGATGGTCGAGGGCTGGAATGGGCAGGCGCACGGCAGCTACCGTAAGCACGCTTGTGAGAAGCGGCAAGCCAGCATCCAACTTGTACCACTTGCCGGCTTCGCTCCGAAGCACTTGGTAATGCAAAGCGGTTGTTTGGGCGATGAGCAGGCCAAGATTGATGATGCCCCAAGTGATCGCTCCGCTGAGCGACCCATATTTCGGAAAGAGCAACATGATCAGCGGGAAGACGAGCAGCAAGGATGTTAGATTTGACATGATTGCGATGCGCGTCCACCCAAAGGCGAGCTGGACGGTGTAGGGAACACTCATCAGGCAGTTGAACACGTTGCCGACGACGAAGACGGTCAAGATCAGCTGCCCCTGCTGAGCTATGTGAGCATCGCGCGTCCACAGGAGCAGGAGTTCCCGTGGAAAGAAGGCGACCACGGCGGCCAATGGTAGCACCGCCATCGACACGCCCTGACAGGCGAGATGGTAGAAGGCGGCGACCTTGCGAGGGTCGTTTGTGGCGGCCAGTTCAGAGAACTTGGGAAAGCTGACCGAGAAGATAGACCCGGTGATGATGAACAGGCCGTTGGCAAGCGCGCTGGCGATGGCGTAGTAGCCGAACTCATCCAGGCGCAGCAACCGCGACATCGCCAATTTGTCGGCCTGCAAGAGCACAACCGACGTGATCGTTATTGCGCTCACGCCGAGGGCAAAGCGCCAGATGTCGACAAGGAGCTGACCTTGGAACGTACCCCGCATTTCCTGATGAGGCATCGAGAGCCAAAAGAGACGCCTCATGATCAGCGTTTGCGCGAGACCAAGCACGACCGCGACCCAGAAGATGGCCTCCACAGTAGGTGAGATCGCCCAAAGGCAGAATATCGACACCGCGGCGCGAAGCGTACCCCCGATCATACCAACGGCTGCCAACGTCTTCTGCCTCACGAGACCAACGAGCCCGCCGGCATACAGCGTACTCGGCCATTGAACAGCGAGCGCGATCGCTCCGACCAGAAGCGCACTGCGCACCTCTGCAACAGAAAGCTTCTCAGGATTCAGCCATCTGCCGGCGATGAGCGGGGCCAGCAGGCTGAAGACAGTCCCCGCCAGAACTGCGAGGCCCCAATACACGCCCTCCATGGTTCTCGTGAGGTCGTGCATGCGGCGCCAGTCCTCATTGGTGGCGCGCGCTCGCGAAAGTTCCCGTGTCAGGCTCGGCGCTAGACTGCAGTCGAAGAGCGCAATGATTGCCTGCACACTCGCAAACATGCTGATGATGCCGAACGACTCGGCGCCGATGAACCAGAGATAGATCGGCAGAAGTGCAAACGAAAGAATCGCGTTCCAGACGCGGGCCGAAGCGTCGGCGAGCACCCTTCCCCGAGCACCGGCCACAAGGCGGGCGATTGCGGTGCGGAGCATTCAGGTCTCACGGCAGGCGAAGGTGGCATCCCGCTCGGCCTCGGCAAGGTCCCTCCGCATCATCTCGGAGACCAGCTCCGCGAAGCTGGTACGGGGCCTCCAGCCGAGCCTGGCGCGTGCTTTGGAGGAATCGCCGAGCAGCGTCTCGACCTCTGACGGTCGAAAATAGCGCGGGTCAATAGCGACGATGACGCGCCCGTTCTGGTCGACGCCCCGCTCTTCGACGCCGTTGCCCTGCCATGAAACGGTCAGGCCGACTTCCCGCGCCGCGATCTCGACGAACTCGCGCACGCTGTGCTGCTCGCCCGTGGCGATGACATAGTCGTCAGGCTCGGCCTGCTGCAGAATGAGCCACTGCGCCTCGACGTAGTCGCGCGCGTGCCCCCAATCGCGCCTGGCATTGAGGTTGCCGAGATACACGCAGTCCTGCGAGCCGATCTTGATGCGCGCGAGTGCACGTGTGATCTTGCGCGTGACGAACGTCTCTCCGCGAATGGGGGACTCATGATTGAACAGGATGCCGTTGCACGCATACATCCCGTACGCCTCGCGATAGTTCACCGTGATCCAGTGTGCATAGAGCTTGGCCGCTCCGTAGGGCGAGCGCGGATAGAACGGCGTCTTCTCTGTCTGAGGAACCTCCTGCACCTTGCCGAACAGCTCCGACGTCGACGCCTGGTAGAAGCGCGTCGTCTTCTCCATCCGCAGTGTGCGGATGGCCTCGAGCAGCCGCAGCGTGCCGAGCGCATCTGAATTGGCGGTGTATTCTGGCTCCTCGAACGAGACCATCACGTGGCTCTGCGCAGCCAGATTGTAGATTTCATCCGGCTTGACCCGCTCGACGATGTGCAGAAGGCTGCTCGAATCCGTCATGTCGCCGTGATGCAGGAAGAAGCGCGCGCCCTCCACATGCACGTCCGTGTAGAGGTGGTCGATACGTGCGGTGTTGAACAGCGACGTCCGACGCTTGATGCCGTGAACCGTGTATCCTTTGCCGAGAAGGAATTCGGCCAGGTAAGCGCCGTCCTGCCCGGTGATCCCGGTAATGAGTGCGGTCCGAGTCATGCGATTCCGATCGTTCTTAGGACACAGGTTGCATCAATGGTTCTCAGCGCCATCCATCAGCCGTGTGGAGCTGCCAGCGCCCTAGCGTCGCATTCGGTCGGAGGAACGCTTCCCCACACTCAGGGCAATCGGGAATCGGGTCATATGCTGAGAATTTTCGTGGGAAGCGATAGTGCCAGTCGCAGAACAGCTCGGCTCGGACCTTGCCCGGGATCACGATATCCTTTGCAACTCGGCAAATGCGATGGCCGTTCGGGCAGACGACCAGTGTTCCTGCTTGTGCGAGGATCATCACAGCCTCTCGTCAACGCAAGGTGCCTCGGCACAACACGAGCCACCTCAACCGAACTGCTCCCGGTAGGCTTCGTAGATGGACCTACTGCCCTGCGGGAGGAAATCCCAGATCGCCTCCGGCCCGTTCGCCAGCAGTGAACGGACAAGCAAGTGCGACTTCGTGTAGCCCAGGATCTCTGCTTCGAAGTCCTTTGTCAGATCGTGCTCATTGCGAGCTTGGAACACCGATGCTTTGCTGAACGCGACCTTGAACCCCTTGGCTTGGAGCCAGAATGCCCCCCAGATGTCGTCCATGCGCCCGATCCTTGGAAACAGGAAGTAGCCGGGGAACGCACGAGATGAGAGTATTGTGTTCTGAGAGTTGAAGGGCGCGATAGGGCCGCCCGCCAGCGGGAAGGGCCCATCTGAGAAGGTAACCCGGGGCCCGTGCTCCATCCGGCAGACAGCGTCTATGTCGGGGTCACCGTTCCAGAAGCCAGCTTCGACGTCGACCACCATGCGCTTCCTAGTCTTTCCGGAATAGTCGCGCTGAGCAAGCCACTGAATCGGGAAGCCACGATGCCAGAGATGTCGATACCCAGTTGCACCGACCGGATCGAATGCCGGAACACCCGACTCGAAGTAATCGAGCTCCGCCTCTCCATCAACGAGCGTTGTCTGTCCCCAGGTATCGTAAGGAATGTTGTCGTCATCGACGGTGGCAATCAGTGACGCGCCCTGCTTCGCAGCCCACAGAAACCCGAAGTTGCGCCGTTGCATGCAGTTCCAGCCAATGAGCTCCGACAACCGCGGAGCAAGCTTCTCCTGGTCGGCTGGCGAAAGGTAAGTCGCACCGTCGATGTGGTAGGGAGTAGGCGTCTTCAGATCGCCTGCGACGACTAGATGCCAACCGTCGAGCCTGGCGAACTTGTTGAGCGCTTCCGTCGGGGGGTTGATGGTTGTTGTGACAATCACCTTCGAAAAAGACATCGCTCGTGGCCCTCGACCTAATGCCGCGCTTGCGCGACGTTCTCAGCATACCAGCGATAGGCGTGTGCAAGGCCTTCCTCCGCCGTGAACGATGGCTGGAATCCCGCAGCGCGGAGTCGATCAACGCTGATGTTGGGGAACTCGTGGCCCCTTGGCTTTGACAAGTCGAACCGAATGTTCCGTTTGACGCCCGAGACATCACCCAATGTCTCTGCGATCTCGCGTATGGCCAGCATGCGCCCGGTCGCCAGGTTCACGCGACCCGATACCCCCTGCATGATGATGATCAACGCCTGGGCAGCATCCCAGGAGTGCATGATATCTCGTCTCGACAGGCCATCTCCCCACACGTCTACATGACTGCCCGACTGGGCCGCCTCGTAGAACTTGCGGATCAGGGACGGAACGACGTGACCATTCTCGAGGTTGAACCGATCATTGGGACCGTAAAGGTTGGTGGAAATCGCAAACGCGTAGTCCATGCCGGAGCCCTGGTAGGCTTCGAGTTGAGACAGCATGGCCCGCTTTGCTTGCCCATATGCGCGTTCGCCCGGGTGGGGCTCCCCGAAGAACAGGAGTTCCTCGCGCAAAGGGCCTGGTTCAGCCGGCGGGCTCGGATAGGCGCAGATTGAGCCCATCGCAACGATCTTCTTCACACCGGCGCGGCGTGATGCTTCCGCGACATGTGTGTTCATCAGGGTGTTTTCGAGGAAGATTCGGCCGGGATCGCGCAGGTTGCCCCCGAGCCCGTAAACCGCTCCAGCCAAATGGAACACGTATTCCGGGCGATATTGGTCGCAGAATGCGTGTAGTGTCACGTCGTAGGACAACAAATCGAGGTCGCGCGAAGACAACGAAGTGCACGCCTCGAACCCAGCGCTCCTGAGCTTGCGCGTCAGGGCTGAGCCGAGAAGACCGGTGCCGCCCGTAATCAAAATGCGGCTCTTCGTTTCCATTGCGGATTCCCTTGTGCTCAAGCGATCCCTCGCCGAAGCCGCGTCACCAATCCAACTGCTCCTCGGACAACCCGACCCGGTGACGCGATCCACTCATTCCATGCTTTGCGAATGTAGCCTACGACGCGGAGGCTGAACCTCGGTGCTGCAAACGGCGCCGCCGCCTTGAATTCCTCAATACCGAGGCGGGGTGTGCTGTCGCCAAAACGAAGGACCCTCCCATCGTCGACGACAAAACGGCAATTGGCGTCCGCCACATCAGCATGGAGAACGATCGGATCAAGCCTGCCCCGAAGCTCGGGGTGGATCTGGTAGAACTTCTCAAGGTCGGAACGATAAGCGGGCGAGTTCGCGGTGCGCGTCTGATTGAAGGTTGGCTGATGGATTACCCGAACTGGCAGCAAGTCAACCGGCACTCCTGCCTTGACACGGCTGATTGCAATTTCGTTGTCGCTGACGTAGGCCCTGAGCCCAGGATTCAGCATGTACCCTGGCAGGGCCTCGACCCGCGCAACAAAGAAGTGCGCGCACGGGAAGTCCGCAAAGACGTTCCAGCCGAAGTGGCCCTTGTGGTTCCCTTCGTCCGACGAGAATATGCCAAACCGAAAGCCGGCATCCGCGATCACGGGAAAGAGCTGATCGAGCCACGCTCGCTTCTCTGGCAGCAGATCGTCGGCCCATAGCGCGACCCAGCGCGCCCCTTTCCTGATTGCTTCCTCGAGTGCGTAGTTGTACGCGCCGGTCATCCCGCGCGGTTCGAGCTTCCCCTCATCGATGAATGTGGCCCGGGCCGAAAACAGCCTGCGGAGGAGGGCAAGCTGCGCCGGGTTGTAGTTGGCGCACACCACGAAGTGCACTCGATAACCCTTTTGCGCCTTGAGGGGCACCAATGAGAGCGTCAGAAGCAGATCGAGCAGTCTTCCCTTGGAAGGCAGCAGCAAAGCCAGCAATTCATCATCCGCTGCCGCCATTGTGACAGTCTCTTGAAGCCTCTCCCGCCCCGTCCACTAGTGCTCAAGCCGCGCCGCAGCGACCGAGATGACGTCCGTTCTCTTTATAGCGACCACAGGCGCATAGCAACTTGCGGCAGTAGCCCAGGTGCCTCCGTCTCATGGCTGAGGTTGCTTCCTGCTCATGTGTGGCAGCCGGTCAATGCCACGAGCGGAATCGCGTCGTGAGCAGCAATGCAAACGAAGCTCAAGGACGTCGCAAGCGCAAAATCTGGGCACCACGTTGTCGACAGCGACCCTTTGTCATCGATTGGTCCCTCTAGCAGCTGCCCCCCGGGTTCGTTAGAGACTTTGCAGATTGGGCGAAGTCTTTGGGGGGAAGACAGAGGCTGTGCTTTCAATCTGCATTCCAACTTACAATTTTGGTGCCTTCATCGGCGAGACGCTTGAGTCGATAGCCTGCCAGGATCTCTCCGGGGCCGAGATCGTCATCCTGGACAGTGCCTCAACGGACGATACGCCAGCTGTAGTCGCCGGATTCACGTCCAGGCTGCCCAATCTTCGGTACATCCGAGCAGACCGGAAGAACGGCATCGATCGCGACATGGCGCGTGTGGTTGAGGAGGCGCGCGGCGAGTACGTATGGCTCTTCAGTGCCGACGATATCATGCGCCCAGGGGCCGTCGCCGCGGTCGCGCGCGAACTGTCACCGGATATCGACGTCGTCCTTTGCAGCCATACAATTTGCGATCGGGAGATGCGCTTCCTGTTCGACTATCCGGTGCTCCGTGCGCCGTCCGGCGCAGTCTTTGACCTAGGAAGTGCCGGCTCGCGGCACGACTATTTCGCTCGTGCTGCGAATACCGAGGCATTTTTCAGCTTCATGAGCGGCGTCATCGTCAAGAGAGAGACCTGGCGATCGGTTCCCCTGAACGAGATGTTCGTGGGCTCCTGCTGGGCGCACGTGGCCCGATTGTTCGAGGTCATTGTCCGTTACGGCTTGAGGGTGCGCTATATCGGCGGCCCGCTCCTGGACAAACGGGGGGATAACGATTCATTCGCCGCGGCCAGCACAGCAGAACGGTGGTGCCTCAGCATCGCTGGATACAGCGACATCGTGGCCGCATCTTTTGGGGCACACAGCATCGAAGCGCTCCACGTCAGGAGAGTGCTGCGAGTGGAGTTCCCACTCATGAGCTTTGTCTCTCTGCGCTACATATCGGTTCGTCTGGGCGTCCCCCAAGAGACCGCCCTTGTTGATGATCTGTGCCTGCGGCTGCATGGACCGGCGCGTGGCAATTGGAGGTGGCTTATCTACCGGGCGTTTGCATTGATCCCAGCGGACTTCCTAAAGGGGCTCGGAAGAATGCTGGACGCGACCGGGACGAAGGGCATCCTCCGTTGGCTCATGCAGAGGCTGACCTAGCTGGGGCGGGCCAAGTAGGTGGGGCGCCCAGCATCCCGAGCACCCGCCGATGGGGAAGGCCACACCTTACGGCAGATGCAGGCGCAGAAGCTCGATGTGGATCGCAAGCGCGTCGCCGTCGCGGCACGGATCGCAGAGCTGATAGGACCGCGCCCACGCTCCAACAGACGCTAGCCGGTGGGGCCGATGAGGCACGGGATTGCCAGGCCGAGCGCCTTTGACCGTCTTGAGCAACCGCGACAATGAGAGGCTGTGCGCGACAAAATTTGCGCGTACCATGCGTTTTCGAAGGGCGCAGGGGGTCGTGCCATGTTGAAGGTTCTTTTCCGCTTCTTCGTATTGCTCGCCATCGCAGCTGCGTTCATGGCGTACTACTACGCCCCCTGGGTCAAGACCGAGTGGCAAATCCTAAGCGGCCGGCAAGCATTTCAGCGGGGAGACTTCCAGGTTGCCGTGGAGAACCTTTCATCGGCCATAGGGGCGCTAGAACAGCGCGGCAGTACGGACCGGAGCACCTATTGGCGGCGCGCCCTTGCGCAGAGCCACCTTGCCTTGCGGCAGGATGACGATGCCCTAAGACACTACCGCATGCTGACCGATAACAAGGCGCACTTCGCTCTCGGATTGCATGCTTTGCGGGCGGGCCAGTGGGGCACGAGCATTGATCTTCTCAAACGCGCGGCCGAAACGGAGCCCAACTGTGCCCTCTGCAAGGCTGCGCTCACTAACAGCATTGCCGCTGAGAGCGCGTACCGCAGCGGCGTTGAAGCCAAAGATGTGCAGGCCAAGGAACTGGAGTTGATGAAGGGGCCGGCAACATGCTTATGTTTCCTCGCTGTGGTGACTGCCGGTTCGGCCCTGACGTCCGGAGTACTGCAACCGAGACTCGTTGCGCTCGTACGCAAAGCGGGTGTGGGGAAGCAGGCGGCAGAGCGGGCGATCCGCCTGCTGGCAAACCAGCTATCGGGCAAGTGGGAGAAACTGCTGCAGCAAGCCAACGATGATCTTTGTCCACCGCTCACCCACAACGAAATCATCAAGGTTGCTTTGGGTTGGGCGGAACTCGCACCCTTCGGTGGTGATGCTCATAGGACCCTCATCGCGGCAGATCAGACATTCCGACTGATAGGACCGCTGACAAATTATGGTCAGGCGCTCCTCGCCGAAAGTAACAGCGCCAGCCAGCTAACTTCGGCTGAGACGTTACGCATCGCGCACTGGGACGCGCTCGTTGCAGCCAGCAAAAATCCGAGGTTTATCGACTTGGGCCTCGACAGCTTGCCGATGCCCGCTCAAAATGCCCCGGGTGGTTGGTTCTGGCGCGCGTGGGATGCGGTCAAGCCCGGCAATCGTTTCTGGTCTAGCACCCCGAAGCTCCCCTGATCGGTACGTTGGCATCACGATCGGCTTATCATTCCCGCATGCTCTCGAAGATGCAGCACATCGAGGACGACGAGCTTGAGCGACTGGCAGCCGAAGCTGGTCCCGACAGCCTCGAAGCGAAGACGCTGGACGATCTGCGGCGCGAACGTGCTCAAGATCGGCAGGCGTTCGCATTCCGCATCGGTGAGTTCTATTTGGTCGGCCCGATGCCGGATGCCGAGACTGATCTCACCATGTCGCTGGCCTACGAGTACGTGAAGCGGATGCGGTCACCAATGTAGCAACCACCGCGTCTGTCTGGTATCGTACCCACGGCCGCGATCGCAAAATACTTCCATGCACGGCGCGGCGTAGGCCTTCATTCCTGTTCACATGACGAAGAAGAACAAGCCGCGCCGCCTTCCGACACGGGAACAACTCCTGCGCAAACAGCGCAAGGCGTTCAGGCGAAAATTTGGCCGCGACCGGCGTCCGGGCGATCCCGTGTTCTTCGACCCGAGCGTCGATGATCCGACATCACTTGACCCTGACACCGTCAACGCGGAGGTGCTGGCCGCTCTTCGCAAGGCCGGCGCGCCACCGCAGGTGATCTTTGCCTACCGCCGAACCGGCCTGCTGGTGACAGAAAGCACGAAGGCCCTCATCTCGCCGGACCGCCTGGCGGAGTGGGACTCGGCGATCGATGAGTATTTCCGGCTCGAGCGCGAGGCCCAAGGATCTTCGCCTGACACTGCACAGGCCAGTGATCGCTCGTGGCACACCGACATTCCAGAGCTGCAGGCTCGCCCCCTTGAGCCTCAGGAGTACGACCTTTTGCTGGAGTGCCTGAGGGCAGTCGACAAGATCCTGTCGGCCGGCGCAACGACGATTTTGCGAATGGAACTCGCCGCAGCGCTGCTGGCAAGCGCTTGCTCCTCGGCTTATGAGAGCGCTGAAGACATGGGGGTACCGGAAGAAGCGCAGGAGCGGTATGATTTGTTCGAGGAGCTGACTGTTCGGAGATCCCGCGAACTTCGCGCTCAAGGACGTGCCTGATGATGAACAAGCCAAAGCCGATCCGAACGAAGGTCGACTATGAAGCGGCGGTGGCTCGCATTGAGGCGCTGATGGACGCCGAAGAGAACACCCCAGAGGCTGACGAGCTCGACGTGCTGGCCACACTCGTGGAGGCCTACGAGGACAAGCACTATCCGATGGACCCGCCCGATCCTGTCGAGGCGATCAAGTTCCGCATGGAGCAGCAGCGTCGTTTGAAGCCCGGGAAGCCCGGTCGGCGGTAACCCGCGCGGCGTTATCGGCGCTTCCGATCCTGCCGCCTGGAACTCTGCCTCAGACGCACTCCAGGCCCTTTCACATCATCCTCGTCGATAAATTCGACGCCCACCGCCTCAAGCGCGCGGCGCCACTTCTGGACCGTCCCAAGCTTGGGGTCGCTCCCGTTGACTTCGAAGTCGCGGACGGTCGGCGCCGAGATCCCTGACCGGGCGGCCAAGTCGTCGCGCGACCAACCAACGAGAGCGCGGGCGGCACGGAGCTGGGCGGCTGTCAACATAGACATGGGTTAGGGCTCGCTCTCCCATTGCGCAAGTTGGGCATCACGTATTGATGCTTGACTGTGCATTTTTGGTATCTTAACGTATAGATTCTTGTCGCGGCTTTGTCCACGGCAGTTAGAAGTAAGCGAGCCCCCGCCGGTCTTGCACACCGACGAGGGCTCTGACCGAGAACACGGAGACGGCCCATGATCCCGGCTGAAAGAAGCTCTAATTCCAAGCTGAGAAGTCGCGCAACCCGCGGCTTGCCCAAGCGCGCCCTGACCAAGACAGCATCGACGCCCCTCACGGAGATCGAGCGTCTCGGTAAGGAGATTGTGCGGCTGACAGAGGCAGAGCGGGCGTACGAAGAGGCTCTGGTTGGAGCCATCGGAGCGAATGCAGATCGTCTCGAAGCCCTCGATCGCGAAGCTTTCGAGCGCCGCGTCTCCATCGAAAGACACGTCGCCTCGCTGGAGCCCACAACGGCCAACGATCTGATCATCTTTGCGGTCCTGCTCAAGGAACTGTTGGACGTCGGCGAAGCATCGGAGGGCGGCCCAAACGAAGATGAGTGGCGCCGGGTGAGCCTCCTTGTTCGTGGCCTTATACGTGGCATCGAGCGAGTTTGTGACACCGATGCCGGCGCCCTTGGCCTATCAGACTCCGCGACCGACGCTGACATGATCTGCTTCGCCGGTCAGCCGGAGAAGGCAATGTCCATGATTGCTGCGGAACCACTGGGCTGAGCACCAACCCTGACTGCGGTTCGCTGCTGGCGACCTTCGGGTCGCCGTTCCTTTTGTTGCAGCACGGTTGTCCTGCCGGCGCTGGAAAACTGGCCCTGTCTGTGCTACGAGATGCTTCGCAAGCGTGCCGTCGCGCGTAGCGAGGCCTGGGGCCTCCGGTAGCCGCTCCCTCTCTCGAGGCCGAGCTGGCGATGATCCGCAGGACGGCGTTTCCGTTCTCGTGTTGTGGAGGTCGGTGCACAGGGCCATCGGGACGATGGTGAAGTGCACCGAGGCGTCTCCGGGCGGGAAGCGCTTCGAAGGCGCGATTGGGAGAATCGCGGCATCTCGGTCCGGCGGGACGCTGGATCGGCCCGAGAGGTGTCCGACCTCTTGCCCGCAGTAGCCAGCGCAGAGCGCTCGCGCGCGGTACCGATCACTCCCGAGATCAGGAATCTCCACACGATGAGTATGCACGAACGCATCGAGCTGCCGCCGGAGATGTCGGCGGAGCTCAAGAGGTTGACGGCTGAGGCGAAGAACGCCCTCGTCGCCATCATGGAAGTGAAAAGCACCAACGAAGAGACGAAGCGCAACGTTGAGTCCTGGTTCAAGAAGTACGAGGAGCTCAACGCCAAGTTCGCCCGGGACTTCGCCTTGCACCAGAAGCGGGTTGAGGACCTCGAGTTGAAGATGGCGACCGGCGGCAGGGCGGGGCTCGGCCACACGATCGGCTCGGTCGATCCATTCGCGGCCGCGATGGCTCGTCAGTCAGCCGAGTACAAGAACTTCTTCCTCTACCTGAAAAGCAACGGAGCAACGGATCGCGACATCGATTTCAAGACGCTCCGCACGGACAGCGACGTGCAGGGCGGCTACCTCGTTCCTCAGGTGATGGACAACGAGATCCGCAAGAACATCACCGAGATCAGCCCCGTTCGCGTGTTCGCCCGCGTCCGCCCTTCGCCGTCAAAATCCCTAGACGTGCCGCGTCGCCTGGCTCTGCTGGCGGCCTCGTATGAGGGTGAAGGCGAGCAGTCCCCGACGGATCAGTCGACCTACGGCTCCGAGCAGGTCACGCTGTATCGTCAGACCGTGACGGTGCCCGCGACTCTCGACATGATGGTCTCAAGCCCCTTCGACCTGGAGCGCGAGATCGCGGCCGACGTCGGCGAGTCCTTCGGCCAGAACGAGGGCGCCAACTTCGTCAGCGGCAACAGCCAGAAGCGGCCGCAAGGCTTCGTGACGGACAACCGCTGCGAGGTCGTGGAGACGGCAACGACCGCCGAGGTCGACTTCAACGACATCGCCAACCTGATCGGCAAGTTGAAGCGTGGCCAATCGCCGTGGCTGTTCATGAACCGCCGCACGCTGGCCAAGATGTGGCAGATCAAGTCGTCCATCGGTGTGCCGATCTGGCAGCCGGTTGCCGGCTCGCTCCCCGCCACCATCTGGGGCTTCCCGTACAACTCCGACTTCATCGATCTGGACGACGCCCAGAACGGCTCGGGCGCCAAGCCGATCGCGTTCGGAGACCTGCGCCGCGGCTACGAGATCTTTGACATGATTGGCATTTCGGTCATCCGCGATGATCTGACCAAGAAGAAGGAAGCCATCACCGAGTGGACTTTCCGCCGCTACAACACCGGCCGCGTGATCATGCCCGAGGCCATCAAGATCCTGAAGGTGAAGTGAGATGGCAGACTACGATCTGAAGAACGACATCAAGGTGTCGCAGGCGATTGCCTACGGCTCTTACGACGCGGACCAGGCCTCAGCAGCTCACGACAGCATGGGCTTCAAGGGGCTGACCGCGATCATCAACGTCGGTGTCGGCGGCATCACCTTCACGGACACCAACCGCATCGACTTCAAGATGACGCACTCGGACGACGACGTGACCTACGTTGCCGTCACCGACGATGATGTCATCCTGGACTACGGCCTGACGGTTGGGACAGGCGGTATCGTGAAGTCGCTGGTAGCGGCTCACGCAGCGCAGGACCGGACCACGGTCGGGTATCGCGGCAAGAAGCGCTACCAGAAGATGACAGCCGACTTCGGCGGCACGCACGCCAGCCCGACGCCGCTTGGCGTCGACTGGGTCGACAGCCATCCGATCTCCAAGCCCGTCAATCAAGCCGACTGGGCGGCCTGAGGTTTTCCACCGGGATCCCGCAGGAGGGCGGCGGGGTTCCGGTGGATATCGGACACGAGCACCAAGCGAGTAGCAGATGCACAAGCCGAAGCTGGAAAACAAATCGCTGTCGACCGCGCCGGCAACCAAGCCGGCGTCACCCAAGCCCGCCGCGAAACCGAAGGGGCGGAGCAGGTAGACTGAAGCGGCTGGGCCCCCGGCACACGCGCTTCAGGTCAAGGGGCTGGCGGGTCTGAGCGCTGTCAGCCAGTTCCTCCCCATGGGGAATGCTCAGGCTGCCCTGCGGCCAAGCTGTTGGATCAATCAAAGTGCGGAGGCCCACCGGGGGAGCTATCTGCGCCAGCACCGCGGCGTGCTGCGCCAGCACCGCGGCGTGCTGCGCCAGCACCGCGGCGTGCTGCGCCAGCACCGCGGCGTGGCCACCAGCGGGCCCGGATGGCCATGCTAACGATCGCGAACTGGCCGCCGATGAGAACGAACTGAGCAATTTTCCTGAAGCCCCAGGTATTCCAATAGAGGATCGGATGCTGCTCAGCACTGTATGTTAGAATTTCCACTGTCGGCGTGGGAAGCAAATAGCCGGCAACTCCTAGGTAAGCATTCAGGATTTGCAAGGGGTAATGCAGCAGCAGGCGCCAAAGAGACGTAGTGCTCGGATACGATGCTTCCAGCACTGACGAACACACGGTGTTCGTCCAGTCATGCCACCCGAAGATCATGCCCCAAAAAAGCAGACACAGCACGGCGAGCGCCGTCCATCTGACGAACAGATCTGCTGCCGAATCTGCATCGAGCCTCTTCTTGGCGGTTTCGAGGTCACTTACGAAAAAGCGCAGGCGTTCGAGGGGTATCCAGATGGCAAGTATTCCAAGAGGCCATATGGCGAAATTGAGCAGGAGGTCGAGCGGCGCAAGTAGCCAGCACGCGGCCGAGAACTGAAACACATTGGACACTACCGGTCCCCCCCTGCCAGGGCTATCGCCCGTCTCTGTCGGCTTGTCGCTGCCATGAGCGTGATCTTGCCCGCATCTTGGTAGCAAGGCCTCGTTGCACTTGTCATCGAACGAAGATGCCGGGATCGAGCCGCAGGCCGCTTGAGCTGTCTGGCCGCGCGTGGAGATACCCCGAGGTCGTGGCGATGTTGGCATGACCCAAGGTCGCCTGCACCTCTGGCAAGCTCGCACCTCGGTCGATCGCGTGCGAGCCGTGGGCGTGGCGAAGCCAGTGCGGTGAGACCGGCGCCTTGATGCCCGCTGCGGCGGCCATTCGCCTCACCATGCCATGAACTGCGCGCTCCGTAAGCGGTCCACCCTTGCGGGAAGCGAATACTGGATCGTTGTTGCCGGCGTCGCCGCGAAGCGACAGGAGGGAGCGACTTACGATCGCAGGCAGGAGCACCTGGCGGATCGTGCCTCCCTTGCCGGTGACGGAGAGCTGAACGCGATCTTCGCGAGCAAGCACGTCGGACCAGGTGAGCTTCACGATCTCAGATACGCGGAGGCCTCCTGCATAGATGACCTCGATGAGCACGCGATCGCGCTCAGAGGGCACCGCGCGCACCAGCAGTCCAACTTCGACCTCACTGATGATCCGCTTGGCCAAGGTCGCCCCCCGGATGCCGGCATCAGACCGGACCTTGATGGTGACGCCGGCATTGAACGGGCAGTAGCCAAGCTTGTGGGCATAGCCGAGCAGCGATTTGATCCTCAGGACGTATTGTCGGGCCGTCGCCTCCGACACGCCGCGGGCAACGTTGGCGAGCGCGTCGCGGACATCCTCGACGGCAGCGGCGCGCAAACCCATCGGCAGTGCAGCGAGGAAGCGTCGCGCCGTCGTCTCGAAATTGCGACGGCTGTGTGGCGACGCGAGCGAGTCGAGCCACGACCTCAGCATCTGCTCATCGGTCTCCGCGCGCGTGGCGGACCCCAGCGCGGCGACACGGGGAACGGCCACTGGCTTGGTTGTATCCCTGGACATGGCGCACCTCATGGTTGCGTTCTTAGGTCCGAAATTTGTGCCGATTATACAGCTAATCGGACATTTGCCAGCCGAAGCGCTCCTGTCATCCCCACGCGAACCGGCGGCGAATTGAGGGAGGCTGGCCTTGAAGTGGCCATGGCACAAGCACCGGTCGATCCGCAGGCGATCCGACTCAAGCTCGGCATGACGCAGGAGCAGTTCGCCCTGCGCTTCGGGCTCGAGCTGAGGGCGCTGCAGAGCCGGCAGCAGGGCCGGCGCACGCCAGACCGCGCTATCTCAGCCTACCTGCGCGTGATTGAGCGCGATCCAGAGAGTGCGGCGCGAGCACAGGAGCACTCACTCTCCGCCAGCACCACTCCTCGAGCACCCACCTGAGCACAACTTCGGGATTATTCGCCCTTCTGGGTGCCCTTGGTGGGCGTGGCCGCGGTGGCCGAATCCCCACCACCCGCCGGCGCCTCAACGTCGCCGAACTGGGATCGCATGAGCTTCTCATACTCGCCAAAGTGCGGCAGCTCGCGCGCGGCCACGAGATCCTGATCGCGCTGGAGCTTCTCCCACGCGGACACGATCGCTTTTGCTGTGCTTCTACCAAGAGTGGCCATAGTCAATACCCCGCGGGCGATTGTCCGAAGCTATATTGCTGTCTTCCGAGCGTTCAGTAACCCGCTGCAACAGACTCAAATATCCATATTGCACTTTAATCCTTCATTGCGGCTGATCAAGGAACGTTCGTCGCGTCCAGAATCTGTCGCTCGCAACTGCGTGATGTTTCAGCCACGCAATGGGGCTATGTGATCGCGTCGTTGCATAGGCGCCAGTCGTCTCACGTGCAATTGTTCACGAATTGATCATCCTCGCCAAGGATGTCCGCATATTCGGTCCTCCCATTGGGCAGGCTTACCGGCGCATGATTGGCGTACCTCCATGCGACCGCGGTCTCGTCAGTTCGACCATCGAGCGTGCAGTCAACCACTTTCGTTCCGAACACTGTTAGTCGGATTGCTTGCGCGCCAAGACCACACGCAAGCTCCTTCGGTTCGGAGTTCAGATCATCCCGCCACAATGCGATTGCGCGGTCATTGACATCCCGCGACTGATTGCTGCCAAATCGGTGCTGCCGAGTCATTAGGCCGCGCGAAGTCAGCGTCAAGACGGCGGAACCAGGATCCTCTGCAAGTATGGTGGCGTAGCGCGCGGGCCAGCGAACCTTCAACTGTGGCGCGTCCATTAGGAGAGCAACGACCAAACTGGGGCCGATCGCCCTTATGAGCTCCTGACAAGGATCGATGCGGGCCAGGTCCTCGCATATCATCCCTGTAATAACCGACCCCCTTCGAAAGACTGCAAAGTCAACCCGACGGCTCATCAGATCTATGTCCTCCCACCAGCCCACCGCGGGTGACAACCTTCCTTCCAGCGCATAGGCCTTGATCTGAGGCGCGTCCAATTTCCACCGGTGATGCTTCTCTCGCTCACTCCAAAGATGCTCCCGCTCGCCTCCATCGGCGTCCTTCTGGAAGAGGGACATGCGCACGAAGTTGCCCCTTCGGTCCGTCGTCTTGCGAGACACACCGGCGATGAGCAACTCTAAGCTCTTGAAGGTGCGCGGAAGCGCCGTCTCAAGGGCGCCGTAGCAGCGGTCGTCCAAAGAGAGCTCCGGAAAAACAATGCCGTGGATTTGGTCCACCTGCTTCTCGGCCTCTCGGATGAGGGCTTCAACGAATGTGACCAGGCGCGTCGTTGATTCTGAGAAGGGCTTCAGCCAAGCTTGGCTAACCTCGAAGAAGCCCCATGGCACGCGGCAATCGGTTTCTCTGCATGCTTGGCCGAACGCCTGAGCCGGTATCGAGTAGGGGAACGGTATCAGGAGGAGGTTGAGATGACCCTCGTCGGGCGGCGCAGCACTGAACGCGTATGGCAACCACAAACCGCGAGCGACACCCCTCGGTGGCAGCAACGCCAAGTGATGGGAAAGCGACCTTACCGTGCAACCAACAGACGGTGTGCGCGCCTTTGGGAGCACAGCGCCGAGATCGCCAGCCATTGCCGATAACGTGCGAAAGCCCGTTATCGAAACCGGATGATGTGCATCCTCCCTCTTGCCCCCAACACGTTCTTCCGCCTTCTTAAGCTGGTAGCCAAACCAGTCGCCCAGGAACCCATCGAACCACAACTTCTTCTTGCGGACCGCGTCAGGATCGATGGGGACCTCAAAGCCCGCTCCGGCGGCGGCCTGGTCGGCTGCCATCAAGAGCTTGAGGGCAAGCTCCCACCAATGCGGCGGTGGCGACTGAGAAACAAGTTGTTGGAAAACCAGAGAGTCACCGGCTCCAACAAACAGTTCCCGCCACCACTCGAAGAGATTGCGGATCCCGCTTTGTTGAATCCAGCGCGAGTACTCCTTTTCCTTTCTGGGGCTCAGCAGTTTGAGATCAAGTTCACGCCAGGCCTGGGCGACCCTTGCAGTCTCATCAAGTATCGCGTCGGTGACATTAACCTGCCTCTCCACCCTCTTGGGGCGGCCGGGCATCTTGGCGAGGATGTGGTGATAAGCACCCGAAATCTCGAGGAGATGCGCGCAGATGGCGAACACATCGAATGGCATCAGGGGCGGGCTTGCTACGCCACCTAATTTGCCTCCAGCGCGTGGTGGCGCGGGAAATACTGGATACGGGACCGGAAACGCTCTCTTCAGGACGTCCGCTATCGTCGTTCCGTCCACAGCCGTGGTGTCTTGTGGCATTGTCCGCACCCTGACGCTTATGAGCGCGATGATGCGGTAGTGAAAGGTGGCGAGTACGGCAATTGTTCCCCCGACGCAGTATGCAGATGCAAAATGGCAGTCAGATCGCGGAAGGTATGACTTGAGCAGCATACGATGCGACACTGAGCATTTCCAGCTATCCACGACCCTTTTTTGGCACTTGCGACGATTCCTTCTTCGCTCGCGGCCGCGATTCCCTGGATATGCCCCTTCCTGCGCAGAGCAACTGTGCTGCAGCAGTCCTCCGCCAGCCTATAGAGCGAGCTCGGCTTCGCTCATAAATACGACAATGTCCCGATGTCCCACGAGCGCCGCTCGCTTCTTTGCCCCTCTGGCTTTGCGCCGCCGCTTCGACGTGCGGCGTTCATTGCGTATGGCTGCCCGATTCTCCGGGGTGTCGGGGACGACAATCACGCGCCCGGGCATCGCCCTCTTCTCGAGCTTGCCGAGCCGCCGGTCGATGTCTTTGGTCATATCGATGCTCCTGCTCCCTGTGCGGCAAGCCGCGCCTCGAGGGCGGCCAGCCTGGCTTCGAGTTCTGCGCTCTCCACTGCCTTCCTCCGCATGTCGATGAGGTTGGCGATCATCTGGCCTTCTGCCGGCGTGATCTCGCCAGCTGCGACATACCTGATGACCGCGGTGTGCGCTTCGACAAGATCCGCGAGCGGCGGCAGCTTGATGCTGATGTGCCTGTCCTTGCGGGCGGGCGCGATCCTACTGAAGACGAGCTCAAGGGCTGTACCATGGCCCGCTTTGGCCTTCGTAATGAGCGCGCGCGTGAGTTCCTCGGCTTCTCCTTCCAGAAGAGATTCGACGAACAGCGTCGTCTTGTTCTTCGATCCTTTCGGTCGCCCCTTCGGGTTGGCCCGGTTGCCCGGGGCAAACCGGCCTCCCGGGCCGCGATCCCGATTCTTTCCCGGTTTCTTTCGGTTCGCCATTGGCCTACTTCCAGCTTGTCGTCATGCAGTGCGAAAATAGGGGGACGCGTCGTGCAGCCCGTTCCGTCGACAATCACCAAGACCTATCCGCCGCGCGGACCGCTTCAGCAATTCCGTTTCGCGGATAGCACCGCCTTCGACTGCTTCCGCTGCGGCCAAGCGAAGGAATCCAAGCTGATCACCGTGTACCAGGGCAACTGGTCAAAGCGGCTCTGCAACGCCTGCTACGGCCGTCTGCTTTCGCTGTACCAGATCAAGGCTGGGACGGCGTCGGAGGACGAGCGGGCCGAGGCGCTGGCATCGGCCCTCATCGCGATGGCCGCCGATGACGACGTGCGGCATGCCGAGAAGCTCTTCCGCGCCTCGGAAGAACGGGCAGAGCGCCTTTCAGCCGAAGCCTTGCGTTTCATCGCGACCGCTGAATATGTCGCCGGCCGGCTCGAGGCCGACCCGCAGCTTGAATGGTCCCCTGCGGTCATCGGCCTCTGCAAAGCCGTGGAGGCTGAGCTCGTTGGTCGAATGCTGAAACCGCTTGCCGCGCTTGCTTCGCGCGAGAACCTCGCCGCCGACAGGCAGGACAAGGATATCGGCAGGGTAGCCGCATACTGCGCCGATCCGGCGCGCAAGCCGCCGGAACTTGGGGCTTTCGCGCACTTCCTCCAGACCGTCATTCACAGCACGCGGCGGCGCGAGAGCAGCGTGCTCGTTCAGGCGTTCCTGAGGCTGACCGCTAACTGGCCCGGCTCGCAATGGCTGCTACAGCCCGAGGGCCTCCATCGGGCGCTGACAGCACTTGCTGTGAAATTCCGTAACCCTGCCGCGCACACCGACGAACTTGGACAGCAAGATTACGCCGGTTGCCGCGACCACGTCATCGGGTCGGACGGGGCGCTCTGGAGGTTGGTCGTCGCCACTGAGCCCCGTCGCTGACGACGCCGGCTTCAGCGCGCATAGCTGACGGCTTCTGGCCCGAGGGAGGCCGCTCATGCGTGCTGCTGGATCGCGCGCCGTTGCGCCCCACTACGCCGTCATCGCGGCGTCCACTTCTGCGTAGGTTGTGATCGTCTGCGCGCCTACTGCGGCTGCCACTGCCTCTTCGAGCGCGAACGCCGATTGCACAAACTCGAGCATGCCCAAGCCAAGGGCGACGATCTCTGCCGCGGCCAGCGGGTAGAAGACGCCATCGCGGCCCTTCCAGGAGGTTGTGAACTGGGGGTCGAGCTGAGTTGCCAGCACCAGCCCGGTGATTGCCGCGATACTCTGTGAATCCGTCCAGGCCGGCACCAGGCGGCCGGCGCCGACGTCGATTATGGTACCGCCGTCCACCATCCGGCGTCGCCTGGACGTGGCGTAGGCGGCCAGCATCTCTGCGCTGGGCGCCAACGAGGCGGCAAGTGCCGTCTGCTCTTCGGGTGCCATGGTGGCGTTCTGACTGATGCCGTTGGCGCCCACTACATGTTTCGTTGCCATGGTTTCACCTCACAGAAGGCCATAGAGCGCGTACTTCCCGTCGGCGATGTTGTCGGCCGAGAACAGGAACCGCAGCGCATCGGTGTTCTGAGTAGCCTCCCGCTGGCCACTGCCGCGAATTGAGATCGTCTGCGGCGTCGTGTAGTTGGACACGTAGGCCCCGTCGAACAGGATGCGCGACCAAGCTGCAGCATTTGCAGGATCCAACAGGGTGATCATGCCATACCAACCTTCGGCGGCGTCATTGCCGATCTGATTGTTGGCGGCTGGCATGCTCAGCAGTATTTGAGCGGCGCTGCCGCTGCCGGTGGTCAGGGCGCCGGGCGTGTCGTTCACCCCTTGGACCGCGTAGTTGTAGCCCGAGGCGTCGAAGCTCGCGCCGCCGTCGGTTGAAAACCGGCAGTACAGGTCGACGCCGTCGGTCATCGGCCGGAACGCGGCGAGATGGACGACGAAGCCACGGTAGCCGCTCGGGAGCACGATATCGAGCGTGGCGGCGTTTGCGAGCGTTCCTTGGGCCAACAGCACGGACCCAGCGTCGGTGATGCCGTAGCCGGCGAGCGTTGTCGGCTTGCTGCCGATGTCCGCGAACACATAATTGAGCAGAGTCTTGGCCTGCGCCACCGTCATGATGACCGGCCTGGCCGGGGCGCCGCCGCTATTGCCGACGAAGGTGCCGGCCCCGATGGCGGCGAGCTGCGTCACGGCGTAGTCGTCGTCGGCCGGCAGCACCGCGCCGTTGCGGCCGTTGAAGCTCGACACGCCCGAGCTCGGGGAATTCGCCTGGGTGAAGCTGATCGACGAGGTATCGAGCGTGCCGCCCTTGTTGGCCGTGCACAGCCAGGTCGTGTCGGCGTTGGCCGTCCCTTCCTCGACGGCCACGAAGGCGCCGGGAACCTCGCTCCAGGCGTCCATGTCGGCGGCGCGCGCCAAGGCAGCGCCGGCGGCCGTGAACACCCGGATGCCGTTCTCGGCCGGCGCCGTCTGGTCCTTGAGCAGCACTCGGTCGCCGGCGGCGAGCGTCACGCCGTCGAGCGCGGCCGGCGCCGAGGCGATGTCGACGTTGGCCGTCGAGGCCGCCCGCACGCTCTCCTTGCCGTCGAGACCATAGAGAGCAGCGTCGAGCTGCTGCTTGGTGACCGCGTGCAGCGGATTGGCGCCGTCGCCCGACAGCGTCAGCGCCCCCGTCATGGTGTCGCCGGCCTTGTTGACCGGCGTGTAGCCGAGATAGGCCTGCACCGTGGCGCCGATCGCGGCCGCGATGCGGGCGTCGGCCCGGCCGTTGGTGAAGTACAGGTTGGTTGCGCCCTCGGTCAGGGCGTCGGTCGTGCCGGGCGAGGCCGAAATCTCGACATAGGTCGAGCCCGACCAGCGATAGGTCTTGTTGGTGTCGAGAGCGACGTAGATGAGACCGGTCGAGCCGGTGGCCGGGAATGCGCCCGTGTTGGCGTACTCGACCACATCATCAACGAACGAGGGCAGTTGTGCCGAGGGCACCTTGGCATCGGGCCCGAGCGTGGCGATGCCGTCGGCGGCGCCCAGCATGGCGTCGAAGGTTTCCTGCGCCACAAGCACGCCGGCGAGGCCGAGAATGACCTCCTTCAGCTTCTCGGGCGTGATGCGGCCCTTGCCGCCCGTGTAGAGCAGATTGTTGATCGCAGCGATGGCGTCAGCGTAGGTGGTCATGCGATGTCCTTTAGGATGATCGACCGTCGACGGCCTCGCCGCAGAACGCGTCCGAGACGCTCATCTCGAACGTTGTGTCGTAGCAAGGACCGAGGAACAGCCGTGGAGGCAGCTCTCGACGCCTGGTTCACGGGGCAAAGAGAGCCAGATGGAAATCGTCCGCAGACGTGAAGGAGGTCAAGTATGAGAGATGAAAACCAGACCGATCCGCACGGCGGCCGATCACAAGGCCGCCATGGCAGAGGTCGACCGCCTTTGGGGGGCGAAGCTCGGCACGCCCGAGGGCGACCGCCTCGACGTGCTCGTGACTGATCGAAGCCTACGAGGATGAGCGCTTTCCGATGGACCTGCCCGATCCCATCGACGCGATCGAATTCCGCATGGAGCAGATTGGGCTTGACAACAAGGACCTGGAGCCGCTGATCGGTGGGCGCGGACGTGTCTCAGAGGTGCTACGCGGCGTACGGCAGCTCTCAATTGAGTTGATCAGGCGTGTGCACAGCGAGTTGCACATCCCGGCCGAAGTCGTGCTTCAGCGCAGCAAGCGGCGACGCACGGTCGGGACGGCCAGCCGCCCAAACAGACGCCCGAAGGCGCGAAGCGCTCCGGGCGAAAGATGATGAACTCCCCGCGCACATTCAGTCGAGTCCGTCGATTTGTGGAAGCGCCAGGAACGGACCAAGATGGGCCCTCGTCAAGGGACGACGGGGGATGCCATGGGGAAGATCTACCACTGCGTGTTGGCGGTCGCGATGCTGCAAACGTTTGCGAGCCACACGGCAGCGCAAACACCACCACACCACCGCATGCGCGAGCTGTGGAACGAATTCCAACGTTTCAAAGCCCAACCCGCATTCCGCGAGCTGGGCTTCTCTCGGGAGCCCTACGGCAGATGGCGCGCGGCGGTGGCCGAGCTTCGCGATCATCCAACCTACGGTAAGCAGCTCCTCATCATTTGCGGCGTTGCTCCTTCCGAGCTGATCGAGATCGCCCACGACTACAGCTCCATGGGAGCGGACGCCACGACCAGATCGAAAGAGGCCGCGTTCGCAGCCTGCTTCCGTCGCTGAAGCATGATAGCTTCAGTGCGCGCAATGGGGATGCCCCGCCATGATGAGCCGATCAAGCACAGCAATCCTTGCACTGGTGCTGCTCACCGCCAACGCCGGGGCGCAAGAGCCCCTACCGGAGCGCTGTGCGCCTGCACTGATTGTCGAGACAATGGGCCAAGTCGAGAAGAGGTGCCCGAATCTGCGAATTACCTTCGAAGGCCATGAGATGGCGGCCACGATAAGAAAGCGCTACGACGACGCCGCATGCTTCTCCGCTGCCCGAAGCTACGTGGCAGACGAGGTTAGGGCAATGCCGAATGCGTGGTGCACGGCCGCCGAATACAAGCTGAACGGCAACGCCACACCCCTGGTGGCGCGCCGCCGCTGAGATCAGGGCTTAGCGCGACGCCTCAGGCGTTGCCTGTCCGCCTTGACCGACAGCGGGATCCTGCAAGAGCGTTTGCGAGCATCCATTGCCCGTGCCTGCGATCATGTTATCCTCGCACCGGCTCTTTCCCGATGCGAGGATAGATGCCCATGGCAAGGAAGCCGGATACCCGCACGCCGCTGCAGCGTGTCATCGGCATCATCGGTCTAGGGCTCCTGGGCTTGGTGGCTTGGCTCAGCGCGGGGATGCTAGTGACGATGATTCCACGCGAACCAGAATCAGCGAAGGCCGCAAGACGCGCCGAGGAGGCTGAGAAGGAAGCCACGAAGCGCGCCGAGGAGGCCAAAAAGGAAGCCGAGTGCCGGCACAATCGACAGTGCTGGGGCGACAAGCACGAGATCGCCGCCGCGATATACTGCCCGGACAAGGTGGAGCGCCTGGCCAACTTCGGCTTCGAGTGGACCGACAAGTGGCACGAACTTAAGTTTTCTCGCGTCCGTTGGCACTCGGCTCAGCGCGGCACCCTCACCTACATCGGCGACCGTGCGCGCGCCCAGAACGGCTTCGGCGCCTGGCAGAACATCATCTACGAGTGCGACTTCGATCCCGCCACTAACGCGGTGCTCGATGTCAGGGCGAGGCCGGGCAGGCTATGAACGATCCGGCCTCTTGCCCATGGCGCCTAGCGCGACGCCTCGGGCGTCGCCTGACCGCGCGGCGCCTTGACCGACAGCGGGATGTTGCCGTTGCCGGAGATGCCGGACCCGGTGACCTCGACGCGAACGCTCGGCGGTGCCTCGACCTTGATGGGATCAAGCGTGGTCCTGACCGTGATTTCCCGCTCTGCTACCGCCCCCGACAGCATGGAGCTGGCGGTGGAGGCTGCAATGCCCTTCGGGCCATAGATGCGATCCTGCAACAGGCCCCAGAAGCCGCCCGGGTTCTTCTGCTCCCACGCAGACTGCCCCTTCGCGTAATCCTCCATGCGCTTTTTGTACTCGTCGCTATTGTTCCACCAGCCGGCAACGTCCTTGCCCATGCTCTTGAGGGCGTTGGCGACGCGCTCGACGATCGGGGCGAGCTTGTCCCAATGCTGCCAGGCCTCGTAACCGATCATGCCAATGACCGACAGCCCTCTGATCATCCTGAGCGCGAAGCCGAGGCGCGTCGCCGCAGCAGATGCACCCGTCAGCCACGCCAGGAAGCGCCAACCATGGCTCATAGCCGCCGTAACGCCCAGCACGCGCATGGACCAGGTCAGCGCCTTGACCGCCGCGATCGCCGCGATCAGGCCGGTGACGATCATGATGCCCTTGCCGAGCAGAGGATTGCCATTGGCGGCATCGGCTAGGCGGCTGACCGCCGCAGCCAGCTCATCGATCATGCCGACGATCGCCGGCGTGAACTCCTTGCCCGTGAGCGCCAGGAAGAGGCGATCGACCTGTGCCCCGAACGCTTGCTTGGCCTTGTCGTAGGATGCGTATTTCTCGATGTCCCGCAGTACCTTCTTCATCTGCTCACGGTCGCGCAGGATATTGGGCGCGCGCAGGATCAGCTCATCCATCTCCATGACGGCCGTCCGGTCGTAGCCGAGACCGGCCAGAACCTTGCTGAGCTTGTTGCGATCGATGGCCTTCTGCAGCTGGGCCAGCCTGTGGACGGCGCCGGCTTCCCACGTCTTCTTCCAGAGCTCGCCGTCGAAGCCGACCTTGGGCGCCAGATGCGGAATGAGCACGCGGTTGATCCACTCGGTCGGATTGGTGCCGGCGAGGTCCCCACCCTTGAGCCAGTTCTTGCCAACCAGGGATCTCGGGTCGATACGCCCCTTCTTGTCGAGCCGAACCTGGCTCATGTCGACCATGCCGAGCTCGCGCCAGAGCTCAGCGCTGTTTTGGCGGACCATGATGCCGCCAACGGTCTTGTTGTAGAGGGTCGCAAGGCCCATGCCGGCGCGCTGGCCCAGCGCCTGCACGAGCACGGGAAAGTCGACGTGCTTGAAGGTGTCGTCGGCCGCATTGATGGCCGCGGCCGCTACCTTCTGTGCCATGAAGTATTCGCTGAGTTTGAACTTCTCACCGAACACAATGCGGGCGGCCGCGACTTGTTGGGCGTGGTGTGCCAAATCCGCGCCCGACAGGTTGCCCATCAGCTCGCCCGACCGGATGGCAATGCTGATGTCCTTGAGGGCCTGCTCGCCCTTGGCGACGTGACGGCCGCCTTCCCAGGCCTTGAAGAAGCCGTGCAGGCGCACGAACGGCTCGGTCGATTCCTTCAGGATGTGGTCGAAGGACTCGGGCAGGTTGGCGCGCAGATCGTCGATGATCTTGAGGTTCTCGGCAACCGATGTGTTCTTGTACCTGCCGGACAGCTCGAAAGCCTTCTGGTAGGCCGCCTCGACCGCGTTGAGATCGCCCCCCAACGCATAGCGCATCTTCTCGCGCATGGTGTCGACCGAGGCAGCGCGACCAACAAGGTGATCGGCGCCGTGCACAGCCATGCTGCCAAGCTGGGCGCCGAACCAGGCACCGAATGCCTTGTTGAGGAACCCGCCCCCGCCGGGCGCGTCATTTGGACTGGGGCGCACCCACAGCCCATCAGGGCCGCGCGCGAAGCCGGCCTTGGCCCAGGCGCTATCGCGGGCCGCAACCACCTCGGCAGCAGCCTGGCGGGCCGCCGTGCCAACGCCGACGAACGCCTTCTGGGCCCCGGCGGCGTCGCGCTGCAGACCGACCATGGAGCCGCCGGCGCGCATGAGGGCGGAGGCCGCGGAAGCGACAGAGCGCTCCGCCTCGTTGGCGGCCTGGCCCATGTGCCCAACATTGGTCTTCGCCAGCTGCGCAGCCTTGGCGATGCGCTCCGCCGCTGCGCTGAAGGCGTCGCGGAGGACAACCAGATACTCGGCGGTAACGGCCATGTTCAGTGCTCTTGGTAGGGCGCGATGTCGACAAATTCGCCAGCGTTCTCGCCGCGGAAGGCGAGCGTCTGCGCACACGGCCAGGCTGCGACAGCGGCGTCGGCGAGTTCGCGCATGGAGGGGAAGATCCTCACGTCCGAGAACACGTCTCGCATGGCAGCGTGGAGCATCGATAGTGCGACGTCACTGGGCTTGGGGCCCAGCTCCACGAAGCTCGTGTGCGCTGTCCCGTCTGGCCGCTCGAAGATGAAAGCAATGCCGTAGTCACCGCTTGGGCGCTGGACGGGTGGGCCAATCATCAATCCGCGCGCCAAGCCCGATAGATCGGCAAGACGCGCTGCGAGCGCGCGCAGCAGCTTCTGCATGTCCGCGTCACGTCCGGCTCGGACCTTGACGCGCCGAAAGCCTCGATTGTCGCCCATCTTTTCTCCCCCTCAGCGGCGCGGTTTGCAGATAACTTCGGTCACGCCGGCCGCCCAAATTGGTTCGACGGCGTGCAACTCGTGCACTTGTCCGCTCGCGAGATCGGAATCGAGCGGCGCGTTCACTCGTTGACTTGGCGATGGCGCGCGGGCGAGCCTTCCGTCCTTGAGGCGGAGCGGCTCGCGATGATGGATTTCCTCGTGGTGCCGGCTGCAGGCGAAGACCACATCGCGTGGCCGTCGATAATCTTGATGGTGTCCGTGCAAGATGCCGGCCCGGGTGCAGTCGAGAATCTCGCAGACGGTCGGCTTCCGAACCACGCCGCGTTGCACCGCGCGCCGCAGCTCGCGGCTGGCCGCGACCTTCTCCGGATTCGCCGATTGCCAACGCGCGACGGCAAGACGGTTGACCGCGCGACCGCGCTCGGAGCGGGCGTATTCACGGCACCGTGCACGCTCGCGCTCGAGATGCCTGAGGCGAGACGCACGTCGGTAGCCGCGATACCGATGCAGATCAGCGTTTCGAATCTCGCGCCGCCTCAGTCTGGTTGCGTCGACATCGTGCCAATAGTGTTTGCGCGCACGGGCTGCGTCACATGCCTTGCAGATGCGACCGGTCCGTCCACGCGCATTACGCTTCATCCGGTCGCCGGAGACAGTGCGCCCGCAATCGGCGCACGTCTTCATTGTGGGCGCAACAGCAGCGCGCCCGGCGCGAGGGCGCCTGGCCATGACTGATCCTCGATGTTCGATGAAAGTTGCGGCTAGGCTGGCTGCCGCGCGCTGGGCGCAGCGGCGCTCGTGATCGCCTTCAGCAATTCCGCAATCTCTCTCGCCGTAGCTGCACTGCGTGGCCTTTCTGACCAGCACAGTTTTTTCGCGAGCGACCGCGACACGCCAAGCCCGCGCAACCGTGCCTCGCGATCGCTCGCGCGCAACGCTTCAAATTCTTCCAGAGTGAACGACGACGCCGGCGCAGGCAGCCCGAGGCGACGCCGATAGAACTCGGTCAGGGCGGCCCTGGCCCGGGCATCAACATCTGGCGGCAGTTGAACCCGACCACCGAAAATCGCGGCCGCCGCTCGAAACACCGCGACCACGTTGATCACCAGACGATTGTCAGCATCGATGTCGGCGAATAGCAGCCGATTAAGTCCTTGCCCGTCCGGGTTAAGAAACGCTCGGCGAACCGCCGCGGGATCGTCTACGAGGCGAGCCGTAACACGCTCCAAGACCTTGACCGGATCCCAGATCCTCGCTCTGCGGTCTATCGGAAGCGTGAGGAGGGCGTGCGGTTTCCTGGGTAAGGTCAGGATGGGTCGGATCGACATGCATCCCTCTCTCGGCGCCGCGCTTGACGCTCCTGGCGATCTCGATCGACATCAACGCGAAGACAGGAGAGACAACGCGAGACTTTGCCGCCGGCGGCACGGGGACGCTCGCCACATCGCTCGCACATCCGCGCCGCCTTGGCGTACGACGCCTTCGTTGTGTCCATGGCTTGCCTCCCAACAAAAAAGCTGCCTAAAGGCGGCTCGATCGTTGCGCTGATCTCTTCAACGCCTCAGGCCGCGGACCGGGCTCGCACGCAAGCGAGGACTTCGGCCCGATCCCAGCGCCGCGTCTTCGGACCGAGCTGAATCGGCCGCGGAACAACGCCGTCGCGGATCAGCTGGCGCAGCTTGTCGCGGCTGACCGCCAGGAGTTCCTGAACCTCTTTCGCCTTGATGAGCGTGATCGTTTGGGTGGCCATTTGCCCGCCTCCAAAACACAAAGCCCGCGAGCGCTGGATGCGCTGCGGGCGGAAAATTCCACGTTAGCAAAACATATGACTGATTCGTCGAATCTGGTCAAGCTTGGGCGTAAGGCGGCGCACTCGATATTCGTGCGCGCACGACTTCGAACGCTCAGTGCTTTTTTCCGCTGGGGTGCTGAGACTCTATGGATCGTCCATGCTTCTTCAGCGCCGACGCGAGCCCCGCGGCCAGCAATTCTATGGTCTCGCCCCCCATCAGAAAGCGCATCTGCAGGTTGTCGCCCGTCGTCAAAGCCAACACGAACTCCCCACCTGAATCACTCGACCCCACAGCAAAATGCTTGATGCCAAGCAGGTGAGTGCCTTCTTCGAGCGCTTTCCCTGGCGGCATCTTGTCATTGAATGCGATCAGAGACGCAACGAGTTGTGGGATTATGTCTGCCGGCATGAATACGTTGCGCTTCTCACCGTTGGTGCCAGTGAATTCCAGTTTGAGCCGCCCGTCGCTGAGGAGGCCCAGGCCTGTGACACCCTGCGTGTCCCAACCCTTAACACTTGTCATGTTGTCCCTCGCCACTCACCGCTTCGCCACTTGGCTGTGCGCCTTTGCCAGCTTCTCCTCAAACATCAACTCGGCTTCTGCCTGCGCCGAGATGTCGGCCCAGCCACAGACTTGGCACATTGCGACCTGCGCGCGAGTGACGCATCGAAGGCCACCGGGCTTTCGTCCGGCTGGATCGCGATACCGTTGGCAAAGCCGATATGAGCCGCCGTCGGCTCGCACGCAGCAGCGATCTCCTTGGCAGCCGGCGCATCGAGGCGCTCCCTCGGCTGCGGATAAAAACCGCCCGCGAAAGCCCTCCGACGCTCGTCCGGCGAGCGTCTGGCCCACGGAATGTGGATGCCGTGGCCGAGTCGGCCGGCGGCTTGCAGGCCTTCGTGAGCCGCTTGGGCGTTGGGCGTTGCTGTCAGGCGGCGGCTCATGCGCGCTTGATCCCTTTCTCGGTGTAAACGTCCGTGAGCCTCATTTCCTGGATGAGATCTTCCGGGATCAGACAGCCCTCGGTGCCGGGAACGGGCCCGAGCACGTCGACCGGCCACGTGCCGTTCGCCCATTCGTTGATGGCCTTGCGCCAGCGCTCTGGCGTGAGGTGCTTGACGTTGGGATTGTTGCGCCACCAGTAGGGCCTTGGTCGCTGCGACGCAGGCGGATGCGGGCCCGAGCCGGCATCGCGACCGCCCTTTGGTGGCGGAGGTGCAGCAAGAAACCCCTCGAAGCGATGATGCTTCAGGTAGCGCTCGGCATGGATGCACGGGTGATCGGGCCGATCACGGAGGAATTGCGCGAAGTTCGACAGCGAGACCGTCGCCTGGTTCTGCTGCTCCAGCGTAAGCCGCTTCCACGCCTCGAGTGCTTTCGGCTTCGAGTTGTTCGTCCGGTCGGGGTAGGCCGACCAGAACGCCTCGAAGGCTTCCGGGTAGGTGTGCGACCTGCGCGCCACCACAACTTCACTCGCGATGGCCTCATGCGCCGACCGTTCGCGCTGTGCCTCCTCGAGTCTAGACAACCTCGTCTCGAAAACCCTGCCGAGGTAGCTGCGAAACCGTTCGTTTGTTCGCGACGCACCGGCCAGCCCAGGAGCTCGACTCAGCAGATCGCACCCAGCCTCATGCATGGCTTGGTTACAGAGTTCCGGCACACGCCCCCCTGTCGTCCGAATGGCTATCTGTTGCCGGACAAAACGGACGGTCTCGTGCCGCGCGCGCACGTCACTACGTGCATCTGGAGAGTTTAGCCACGCGCACCGCGCCGTCTCGAGCCGCTCCTCCCATGACGAGGCCGGCACGTCTCCTTCTTGACTTGCAGACGCATCAGAGCCCCCTCTCTCCCCTTCTTCTTCATCATCCTCTCCCTTAGTAGGATTGGGTGACGTCGACGTCAGGGGTTTTCCGCGAAATGGGATGACGTCGACATCAGGGGTATTGTCGAAATGGGGTGATGCCGACGTCAGGGGTTTTGCGGAAAAAGGGGTGATGTTGTCATCAGGGGTTTTCGCCGGCCTGCCCCTCTTTACTGATGGCGGTGAATGGGCATCTACAAGCCAGATTGGCTGCGGTCCTGCCTGTCCGAAACTACGATGGACGACCGGCCAGCACCGCATCGTCTCCCCCGTCCGCTCCTCGCGGGAGATGACCCCAGCAGCATCGAGACGACTCAGAGCCACCGTGACGTTTCTGCGGTCGCGCGCGAACAGCGCAGCCATCCGCGCGATCGACAGGGTGCAGCAGCCGTCGTCGTTGTCCGATAGCGCAGCGATCAACACGAACAACGCCATCGTGACGTCCGACCGCGGATTTTCGCGACTGTATCGAACGAGGCCTTCAATCGTCGCTAGGCGACCGGCGCGAAGGCGGCCAAGACCGTCAAAGGCGGCGAGCTGTTCGCGCGTCATCGATTCCGCCTGACGACGCAGGCGCTCGTGGCGAGCGAACTCCCGTAGTTCAGAAATGAAAATTGTTTTTCGTTCAGCCGTCAAGCGTGAACGGAGAGCCGGGTCACTGCGTTGTTGACCACACTGCATGGCGCCTCCAAATCAATGGCGGCCGCGCTTGTCCATTTCGCTGATTCGTGATATGCGACTGTGGCATAGAAATTTGCGGCCCACGTTTAGGTTGTGCTCCATCGCTGGAACGATGGGGCGGTTCACACAAACTCGAGGCTTTTTTGTTTTTCTCGGTGTGCTCGCGACGTTCTGCGCTCCGACGCTCGGCCGAGCGCTTCGACCGCGGCAACGGGTAGATCCGCAACCGCTGATCGCCAACGTGCGCATAGATCTTGCGCCCGCCGGTCGTGAGCAGCGCCAGTGCGTGGCCAACCGGATTCCATTTCCTGGGCATCCAGCCCAGCTCAGCGCACATCTCGCGGTGCAGCTCTTTGAGGTCGCGCGCGAGGATCGCGCCATCGACGAGGTTCTTCGTTCGGAGCCAACGCCATAGTGCGGATGCGTGAGCCTCCGCCGACTGCCACTCGCGCCACCGTGTTGGAGTCGCAGGGGAGTCGGCTAGCACCACACGGGCGCTGACCATGCCGGCCGGGCGCGACTGTCGCGCCCGCCGCGAGGGTCTCGGTTGCAACAACGATCTCAGGCCTGAAAGCACGCACCCCACCCTTTGCGCTAGTGCCTGTTGCAGTCCTGGAGCAGGCGCTCAAACGCCACAACGGGCACCAGGATCCGTTTGCCCACTCGGATTGAGGGGATTTCGCCCTGCCGCGCAGCCTCGTAGGCTTGGTTGCGGCCGATTCCCAAGCGCTTCGCCGCCTCCGGCACGCTCATAGTCACCTTGCTCATCGTCGCCACTTCATCCATGTCGTGCTGCCCATATACCTTCGCGTTACCGACTAGTTTCGTGCATCGTCGATGAAATGCAATATGGAAATTGACTATTCGCACGAATTTTTACACGTGAAACAAAAGTCATTTCAGGTGAAGCGCCCATCACTGCGCCTAACCTAATGACGTAACACATTTTTATTTCGCGAAACGGCAAGATTTTCTTGCACCGGGCGCCTCGAAATGGCGGCAATGCGTTGATCGAACCGGGTGAAACAATGGCATTTTCAGGTGATCTGCGTGAGCCCTGGCGTTGCCTTGGGGCCGGAACGCTGCCGCTCAGCGCGCTCACTTGTGCAAATCAACTGCCGGCCGCACATCGATCGGTAGCTGGTGCGCGCCGTTTTCGTTAGCTTTGGCTCCCTGCGCTCACCTGCAGAGGGAGGGGACGTTTGAGGGGCAACATCACCCGCCGCGGCAAGTCGAGCTGGCGCATCAAGTTCGAACTGGCCCCCGACAGCACGGGCAAACGGCGAACGCGCTACGTCACCGTAAGGGGCAAGCGCCAGGACGCCGAGCGCGAGCTTACGCGCGTCCTCAGCGCCGCCGATGCCGGCACGCTGGTCGAGCCCAGCAAGACCACGATCGCCGAATATCTTCGCGCCTGGCTCGACGGCACAAACGACCTGTCGCCGAAGACGCTGGAGCGATACCGAGAGCTCGCTGAGCGCCAGATCATTCCGCACCTTGGCAGCATCGCGTTGCAGAAGCTTCGGCCGGCAGCCGTGCACGATTGGCATGGAATCCTTCTGAAGGATGGTGCGGACGGCAAGAAGCTGTCAGCGCGGACCGTCGGCCACGCACACCGCGTTCTGCACCGGGCGCTGCAGCGCGCCGTCGAAACCGAGATCCTATCGCGCAACGTCGCCAGCGTGATCGGCCCGCCGAAGGTCGAGGAGCGAGAGATTGAGATCCTCAATCCCGAACAGATCGCCGCAATGATGCGGGCGATCGTCGGCCACCCTTTGCAGTACATCAGCTCTCTCGCGCTTGCTTCTGGCATGCGGCGCGGCGAGCTGTTGGCGCTGCGGTGGACGGACATCGACCTCGATGGAGGGTTCCTGAGGGTGGAGCGCGCTCTTGAAGAGACCAAAGCCGGATTGCGATTCAAGCCGCCCAAGACCAAGCACGGGCGCCGGACGATCACCCTGCCGGCGAGCGCAATGGTAGACTTGCGGGCACTCCGCCGCCGCCAGCTCGAAATGCGCCTGCAACTAGGCCTCGGCAGGCTTGAGCCTGAGGCGCTGGTGTTCTGCACCCACGACGGATCACCCTTGTCGCCCGACAACCTGAGCCGAGATTGGCGACGCGCCTGCGCTTCCTTGAAGCTGCCGCGCGTTATGTTCCATGCTCTCCGGCACACTCACGCAAGCGTACTCATCGCAGGCGGCGGCGATGTGGTCACGATCAGTCGCCGGCTTGGACATAGCTCCCCAATCGTGACGCTGCGCGTCTACGGGCATCTATTCGGCAGGTCCGACACCACGACGGCCAACCTGATCGAGGCCGCCATGCGAACGACCGGCGAACGGTGATCCGGGTTTTCGGTGCCAATCCGGTGCCAATTTTGGGTTATCACGCGTCCGCGAGTGTGCTAAGTGCCTGCCCTGCCTCGATGGAGACGTGGCCGAGTGGCTGAAGGCGGCGGTTTGCTAAACCGTTATACGCTGTAAAGGCGTATCGAGGGTTCGAATCCCTCCGTCTCCGCCAACTGACTGTTCGGCGAAATCCGACGATATCCAAAAAGTGCAATAATTTCATCGACTTGATGCCAGCCTGGCGCTTTTCGAGATCCGTGGCCGTCTGGTACAATTCACGAACGAAACGTGGGTACAGACGTGGGTAGGGCGACGGGGGTTGCCATGGGGTTCCTTCGCCGGAATTGGCGATCTTGCGCCCGTTCGCGGCCTCTAAGGTCCACCGCCACTGGTTGGCAGTGTCGCGGTACTTCAAGATCGTCAGGATCGCGATGAAGGGGGAGTGCCAGTCCAAGGAATGATGAAGTTGCTGGCGCTGCGGCTGGCTCGGCGGCACACGAGCCCCCTGCGGCCCGCAGGCATTGACAAGCCGGGGCGGCACTCTCTAGTCTATAATGAACGAACGTTCACTCATCTCATCAGGCAGGACCGCGACCATGGTACAGGCCAAGCTCGCCCCCAGGCCGCGCGCGGAAGATCAGACGCGATGGCGCATCCTGGCGGTGGCGGCGGAATGTTTCGCCGGCCACGGCTATGCGGCTACCTCCATCCGCGACATCGCGCGCGAGGTCGGCATCACGGTTGGCGCCATCTACGTGCATTTCCCCTCCAAGGACCGGCTGCTGGTCGCGGTCTACGAGGAGGGTGTGCGCCGCATCGGCGAGGCTGTGGATGGCGCCATCGCCGGCATCGCCGAGCCGTGGGCGCGCTTGGCCGCCGGCATGCGCGCCCATCTGGAGGCTCTGCTCGCCAATGCCGGGTTCGCGCGCGTCATCGTGCGTGTCATCCCGACCGATGTACCCGAGGCGGCGCGTGATCTGCGCCGCCTGCGCGACGGCTACGAGGCGCGCTTCGAGGCAATGATCGAAGCGCTGGACCTCGCCCCGGATACCGACCGCACGGTGCTGCGTCTGATGCTGCTCGGCGCGCTCAATCATACGCAGACTTGGTACAAGCGTGGCGCCGGCCGTGCCGACGCCGCAGGCCTTGCCCGCCAGTTCGTTGCAACGCTGCGCCACGGCGTGGCCCGCACGGGATCAAGCAAATGAGCAGCAAGCAGACGAGCCATCCGCCAAAAGTGCTCGTCACGAAGATCGGACTGGATGGACACGATCGCGGCAGCCGTGTGGTGGCGGCCTTCCTGCGCGATGCCGGCATGGAGGTGGTCTACACGCCACCGTGGCAGGAGATCGCGCAGGTCGTGCGCCTGGTCGAGGACGAGGACATCGACGTCATCGGCATCTCCTCACTGGCCACAGACCACCTGCTGGTGCCGAAGCTGATAAAGGCTTTGAAGAGGGTACATCTCGACAAGATCCCGATCGTGGTCGGCGGCATCGTGCCGGACGAGGACGAGAAGAAGCTCAGGAAGGCGGGCGTCCAACACGTATTTCACCCTGGCGCTTCGCGGGAGGAAATCGTAGCGATCGTGGCCGATCTCGCCGCGCAATCGCGTGCAGCCAAGGAGAGGGAGGCGCTGGTATGACCAAGCGGCCGAAAGCGCAGGCCACGGCGGCGGCGTCCAAGCCGGTGCCACTGCCGTTGTCGAACTTCGACGAGGCGCGCGGGCGCTGGCGGGCCGAGGTGCAAGCGGGCCTTGGCGACGCGGCCAACCCGAGGAACCGCTCCGGCATAGACATCAAGCCGATCTACACGCCGGAGGATTGGTCGGACAAGCGCTACATGGAAAGCCTGGGCTTCCCGGGCCAGCTTCCCATGACGCGGGGCATCTACCCCACGATGCATCGCGGGCGCACCTGGACGCAGCGCCAGCTGATCGGCCTCGGCGTGCCCGAGGACTACAATGCGCGCCTGAAGACCATCCTCGCGCACGGCGCCACCGCCATCTCGCTCATTCCGTGCAACTCGGTCTATCGCGGCTACGATGCCGACGAGATGCCGCCTGAAATTCTCGGCACCTGCGGCGTGACCGTGAACTCGGTCGAGGACATGGAGATCTGCCTCGACGGCATTCCGATCGGTGATATCTCAACGGCGCTGAACGATCCCTCTCCGTTCACGCTGTTGGCGCTCGAGCTTGCCGTAGCCAAACGCCGCGGCGTCCCATGGGCGCGTATCTCCGGCACGTCGAACCAGTCGGACTATCTTTCGCACTTCGTCGCCAACCACATGTTCTTCCGCCTTGCGCTTGCAGGCGCGCGGCGCGTTCTGATGGACCATATCGCCTTCGCGCGCCGCCACCTGCCGCAGTGGAACCCGCTGTCGATCGTGGGCCAGCACATGCAGCAGGCGGGCGCCACGCCGGCCGAGGCCATGGGGCTGACCCTGTCCTCGGCCATCCAGTATGCCAATGATTGCTTGGCGCGGGGCTGGGACCCGGACCAGTTCTTGCCCCGCTTCACCTTCTTCTTCGACATTTCCATCAGCTTCTTCGAGGAAGTCGCCAAGTTCCGCGCGGGACGGCGCGTCTGGGCGCGGCTTGCGCGCGAGCGGTTCGGAGCCAAGGATGCAAAGTCCTGGCGCTTCAAGTTCCACGGGCAGACCTCCGGCGTCGACCTGACGCGCGAGCAGCCGCTCAACAACATTGCCCGCGTGACGGCGCAGGCCATGGCCGGCATCTTCGGTGGGCTGCAGTCGTTGCACACGGACGCCTACGACGAGGTGCTGTCGGTGCCGACCGAGAAGGCTGCGCGCATTGCGGTCTCCACGCAGAACATCCTCAAGGAGGAAGCGCACCTGACAGACGTCATCGATCCGCTCGGCGGCTCCTACTATGTCGAAGCGCTGACCGATGAGATGGAGGCGAAGATCTGTGCCGTGATCGAGCGGATCGATGCGGCAGGCGGCATGTACGCGGCCGTGGAATCGGGGCTGGCGCAGAGGATCTGCGGCGACTCGGCGCTGGCCTTCCAGGAGAAGGTGGAGGCAGGTGCGCAGACGGTGGTCGGCGTGAACAAGTATCGCGTGCCCGCCGGGGACGAGATGGAGCGCGAGGCGCTGAGACCGCCGCCGCGGAAGAAGATCGACGCGCAGGTCAAGCGCTTGAGGCGCTTCAAGGCCGACCGCAGCCGGACGGCAGTGCAGCAGGCGCTCGATGCCCTGACGCGCGCCGCCGACAGCCGGGATCAGAACGTATTCGAAAAGTGTGTCGAAGCTGCCGAGGCCAACGTCACGCACGGCGAAATCTGCGCCTGCCTGCGCAAGACGTACGGCTTCGGCGAGCCGCTTATCGTGCCGTAGCCGCGCAAGGGGCGGATTTCATCCGCCCCTTCGATCAGGCGATCCGCGCCAAGCGCTCCACCGGCTGCAACGGCCCGAGCTCGCGCACGCGCGAGGAGAACGTGGATTTGAGCGGCTCGTCGATGTCGAGCACGCTCTTGGTGACGATCTCGCCGTAGGGCGCCGGGAAGATGAACTTGTCGAAACCCTCGCCGCCCTCGATGTAGTCGAAGAGCCGGCCCTTGCGGTCGTTGGCGTAGTAGACAGTCAGCTTGCCGACGTTGTCCTTGAACTCCACCTGGTCAATGGCGTTGAACAGCGCCTCCTCGGACACCAGGAAGGCCAGGCGGCGGCGCACGTAATTGACGATCGCCAGCTCCCGCTCGCTGGTGACGATGCGCTGGCCGATCTGATGCAGGTTGAGCGAGGTGACCTTGCCCTCCGACGTCGGATCGGTGCGCAGGCGTTGCACCGCGGGCATCACCAACGCCTCCTCGAACGCGGACTTTATGAGGGGACCGTAGTAGCGGTCGATGGCGCCCTTGCGCACGTGCCTGAGGCCCGCCCGCTGCAGGAAGAAGCGGCAGAACTCCTCCGATGGCGCATTGGCTTCCTCGACCAGCGACGTGCGCAGGCGTTTCTTGACCAGGCGCACGTGCGCCATCTCCGCGATAGACTCGGGATCGAAGCTGGCCTTGGTGACATGGATGAGCGCATCCAGAACCTCGTCGGGGACGCCGTTGCGCCACACGCTCTCCAGGTCGAGCGTGAGGAATGGATCCTGATCCATCTTGTCGGGCTCGGCCGAGTCGACGAAGAATTCGAAGACGATGCCGTTGGTCAGTATGCCGAGCTTGCAGGTCGGCACGGCGTTGTAGTACGTGCGCAGCCCCTCGCGCGCCTCCGCGAGATCGGTGCCGACCTTCTTGCATTCGATGGCTATGACGGGCTTGCCGTCGCGCAGAACCGCCAGATCGACCTTGTTTGGCTGATTGGGATCGGAATTGGCGGCGTGCTGCGGGTAGACCTCGTAGGGATTGGAGTAGTCGTACCCGAACAGGCCGATCACGGGCAACGCGAGGTAAAGCTTGGTGCTTTCCTCGTTGCCGCATGCGCTCATGAGGCCGACGGACCGCTTCGCCACCGCACAAAGACCGGCGCGCAGCTCGTTGAGAGCGTTCATGTATTCATCCCCCGCCGAAAGCGCCCTTGGGGCACCGAATCAAAATCTATGCTCTGCAACTAGAGCACGATCTCAGCAACAATCGAAGCGGTCGACCGCCGCAAACAGGGGAGAGTCGTGGAGCAATTGACCGCTGTCAGGCAGCAGCCAGCTTTTCTATTTCTTCCAGAATGGCTTGGCCCATCTCGGCGGTGCCCACCTTGCGCATGTTCGGCTGCAGGATATCCGCGGTTCTCAGTCCGCGGGCGAGGGTATTGGCGATCGCCTTGTCGATGAGATCGGCCTCCTTGGCGAGGCCGCAGGAGTAGCGCAGCGCCATGGCGTAGCTGGCAATGGCCGCGATCGGGTTGGCGAGGCCTTTGCCGGCGATGTCGGGCGCTGAACCGTGCACCGGCTCGTAGAGCGCCTTGCGTTTGCCGGTCTTGGGGTCTGGGGCGCCGAGCGAGGCGGAGGGCAGCATGCCGATGGAGCCCGTCAGCATCGCCGCCTCGTCCGACAGCATGTCGCCGAACAGGTTGTCGCAGACGATCACGTCGAACTGCTTGGGGTTGCGCACGAGCTGCATGGCGCAGGCGTCGGCCAGGATGTGGTGCAACTCCACGTCCTTGGCCTCGCGCGCGTGCGTGGCGGTGACCACCTCGTTCCACAGCACGCCCGTCTTCATGACGTTGCGTTTCTCGGCAGAGTGCACCTTGTTTCTGCGCTTGCGCGCCAAGTCGAAGGCGACGCGCGCGATGCGCTCGATCTCGCGCGTGGTGTAGACGGTGGTGTCGACGGCGCGTTTCTGGCCGTCCTCGAGCGTGACGATCTCCTTGGGCTCGCCGAAGTAGGTGCCGCCGGTCAGCTCGCGCAGGATGAGGATGTCGAGGCCCTCGACGTGCTCGCGCTTGAGCGAGGAGGCTTCGGCCAGCGCCGGATAGCAGATGGCCGGGCGCAGGTTTGCGAACAGGTCGAGTTCCTTGCGCAGCGCAAGCAGGCCGCCCTCCGGGCGCTTGTCATAGGCCACCTTGTCCCACTTCGGGCCGCCGACCGCGCCGAAGATGACGGCATCGGCCGCCTGTGCCTTGGCAAGCGCCCCGGCCGTGAGCGGCACGCCGTGCTTGTCGATGGCGGCGCCGCCGACAACATCGGTCTCGGTCTTGAATTTGGCCTTTCCCTTCTTGTTGAAGAAGGCCACGACCCGCTCGACTTCCGTCATGACCTCCGGCCCGATGCCGTCGCCAGGGAGAAGGAGAAGGGAGTGCGTGGTCATGGTCGAGGGTCCCGTTGCGTTGTGCGCCTACATCGGCGGGGCATAGCTAGCTTGCGGCGTGGGCAGGCGCAAGGGCGCGGGGCTCCAGCCGCCGCTCTCCTGGCTTGACCGGCCTTGGAGTCAGCCGTCATAGCCTTCGACTATGACGAGGTCGACGTCGCCGGCCTCGTCGCGGATCTTGGCTGCAGCCGCATATTCCGGCGATTCATGGCACGCCTTGGCCGTGGCGAGGCTGTCGAACTCGATCACGACGTGGCGGGCCTTCAGGTTGCCCTTGACCGTCTCGGACGGCCCGCCGCGCACCAGAAAGCGTCCGCCGTATTTGCGGAAGGCGACCCCATTGGCTGCGACATAATCCTTGTAGCGCTCGGGGTTCGTGACCGTGACGTGTGCGATCCAGTAGCCTTTGGGCATGCATTCACTCCGGTGATGGCGAGGATTGGAGAAAGCCGACTGTCGGGCTTAACTCAACAGCCGCACGAGCCAGAGCGCAAGCCCTGGGAATGCGATGACAAGACCCAGCCGGATGACGTCCACGAAGATGAACGGCAACACGCCCCGGTAGGTCGAGGTGATGGGAACCGTCTTGGCAATCGAGCTGATGACGAAGACGTTGAGGCCTATCGGCGGTGCGGTGAGGCCGATTCCGACCACGATCAGGACAAGAATGCCGAACCAGATCGCCACTTCCTCGGCCGGCAGGCCGAAGTCCAGCGCCTGAACGATGGGGAAGAAGACCGGCAGCGTCAGCAGGATCATGGCGAGTTCGTCCATGACGGCGCCGAGCAGAATGTAGAAGAGCATCAGCGATATCATGATCGCGTACGGCGGCAGCCCGGAATGGCCGACAAGCTCCGCGGCCGCCTCGGGCAGCCTGGACAGAGCGAGAAATGCATCGAAGACCTCCGAGCCAAGCAGGATGATGAAGATCATGGCGGAGGTCTCCGCCGTCTGCTTGATGCTCTCGACGATGCCCGTGAGGCTCAACCTGCGCTGGGCCAGGCCGACCAGCAGCATGGCGACGGCGCCGAAGGCTGCGCCCTCCGTCGGCGTGAAGATGCCGCCATAAATGCCCCCGATCACGGTGACGGCGACGAGGAGCACGGGCCATACGCTCAGCACGGCCTGCCTGCGATCGGCGATTTGCTCGTTTGCCGGGGGTGCCAGATGCGGGCGGCGACGGACATTCCAGGCGATGGAGAAGGTGTAGAAGAGCGCGGCCATCAGGCCCGGAAGCAAGGCCGCCTGAAACAACTTGGCGATGTTCTGCTCTGTGGTGATGGCATAGACGACGAGAATGATCGACGGGGGAATGAGAATACCGAGCGTACCGCCGACCGCGATCGTGCCGGTGGCGAGTCCCGCGTCGTACTTGTAGCGCTGCAGCTCGGGAAGGGCCGCTCTGCCGAACGTCGCCGTGGTGGCGACCGAGGAGCCGCAGATCGCGCCGAAGGCCGTGCAGGCCCAGATCACCGCCATCGCCAGTCCGCCCTTGAGGCGGCCGGCAAACGCTTCCGCGGCCTTGAAGAGGCTGGTGGATATGCCCGAGCGCTCGGCAAGAGCGCCCATCAGAATGAACAGGGGAATGACGGACAGCGTGTAGTTGGCGAACTGGTAGTAGGGATTGGTCTTCATGTAGGCGAAGAACGCCTGCCAGCTCGACAGATGAATGTAGCCGATCGAGCCGACGACGAGCATCGACAGGCCTATGGGCATGCGCAGGGCGATGAGCAGGAGCATCGCACCGAAGCCGACCGCTGCGAGGGCGACGCCGCTCATGCCCGTCCCCTGACCAGCCTCACGGCCGTCGTCAATGCGACGAGCACGAGGAGCAGCGACAGCGCGGCGCAGACGGCGAGCGCCGGCCACACGATGAGCTGCAGGAGCATGGTCGTCTGCCGGCTGCGGTAGTGCTCGAGAACGCCGGTGAACAGGCAGACCGTGATGACCCCCATCATGCCCGCATAGACGATGTCCCAGAACGCATCGATATAGGCATTCGTGCGCGGCGGCAGCCAAGTCGTGAAGGTATCGACCAGAATGTTGCCGCGCCGGCTCTGGCAGTACGGCAGGAAGCTGAATATGGCGATCGCCGTCGCCATCTGCACCAGCTCGAAGTCGCCGTTGATCGGCGAGTCGAAGAACCTGCGCCCGATGACGCTGACGACGACGAGCAGCGCGGTACAGAGCGACAGCAGGCCGCCCAGCAAGGCAACGCCGCCCGACAGCCGCTCGATCAGCGATGGCGGCAAAGGCTGCGCCGCGGCATCGGCACCGGTCATTGAACTTCCCCCTCCCCTGGAGCCCGCCCTGGCTCTTGCTCTTGGGGCGGGCTCCCAGTGTAGCCTATCGGACGGACGAACTGGGCCCCTCTCTGAAGGGCCGCAGCGCTCGCACGCCTACGCCTCCCATCCACTTCGTCATGGTCGGGCTCGCTGCCCTCGGAGTCGTTCCGAGCGTCCCGACCATCCAGCCATCAGCAAGCGCCGGAGCCTGCTGAGAGCTGGATTCCCGCGACAAGCGCGAGGATGGCAGCGCGGACTGGTGCACTCGTGACAGTCCGTCGGCGGGCTCGCGTCACGCCTTGTCGTACTTCGCGACGAGGGCGCGGGCCTGCTCGAGCAGCTTGCCGCCGTCGAGACCCTTGTCCTTGACCTGCTTGATCCAGGCGTCGATGACCGGCCCCGTCGTCTTCACCCACTTCGCCTTCTCCTCCGCGGAGATCGACGTGATGGTGTTGCCGCGCTTCTTGACCATCTCGAGCACGGCGGCGCCGGCGGTGTCCCACATGTTGCCCGCGAGCTCGGCGAACTTCATGCCCGAATTCTTGTCGATGGCGGCCTTGAGGTCCGCCGGCAGGCCCTCGTACTTGGTCTTGTTCATAGCCAGGAAGAAGCTGGCCGTGTAGAGCGTCGGCGAGCCGGGGATCTCCGTGTGGTTCTTGACGAGCTCGTGCAGCTTGATGGCGGGCACGACCTCCCAGGGCACCACACAGCCGTCGATCACCTTTTGCGCCAGGCTTTCGGGCACCTGCGGGATGGGCATGGGCACGGCCGTGGCGCCCAGCGCCTTGAGGGCCTCGCCGGCGAGCCGCGTGGGGGAGCGGAGCTTCAGCCCCTTGAGGTCGCCCATCGTCTTGACCGGCTTGGTCGCGTGGATCAGGCCGTGATCGTGCGACCAATAGCTCAGCAGCTTGATGTCGCTCGTCTCCTTGCCGAGGTTGGCGTCGGCGAACTCCTGGGAGGCCCGAGCATTGACGATGCCGCGCCGGGCGCCGACGAAGGGCAGCTCGAAGACCTCCGTGGTCGGGAACCTTCCGGCCGTCGAGCCAGGCAGTGTCCAGACGATGTCGACGACGCCGTCGCGCGCCTGGTCGTAGAGCTGCGGCGGGGTGCCGCCGAGCTGCATGGAGGGAAAGATGTCGATCTTGATCTTGCCGCCGGAGTCCTGCTCGACGGCCTTTGCCCACGGCGCCAGCATCTTGGTGTGCCCGTTGGAGACTGGCGGCAGGAAGTGATGCAGCTTCAGGGTCACCTGGGCCTGGGCAAAGGCCGGGCGCGCTATCGCTGGTGCGGCCAAGGCCGCGCCGGCTGCGCCAATGAACCTGCGGCGAGAAATCGTCATGAACTTCCTCCCTGTGAGTGTTGTTGCCCGAAACTCTAGCGCAATGCGCTTTGTTGCGCATCCTCCGCTCCGGTGCGAACCGATATCGCCCGGGTCCTGCATGCTCCAAGCTGCACTGCGGTTGGATATTGCGCCGTGACTGCTTAACCCTTGAGCAGATGCGGCAGAACGAGCGTGATGGCCGGAAACACTACGAGGAGCGTAACGCGGATCAGTTCGGCAAAGAAGAACGGCATGACGCCCGCAAAGGTCTGGCGCATCGGCACGTCCTTGGCGAGCGAGTTGATGACGAAGACATTCATGCCGACCGGCGGTGTGATGAGGCCGAGCTCGACCACGATCAATGCGAGGATGCCGAACCAGATCTTCAGGTCGTCCTGGCTCATGGCGAAGTCGAATGCCGAAATGACCGGCCAGAAGAAGGGCACGACAAGAAGGATCATGGACAGTGAATCCATCAGGCAGCCGAGAAAAATGAGCGCCACGATCAGGATGGTGAGGACGGCATAGGGGCCAAGGCCGCTCGCCACCGCCATCTCGGCCGCGGCCTGCGGCACGCCGCCCCGCGACATGAAGATCTTGAGCATCTCGGCGCCGAGCAGGATCAGATAGATCATGCCCGTAGTCTTGGCGGTATCGAGCAGCGACAGCCGAACCTGCGCCCACTTGACCGTGCGCCGGGCAATGCCATAAACGCCGACCAGGAAAACGCCGATGGCGGCCGCGGGCGTCGGATTGAAGAAACCCAGATAGAGGCCCCCGATCACAAGGCCGAACACGATGGCGACCGGCATCACCCCGACGGTCGCCTCGAAGAACTCGCGGCGGCTCACCCGCGCGCCCTTCGGCCCGCTCTCGGGACGCACCCACACGTAGATCGCAATCGTCAACAGGAAGAACGCCACGGCGATCAGGCCGGGAATGAACGCCGCCATGAACATCGTGACGATATTGGCCTCGACGATGATGGCATAGATGATGAGGACCACCGACGGCGGGATCAGGATGCCCAAGGTGCCGCCGGCAGCGAGCGTGCCGGTGGCGAGTGCCGGCGCGTACTTGTAGCGGCGCAGCTCGGGCAGGGCCACCTGCCCCATGGCGGAGGCGGTCGCCAGCGAAGAGCCGCACACTGCACCGAAGCCGGCGCAGGCGGCAATCGCCGCCATCGCCACCCCGCCGCGCATCCAGCCGAGCCAGGCGTTGGCGGCGCGAAACAAATCGCGGCTCAGCCCCGAATGCGACGCCAGATATCCCATGAGCACGAACATGGGCACGACCGACAGGTCGTAGATGGAGAACTGCGAGTAGGCGAGCCCCTTGAGCTGGGAAAGCACAATGGCCGGACCGTTGAGGATGGCGGTGCCGATTCCTCCGACCAGGATCATCGAATAGGCGATCGGCACGCGAATGGCGATCAGTGCGACGAGAGCAGCAAGGCCGATCAGGCCTACGAAGATATTCTGGTCCAAGAGAATCCCCCAACAGCCGTCTCAGGAACCGGCCGCGCCGTTGTCCCCCGACCGCACGATGGCAAATGCGTCGCTCATGGAGATGAGCGAGGCGACCACCAGCATGGCGAGCGAGATGACGATGGGCACGAAAGCAACCCATATCGGAAAGCCCGTGATCGCCGTCGTCTCGCCGAATTGCCGGTAATCCAACAGCCCGAGGCTCATGCGCCACGTCAGGAGCGCGCCGAACGCCAAGGCAAAGAGCCCTGAAAGCAGCGACAGGCACGCCATCGTGCGCGGACCCGCACCCTGCGTGAAGATGTCGGCGGAGACATTGGACCCCGTGAGCTGGCAGTAGGGCAGGAAGGTGAACGCCGCCACCGCCACGCCCACCTCCACCATCTCGAAGTCGCCGGCGAGCGGGCGCCGGAACGTGATGTCCGCGACCAGGCTGTAGGCATTCATCAGCACGAGCGCCACGAGCAGCAGGCCGCCCGCCAGCGCCCACAATTCGATGAGGCGCCGGACGAGGCCATAGGGCCTCGTCCCATTGATTGCAGATGACTCAGTCATAGGTCTGTGGCGCCTTGCGCGAGCTACTTGCTGTACTTCGCGATGGTTTGCCGGGCGACCTCGACGAGCTCCTTGCCGTTGATGTCCTTCTTCGACACCTCGTCGATCCAGCGCTGCACCACGGGCTCGAGCTTGGTGCGAAACACTGCCAGCTCCGCGTCGCTGAGTTCGATGTGGGTGTGACCGGCCTTCTTGACGAGATTGATGCCGGCGTCCTCGCTGTTCGTCCAGATCTTGCCGACCTCGCGCCACCATTCGACGCCGCTGCTGTCGAGGAAAGCCTTCTGAACGTCAGGAGACAGGCTCTTCCACTTGGCCTCGTTCATGGAGACCTGGAAGGTGGTGGTGCCGAAGCGCACTCGTCCCTTGCCTTCGATCTGGTACTTGGTCAGCTCGTGCAGCTTCAGGGGTGGGATGATCTCCCAGGGCACCAGCGCCCCGTCGACCACTTTCTTGGACAGCGCCTGCGGCAGATCCGGCACGGGCATGCCGATCGGCGTCGCCCCCAGCGCTTCAAGAATCCACGCGCCGGTACGCGTCGGAATGCGCATCTTCTTGCCCTTGAGGTCGTCGGGCTTGCGGACCGGCTCGTCCACCATGTGGATGCCCTGGCCTGCATGAACGTGCAGCCACATGACCTTGGTCCCGGCGTATTCGGACGCAAGGTATTTGTCGAACATCTCGCGCATGGCCAGGTTGGTCGCCTGCGGGTTGTTCGTGTGCACGAACGGCAGCTCGAAGACCTCAGAGCGTGGGAACAGCGCCGGCGTGTAGCCGTTCACGGTCCAGACCAGATCGACCACGCCGTCACGGACCTGCTTGATGAGATCCGGCGGCTTGCCGCCGAGCGACATAGAGGGATAGAGCTCGATCTTCACCTTGCCCCCGGCCGCCTGCTCGACGCGCTTGGCCCAAGGCTCCAGCATTGCCGTGTGAGCCGGCGCCTTCGGTCCGAGAAAATGGTGCAGCTTCAGCGTTACGGGCGCCTGGGCGCGGGCGGGGCCTGCCAACGAGGGCATGGCCACGGCAGCGCCGGCGGCGCCGATGAACTTACGGCGAGAAATGGTCATGAATTTCCTCCCTGCGGTGTCGCAATATTTCCAGTTCGACGCTACAGGAGTGCGTCACATCTTGGCCCGGCTCGGCGCATACGACGGGCGAGGCTCCAGATTCATATCCCATCCATTAGTTGGATGCCAAAACTTTTCCTCGCTCGCACAAGCGTAATTTGCGGTGGGGTTGGCGCGAGCCGAGGCGCTGTGCCATGCTGAACTTGCGCCAGATCAACAAAGAGGCATGCGACATGCGATACGAGGCGCCCTCGTCCATCGACCAGGCGGTCGCTCTGCTCGCATCGGCTAGCGGGGAGGCGCGCGTGCTGGCCGGCGGCACCGACCTGCTGGTTCAGATCAAGACCGACCTGGTTGAGCCGACCCTGCTGGTCGACATTAAGGGCATTGCGGAGCTGCGCGAGATCGGGGAGGAGGCCGGCGCGTTCCGCATCGGCGCCGCCGTGACGGGGGCGGAGCTCAAGGAGAACCCCAGGCTCAAGGCCGTTTGGCCGGGCGTGGTGGAGGCGGCCAACCTGATCGGGTCGACCCAGATCCAGGGCAGGGCCACCATGGGCGGCAATCTGTGCAACGCTTCCCCTGCCGCCGACAGCGTGCCGGCATTGATCGCCGCCGGTGCAAAGGTGGCGATCGTTGGCCCCGGCGGAAGGCGCGAGGCCCCGGTCGAGGACATCGTGATCGGGCCGCGCCGGCTGTCGCTGACCAAGGGCGAGATCGTGGCCTCGTTCCTTCTGCCGGCGAAGGCGCCGCGTACGGCGGACGCCTACCTGCGCTTCATCCCGCGCACCGAGATGGATATCGCCGTGGTGGGCTGCGGCGTGTGTCTCACGCTCGATGGTCAGGGTACCTGCACCGCGGCCCGTGTCGCGCTCGGTGCGGTGGCCGAGCGGCCGCTGATGGTGGCCGCCGCAGGGGCGGCCCTCGTCGGCAGCAAGGTCGACGGTGCCGCGCTGGCCACGCTCGACGCCGCCGCACGGGCAGCCTGCAGGCCGATCGACGACAAGCGCGGCACCAAGGAGTTCCGCGTCGAGGTCGCGGGCGTTCTCGCCCGGCGCGCCGCGCAGATTGCGCTCGAACGGGCGAGGAAGGGCTGATGGCGAAACATCACGTAACGGCAACGGTGAACGGCGATGCCGTCGAGTTCCTGTGCGAGACGGACGAGACGCTGCTCGACGTGCTGCGCAACCAGCTCGGCCTGACCGGCACCAAGGAAGGCTGCGCCACCGGCGACTGCGGCGCCTGCAGCGTCACGGTCGACGGATGCCTCGTATGCTCCTGCCTGATGCTCGGCGTGGAGGCGAACGGCAAGTCGATCGCCACCATCGAGGGCATGGCGCATGGCGAGGAGCTGCACCCCTTGCAGCGCAAATTCCTGGAGCACGCGGCGTTACAGTGCGGCGTGTGCACGCCTGGATTTCTGGTTGCGGCCAAAGCTCTGCTGGAGAAGAAGCCCGACCCGAGCGAGACGGAGGTGCGCTACTGGCTCGCCGGCAATCTGTGCCGCTGTACCGGCTACGACAAGATCGTGCGCGCGGTGCTGGATGCCGCCGCCGAGATGAGAGGAGCCTGAGGTCATGCAGGAAAAGGTGAAGGACGCGCCGGGCTCCGAGTTCCAGTGGATCGGCACGCGGCCCGTGCGCCCGGACGGCGTCGACAAGGTGACCGGGCGCGCCAAGTTCGGCGCCGACCTCGCCATGCCGGGCCAGCTCGTCGGCAAGGTGTTGCGCAGCCCGCATCCGCATGCACGCATCAAGTCGATCGATGCTTCGGCCGCGCTCGCCCTGCCGGGCGTCAAGGCCGTCGTCACCCGCGATGACTTCATGGACCAGCCCTCCGAGTTCATCCCGGCGGGCGAGATGATGATCAACTACCGCGATGTCGTGCGCAACGTGATGGCGCGTGAGAAGGTGCTCTACGACGGCCATCCCGTGGCCGCCGTGGCCGCCACCAGCGCCTCGATTGCCAGGCGGGCGCTGAAGCTCATCAAGGTCGACTACGAGGTGCTGCCGCATGTCATCGATGTGGTCGAGGCCATGCAACCGGGTGCGCCCCTGCTGCACGACGACATGATCACGGCCGGCGTAGAGCCTGCGCCGAAGACGCCGTCGAACGTCGCCAAGCGCATCGAGTTCGGCATGGGCGACGTCGCGGCGGGCTTCAAGCAGGCCGACGTCGTGATCGAGCGCGTGTTCACCACCAAGCCCGTGCACCAGGGTTACATCGAGCCACATGCCTGCATCGCCAGCGTATCCGAGGACGGTCAGGCCGAGCTGTGGGTGTCGACGCAAGGCCACTGGATCGTGCGCACGCATTGCGCGCGCCTGCTCGGCTGGGACGTTGCCAAGATCAGGGTCACGGCGGCCGAGATCGGCGGTGGGTTCGGCGGCAAGACGGTGGTCTATCTCGAGCCGGTCGCGCTGGCGTTGGCCAGGAAGTCCGGGCGGCCCGTGAAGATGGTGATGACGCGCGAGGAGGTGTTCCGCGCGTCCGGACCGACATCGGGTGCGCACGTGCGCGTCAAGATCGGCGCGAGGAAGGACGGACGCATCGTCGCCGCCGAGGCCGAGCTCAAGTACCAGGCCGGCGCATTCCAGGGATCGCCCGTGCAGCCCGGGGCCATGTGTGCCTTCGCGCCGTACGATCTGGAGAACGTGAAGGTCGTCGGCTACGACGTGGTGAGCAACCGGCCGAAGGTGGCCGCCTATCGTGCGCCCGGCGGGCCGATCGCCGAATTTGCCGTGGAGAGCGTGATCGACGAGGTCGCGGCCAAGACCGGCATGAGCGGTATCGACTTCAGGCTCAGGAATGCGGCCAGGCAGGGCACCAAGGCCGCCTACGGGCCCAAGTTCGGTCCGATCGGCATGGTCGAGACCTTGGAGGCGGCCAAAGCGCATGCGCACTGGCGCACGCCGCTGGCCAAGAACCAGGGGCGCGGCGTGGCCTCCGGCTTCTGGTTCAACATCGGCGGCGAGACCTCGGTGTCGCTGTCGCTCAACGAGGACGGCACGCTGTCGCTGACGGCGGGCACGCCCGACATCGGCGGCCTCAGGGCCTCGCTGTGCATGATGGCGGCCGAGGAGCTGCGCGTTCCGCTCGACAAGATCCGCGTGCAGATCGGCGACACCGGTCAGCTCGGCTACAACTTCCTGACCGGCGGCAGCCGCTCCACCTTCTCGAGCGGCATGGCAACTGTGGAGGCCGCCCGCGACGTGATCAAGCAGGCCTGCAAGCGTGCGGCCCAGCTTTGGGAGCTGCCGGAGGACGCCGTCGAGTACAAGGACGGCGCAGTGCGCCCCGCCGGCCCCAACGCCGGCAAGCATGCGCCCATGTCGCTCAAGGACGTCGCGGGCATCGCCGGCAAGACGGGCGGGCCGATCGTTGGGTACGCGCGCCTCAACGCGCACGGGGCGGCGCCGAGCTTTGCCACCCACATTGCCGATGTCGAGGTCGACCCCGAGACCGGTCGAGCCTGGGTGGTGCGCTACACTGCCATCCAGGACGCGGGCCGGGCCATCCACCCAAGCTACGTCGAGGGCCAGTACCAGGGTGGCGCCGCGCAGGGCATCGGCTGGGCGCTGAACGAGGAGTACGTCTACGGCGACGACGGCAGGCTGCAGAACCCCGGTTTCCTCGACTACCGGGTGCCGGTGGCCTCCGACCTGCCCATGATCGACACGGTCATCGTCGAGGTGCCGAACCCGCGCCACCCCTACGGCGTGCGCGGCGTGGGCGAGACGCCCATCTGCCCGCCGATGGCGGCCGTCGCCAATGCGGTGGCGGACGCCACCGGAATCCGCTTCACGGAGCTGCCGCTGTCGCCCCCGCGCGTTCTGAAGGCTCTGGGCGAGGCGCGGGGGAACGGGCAGGCGAAGATTTGAGCTCCTCCCCTTCCAAGCTTACAGGGAGAGGGACGGGTAAAGGGCAGCAGCAGATGCCGGAACAAGCCGTTGCGCCCCACCCTAACCCTCTCCCCATGCTGGAAAGAGGCACGGGCAAAGGGAATGGATCGCCCATGGCTCACGTCACCCTGATCGGAAACCTGCGCCAGTTCACCGGCGGGGTGACCGAGCTCGACATCGAGGCGGCGAACGTGCGCCAGCTCTTCGTGCGACTGGGCGAAAAACATCCCGCCCTCGCGCCGCATCTGGAGAAGGGGCTGGCTGTCGCCATCGACGGGCAGATCTATCAGGATGCATTGCTGCAGCAGATCGGGTCCGACAGCGAGGTGCACATCCTGCCGCAGATCGCGGGCGGATGAGGAACCCTGATCCGCTCAATCGGCCTCGGTCTGATGGCGGCCTTTGGAACGGCGGGTCCAGGTCTGGTCGCGCTTGAGGAAGTCGTGCAGCGTCTTGCCGGGCTCGGCGCGGAAACGGTCTGCACGCACCTCGAAGCCCTCGATGCGGTCGAGACGGAAGGTGCGGAAGTCCTGCCGCAGCTCGCACCACGCGGCGAGCATCCACACCGGGCCGAAATAGGCGAGCGAGAGCGGGCGCACGGTGCGCTCCGAGGGTTCGTCGAGGGCATTGCAGTAACGGAAGTGCACCTTGAGCTGGTTGCGCAGCGCACGCCGCAGCTCGGCCAGGTCGAAGCTGATCGGCTCCATGTAGTGGTGCGCCGGCGCCAGCAGTGCCGTGTTGGCCATGTAGCCGCGCAGACGGTCTGGAATGACCGCCTCCACCTTGGCGATGACATTGGTGGCAGCAGTCGCAAGCTTTGCATCGGCCCACGACTCCACGATGCGTGCTCCGAGCACCAGGGCCTCGATCTCCTGCTCGCTGAACATGAGCGGCGGCAGGTCGAAGCCGGCCTTCAAGACGTAGCCGACGCCGGCCTCTCCCTCGATGGGGACACCATTGGTGATGAGGTCCTGGATATCGCGGTAGATCGTGCGCTCCGAGACCTCCAACGCCTCGCTCAGATCGCGCGCACGCACCAGATCCTTGCGGCGCATGAACTGGATGATCTCGAACAGTCGGTCGGCGCGGCGCACGCTCTCACCTGTGGATCGGCTGGGCTCCCGGGACCTTAAGCTACCGCTCCTGACAGCACGTTGTCAGGAGTATGTCAGGGCTGCTGACACCAGGGTGTCAGGGGCCTTCCGGCAGGGTGTGCGCACGACACGGAGGAGGATCTCATGATGTGCACACAGCTTACGGAGGCGGCCGACCAGCAGACACGGTCCCGCATATTGACCAGCGCTCTGGCTATCGTCTTGTGGGGGATCGGCACCGCCGCGAGGAGGCTGTGGCGCGCCTATTGGACCTGGTACGCGCGGCGGGCAACCGTGCGCATTCTGCACTCGCTCGACGCTGGCACCCTGCGGGATATCGGCGTGAACCCGAGCGAGATCGAGTCGTTCGTGTACGGGACATGCGGCGACCGCAAGCGCTGCTATGACGAGAGCTGGCTTTGGCGGTGCCATCGATGATCTGCCCGACGACCCGCCATGCCCTCTGCAGCCGTCCTCACGCACGCTCGCTGAGGGCGGCCGGGCCCGCGCGGGTTTCTCTCCAGGCAATGTAGATGCCGGCGCAGATGATGATGCCTGCGCCGATCCAGGTGGAGAGATCTGGCAGCAGTCCGGTGATCATATACCCAACGATCACAGAGCCGACCATTTGCCAGTAGCCGAACGGGGCGATGAAATTGGCCTGCGCCATGCTGAGGGCGCGTGCAACGCAGTAGTGGCCGAGGCCGCCCAGAATGCCGAGCGAGAACAGCAGGCCGGCGTCCATCCACGACAGCGGATTGATCCACACGAAGGGAACGATCGTCGACATCACCAGAGTGCCGACGACGACGCTGTAGACGGCCGAGGTCTCGGGCGGGTCGTGGCTGGAAACGCGGCGGGTGACGATCTGATACACCGCGTAGCACACGGCGTTGCCGAGGATGAGCAGGGACGCCCAATGGAACATCTGGCTGCCCGGGCGGATGACGACCAATACGCCGAGGAACGCGACCGCCACCGCCAGCAGCCGGTTCAAGGGAATGCGTTCGCCCAGTGCGGGCCAGGCCAGCAGAGCGACGATGAAGGGCGCGCTGAAGCTGATCGAGGCCGCTTCCGCCAGCGGCAGGTGCTTGACTCCGTTGAAATACAGGTAGGTCGACATCAGCAGGATGACGGAGCGCAGCACCTGCCACTTGAGCTGTGTGGTCTTGACGAGGGCGACGCCGAGGCGCGGGCCGAACAGCGCGATGAGAAAGACGAGGTGCGATGCGGTGCGCGCCCACACGATCTGCTCGGAGCTGTAGCGGGCGCTCAGCACCTGCACCAGCCCGTTCATTACGGGAAACAGGGAGCTCGCGATGCACATGTAGAGGATGCCGAGCAGCGTGCGATTGGTCGCCTGGGGCGCTGACGTCGGCATGGAGGGCGAGGTCTCGTTTCAGAAGGGCGGGCCGCGTGAAGTCAACTCTCGCGGTGGCGGCAGGCTGCGTCAACAGAGCAATGCAACAGAGCAATCAAGCCGCCCTGGCCTGCCGCAGCGTCTCCCCGCGGTAGCTCAGCGCTTCGGCGACATGCAGGCGGGTGACGTGCTCGGCGGCGTCGAGGTCGGCCAGCGTGCGCGCGACGCGCAGCGTGCGGTGGAAGCCGCGGGCGGAAAGCTGCAGCGTCTCCGACGCCTGGCGCAGCAGGGCGACCCCCGCCTCGTCCGGCATGGCGATGTCCTCGAGCAGACGGCCCGAGCACTCGGCGTTGGTGCGCACCCCCTTGGCGCCGAGCGCCGCAAAACGTGTGCGCTGGCGCTCGCGCGCGGCGGCAACGCGGGTGCGCACCTGCGCGCTGCCTTCGCTCGGCGGCGGCAGCACGAGATCGGCCGCGGAGACGGCGGGAACCTCGATCTGGAAGTGTGGTTTGCGAAAATGCCAGCAAAATATGGGGTTTTCGTGCGTTCTTGGGCTGAGCGTGGGCTTCAATGGCACATCAATGGCACATGAGGCCCCGAAAACCCCCACCCGCTGGCCCTTGTCGCTCCCTGCAAATCAGATCACGGTCCCTCCCGCGATTGGGGGCAACGATGCTGATCAGCAGGGCGCACATCAGAGAGAAGCTGCTGCCGGATAGCGAACGCGAGGCGCTGATCAGTGAGTACGGCGAGGTCATCCGGCCCATCCTCGGCAAGCTGCTGGACGCCAAGGCGGAAGAGCTGGCCCAGCGCTATGAGGCATCTTGGAGCAAGTGGCTGGCCGATCTGAGTGCCCACGTTGCCCGAGAGAATGGCCAAATCCTCGTGACCCGCGACAAGGCCGCTGAGATGCTGGGTGTGAGCCTGTCGTCCATCAAGCGGCTTGAAGAGCGTGGCGAGCTTCCCAAACCCCAACGCTTCGGGGAGCGTACCGTGCGCCATCGGCTGAACGACGTTCTCGCCTTCGCCAAGAGCATGGGCATGCAACCTCGCAGCCTACCTGAGACCTGATTACTCTCGGCCATCCTGGAAATGCCAGCACGGTCATTCATGCTATCAGCATTTCTTCCCGCTTGCGCGCCACAGGTTATACAGGAATTCTTCCTCGCTGAACTTGCTGTTCCTCGGTAGGCGTTGGCCGCCGGTCTCATCCTCTAACCGCTGCGCCGTGCGCCGCTCCTGATCGCGTAGTCGCGCCTCACGTAGTCTTTCGCCGTGACACTTCAGGAATGCGGCTGCTTCCCGCTCTGCCGCGATGCGGTCTCTCTCATAGGCTTCGACGCGAGCGCGTTCGTTATGCATCGTCCATTTGTAGGTATAGGCCGCACCCGCGACCAGCACTATGCCGACGACTAGCAAACCCACTTTCCGGTAGTCTTGGTTCATGAGGTCAATTCCCTCGGCTGAAACGCCAGCGCGGCCCTCGATAGTCGAAGACCGCGCCGCATCTCCCTGCAATCGAACTTCGCCGTCAGGCAGCACGCCGCGTTGGTGCAGTCGAGCGACGTGATGACTTGCGAGCCGGTATCCCGCGCTGCCGACGCTTGTTTGAGCGCTTCGCCTTTGCCGCAGCCCTGGCACGTTGCTTCTCAAGCGCAGCATCCTCGGCCGCAACCTCTGCTTCGATTTTGGCGATGAAGTCCGTGATGAACATCCCTTCGCGGTGTGCGTCAAGGCAAGCACCAATGCCCTCCAGCAACATGCGCTCTTCTACTGATAGCCGCTTGTCCACTTGTGCGAGCGCCACGCAATCGGCCAACACTTCGACCAGTTGTGACATTTCCCTCTCTCCATCTCTCTGCCCACGCGTGCACATGATTGAAAGATAAGTGATTTGCGACGCCCGCGTCTCGTACTCTTTTCGTGTACGGATCAATTGCGTGGCTATGTTGACCCTGCAGTTCAGGATGACCGGACTGGGCGGGGCACTTCAAAATTTTGGCGCTGAACGAACGTCACGCGATCGAGGGTGGGGGTGGGTCCAAGTGGCGAGCGGGGCCCCAGCAGGCAATCCAGACGCGACGAAATCGGCGGCGATTTTTCTGAGAATTTTCGAGTGTACACTGCACAATATTTGGCTCTCTTCACCCGGCGAAAACGTGTTGAACTTCGCCGTTCCTCCCTTTCAAGTTGATGGATGCGTTGCTATACGGGTTGCGGATGTCCAGCTTGGGGGCCCAGCTATGCGATATCTGTGCATTGTCATCGCGCTCGTCGCCTTTGTCGTTCGCGCCGATGCTCCCAAAGCCGCCACCCTTGAATCCTCCATGGTCGAGGGATGGCTAGTTGGCGCCTACACGAATGACCAGACTGGCAAGTTCAATCACTGCGCCACATCGGTTCGGTATCAAAGTGGTATCTATCTTATCTTCAGCATTGGAAGAAACTTCGCTTGGTCGATGGGATTTGCAAGCCCACGTTGGAAGCTGACTCGGGGGGCAGAGTACAACCTCTATTACTACATCGACACTGGACCTGGCATGAGCGTAAGAGGCCGGGCGGTGAGCAGCCAACTTGTCGAGGTTGTGCTGACCGATAGCCACACGCTTTTCGAGAGTTTCCGCCGAGGGTATCAGCTTACGGTCCAGGCTGCTGATGACAAGTTCACTTTCAATCTGACCAACTCCTCGAAGGCGTTGGCAGCAACTCTCGAATGCGCAAGAAGGCATGTCGCTCCGACGCAGGAAGCGGCCACCAATCCGTTTGGCCCGCGCCAACAACCCACACCACCAGATGCCAAGCCATCAATTGCCCAGAGTGATGCGCGGGCCGAAGCAGCGGTGGTGGTCGCTAACGTCTTATCAGCGGCAGGCTTACCTGGCTTTCGAGTCCTAACGTACGACGAGACGCCTGCTGACCTGCGCCTGCACCACGCCGTGTGGGTTTCACAGAACCTAGCTGGCAGCCTTAGGATATTCCCGCGCGACGCCGCAAAAAACGTCGAGGAGCTGGCATCGTACGTCATGGCGAGAGACGCACAAGACTGTAAAGGCGTGTTCGCATCCGGGCGGTATCCTACTTCGCCAGAGACCGGAGCCGCCAGACTCATGACGGGATGCAGTAGTACGAACGCGCCGGTAGATATCAGTTACACGATTGCTCCGCGAGCCAAGGGCGGGTTCTATCTGTTTGCTACGATGGGAACGGGTGGAAATGCCGAGCCCGTGAAAGACGCTGGCGTCAAGTTGCACGAGGCCGCGCTGAAGAGCGTCACCGGTCGCTAGCCGTCTTCGCACTTAGCTTATGCGTCGCCACGCTTCATCCGCTTCACATACTCGTAGGCGAGCGACATTGTGAGATCGGTCTCGGCATCTGGCATCGGCCCGACCACGTAGTACTCACCGATGCGGAACGCGAATGCCTGCCGATCTTGAGCACGTTCGCGCCGCAGATCGTCCAGCGTCTTCGCTTCAAGACTGTCGGGACCGGCTTCGGCTGCCAGTCGCTCCAGCTCGGCGTCCTGGATGTGTTGCATCTTCGAGAGCATGCAGGAATGATAGGCCGATCTCGCCGCGCGCCATGAGGGGTGCCCTGGACTCAGGCGACTCTTGGCGCTGACGCTGCTGCCGGTTCCGCATCAGTGGGTAGTGGTGGCATCTGTGGCTCTGATAGAGGGCTGTCGTCCGGCAACGGGGGCAGAAACTTGCCAACGAGATCGTATGCCACTTTGAAGTCGGAGACCTCTTCGACGGTGACCGACCTTGGGCGGAAGCGTACCTTGTTGAAAAGCGTCTCGATCCTGAGCAGCTCGGTAGCGATCTTCGGAGTCAGCTCGCCGTCTTGCTCAAGACGGTTGATTATGTCCCGATACCTCCGGCGCGGCATCCTACTGTACTTTCCGCGGACTCTGGCGCTGGAGATTCCCTCAATCAACAGCTCTAGGCGGTCACGGATGCTCCGCCAGCCAGATCGAATGGTTTGCCAATTGCCTAGTTCGTCAGCCCGCGCGCCATTGACCGCGGTTGGTCCGTTGCTAGCAGATGGAAGAGCCCCTTCGATGGGTGCTTGGGCAAGCTCTTCGCTTTGATCGCGAGCGGCGGTCACGATTTGTCTCAGCGTCTCAATGCGCTCGCTGAGTCTGACGCGCTCCCGGCGCAGCAGCCACCAAAGCAATGAGAAGCCCAACAGCACAAGAAGGCTTTGGAATTCATGCCAAAGCTGATTGATCCATTGAAACCACTCAAGCGCAGTTGTGGCCCAAGGGTACTCTGAAAGCACCCACTGCAAAATGCTACGCATCGACAATCCCCACTCGCAATGAAAGGAATACAGCACGCCAAGGGCTCAAGACGCAATGCTGGGGTCTGATCCCGCACGGGACCAAAGACTCGAACCCGAAGCTGAAGCCGATCAAGAGCTGAGAAGACAGGCCCACAGCCTCCAAATTGGCGCCGCATTGCCGTGGAACATCCGATGCCGGATTCATGCCGTGGAGGGTTGCTACATGCGGTCCGTATTCTTGCTGTTTCTGTTTTCCATCAATGCGTTGTCCAGCTCAGCCGTTGCCTGCGAGGGACGTTTGGTGAAGCTGCGCTATGTATACAGCGAGGTCCGAACCAAGGACCCGGGGAGCGAGACGCTAACTGTCGAGCGCACCTTAGAGGGCTGTGTTGATCCTGAGCTGAGGAAGTCGATACTGGACTCGATCGACGCGACCACGCTTGTCTTGCGGGATGGTGGCGGGCGTGTGCTGGCGACTGGAGCTGACGCTGCAAAAGCGGCTCGCCGTCACTCCGTCGATTTGGCCAAGTGGCTTTGGCAGAACATTATCCCGTCCGCCGAAGCTGCACATGAGCGCGAATCGGGCAAATGTAAGTCAAACATGCTCGGAACTCTCGGGCGCGGATCGGTGATGACCGGCCTGAATCGCTGACAGTCTTGCTCAAGCGAGCGCCAATCCGACTGTCGTCCGTCAGCCAACGGAGCAATTAGGGCTGTTCCGTATCGAGGCTTGCGACCCCCGTGCCGCGCCCGTGAATTCAGATTCGACGACGCGGACACGACCGACCCTCACTATGTCGCTGGCCTAATGAGTACGTGAAGCGGAAACATTAAGCGTCACCGTCCGTACTTCTCCCGTGCCCACGCCTTCACGTATTTCGACTGCCGCACGCCCACGAATTCCCGCACCATCTTCGCCTCGATCTCTTCGGCTTTCGCGTACGCCTCGGCATCAGCGTGTCGCCGCAGAACAGCCTTGCGGGTCTTCTGCCACTGCGCCTGCCCCGCCTTGTCGCTCTTCCTGAACGCGCCCATCAGTTCGCCCATCGTGCGCTTGATGTCAGGCTCACTGTACCCACACTCCCTCAGCCCCCGTTCCATCGCCACCCAGCGGCCGACCTGCTGAAGCTTCTTCGCTATCCGCCGTGAGTGCGCATCGTGCAGCTTGGCATTTCCCCTATATCGGCGCAGCAGTTCCTCGTGGCCGCCGACGCCAAGCAGAGTGTCGCGCTCAACCCGCCGCCGCTGCCGTGTCTCGTGCCTCAGTTTGTTGACCGCCTCATCTGCAGCCGTGTGCATGGCCTCGATCTCGGGCATACCGTCAGCGATGTGATTGGCCTTGCGCTTGCGATAGTCGTCGATCACCGGATGACGAAGCCAGGCAATGAAATCGCGCCAGTGGCCCCCCGGGTGCGGTTCGGCCCACAGCAGTTTCTCGAACTCGGGATGCCGGTGCGACCAAAGTTGAGCGTTCCAAGCCGTGAGGCCCAGCGCCAAAAGAAGATCACCCACATGCCGGTGCTGACGCTTTGCGATCTGCTGGCGTAGCAACTCGATCCAGTCGCGGTCTTCCCACTTGTTTTTGAGCCAGTTGTTGTGGCCAGCACGGCGAAGCACATAATCGGGATCATATCCGCTGCCCCGCCATTCTGCCTCCCATATCCGCAACGTGAGCTGAGAGACGCCCAGCTCCTTCGCCTTCTCGGCGAGCTTCTGTCCCGGCCTCATGCGGAGCTGCGTGGCCGTGACGATTTGGTTGGGTGGAAGGTTGGCGGGGTTGTCGAGTTCGTCGGTGTAATCAGTAGGCAAGAGTTGTTCGTCTTGGGTCATTGCTTACTCAAAGTGAGAGGTTTGTCTCGTGGAAATGGGTGGATCAGTCAGTCTGCTCCCTTGCGCCTGCCATGGTCGTGTGCAGCCATTCGGTCGAAGCCGACGGTGGAATTGTAGGGACTGGAACATGAGCATGGAGAGCTTGCGGAGCATTCGGGTCAGGCTACGACGCCTGCTCAAGTGGGACACCCTTGCGATTGCGAACGTCGTCCTGCTCATCTGTCTTCTCGTTCTTCTTGCTCGTGTGAATATCCTTGCGGGTTTGCGCAACATACCGCCCACAGTCGTCACCCTGTTGGTAGCGCTCGTAACTTTTTCAGGTGTTGCGTGGCAGACGAACCGAGGCTTCCGCAACCTCATCGCTTCACAAGAGCACCGCGCCAAGATCGGAGCTATCGCCAAATCTTGGTGACGGGCCGGGCCGGTCAGGCGGCGACGGTTGCGGGCTGACGGATCGCCTCGGCCGGGGTCACGATCGCATCGTCACCTTCCGTCAACGCACGATACTGCTTAACGCGCGCCTTCACGTCATCGGTGATCCCTGAAGCACTCCACGCAACTCCGTAATCCCGAGCAACGCTAGCGAGGAATTCGTACGCCATCGACTTGCCGGGGTTCTGATCGTCGCCGGTCATAACCAGCTCGCGCGCCGCATGAAGATACGGCTGTGCCAGGACGCCCGACGTGTGCACGGACTTGGCCGCCAGTGCAAAACCTTCCTTGTCACCGTTGCGCATGGCGTCGGCAATGCCGGTCGTTTTCGCGTAGGTGTCAAGGTCTTTGCGCTGTGTGGCGTCGTACGGGTCGATACGAACGGCACCGTCATGCACAGCCTTGCCTTCAGCGAGCTTGAACTGAAGCTTGCTGTTCTCGGCATAAGACTTACGCGCGGCATCCACGGCATCCTTGAACGCCGCAGCGCCGATCTTCTCGACGGGAACGCCAATCAGCTCTGACATGCGCTGCCGGGCGATTTCGTCCGTCGTTCCGAGTGTACTCCCCGTAACGTGCTGCGCCGTTGCCTCGATCGCACCAGCCATCTTGCGCTCGTAATTGGCGCGCACTTCCCCAGCCGTCATGTTGACATTGTAGAGGCTCGGATTGTTGACGGCGATTTGTGCAGCGAGGCCAGGACGAGACGGATACGTGCGAGCGATGATGTTGCCCATGCGCTCGTTCGGATCAGCGCGAAGCACATTCATCGCCAAGCCCTCACCCATGTTGTGAAACATGTAGAGCTTGCCCGGTGTTGCTTCCGCGCCAGAGCCTTCCAAGCGATCCTTCTGCTTGTTGAGAAAAAGCCCGAGCAACCGCGCTTGACCTTCCGTGTCGCGCCAATCGACGTTGCCGTATGCGCTCTTATCGAGGAATTGGAACACACCAGCAGCAGACGACAGCAGACGCCCGTTCTTATCGATGGGCTTCGCGTTCGGGTTCAGCCGACTTTCGATGTGCGCGATGCCAAGCATCAGCTTAAGGTCGATCCCGGAAGCCGCCGCACCTGCTGCGATCTTCTTGGCCTCGGCATTCGCGCCAACGACAGGCATCTGTGAGAACGCACCTTCAGCCGACTTAATGACTGCAAGCGGATCGTCCCGAACCTTTGCGAGTATCTTCGCCGTCTCAAGCTTCGTGCGGACATCGGACAAGAAGGCATCCTTGATCCGGCCAGTGAAGCCTTGAGCATCCGCACGGACGGATGCCTCGACAATAGCCGTATCGAACGTGTCGGGGTTCTCAAGCACGGTCGCATAGAGGTTATCGACGACGCGCTGTGCGACACCAGCCTCGGACTTCAGCCGCGTCTTGTACTCAACATCAACAGCGTGATTGATGACCTGCGTACGGAACCGCGCATCAAGAACCTGGTTCTCGGCTGTACGTCGTTGTGAGAAGCGAGGCGCGTACTCTATGACGTGCGCCTCATACGCCTTCTCGACCATATCGGCGTAGCCTTTGCCGGTAGGATCGATGTTCGCCTCGAATTCGGCTTGCTTCTTCTTCCAATCGCTTTCCATCTGCTCGCGGACAAGCGCGTCGCCGAGGCCATCGATACGCTTACCTTCCGCGTCCTTGATGGCATCGACGTGTGCACTCGACCGGGCAGCGGACAATCCCGCGTCACCGATCGCCGTCCCGAGCCGCGTCAGCTCGTTACCGATCCCGTCATCCGGGCGAAGCAAGCGAAGAGTGTCGCCGCCAGAGCTGACAGAGCCCTGTGCAGTATACGTTGGCAGTCTGACCATATGTTTCTTCCTATGATCATGAGTTGAACGGCCACGCACCTGCAAATGGCGTAGCGCAGCCGAGGTTGCGGACAGCCTGCGGAAGCTTCTGCGAAGCCGCCGTTCGGGCCATCCGTCGGGTTTACGCACTGAACGGTTATGGTAGTTTCGGGCTTCGGGACGTTTGCGCCCGTCAAGCAATGCCAACAAGCGGACACTGCAATTCTGAATGCGAAGCCCCAACCGAAAGCCCGATCGGGGCATGACACTCCTGCGACTTATTGCTGTGACCAACGCGATCGGTGTTGCCGTCCTCCTGTCCCTTGTTCCAGCCCCGTGGTGGGCAGCCGTGTTGCTGGCAGTGGGTGCCGCAGCGTGGGTGCTGTTCGTCTTCATGATGTAATGCTGCGGCGCCGCACGATCCGAGGCGCAGGGTCTCCCCTGAACCGCAGGGTCCACCTTGAGCGATTGCAGCCCAGCCCGATGTGTGGCGAAATGTGCCCGATCGAGCCAATTGCGGCCGAGCTATCGGGGGCGCGTCATGCGTTTCGCTTTGGCGGTTGCCTTTGTCTTATCTCTCTGCAGCGGAGCCGACGCCCAATACTTCTGCCAAGGCTGCGGCTGCAAGGGTGGCTCGGGTTGGCGACTGAATACGGGGCAGCAGAAGTGCGTCGGCTGCGAGCCCGAGCTGACAAAGCGCTGCGGCAAGCCAGCAACGAAGCGCTGCACGTTCGAAGGCGAGCAGTACCTTGCAAAGATCAGGATCAATTGTCCGATGAAGTGATCACTGAGGGTGCGCTACTCACTGCTTCGCCTGAAGTTGCTGGTGAGTCGTTTTCGAGCGCGTTCGCTTTCAGCTTTGTCCAACGCCTTCTGATGCCGCGTGCGCAGGTCGATGTGAAACGGAACATCAAGCTTAGGGCGCGGAGCCACGCGGTAGCTCTCCAGGATCGCGGCGAGCTGTTCCGGGGTGACGTAGATGCGTCTCGAAACGACGTAGCACTGACCAAGGTCTCTAGCCCGCTTGCGCAGCGCCCGTATCCCCATCGTCACGCCGGACGGAAGAATGCCCAAGTCGAGTAGCTTCAGATTGGGCAACTCGGGGTCACCCTGCGGTTTAGTCATGTTGGCCTCTTAGTGCTTTCGCCTTCGCCCGAGCCCGTTCCCTAGCCAGCCGCCTGCGCTCCATTTTCCGTTTTTGTGCTCGCTTTCGGCGGTTCCGCGCTGTCTGACGCTCCCTCTCTCGCTTGCGACGCTCGCGCTCCTTCAGCTTCTTCTTTTCAGCATCGGCAAAGTGCTTCATCAGCCTTCGGTACGCGTCCACTTCAAGCATCACATCGCTGAGCTTCACCTTCGGTCTGATCGATGGCTGGCGAACCTTGCTCGGCGGGCAGCGTTTCCAACTGTCGATGATCTGCGCAAGCTGGTCTGGTGTGACGAAGGTACGGCGGCCGAAGACGTAGCAGGAACCCAACTCCTTCGCCCGCTGCCTGAGCCATCGAGGCCTCACAGACAGGTTCAGGCGTTTGATCTCGTCATTCAGCAGGGCAAGCGTTCGTGGGATGTCGGGCATGGCAGTGACGAGCGCGGTTGTTCGTCGCCACCGATGCCGGATGATTGCGAGATTTCTGCGGCGGAAATTTTGAGTGTACTCCCCACTGTTTCGCCGGACCGGATGCGGTTATGCAGTACCCGCCACATTCAACCGAACGACTGACCCGCGCCGCGTTGCATCGAGCGAGATCACGCCCGCCTCGGATAGCTTGGCCAGCACCCGGTTGATGTGCGTGGCGGAAACACCGAGGGTGCGGCCGAGCGTTCGCTGTCCCGCCACGATCTGACCGCCACGTTCCCGAAGCATACGGACCAAAGCGGCCTCGACTGTTTCGGTGAAACGCTGCGGAGCACCCGGAAACGCTTGGGGCAGTGGGAGTTGCTGGACCAAGGTTACACCGGATGGAACACCCATCGTTCCCTGTGTCACCTGCTGCGTTCCCTGCGTTTCCTCCCGGCGTCCCGTCTGTCCCTGCCCCAGCGCCATCCCGACCGCCAGCGCCAGCCCGCCGCCGCACTCGATCACCAGCACGGCGAGAAGCACCAGCAACTTATTGATCCGATCGGCGGTGGCGTCGATGCCGAGCCCCTGCAGATAGGCGGCGAGGGCGACGGCATCGGAATTGGCGATCCTCGCGGGTCCGGTCTTCGCCAGCTCCGCAGAAGCCGTTGCCATCCTCGCCTCCAGCTCTGCCCGCCGCTTCGCTCGCCCTAGCTCAGCCGTCAAGGCCGCAGGCTTCGTGCAAACCGTCGTGCGGCTGCCGGTCAGGACGAGGATGCGGCATTGCGGTTTGGCGGCCTCCACAAGGGCCTCCAGCTCGGCAACGGACCGGGAGGGCTTGAGGGTGCCGAGTTCTGCCTGAGCAGCGTCGTAGGCGGCCTGGCTCTTCTGCCGCGCGCCGGTCGTGGCTGTCTCAGTCGCAGCAGCGTTCGCCCTCCCGCCCATTGCCGATCCGAGCGCCGCTGACACGCTGTAGATGCCGGTGACGACAAGAGCGACGAGCACCATTAGCGCCCGAGCCCACTGCCTGCGATCGAGCGAAACGATAAAGGCGGGCCATGACAGGGCGAAGATGATCGAGACGCCGACAGACACCGAAGCCCATACGAGCGAGCTTGCTGTGTCGGTGCCTTTGGTCCAGCCATAAATGAAATTGGTGCCACCGCTCGCGAGACTGAAGAGGGCGGCAGCGGCGTAGCAAGTTCGCTCTTGCCACGATGATGGCGTGCCGGTAGGTACAATGGTCATGCGACCCTTCCTGTTGGTAGCAGGTTGGTGTTCGAAGTGGGGCCTGGGTGTTTGCGCACCTGGGCTCCGCGCATTTAAGGTCTGCGATTTCTCCTAACGCGCCGTTTACAGTGAACCGCAGGGCCCCCTGATTTGCCGTTCAGCGCTACGCGGCTTCCTTCTCTTCGCGAGTAGCAGCGTCGTCTTGCCCGTCCAGCCCGTACAGGTTCCGCAGCGTCGCCAACCCGTCCGCCGACACGTAGGCAGCGACGTTGGGCATGTTTGCTAGGAACCAGTGCATGTCCAAGCTGACGGCCATCTCAACTCCTTGATGCTCGCGCCACTTTGACCTCATCCCAAAATTCGTATTTCCAAGCGCGAACTTTGTGCATGAGGGGGTGTGCACCAGCAAAATCGTCCAGATCAGAGAGTTGAGCTTTCCGTTTATGCACTGCATCTCTGAAGTCTTCGACGATCTGCAGCCAAGCGAGGTCACGGAACGCACCAGCCACAGAAGGGTGCTCATCGTATCGCGGCACGTGTCGCTTGGAAAACAGTGTCACGCGACGCGCCGGTTCTATCGCATTTGCTTCCGTTGAGATGAGGGAGCTGCGTGTTTCGGTGACAGCAGCTTCGGATGTTCCCGGTTGGACAAATCGTCGAGGGTGCGCCTTCGATGGGACCCATTCGGTAACTCGAACCTTTTCGGCCCTTCGGCGCTCCCTACATGCCTGGAGCAATGCGAGTACGTGTTCGGCGGTATCAACGGACGCGAAGTACACATTGTGCTGGGCGTTGAGCACTTGGCGCTCGTTGAGAGCAGCTACGTCATCCTTGTTGCGCAGATAGATGGTCCCGACAGAATTGGCCTTCGGCACTGACCAGATGTTCCGGTCGTATAGGACCAGTTGATGTCTGGGGGACAATGGGAAGTAGACCTCCAGGCCAGCTTGTGCCAAGCCAATACCGCTGCCCGGTCGCTGCCGATGAATGTGCCGGAACCACCAATTGCTCAGCGCAACAGGATTGTCAGACGTGACGAACTCAACGGGGCTCTTGTTGACAACGAAACAGGCCGCCAAATCGAGAAGGATTGGCGCACCTAACGCTTGCAGGGCAATCATATGCACCGGGTCCACCTTGTTCTCGTTCGCGGGCTGGCGATAGGCGAGTTCGTACATTTTGGCCCGGCTCTCCGCGAATGCTTCTGCAGCAAACGCGGTGCGCCCGAGCTGGAAAGACAAGAAGGTCTTTAGGTGCCTCAACCGCTGTATCTCGTCGGTCAGCAGGCAGGCTTTGATTATGGATGCGCTCAAACCTTCCAGCTTCTTGATGCTCTCTTCGAATGCCTCGTCGTATTCGCCGTGCCAGTAGTCCCGCGAGCATTGATTTCGAATGCTCGCCCGCTCAATAAGCTTGGCCCGCGAAAGGTTGAGCAGGTTCACGCTTTTCCGATCAGGATCAGCAGCGAAGTTGCGCAGATAGAATTGCGGGACGAAATGCTGGTTCTTGTTGTGTGCCATCGGTCACTGCCCCAACGATGAGTGACGCTAGCTGATTTGCGTAGCAGCGAACAGCCATGCGTCGGACCTCTCCCCCAAAACTTCCCACGTGGAGACCCAATTGCCCCGCCCACGCAAACGCAAGACAAAGCTGATCCAACCGCCCGCCTACTCCCTGCCCGACATCGAACGCCTCGCCCTCTCGGACGGCAACGAAGTCCTGTTCGGGACGCGCAAGGTGAAGATCGTTCGAACCGTCATCGCCTACGAACCCTGCCCGGAAGCTGGCCCTGGCATGTGGCGCGAGGCGTACGTTGACGAGATCGTTGAAGCTCCGCCTTTGGCGCCGCAGCGCTTTGCGCGAGCTGCTCTTGAAGCGGCCCGCGATCGCGACATGACGGCCAGCATGTTTCGCGCGCTCTCTGCAGCCAACTTCGAAGCAATCGAGCGGCTGCGGGAGCGCGTGCACGGAAGTGATGCGTACGAGACGTAACCAACAGAGGATCAATCGGAGTTCATTCAGAATGCGTAAGGTGAAAGTAAAGGCGAAGACTTCTCGCAAAGCCGATCGTCAGAGCGTCGAAGCCGATCGTCAACGCGTGAAATATACGTGTAAAGAGCATTTCGAGGCGATTATCATGTCCGCCGTCCTGCAGATGCTCGAACAGAAATACACGTTACCGGTCGGGCGCAACGACAGGGAGATGTACCATGAGCACCCCGAGCGCTGGCCACTGACTGAGCGCTCGCTGCGCCAACCCTCGGGCAAACGTGGCAAGGGCTTCGACGGCCTCACCCACGACGTGCGCGAATGGCTCAAGTACCGCTCGGGTGTCACGGGGCCATCCGAGATCATGTTCGGCATAAGGGTGCTGGCGTGGTGGCACCGAGACGTGTGGAACTCCACGATGAAGAACGTGCCGCAGAAGACCTACGGCGACCGCACAAGCTGATTGTCCTCTGACCGTTCTTCTGCACCTTTCCTGCTTGGTCCCAAGCTGGTTTACCGTCGCCGTCATAGACAAGTTCTGCCCATTCAGACGACACGATGCGCATCGCAATCAGCCGGTCACTCGCCCCGTACATCGATATCGCGTCACCTGCGGTCAGCTTGATTTGCACCAAGCAGCCGTCAGCATCTCGCGCATCGTGCACGGGATGCGAATTCGCCAACAGCTCCGTGCTGCTTCACCGCTCTGATTTCCTCCACGCATCGGCACAAATCTCGTCGCCGCCCATCAACTCACTTCGCACCGCCTCATGAATAAAAGAGGTTAGCACTGCGATGGTCAGCGTAAGCAAGATGGTCCCCGTTGCATGCTTCATCTCAAGGTCCCGCGATTTGTTGTGATATGGGTATCTGATTTGCAGTGTACACCGCAACGGTGGTACGGCCGGGCGGTACGGATGCGAACCCGGTTGGCGGTACGGTTGCAAGGCCGGTTGGCACGAAAATCAGCCTTCGCGCAACGCACTGCACGTGTAGCGCTGAAGCCGAATTCGGCCAAAATCGGGCTCGGGTACGGTTCCGGTACGGATGGAACCGTACCGCGAAAAAGCCCGATTTTGCAGAGCATTCCGGCGACGGTACACATCGGTACGGATATATTTCAGAAACATACTAATAGAGACATGAAGTATATGTTCTATGGCTCTAAGGACATTTCCAAAAAACAGCCGAACCCGCCCCATCCGTACCGCGCTGCGCATCCCCGCTGCGACCACCAGCGCGCCCCGCCGAACGATGCTGCGCACCAATCGGCGGGGTCGTCTGCGTTGGGGTCTTACATAGGCCGCGCCTTGATCGCCCTCCACTCGCCAGAGTTTGAGAACGTGTGTAACGTCGGATGTGGCAAAGTCAGCGGCGCTTGATAGCACCTGACGCTGCCCTTTCCTTTGTGCCCTGGCGGACGCATCAACTTATTCTGCCATCCGGCACGCCGTGCACCCGCCGCAACGGACCGACCGAATTGACCACCCTGCCGAGTGACATCCTGTGCGCCGATCGCTTTGTAGAGATCGGACGCTAGGATAACTGCGTTCTCGTCAGGCAACCGGCCCAACTCTAAGATCACCGCCTCTGCAATGGGATCAGAGATCGTGTGTCGCTCGGCAATTTCCTCAGCCGCTGGCCTCAGCTTTTCCGGGATGTTGTGCGGCTCGCCTTGGGCTTCGAGATGCACTGCTTCGGCCCAAAGCTGATCGCGGTCCCGTGCAAGCTCTTCTTCTCGCGTTCGCGCGACCGGCACCACCCAGAACCTGCGATTGCCTGTGTCGTCGATCAGGAACTCTTCCCGGTTGACGGAAGCACCCAACACGAACTGGCGAGGTACTTCCTTGGCCACACGCGCATATGCCGTTCGTGCGCGGTCTGACTGGATGGAGATGAACTTCTTTACTTCCTCGACCTCGCGCTTGCCCATCTTGCTCAGCTCGGCAAGCTCGATGATCCAAGCACCTGTCGCGTTTTCGATTACGTCCTTCGCACCACCACCGATCTCCAAGCTGTCGTTGAACCATGCGTCACTCGCAAGGATGCGGAAGAAGGTGGACTTGCCCGTTCCCTGTGGTGACTGAAGTGTCAGAACAGCATCGACTTTGCACCCTGGTTGTTTGATGCGTCGCACTGCCGAGATCATCCACGCCTTGCCGAAAGCTCGGTTGAGCGGTGAGTTCTCAGCACCGACGTAGTGCGGAAGCAGCTTCTCAAGTCGCGGCGTGCCATCCCACTTGAGCCCGCCTAGGTACTCGCGAACGGGATGGAATTTGTTCTGCGCCCCAACGTGACGCAACCCAGCCTCAACAGCGGCGGTTGTCGCAATGCACTTCAATCCGTGCATGCGGTGTTGCACTTCCAGAATTACCGGATCATCCAACTCGCGCTGATCTTTCACTGCCTCCTGTGGGGTCTTCCGTTCGTCATCAATTACAACGTAGGTGCGCAGATCGAACTCGTTGAACCTGACCATGACCCCGCAGTTTTCACAGTACCAAGTGACGTTCACGATGGACCTCCCGTCTGGCAAATCCTGCTTCGTTCGTGTCGGCCACTGCAGCCTGTCATTGTCGTCGATCCGCCGTGGTCGATTACTCGGACGCTGCGCTACATCGCCTCCCTTTGTGGTTAGCGCCCGTGTCTGCTTGCTTGTGGGCGCTACCTCGATTTCCTCGGTGGTGACTTCGCTCGGATCGGGTTCGTAGAAGAATTCCCTCGTATCACGCTTCATGCCCGCCCCCGACGCTGCGCACCTACTTCACGCGCCTTCTCCAGCGCAGTCACGATTTGATACCGGGTGAAACTCCACCCCTGCCTCTTGGCGGTGTCAAAGATGGTGCCAACGTGGATTGCGTCTTGTGATGTTCGCGCGTGAACATCAAGCCCATCCCATTTTGTGCGGCTGCCTCGTTCACCGGGATATCGGTCGCTGAACTGGCCCCACTCGTCCCACACAGAGAAACCATCGTCGCCGAGATCGCGTTTAATGGCGAGGCCGAAACGCACCCAGGTATCGTAGTCATCGGCGTACGTTCCACCGTGACGCAATCTCGGATGCGGTGTGGCCGCCAAGTGCTCAAGCGCTGAGCGAAGTGCGCCCCGATCCACGTCAACCTGCGAAGAGGCATTTCTCACCGAAGCCTTCTTCACTTTGCGCTTGATCGGCGGAAATGCCTTCACAAGCGCTGCTGCCGTGTATCGTCTGCCACTACATTTCACGAGCCGAACCATTACCGGCTTGTGCTTGCAGTGGTAGAAGCCCGGCACTCTCAGAACTCGCACGGGATCAGTGGCGTTCTTGTCCGCGCCGTACTCATCGACGATGCGCGACATGCATCCTCGCCACGTCTCCACCGGCATGTCGTCATCAATCAGCCAGTAGACGTGGAACTTGCCTGGACTGGTCTCGACGACGATAGACGGTTCGATCGGCCAGTCTGCCTTGCGCGCTTCATCCAGTTCCGCCCAAAGCGCTCGCGGCTGGTCGAAGTTCGCAAGCCTGCGCCCACTGCCCTTCGTTGCGTTGATGGTGACGAACACGCCGACACCGCACACATTCAGATCGGCAAGAGCCTTCGCGGCTTTCGCAAACGGCTGCCTGATGGTGCGAGCATGCGGATCGAACAACCGACCCTTCCGCTCGATCTTCAGGCTGTCATTGTCAGAGAACGTCTGGAATGTGAACGCAACTGCACCCGGCGCCAACGCTTTGAGATACTTGCGCGCCGCATCAACATTGATCTTTCTTCTCATAGAACTTCCCCGCTCCTTCAGCAGGGTTCCCTCTTCGTTATCGTCCTGCTCGCCTGCTCAAGTCCGGTCCAGACATCCAAAGCCCGTCCCAACCGATCAACTCGTCCGCGTGCACGTCCCGGAATGGCCGCGTGAAGCACCACACCCCGCTTTGGCGCACGACGAACCCGCGATCCTGCAAGATTTCGAAGCTTGCGTGGATCACGTCGCGATTGGCCTTGAAATCGCCCGCCGTCTGAGTTGCAGCGATGGTCATGGCCGTCTCAGATACGCAATGTCCGGGCCTTGGTTCCCACGCTGCGATGCGATCGAGGACCGCTTTGACTTCGAGCTGATAGGGAGAAAGCCCCGACCTTCCCGGCGCATGCTCATTTCCGTCTTTCAAAGTTTTCCATCCTTCCTGGTTTTGAGTTCTCGAATGCGGTACGCACGAAAGCGCCCGCCGCCCGGTGTTTCTCGGGAGGCCTGCGCAACTAACAGATTGTCAGAAATCCTACGAATGTTAAGATGTAGGCGCGACCTAACTGGTGACGCCTACAGATGCATGTGCACGGATAATTTCGTTCAGGACGGCCGTTTTGGTCTGACCATCCCAACCCATTCAGAAAATGAATTTGGCCGCTGGCGGCTACCGGGTGACTCGGGAAACCGCACTCGGGCTTGGGTGGTCGGCGACTTCAATTCGCGGCCATTTCAATTTTCAGCATGATCGGTCCGATGTACATCGTGAGCGTCGCTGCCCCCGGTGCCAGTGTTGCAGCCGCTACCGTTTCCGCCGCCGCTGCGAGTGTGGCCTGCTCTGTCGTGTGCTGTTTCGCCGGTCGGGCCTTGCGAGCCTTCTTGGCGATCGTCTTACTGTGCTTCAATTTGGTTCCTTGGTTCGGGTGTACATGCCTGAATGATGAAGCCCGCCGATCGGAAGGATCAGCGGCATACCGTCTAGTTGCTTTCGACAGTCAGCTTCTCAGGCAATCATCTGTTCGTACGTACTCAACTTGTCGCGAAGACTGCGCCGCTGCGAGCTTCTGCGCCCTGCGTGCCACGTCTTGATCTGATCAAGGTCCCAATAGACGCGTTGCCCGACCTTTCTCTTCGCGTTGATCGGGAAGCCACGGAGCTTGGACCACTGCCAAACAGTGGCCTCGGTAACGCCGAAGTGCAAAGCGACCTCGATAGCTCTTTGGGTCGCGGTGTTCATGTCGTTCCTTTCGATCTGTTGCGGTTGAAATACTGAAGAGCCCCCACACACTCGGTTACTTCAAAAAGCTGCTCGACCCGCACACGTGACTTGTACTGCGTTCGCTCAATCTCCACTGCCGTGCACCGCTGTTCCTGCCGGGCCTTTCGCTCGGCGTCGAACTCTGCGCGGGTCATGGTGCGCGCTCTTGAATGCAGAGCGTCCAAGTAGCGCAGTCCTTTGGTGTGCTTTTTCCATTTCTGCTCTCTTGCAGCCTTCTCGCGCGGGTCATCGGCATCGACATCGCGAATTTCGATCCTTCGAGGCTTGGACGGTTTTGGCTCACATTTCAGTCGTCTGCCCGCAACCCGCACTCGTCGTCTCATATGCCGCAGATACAGCTTCCATGCTCTCGCCATACGAGCTGCGAGCGCTTGGAGGACGTTGTACCGTTGCCTGATAGTCAGTCTAGTGATGAGATCGCCGCGCGCTGCTTTCCGCCACAGGGCAACGTGTGCATCCTGGTAGAGTGCCGATCCATCGGCGCCATCATCCCAATTCGGATGTTCCTGTTCGAACTCACGCCACGCGCCCACAAGGCTCGTCGCCTGTGTTTCGTTGAGGTTTTTTACGCATTCATCGAGCAGTTCATCATTCGAAGCCTGCCGTTCAGCGGCTTCCCACGGCTTCCTGCTGGGTGCGAGTGTGTTGATCTTTCGAACATCGGACCCTGCGTAGCGCTTCGACCACAGATGACGAACGCGCCCGGTCCGATGTCGCTCACGGTAGACCTCATGCCGTTGGCACTTCACAGCCCTTTCGAGGGCGTCGGTGCTCCAAAGCAATCGCGCCAAACGATCGAGAGGGAGCGGTTGGAGCTGTCTTAGATTTGCCCGCCTTGCGGTTGCCCACACGGATGCGAGCATTTGAAGTCGGGCCGCCAGAGCTTCGCCCTTCGCGTGCAACTGCTTCGCCTCGGCAGAGATGTTGGCGAGTGCATCTGCCCATCGTGCGGCGCGATCGGCAGCGGCAGTCGAGCCTTTGCGGGCTTGCGCATTGGCGTTCTTGAAATTGTTCAGCGCCTTAGCCCGCTGGCGCTTCACCATCGCGGGCCATCGATCGCTCCGGTCTGCGTTGAACGGTGACGTTCCAAAGATGATCAGCTCGCGCTCGGCATCCGTCAGGCCGATTGCGCTTTCGAGTGTACACTCCAAATTATACTTGACGGATAGCTCGCGATGATGGTAGTTCATAGTTATCTAGCGTCGTCCCCATAGCTATTCGGCGGTAGATTTGTGTATTGACGCAAATAGTACGGCCTATCCTATTGCATCAGATCGGCGCCAGACGCAACAAGTCTTGGTTAGAACTGTCGATTTTCTATCCGCGCGAGCGCATTTCGTGGCTTTTGTGCCACAATGGTTGCTCAGCTAACTCCGCATCGCCACCACCTTCGACGCAGCGCGCTCACCTTCGCCTCGGCCAACCGCCTCGACATGATCGGCCCAAGCCTGGAGCGCCTGTCTGACTGGTTCGGCAAGGACAGCATGATTGTAGTGCCGTCTCGTCACATCTTGGACCTTGGGCGCATGGTTCAGGATCAGATCAATCACGTCGGGCCGCACTCCACGCTCGCCGAGCCAAGTCGCAATGCAGCGGCGGGCATCGTGGATCGTTGCGTCCTGCAGCCCGAGCACGAAGCACAGTCGATGCATTGCCATGGTGATGCTGTCGGCGTGCAGGTGTGGGTGCTTCGGTTCCCTGCCGATCCGAACCTTCTTCATGTCAGCAGGAAAGACGCATTCGCTGCTGCCTGCCCGCCCAATGGCCTCTCGGAAGATCGCCGCCGCCTGCCTCGACAAGGGCACGCGCTGCTCTTTGCCGTTCTTCGTGCGCCCCTCTGTCACCCTGCCACCGACCTTGCTATCGCCGGGAATGATCCATGTCGGCGCCGTACCACCCAAGTCGCGAAGCTCTGATTTGCGTGCCCCAGCAACTTCAAGGCGACGTTGGCCGGTCAGAAACGCGAGCTTGAGAATGGCGCGCACGGGCCACGAAAGTCCAGTGTCGTCGCGATCGAGCCCGACCCAAAGCGTCCGCAGCTCGTCTTCGCTGAGCACGCGCGTCCGCGCCACGCTTGAGGATCGCCGCGCAAGCCCTGATGCCGGGTTCTCGGAAACGAGATTGCGGCCCATCGCCCAACGATATGTCGAGCTGATCGCGCTCTTCACATGGTCGGCGTGCCGCAATGCCCCGCGCTTCTCGATGCCGTGCAGGATCGTCGCAACTTGCTCGCGCGTAACGTCACCGGCCGGATGGTCCCCGATCACAGGGTACACATCGTACTTCAGCATCGCCGTGTATTCGTTCCGCGTCCTGGTGCTGATCTCCACGTCACTCGCGAGCCGATCCTCAGCAAGTTGCTTGAACGTCATCGCGGTCCACGCGGCTTTGGCTGACGCGACAGGATCGTCCCCAGCCTCGACCTTCGTCATGGTGTCGAAGGCTTGCTTCCTTGCATCCTGCAGAGTCACAAGCTTGCGATCGCCGATCTTGCTGCGCCGGAAGACACGCTTGGCGCCGATCCGCACCTGATATCGAACGAAATACGTGGCAACGCCGGTTGGCTGGACGACGAGCGTCAGCCCCGGCACACCCTCGATCTTCCACTCAGTAAGCTTCCCGTTCCGTGGGCCAGCCTTGTTCACTGCCTGGCTGTTGAACGGCAGTACGTGCTTCGCAATCCCCGCCATCTTGTCCCTCGTTCCCGAGCTGGGCCTGAGCATATATGTGCCATTGTTCGGCAAGACTGTCAATCTAATGGCGCATAAATGGCACATCAAAATGCTTTGGATGGCACATCAGTGGCACATGCAAATGAGCTTGCTCGATCCTGTGCGCTGCCGAGTAGTTCGCGCAGATCGTCAAGTGTACACCGCAAATGGCTGATTTAGTGCAAGGATTGCCGGGGCAATGCTACTTGGGCTCGACCAGTAAAATTCCAGCCTGCCTGAACCTCGATCTGCAAATCGATGCGGTCGAGCAGCGGCCCCGAGACGCGCGCCTGGTAGTCCGCAGCGCAGCGTGGCCCCCGCTTGCAGGTCTGGCCCGGTGCGGCGCCGCCGCAGCGGCACGGGTTCATGGCGGCGACCAGCTGGATCCGCGAGGGATAGGTGATGCGGTGGTTGGCGCGGGCGATCACGGTCTCGCCGGTCTCGAGCGGCTGGCGCAGGGAGTCGAGCACGTTCGGCAGGAATTCGGGCAGCTCGTCGAGGAACAGCACGCCGAGGTGGGCGAGCGAGGCCTCGCCGGGGCGCGGCCGCGAGCCGCCGCCCACGAGCGCGGCCATGCTGGCCGAATGATGCGGCGCTCGAAACGGACGGCGCGTGGCGAGCTTGCCGCCCATCAGCTCGCCGGCCAGCGAGTGCACCATGGACACTTCCAGCATCTCCTCGGGCGACAGCGGCGGCAGGATGGAGGGCAGGCGCGCGGCCAGCATCGACTTGCCCGAGCCCGGCGCGCCGATCATCAGCAGGTTGTGGCCGCCAGCGGCGGCGATCTCCAAGGCACGCTTGGCACTCTCCTGTCCTTTGACGTCTGCCAGATCGGGCAGATCGGACGCCGGCGGATCGATGTTGGGCTTCGGCCGCGCCAGGATCTGCAGGCCCTTGAAGTGGTTGACCAGCGACAGCAGATGCGGCGCGGCCAGCACCTGCATGCTCTCGTCCGCCCAGGCGGCCTCCGGCCCGCAGGCGCCTGGGCAGATCAGCCCCTTGCTCATGGCGTTGGCGCCGATGGCGGCGGGAAGCGCGCCCGGCACAGGACGGATCGATCCGTCCAGCGCCAGTTCGCCGATTGCGGCAAAGCCCTCGATGGCGTCGGGCGAGATGGCACCCATGGCCACCATCATGGCGAGCGCGATCGGCAGATCGAAGTGGCTGCCCTCCTTGGGCAGATCGGCAGGCGCGAGATTGACGGTGATGTGCTTGTAGGGCAGGCCGAGGCCGACCGCGTGCAGCGCATTGCGAACCCGCTCACGACTTTCCGCCACCGCCTTGTCGGGCAGGCCGACGACGGCAAAGACGTGTCCGCCGGAGCTGATGCGGACCTGCACCTCTACGGGCCGCGCCTCGATGCCGACGAAGGCGAGCGTGGAGATCTGGCCATACATGTGCGCCCCCCGGCGTTAACGCGGCAAGCCTATGTCGGCACCCTCGAGTGGTCAAGAACAATTAGAGAACATTTGAGTGGAGAGCGTCGGCCTTGGTTGCGGGCCGGCCCTGCAACCTCCGGCGACGCTGCGCCGAACGCGGCAACGCCGAAGCAGCACGTGACGCTCAGCGGGTCGACCGGCGCGAAGGGGGAGGGCGATCTTGAAGCGCTTGATCACCCTGTTCCCTTCTCCGCGACCGGCCCGGATCCAGATGCTCCGGCTCCCGGACCGAAGCCGGCGGGCGTCATGCGCGCCAAATGCAGCGTCGCCGAGGGCGTCTCGCCATAGCGCGCGCGATACCAGGTCGCGAAGCGTCCCAGGTGGTTGAAGCCGCACTGCGCGGCGATGCCAGTGATACGTGCATCCGGCGGGGCGCGAAGCAGCTCCTGCCGGGCTCGTTGCAGGCGAACCCACCGGATGTGCTCGACCGGCGTGCAACCAAGATCGCGGCGGAAATGCTTCTGCAGCGTGCGACGTGCGACGCCGCAACTCGTGGCAAGCTCGCCGATCGTCCAGGCGCGTGTGGGATCGGCTTCGACCAGTTCGATCGACTTATGCAAATACCAAGGATGCAACTCGGTCGACATGGCTGCCTCCCGTAGCTGCTCGAGCCTAGCACAGGACGCGTTGGGAGCAGACGCAAAATGGACAGATAGGGCGCAAAACGGATTGCCGGAGCCCGTTCCACCGCAGATGATCCACTGCGGGAAGATCGCCGGTGCGACCCGCTCGGCAGCGGGGGTCGCAAACCGCCTGTGGGCCGTCGTGATCTTGCTCCATCGACACTGATCCCGCTCACACCGCCGCCAGCGAAGCTTTCCAGTCGTTCAGCAGCCACAAGCTAGGGATGCTTCAAATGACGACATGGACCCCCGATCCGAGTTTCTACCCCTCCCCGCGCATGGCCATGAAGGCGTCACCCGAGACGCTGGCGTACGTGGCAGCATTCGACCCCAATCGTAAGACGCCCGATGCCATCGCCGTGGTCGACGTCGATCCCAAATCGAAGTCCTACGCGCAGATTGTCGGCAGCACGGCGATGCCCAACGCCGGCGACGAGCTGCACCACTTCGGCTGGAATGCCTGCTCTTCGTGCCTGTGCCCCAATGCGCCGCACGCGCATACGGAACGGCGCTACCTGGTCGTTCCAGGCTTGCGTTCATCGCGCATCCACATCCTCGACACCAAGGCCGATCCCAAGAAGCCGAAGATCGTCAAGGTGGTGGAGCCCACCGAGGTCGCCGAGAAGGTGGGCTACACGCGGCCGCACACGGTGCACTGCGGGCCTGAGGGCATCTACGTCGCCGCGCTCGGCAACCGCGAGGGCAAGGGACCGGGCGGTGTGTTCCTGATGGATGCCGAGACCTTCGATGTGCGCGGCCAGTGGGAGGTGGACCGCGGACCCCAGCATTTTGCTTACGACGCCTGGTGGCACCTCGGCCACGACACCCTCGTCACCAGCGAATGGGGCACGCCCGACATCTTCGAGAACGGGCTGATCCCCGAGGTGCTGCTGGGTGCCAAGTACGGCCGGCGCCTGCACTTCTGGGACCTGCACAAGAGGAAGCACCTGCAGACCATCGATTTCGGCGACAAGTACCAGCTGGTATTCGAGCTGAGGCCCGCGCACGATCCCACCAAGGCCTACGGCTTCGTCAACTGCGTGGTCAGTCTCGAGAACCTCTCCTCCTCGATCTGGACCTGGTACAAGGACGGCGACAAGTGGGCGGTCAAGAAGGTCGTCGAGATCCCGGCCGAGCCGGCGGCCGAGGACCAGCTCCCCCCGCTGCTCAAGGGCTTCAAGGCCGTGCCGCCGCTCGTCACCGACATCGACCTGTCCATGGACGACAAGTATCTCTATGTAGCCTGCTGGGGCACCGGCGATCTGCAGCAGTACGACGTGTCCGATCCCTTCAACCCCAAGCTCGCCGGCAAGGTCAGGATCGGCGGCATCGTTTCCAAGGCCTCGCACCCGGGCGCCAAGAACGGCGCGCTCAGCGGCGGGCCGCAGATGGTGGAGATCAGCCGCGACGGCAAGCGCGTCTACTTCACCAACTCGCTCTACGGCGCCATCGATCCGCAGTTCTATCCTGACGGCATCGAGGGCTGGATGGTGAAGCTCGACGCCAAGCCCGAGGGCGGCATCGCCTTCGATGAGAAGTTCTTCGTGCGGTGGCCCGCTCCGCACCGCCCGCATCAGGTGCGGCTCGAGGGCGGCGACTGCTCGTCGGATTCCTACTGCTATCCGTGAGCAGCAGGGCCTGGGCGCAATTAGCTGCAAGGCGATGACCGAAGCGGTGCCGTGGTTTGCGCTTGCGGGGTTGGGGGCCTTTCATGGGCTCAACCCGGCCATGGGCTGGCTCTTTGCCGTCGCCCTCGGCCTGAACAGGCGGGACCGCTCCATCGTGTGGCTCGCACCGCTGCCGATTGCCTTCGGACACGCGCTCTCGGTTGGCGCCGTGGCCGGCACATTCATTATGGCGGGCGTGGTGATCGACCCAGACCTCGTGCGCATTGCGGCCGGCCTCGGCCTGATTGGCTGGGCGTTCTATCACTGGCGCTACGGACATCGGCATCGCGTGCGGTTTGGCATGCAGGCCGGATTGGCCGGCCTTGCCATCTGGTCCTTCCTCATGGCGACCGCGCACGGTGCCGGCCTCATGCTATGGCCGGCGCTGATGCCGCTCTGCACCTCCGCGGCCGCGCAGCCTGCCGGCGCCGGTCCGCTTACAACCGCCCTTCTGGGTATCGGGCTGCATACCCTGGCGATGCTGGTGGTCACCAGCTTGCTTGCCATTACGATCTACGAATGGGTCGGGCTCGAAATCCTGCGCCGCGCCTGGATCAACATCGACCTGATTTGGACGTTCGCGCTCGTTGCGGCCGGCGGGTTCTTGCTCTTCACTTGACGGTTGAGCAGGCGCGCCCTCGCCCTGACCGTCCCTTCGTCAGAAGAAGAGCACCGGCGCGAAGCCGCCGCCCGGCGTCCTGAAATTCGTCGTCTGTCCCTGATAGAGCCGCGCCGCAGCCAGCAGCATGCGCCCGTCGTATGTGAACAGGCGGACATCGGTCTTGCGCGGCTGGCGTGCCTCGTCGATCTCGATCATGCGCTCACCTGGCGGGGCGAATTCCTGAGCGACATAGTCACCGGCGACGATCTGCTGCCACACACTGCGCGTAAGCTTGTCGCCGCGATAGACGGCCTTGGCACCGTGACCGGTTGCGGGCTTGAAGAAGTAGGCCTTGCGCTTGTCCCACAGCCCGGTCGCGTTGTGCGACGAGACGCGCACCGTGCGCGGGATCTGGGCAGCCTGGTCTGCCAGCTCCGGCGCCAGGCCCATGTCAAGGAGCGTGCCGCGGCTCGAAAGGAGCGTGAGGTTGCGCTTGTCGGCAAGCAGCGCGTGGTTGCGCGGATTGGGCGTGAGGACGACAGCGCCCGCCAAATAGGCCCCGCGCAGTGCAGCGTGCTCCGGGCGATCGAGCGAGAAATCGACGAGGCGATTGTAGACGAGGTCGACCGGCGCATCGCCGGCCCATAGTCTGCTCTCAGCATGGCGCAGTGCGGAAGCGTCCGCGATGACGGCGTCTATGCCGCGGCGGCGGAACGTCTCGCGCGCCAGCAGGAACTCCGGATAGAGGTATTGGCTCTCCGGATCATCGTCGACGATGGCGACGCGCTGCAAGGCGGCGCTGCCGCGCTGAAGCGCCCATTCCGCCTCGAACATGCGCATGAGCTCAGCGTCGAAGTCGGCCACGAGCGGCAGCCGGAAGGCGTGCGAAACCTCGAGACAGCAGGCGCGCTGGGCCTTGGCAAGCAGCGCATTGAGGAAGGCGCCGCCTGCGTTGGTGTTGACCTCGATCAGCTTGGGGCCTTCGGCGCTCAGATGGAAGTCATATCCCATGAAGACGCCGCGCGGTCCGGGATCGAACCGGGCGATATCAGGCGCCCAGCTCAACACCGCTTCCCGATACGCGGGCAGTAGCGCGGCGGCCTCGATCATGCGGACGACGGCTGTCATCCTCTCGAGGTCGCGCGCCGAATGGAAGACAGGGACGTTCGAGAACAGATGCGCGCGGGGGAGGAGGTAGCGGGCCGAGAACTCGGGGTCGCGGGCCTCGCGCTCCATCGCCGCGTGCAGCTGCTCGCGGTCGAGGGTGACGCAGAAGCACGCGCTGTTCAGGCGCTCTGCGGCCGTGGGCAACATGATGGTCATTTGCTTCTCGCCTCTATCGGTCGCCTTGCAGCGCGGCCCGGTGCCGGGCGCCGCAGCCCTTTGCGTTCATCCCGCTACCCACTGAAATGCGAGCCCCGAGAAGACAGCTCCCAACGTGGCAAAGGCAAGGTAAGCCGCGAAGACGCTTTGACGCGCGACAGCCCAGACGGCGAGAGCTGCAGGTATCGACGTCACGCCACCGCCTACAAGGAAGGCCATCGCAGCTCCCGGTGCCATACCCTTGTCGAGGAGGCCGGCGACGAGTGGCAGCGCCGCATTGCCGTTGAGATAGGTTGGGACGCCCACCACGGTCGCAGTCAGGATCGACAGCAGGCCGCCGTCACCAGCGATGCTCGCAACGAGATTGCCCGGCACGTAGGCCACCATCAGGCTCTCCAGCACGAAGGCCAGCATCAGCCACTTCCCGAGGAAGAGTGCGTTCTGACGCGCATTGGTCCAGAACGCATCGCGACGGGCCGGCTCCTCCCAGTAGTGCCAGATGACGGCCTTCGGATCGCGGATCTTCGAGCCGGCGCAGCCGCCGTTGCCGACGCCTTCACGCAGTGGCTGGCCGGCGAGGAAGCCGATGCGCTGCATCGCCAGCACGCCGAACCCGCCGAGAAGTCCGACTCCGATGGCGGCAAAGGTCTTCGCGGCGGCAAACTGCAGGCCGAGGACGCCGGCGGTGAGCATGAACATGGACGGGTCCATCAGCGGCGAGGCGAGCCAGAAGGCCATGACCGGTGCGAGAGGAACGCCGGTTGCGAGCAGGGCAGCGATCACAGGGATGACGCCGCAGGAGCAGAAGGGCGAAAGCGCGCCCACCAGGCTGGCCAAAAGGACCATCACCTCCGGGCGCCCGGCGAATGCGCTGGCGATCAGGTTTTCCGCGCCCGTGGCCTTGGCATAGGCCGTCAGACCGATCGACAGTGCGAAGAACGGCAGGATGCTCCAGACGGCCTTGGCGGTGAACGCAGCGGATGATGCGGCCTGATGGGGAACAAGTACCGCGAGGGCCGCGAAGATGAGGGCGACAGCAGTCCAGGCCGGGTCAAGCCTCGGCGCTCGCCATTCTCGGATCTCGGTAAGCAGCGTTTGGATCGACATGTTTCTACTCTTCTAGATTTCTAGTAGCGTCGAGGCAAAAAAAAGGGGATCACGCGGCATCGTTCTCTGTCGTTCCTGCAGAAGCCAGCCCCGCGCAGCATTCGGCCTTGACGTAATCGAGCACCGCGCCGACGGCCCGGTAGTTCGCGGTGCAGATCACCTCGCGCCCGCGCCGATCTTGAAGAACGAGGTCGGCCTCGGCCAGCGTGCCGAGATGGTGCGCCAGCGTGGTTGCCGGCACGCCCAGCATGCGTTGGATCGTGCCGACGTTCGCGCCGTCCGGCCCGGCGCGGACAAGGAGCTTGAAGATGCGAAGACGCGTTCGATTGCCGAGTGCGGCCAGCGCGTCGGCGACCTTCTGCTCTCGCTGCTGGCTGCGTCCATTCATATTGTCTCTATATCACTAGAAATATAGATGTCAAGAGTGGGGGGCCGCAGCCCGGCCCAACGCGCACGTGCATATTCGGGCGATTGCCGGCTATAGTCTGGCGCTGGCAGGTTCGCTCGATCAGGCGCGCAGCCAGGTTGCGGCAATTCGCAAGACGCACCCGCGCTACAGCGTCGACGATTTCCTTCGCGCCTTTCGATTTGACCCGCACGGTGCCGCAGTGTTCCGCAAGGGCGCCAAGCTGGTCGGCATGGCCTGATCGGCCGCTTGGCGTGATGGGGATCTGGCCTTCCGCGCGGTTCACCAAGACATGCCGGCCTCGTCATCGTCGTCTTCGTCATCGCCATCCTCGTCGCACACGATCGGGAACTCGACATCCGGCACCCAGCACAGCATGTCTCCCTGCACCATGCCGCTCGCGGGTGCATTGGCGGCCAGGAAGGACGCCGCCAAGACAAGCATCAAGACAACCCGCATGCCGAAACCCCTTCGCCTGACAGCCTGGAGGCCAAGACCCTGGGCACTCCGCGAGCGCCCTTGCGACAAGCAGGTCTTCGCCTTCTGTCTGGGCGAATACTACCTCGTTCGCCCCATGCCGGACGCCGAAACGGAGCTGACAGCAGGCTCACATTTCCCGGCAATGCGCGGGCGACCGCCTCTACCTTGCGCGCCGTGCAGACCATCCGCTCGCCGTGCTGCAGCACCTGCTCGGCGAGGGCGCGCCCCAGGCCGGTCGAGCAACCGGTCACCAGCCACGTGCGGTTCGGGGTCTTGGATCCTGGCGCGTCGGCCAAAGCCGGCCTCCCGTGCAGCTTTTCATGCCGTTCGAGCCGGTGGCACAATGCCGGCTCCACTCCATGGCGCACGTTGCGTTTCATATTGCAGAACGTCAATTTGTATTGTGGAATGAAAACTCCATTCCACTCGCGGATCGCCGGTCGCTCGGGCCAGGTTCGTGGGCAAAGAGCGCGTGCAGGGAGAGACGATGGCCAGGATGAAAGGCGCCGACCTCATCACCGAGTACCTGATCGAGAGCAAGATCCCGTACGTGTTCGGCATCTGCGGGCACGGTAACGTGGGGCTGCTGGATTCATTGTATGCAGCGCGCGACCGCATCAGGCTCGTCTCGCCGCGGCACGAGCAGGTGGCGGCCCACATGGCCGACGCCTATTTCCGCGTGCGCCACGAGGCGGTGGCGACGCTCACATCGTGCGGGCCCGGATCCTGCAATATCGTCATGCCGCTCGCCTGCGCGCTGACCGACTCCTCGGCCGTCCTTGCGATCACTGCCAATGTGCCGACCTCGCAGTTCAACCGCAGTCCGTTCCAGGAGATCAACCGCCACTTCCAGGCCGACTTCCCCAATATCATCCGCCCGGTGGTCAAGCGGTCCTTCCAGCCAACGCGCGTCGACATGCTGCCGCTGACGCTGCGGCAGGCGATGACGACGATGCTCTCGGGCCGCCCGGGTCCGGTCAATGTCGACGTGCCCTTCAATGTTTTCCAGGAGGAGGATGATGTCGCGGTGCCGCCCTTGGCTCCGCCCCTCAACGCGCAGCGCAGCGGCGCCTCGCCTGACGAAATCGCGGCCGCGATGGAGATGATCCTCAACGCCAAGCGGCCCGTGATTTTCATCGGCCACGGCGTGGCGCTCTCGGAGGCCGGAGCCGAACTCACGGGCCTCGCGCACAAATTGACGATCCCGGTGATCTCCTCGCCCAACGGCATGGGCTGCCTTGATATGGCCGACCCGCTGTCGCTGGGCTTCATCGGTCGCAATGGCGCCTACCCCGCCAACCAGGCCGGCCGCCACGCCGACCTCGTGATCGCCATCGGCGCCCGCTTCGACGATCGCTCCGCATCGTCCTGGCTTCCGGGCTACTCCTGGAACTTCCCGCATGCCAAGCTGATCCACGTCGACATCGACCCAGCAGAGCTCGGGCGCAACTATCCGCCGGACCTCGGCCTTCTTGCCGACGCGCGCACCTTCCTGCGCCAGCTGCTCGCCGAGCTGGAGCGGCGGCCGGCGCGCATGGCGGGCGCGACGTCGGCCTGGCAGGCGGATATCCGCAAATGGCAGGCCGAATGGGAGGCCTTCACGCGGCCCAACTTCGGCCTGCACGAGACGCCGATCCGGCCCGAGCGCGTTGTCGCCGACTGTCAGGCGGTGCTGCCGCCGGACGCCATCCTCGCCTGCGACGTGGGCGTCAACCACAACTGGTACATGCAGTTCTGGAAAGCGCGCCGGCCGCAGACGATGCTCAACTCATGGGGCTTCTCGGGCATGGGCTTCGGCGCTGCCGGGGCGCTCGGCGCCAAGCTCGCCGCTCCAGACCGCCCCGTGGTCGCCATTGCGGGCGACGGCAGCTTCTCCATGGTGCCGCACGTGCTGTGCACGGCGGTGGAGTACAACATCCCCGTGGTGTGGGTGATCTGGAACAACTTCGGCTGGGTCTCGATCCGCGACATCCAGCTCGGCATGTTCGGCGGCCGCGAGCTCGGCACCATGTTCAACGAGGGCCCGAACGGGCGCCCCTACAATCCGGACTTCGCGGCGTGGGCCCGGGCGACCGGCGTCGATGCGATGACCATCACCAAGTCGGAGGACTTCAAAGGCGCGCTCGATCACGCCGTCAAGGCCAACAAGCCGTTCCTGCTCGACGTGCACGTCTCGGCCGAAATCCGGCCGCCCGCCACCGGCGCCTGGGAGCTGCCGCCGACGCCCTACAAGGAGCCGGTGTTCGGCAAGCGGTGGCTGCCGGGCGATGCGGTGCCGGCGAAGTAGATGGCCACCAGCGAAGGACCCCAAGACATGCGCAAGGCCCCCGCCAAGCCCCTCATCCGCAGCATCGCCGAGGTGCCGTGGAAGGAATACCCCGACCACTTCGGCGGCGCGCTGTCGAAGCCGCTGGTCGACCCGGAGAACGCCGGCGCACGCCATCTCGACTATCGCATCTCCATGTACCAGCCGATGGCCTACGTGAAGCTGCACAAGCACAAGGTGCAAGAACAGATCTACCACGTGCTCGACGGCGAGGGCCTGATGGAGATCGGCAACGAGACCCGCGTGGTGCGCAGGCACGACGTCATATTCCTTCCGCCAGGCGTGGAGCACTCGATCCAGAACTCCGGCCTCGTCGATCTCGTGTTCCTGGTCGTCACCAGCCCGCCGAGCGACGACTGATGTCATCCCGGGCCTTGTGCCCGGCATCCAGCGATCAGCACGCGCCGAAGCAAGCGGAACGATGGATCCCGGCAACAAGCGCCGGGATGACAACTAAGGCATCTGCTTCGCGCGCTGCCCGGCGGACGTGCCGGCAATCTTGCCGAACACGGAGCCCGCCATCAGGCCGGTGCCGCCCGGATAGTTGAAGTAGAACAGCCCGCCCACCAGCTCGCCTGCCGCATAGAGTCCGGGGATGACCTGGCCGTCGGTGTCGAGCACGCGCGCGGCCCCGTCGATCTTGAGGCCGCCGAAGGTGAAGGTGATGCCGCAGGTTACCGCGTAGGCTTCGAACGGCGGCGTATCGATGATGTTGGCCCAGTTGGACTTGGGGATGGGCAGGCCGACCGTGCCTCGGCCGTCCTTGATGTTGGGGTTGAAGGGGACGTCGGCTTTCACCGCGGCGTTGTAGGTCTTGATTGTGGCCAGCGCCTTCTCCGCATTGACGTCCTCGAGCTTGCCGACCAGCTCTTCCCGCGTATCGGCCTTCACTTTCGTTACGCGTTTGATGCGGTACTCGTCGCGCAGCAGGTGCAGCACCTTGCTGTCGAAGATCTGCCAGGCGAACTGTCCGGGCTGGTTGAGAATCACGCGGCCGTACTTGGCGTATGTGTAGTTGCGGAAGTCGGCGCCTTCATCGACGAAGCGCTCGCCGTTGGCGTTCAGCATGATGCTGAAGGGATAGGAGTGCTTCTGGAAGTTGTCGCCGACCGAAAGGTCGCCGAACTCCGGCGCGTTGCGGTCCCAGCCGACCGCATGACAGCCAGACCAGTTGCCGGTCGGCTGCGCGCCGATGTCGAGTGCCATTCGGATACCGTCGCCCGTATTGAACCGGGTGCCGCGGATCTTGGCGAGGTCCCAGCCGGGCCCCAGGTAGCGCGTACGCCATTCCGCGTTGGCCTGGAAGCCACCGGCGGCGAGGATGACGCAGCGGGCCGCGACGTTGGTGGTCTTGCCCTGATGGCGGATGCGCACACCCTTGATGCCGTCGTCATCCGAGATCAGCGAAACGGCCCGGGCCTCATAGGCGACGGCGATGCCGCTCTTCCTGGCCGCCGCAGTGAGGCCTTCTACGAGCCCCGGTCCGCCGCCCCAGGCCTCGACGGTCAGGCCGCCCCAGAACTTGAATTTGCCGTCGACCTTGAAGGCCTGGCGGCCGTAGATCGGCGCGAAGCGGATGCCCTTGGCGCGCATCCAGCGCATCGTTTCCTTGCTGCGGGTGACGAGCAGCTCGCACAGCTCGGGATCGGTGCGGTACTCGGTGACGCGGCCCATGTCGTCGAAGAACTTATCCTCGGTGTAGGTACCGAAGTCGGTGTTCCTGATCTCCTCCTCGGTCAGGTCGGGCATGAGCGCCTTGAGGTCCTCCACGCCGTCATAGACGCAGCGGAAAGCACCGGCTGTGAACCGGCTGTTGCCGCCGCACTCGGCCTCGGGCGCACGCTCGATCACAACGACCGACACGCCGCTCTCGGCTGCGGCAAGGGCCGCGCAGAAGGCCGCGTTGCCGGCACCGACCACGACCACATCACAAGAGGAAGGAAGCATTGCGGTTCACCTCGAATTTCGATCAGGCTCGGCCGAGCCCCATGACGCCAAGCCTGCGGGCGCTGTCCAGAATATCGCGATCCGCGTCGTGCGAGATGATCTCGAGCATAGGCCGCGCGCTGTAGCCCACGGCGGCCAGGGCCGCCGGAAGCGTCGCGAAGGGGACGTCGCCGAGACCGACAGGGTCGTGACGAGCTCGCTCAAATGGGTGAGGCAGTCGAGTGCGGAATGGGCGATTCCCTGACAGCGGCGGGCAGTCTAAGGCCGGTCATCGCTCTGTCAACATTCATTTTACATTGCGAGTACTCATTTGCCATCGCGAAATCGTGGATGGTAGGCTGACGGCACGCGCGATGGGCGCGTGCAGGAGGATGGCAATGCCGACGTCGGCGAGCGCCGCGCCGAAGGCGATCTATATGATGGTGCCGGAACAGCCAAACTCGCTGACCTCGACCGCCGATGCCGAACTGGAGGTGGATACGTGACCACGCGAGCAGCCCCGAAACGCGCCCGAACCTTGGAACGCCCGGCCCGCGAGCTGGCCAAGGTCGCGCGGACGGAAGAGCGCGCGCCGGATATCGACGAGGACGTCTCCGACCGGCAGCGCGGAGGCGTGCAGTCGCTCGGACGTGCCTTCGCCATCCTCGAGGAGGTGGCGCGCAACAGGGACGGCATCAGCCTGGCCGAGCTCTCGAAGCGTGTTGGCCTGCACACCTCGACCACCTTTCATCTGGCCAAGACCATGGTGTCGCTAGGCTACATCCGGCAGACGAAGGACACGAGGCGCTACCGCATCGGCCGGCCGCTGTTCGCCCTCGCGGCGAGCTGTCTCGACGAGATCGAGATGGTGAGCCTGGCGACCCCGGTGCTCGAGGATCTCTCGCGTGAGACCGGCGAGAGCAGCCACTTCGCCGTGCGCCTCGGCGACGCGGTCGTGGTCATCGCGCGCACCACGGGGCCGGGCGCATTCCAGTTCACCGACCGGGCCGGCGTCGTGCGACCCGCCTACTGCACGGCACTCGGCAAGACCATCCTCGCCGCCCTGCGGCCCGACCAGTTCGAGCGTTTCCTGGCGCGCACCGAGCTCAAGGCAATGACGCCAAAGACCATAACCGATCCGCAGCTCCTGCGCCGCGAGATCGACGAGGTGCGCGCGAGCGGCATCGCCTACGACGACGGCGAGTTCGACCAGGAGGTGCGCTGCTGCTCCGTTCCGGTGCGCGATTTCACAGGCGCGGTAGTGGGCGCCGTCGGAATCTCGGGACCGGTGTGGCGGCTGTCGATCCAGGGGCTGCAGAGCCGCGCCCGCATCGTGCAGGCCGCCGCCAATCGCCTCTCTGCCGAGTTCGGCGCCAAGCTGGACGCCGTGGCGGCCCGCTAACGAACGTCGATACCATGCCTCGGCGACGGCGGGCGGCATGGTCAAGTTGACACGGCCTTCCCAAGCGGCAAGCGGCAGCGCCGCGAGCGCGTTCCCGCTCACACCTCGAAACACGCCGCCGTCGCGAAACCCTGCGCGCCATGCCCTTTGCTTTCGAAGCCGAGAGCGTTCGAGCGCACCGATGTCGCTCCGATACGGTACGTCCGTGCAATGTGCGTGTGGCCGTGCACCCAGACGGGTACGCCCGAGAGCGCTGCTATCTTATCGTCCAGTGCGGAGGCGTAGGCACCATGGAGACCGTTGCCCTTGAACTTGGGATTGAGGCCCTGGAGGCTCGGCGCATGATGCGTGATGACAATCGTGGGTTCGCCCGCTTGCTCTGTCACCGCGCCGATCAATGCTGACCATGCTTTCTCGTGCGCGGCGAACGCGTTCTCAGGCCGAAATTTCGCGAATGTCTCGTTACCCTCGGAATCTCGACTGCGCGTCTTGACGAAGAAGAACTCGCCCATCCGTCGGCGCACGCCGTTCATGCAAGCTTCGCTGCCGCCGTCGAAGTCCGACCAGAGGGTCGAACCGAAGAAACGAACGCCGTCGATCTCCGTCGTTTCGTCGTCGAGCACCGTCACTCCGGGCAGGTGGCGGCGGAGCAGCCGGACCGTGTCCTCGAATACCCCGTCATAGTGCTCGTGATTGCCGGGGATCATGAGCACATGGGCAAAGTTCCTTCGAGCTTCGTCGATGAAGCGCATCACGCGTGCGCGCTGATCGATGCTGTACTTGTCGGTCCGCGCGGGATCGAGGCAACGCGCGTGGCACAGGTCGCCCGCGATGATCAGCACGTCGCCCCCCGGCAGCCGCCGCGCGAAGTCCTGCGTTTCGAGATGAAGGTCGCTCAGGTAATGACAGCGCATCGCTCCGGGCCCCCTCTCCCTGCGAATCGGATCGCACGGGCTGAGCTTGCACTGAAAGCAACCGGCTGTCGGTTAAGCCGCGTTAACGGATTGGCCGCGGCGCGTTGCGCTCGACCATTCGAGGAACTCGCGGCACGGCGGCATGCCGGCTTCGGTGAGATCGGCCTAGACCGCCGGCAGATCCACTTCTTGCACCAAGCCGCCGCCAGTGCCATTGCGGATCGTGATTGTGCCGCCGGCCAGCTGAATGATCTCGCGAGCGATCGTCAGACCGAGACCAGCGCCTGGAATATCCTGACGACGTGCACGATCGACCCGGAAGAAGGGCTCGAAGACCTGTCCGATCTTTTCGTCAGGGATCCCGGGACCTCGGTCCTGGATGACGATCCTGGCTGTTGCTGGCGAGGCGTGCTCGACACGTGCTTCCGCCGACAATCCGTGTGTGGCCGCGTTTATGAGCAAATTGCGCAACGCCCGGCTGAGCACAAGCCGGTCCACTCTCACGCTGACCGGCACGGTGCTCACAACATGCACGTCGAGTTTTTGATCGCGAAGGTCGGACGCGATCGCGGCAACGAGCTCGTCGAGCCGCAGGTTTTCGACCTCGAAGGTCGACGCCGATGCGCGCACGAGAGCAATGGCGCTGTCGGCAATTCGATTGAGCTCATCGATATCGCGCAGCCAGTGCGATCGCTCTGCGTCGTCCTCGATGAATTCCGTGCGCAGCCGCATGCGCGTGATCGGCGTGCGCATGTCGTGCCCCGCCGCGGCGACGACGCGCATCCGGCTGTCCATGGCGGATGTGAGCCGCGCCGACAATGTGTTCAACGCCCTGGCGGTGGCGCGGACCTCGGCCGGGCCCACCTCCGGCAACGATGGCAAGGTGCCGTCCGGACCGATCTTCTCGACCGCGTTCTGCAGCAGCGCCAACGTGAGCACCATGCGATGGGCGACATACACGGCAATAGTGGTAGCGCCGATGGTGATCAATCCCAGCCAGCCGAACAGGACATGGAGCGGCCCCTTTCGCGGCGGAAGATCGGGGATGGGCGCCACCAGCCACCCACGGCTGCCGATGCGGACCGACGCCTGCATCGGCCCATTGCCAGGCGCACGGACAACGATCACCTCGGGCTTGCGGCCATTTCCTCGCGCGAGGATGACGTCTCTCAGCCACTCGGTCGTTGATTGGTCCGCCGCTCCGACCGCAGGCGCGGAGGCGAGGTTGAAGCTTTCGGGGTGAGCCTCGGCTGCATTGATCAACAGCTCGAGTTGTCGCGCGACCGGCTGAATGGTGTGCTCGGGGCCGGGCGGCGAAAGGAGCGCGAGAACCAACCCGGTGATCACGGTGACCACGGAGACGATCGCCACGACAAGCGCCACGGCAATGCGGACGCGCAGCGAACTCATGACGCCGAAGTCTCGACCTCGACCGTTGCGACGAGCTGGTAGCCGCCGTTGCGCACAGTCTTCAGTAATTGTGCGGTTGCCTGATCGCCGAGCTTGCGCCGCAGCCGGCTGACGAGGACATCGATCGAACGGTCGAGGGCGTCGACATCGCGGCCATGCGTCAGGTCGAGAAGCTGGTCGCGCGACAGCACACGCCCCGGCCGATCAAGGAAGACGAGGAGCAAGTCGAACTCCGCGCCGGTCAGATCGATCGCCTCCCCGTCCGGCCCCGTGACATGGCGCGTGTGCGGCTCGGCAGCGAAGCCGGCGAAGCGGTATAGCCTTGGCCTTCTATCGGCTGACGGTGCAGTCCCCCGCCGGCGCAGCACGGCGCGGATACGCGCCACGAGTTCGCGTGGGTTGAACGGCTTGCCGAGATAGTCGTCGGCCCCGATCTCCAGGCCGATGATGCGGTCGACATCCTCTTTCAGCGCCGTCAACAGGATGATTGGCACATCGGAGCGATTTGCCCGAAGGGTTCTGCAGGCGTCCAAGCCAGAGCCGTCGGGGAGCAGCACGTCGAGCACGACCAGATCGATGCTGTGGACGGCCAACTGGTCCTCCAACTCCTTGACGGTGGCCGCCAGCTCGACCCGGAAGCCCTGTTGCACGAGATAGCGGGCGAGCAGCTTGCGAATCTCGGGGTCGTCGTCGACGACGAGAATTCGCGGCGAGGGACTCATGAACGTCGTGCCCTGATGGAGACCATTCTGCGTGAATCCTAGCGCAGCCAGTCCGCACATTCCGAGTTGAATTTGGTGTCGAACTGGTGCCTGGGCGGGCGCCAGCAATGTTTCGACACAAATTCGCATCCGGCGGAATTGTTCGGAAACAAGAGGTCGCAACCCAGACACCGCATTCCCATAGCATCACGGCAACACCTGATGCGAGAGGGACCTTGATGAGCAAGCTGGAGCAAGAGGGCGCGCACGTCGATCTCGACGCTGTCCTGTCCGGGGCAACGTCGGCGCGCGTGCATCCCCTTCCTCGCAGCATCCTCAAGTGGTCCGCGCTCCTGGCGATTGCAGGGCTTGCCCTCTGGGCCGCCCTATCGCTGCGCACCGCTTCCGGAGGCACTCGCTACGTGACGGATGCGGCGACGCGCGGCAGGCTGGTGGTCACCGTTACGGCGACAGGGTCGGTGCAGCCGACCAACAAGGTCGACATTTCGAGCGAGCTCTCCGGCACGGTGCGCAAGGTCAACGTCGACTTCAACGATCCCGTTGTTGCGGGGCAGATTCTGGCCGTGCTCGACACCGACAAGCTGAGGGCGACCATCGACAGTTCGCGCGCCAAGCTGGCGGCGGCCAAAGCCAAGGTCACGGAGGCCGAGGCGACCGTTATCGAGAAGGAGCGTGACCTAGCGCGCAAGCGAGCGCTCGCCGACAAGCTAGCCGGATCGCTCCAGGATCGCGACGCGGCGCAAGCCGCGTTCGACCGCGCCAAGGCCGCGCTGGAGAGCGTGCATGCCGAAGTCGGCGTGGCCGAGGCGGATCTTGCCCTCAACGACACGAACCTGGGCAAGGCGACAATCACCTCACCGATCGCCGGTGTCGTGCTCAAGCGCAACATCGATCCCGGCTCCACGGTTGCAACCACGCTTCAGGCTTCAACTCTTTTCACGATCGCCGAGGACCTGAAGAAGATGGAGGTGCAGGTCGATATCGATGAGGCCGATGTCGGCAAGGTGAAGTCAGGCCAGAAAGCGACGTTCTCCGTCGATGCCTATCCCGACCGCAAGTTCCCAGCCGTCATCCGCAACGTCCGTTTCGCTTCCGAGACCGTGTCAGGCGTCGTCACCTACAAGGGGATCCTCACGATCGACAATGCCGAGCTCTTGCTGCGGCCTGGAATGACGGCCACGGCCGAGATCAGAACCGCCGAGATCCAGGATGCGCTGCTCGTCGCCAATTCCGCCCTCCGCTATTCGCCGCCAGCCACGTCCTCAGGAGGGCAGGGCGGCTTCCTGAAGCGCTTGATGCCGGGCCCGCCTGCCATGCGGCCGGTTAGCGCCCGCGAGGAGACCGGCCCCAATCGCACCCTGTGGGTGCTGCGCGATGGCTTGCCTCAGGCTGTGAAGGTCGTTGTCGGCGCGAGCGACGGCAACCGCACCGAGGTGCTCGGTGGCGAATTGCAGCCGGGTGATGCGGCGATCGTCGATACGATCCAATCGACGAAGTGATGGGCCATGCAAGACGCCCCTGCCAATCCGCCGCTCATCGAGCTCTGCAGGGTCACGCGGACGTTCGGCTCTGGTACTGCGGCCGTGCATGCGCTCGCCGGTGTCGATCTCCAAATCGCGGCGGGCGAGTTTGTTGCGATCATGGGTCCCTCGGGCTCAGGCAAGTCGACGGCGATGAATATTCTCGGCTGCCTCGATGCACCCAGTAGTGGCGATCACCTGTTCCACGGCCGCGAGGTCGGACGCCTGCCGCACGATCAACGCGCGCTGATCCGGCGCTATTTCCTCGGATTCGTGTTCCAGGGCTTCAACCTGCTACCCCGGACGACGGCCCTGGAGAACGTCGAGCTGCCTCTGATCTACCGGGAAGTTTCGTCCAGCGAAAGACACCGGCTCGCGTCGCGGGCACTCGAGCAGGTTGGCCTCGCTCACCGCGGCGGCCATACCTCGAGCGAGCTGTCAGGCGGGCAGCAGCAACGGGTCGCCATCGCGCGCGCCATCGTCACCTCCCCCGAGGTGCTGCTTGCCGACGAGCCGACCGGCAACCTCGACACGCGGACCAGCGGCGAGATCATGGAACTGGTCACCAGCCTCAATCGCGAGCAGGGCATCACGGTCGTCATGGTCACCGACGAGCCGGACATCGCCGCCTATGCCCGGCGCGTCATCCGCTTCGTCGATGGCCGCATCGAAAGCGATGTCCTCAGCAACCAGGGTGTGTGATGCTTCTCGAAATTCTCCGGCTCGCGGTTCAGGCCCTCCGGCGAAATGTCCTGCGTTCGCTGCTGACCGTGCTCGGCATCGTGATCGGCGTCGGCGCCGTCATCGCCATGGTCACTATCGGCAACGGCGCCACGGCCAAGGTCACCGCAGATCTCGCTAAGCTCGGCTCCAACCTGCTCATGATCAATCCTGGCCAATTCGGGCCGGGACGGGCCAGCTCGGACGCCAAGCCGTTCAACGTCCGCGACATCGGGGTCATGAAGACGCAGCTCAACGGCATCAAGGCCGTCGCGCCACTGGCCCAAAAATCGGCGAGCGTCGTTGCCGGGACGGAGAACCGCATCGTGGCGATCTCGGGGACCGACAACGACTACTTCATCGCCCAGGACTGGGCGCTGTCGGTTGGGCGTACGTTCACCGACGGCGAGCTCAGAGGCGGGCGCGCGGCTTGCATCATCGGGGCCACGGTCCGGACAAAGCTTCTCGGCGGAGGTGATCCCGTCGGACGGATCGTCCGCGTGGGCAAGGTCTCTTGTGAGGTGATCGGCCTCCTGGAGGCCAAAGGCCAGTCGAGCTTCGGCACCGACCAGGATGATACGGTGCTCATGCCGCTGCGCACGTTCCAGCGTCGGATTGCCGGCAATACCGACATCAACCGCATCATGGTCTCGGCACGCGACGGCGTCGACATGGCGAGGCTGCAAGCGAGCATCGAGGCGCTGTTGCGCGAGCGCAGGAACATCGCCCCGGGCAAGGAGGACGATTTTTCCGTGGCCGACCTGAAGCAGATCGTGCAGGCCACAGCCGGTACCGCCTCTGTCCTGACGGGCCTCTTGGGTGCCGTCGCTGGCGTCAGCCTGATCGTTGGTGGGATTGGCATCATGAACATCATGCTCGTGTCTGTGACCGAACGGACCCGCGAGATCGGCATTCGACTTGCGATTGGTGCCTTGGAGCGGCAGGTGCTGGCGCAGTTCCTTGCCGAAGGCATCGTGCTTTCGCTGTTTGGCGGGCTGATCGGTATCGCCGTGGGGCTTGGCCTCGCCTGGCTCGGAACGACGATCTTGCAGGTACCCTTGTTGGTTGAGCTTGGCATCGTGCTGCTCGCCTTCGCGTTTTCCGCCCTTGTCGGCATCGTGTTCGGCTACTTCCCGGCCCGCAAGGCCGCGCGCATGAACCCGATCGAGGCGCTTCGGCACGAATAGCCCATCTCTACAGCCAGGGGCGGCGTCCGAATTCCTGTCGCCAGCAGCTCATGTCGAGCTGACGCGCATAGGGGTCATACAAGAGCGGCGTCACTGTCGTCCGGGCATCGCAACGCCTTGATTGCCAGCTCGTTAGCCAGCACAGTGTGCTGAGCCATGCGTCCCTCGCATCGACCGTGTGATGACGTTCAAGTCGGACCTCTTCATCACACGCTCGTCACACGGCCGCGGTGACTTGGAGTGAGCTTGGATGAGATGAAATGGTTCTTCCTGAGATTTAGGAGTCGCACCTAATGGCCAGAAAAACCATGACATTATCAGGTTCTGATGGTGTCGAGACGTCTCGCCGCAAGTCCGGGCCCTCCTACTGGCTGTTCAAGACCGAGCCCTCCACCCACTCCTGGGAGATGCAGAAGGCCAAGGGCAGCAAGGGCGAGCCGTGGGACGGCGTGCGCAACTTCGTCGCCCGCAACAACATGAAGGCGATGCAGCTCGGCGATCTCGGATTCTTCTACCATTCGGGCGAGGGCAAGGAGATCGTGGGCATCATCGAGGTCTGCGCGCTGGCGCACCCCGATCCCAAGGACGACACCGGCGTGTGGAAGTGCGTCGACGTTCGCGCCGTGTGCGATGTGCCGAAGCCGGTGACCCTTGCGGCCGCCAAGGCCAACCCCAAGCTTGCCAACATGGCGCTCGTGCGCACGGCGCGCCTTTCGGTGCAGCCGGTGACGCCCGAAGAATGGGCCGAGGTGTGCCGCATGGGAAGCCTCGACCCGAACAAGATCGCAGCGCGCTGAGCATCGGCGCTGCGCGGCCCCCTGGCTCCTACATGCCGGGATAGTTGGGACCACCGCCGCCCTCGGGCACCGTCCAGTTGATGTTCTGGTTGGGGTCCTTGATGTCGCACGTCTTGCAGTGCACGCAGTTCTGCGCGTTGATGACGTAGCGGGTCTGGCCGCCCTCTTCCACCCACTCGTAGACGCCGGCCGGGCAATAGCGGTTGGAGGGTCCAGCGTAGACATCGTGCTCGGAGCGCTTCTGCAGCTCCATGTCCGCGACCTTGAGGTGGACCGGCTGATCCTCCTCGTGATTGGTGGCCGAAAAGGCGACATTCGTGAGCCTGTCGAAGGTCAGAACGCCGTCGGGCTTGGGATAATCGATCGGGCGCCTGTCGTTCTTGGTCTTGAGCGCCGCGTGATCGGCCTTGCCGTGCTTGAGCGTAAAGCCGAGGCCGACGCCGGGTATCAGCGTATTGAGCCACATATCGACGCCCGACAGCATGGTGCCGAGCCCGGTGCCGAACCGCGACAACAACGGCTTGGCGTTGCGCACGCGGCGCAGGTCCCTGGCCACCGGGCCCGACAGGAGCGCGGCGGGATAGGCCTCGAGACGATCGTGCGCGCGGCCCGCGGCGATGGCTGCAAATGCCGCCTCGGCGGCGGCAATGCCCGACAGCATGGCGTTGTGCGAGCCCTTGATGCGCGGCACGTTCATGAAGCCTGCGGCGCAGCCGACCGTCACGCCGCCCGGGAATGTCAGCTCCGGGATCGACTGCCACCCGCCCTCGCTGAGCGCGCGCGCGCCGTAAGCGATGCGCTTGCCGCCCTCGAAGGTTTCGCGAATGGCCGGATGCGTCTTGAAGCGCTGGAACTCGTTGTAGGGCGAAAGATAGGGGTTGGTGTAGTTGAGGTGCACGACGAAACCGACCGAGACGAGGTTGTCGCCGTAGTGGTAGAGGAACGAGCCGCCGCCGGTCGCGTCGTCGAGCGGCCAGCCGAGCGTATGCTGCACGAGGCCCGGGCGGTGCTTATCGGGGCGCACCTCCCACAGCTCCTTGAGGCCGATGCCGTACTTCTGCGGCTCGCGGCCCTTCTCCAATCCGAACTTGGCGCTCAATACCTTCGTGAGCGAGCCGCGCGCGCCCTCGGCAATGATCGTGTACTTGCCTCTCAGCTCCATGCCGCGCGTGAAGCGGTCGGTCGGCTTGCCGTCCCTGCCGATCCCCATATCGCCCGTGGCGACGCCGACCACGGCGCCTCTCTCGTCATAAAGCACCTCGGCCGCCGCAAACCCCGGGTAGACCTCCACGCCCAGCTCGGCCGCCTGCTCGCCGAGCCAGCGGCAGAGATTGCCGAGGCTGATGATGTAGTTGCCGTGATTGCTCATCAGCGGCGGCATGAAGATGTTGGGGATGCGCAGCACGCCGGCGGGCCCCAGATAGTAGAAGCGGTCCTCGGTAACCTCGGTCTCCACCGGCGCGCCCTTGGCCTTCCAATCTGGAATGAGGGTGGAGAGGCCGATCGGATCGATGACGGCGCCTGACAGAATGTGCGCGCCGACCTCCGAGCCCTTCTCGAGCACGACCACCGACAGCTCTCTGCCTGCAGCCGCCGCGAGCTGCTTCAGGCGGATTGCTGATGCCAGACCCGCCGGACCTGCGCCGACGACGACGACATCGAACTCCATCGCCTCCCGAGGCGGGATCTCGGCTTCATTGCGCGCCATCAGCTCACCCCCAAATGGACACCAGCCCGACGGTTCGATAGGTCGCCGCTGCGGGCACCGTCAAGCGCCGTCTCGCGACCCTGCCGCGGCGAGCAGGTGGGGCACTGGAAATGCCCACCGATGCCGCCAGTGTCGCGAATCCGAAACTCGACCACCTTCGAGGCACCCATGGTTGCGAACTTCGGATTCGAAGGGGACACCAGATTCCTATGATTTCCAGTGTGGTTTATGGTTCAGAAGCTCCCTTGCAGCCTCGCCGGCAAGGTGGGGAACTTCTGAACCACCGCACGAGAGTGCAGCCACACGAGAGTGCAACCCATGCTGGACAAGGCCAGAACGGCAGAATTGACCGCCCTTCTCGCGTGGTATCGCGACGTGGGCGTCGACCAAGCCGTCGAAGACGCTCCGACCGATTGGCTGGCGAGGGGTAACCTGCCGCCGGGGCACGCTTTTCGCGCATCCGCGGAGGCAGCCCCCCAGCTCCCACCACGCGAGGCCGTGAGGGCAACCCCGACCGCCCCCATCCCAGGGGCTCAGACGCCCCAGCTGGCCGCCCCACGCCGTCAATTCCCGGCGGCGGTGCCCGATGCCGCGGTAATGGCGGCGCGGACGGCGGCCCGGGACGCGGCGACCCTCGAGGAGCTCGGCGCAACCCTTGCCCGATTCGATGGTTGCAGCCTCAAGGCGACGGCCAAGAACCTCTGCTTCTACCGCGGCGCGCCGAAAGCGAGGGTGATGCTGATCGGAGAAGCGCCTGGCCGCGACGAGGACCTGGAAGGCAAGCCGTTTGTCGGCCGCGCCGGACAGCTTCTCGACAAGATGCTGGCGGCTGTGCAGCTCGGCGAGAGCGATGTGCACATCACCAACATCGTGTATTGGCGCCCTCCCGGCAACCGCACGCCCACGCCGCAGGAAGCACAGGTGTGCCGGCCCTTCCTGGAGCGGCAGATCGAGCTCGTCGCGCCGGAGCTGATCGTTCTGCTCGGCGGGGCCGCCGCCAAGCACGTGCTCGACGTAACGGATGGCATCATGCGCATTCGCGGCAAATTGCGCGACATCGAGATCGGCAGCGTGAGGGTGCGCGCCATCGCCACTCTGCACCCGGCATACCTTCTGCGCACCCCCGCGGCCAAGCGGCTGGCGTGGCGCGATTTGTTAACGCTGAAATCGGCTTTGGGCGCATAGCTCCGGTGCCAAATGCCCGCACGCTCACGGCATATGGATGCGCACACGCCTGAAGTCTACATTTTTAGGCAATCTGAGCGCAGCTTCTTAAGGGGTGCGAAAGAAGTGTTTCCTATGGTTCGCGCAACGCGGGCAGGTGGACTTCCATAACCAGCGAACCGAGGCACATTGTGCGGGTCAATTATCGATATATTCGACCGCTGACGGTGCTCTATGCCCGCAGTATGGGACCATATGTCACCTCCGCACCCGAGGCGTGGCAGCGGCTGAACCGTTGGCTCGAGCAGCACAACGCGCGGCGCGCCGCGAAAATGGGCTACGGCATCTTCCGCGACAATCCCACCGTCACCGAGCCCGACCTCATCCGCTACGACGCTTGCGTCGGCCTCATCGGCGACCTCGATGCCGACCCGGAGGCCGGCATCGGCCGGCAGACCCTGCCCGGCGGCGCCTACGCGGTGCACGTCCACGTCGGGTCTTATGACGAAATCGGCCGGATCTTCTCCAGCTTGCACCGTGACCTGGTGCCGCGGCGCGGGCTTTCCGTCGACTACGAGCGCCCCTTCGTTGCCATCTACCTCAACGATCCGATGCTGACCCGCGAGGTGCATCGGCGCACCGAGCTGTGCGTCCCTGTCATACCCATCCGCATGCCGCTTTCGGGCAACGACAATGTCGACGAGGATGCCGCGATCCGCATCCCCGACGGGTCCTTGGCAGGCTTCAAGAATTGAGCCGGTGTGGGCAGGTGACGCCTGCTCGCCAGCCTGAGAGAATAGCGCGGGCTCCAACGGAGATCGCTCGCGCATGCCAAAAATCGACGAGACGCGACCCTTTATCGCCGTCCGCATCGCCGTGCTGACGGTGTCGGACACACGCAATATCGCCGACGACAAGTCGGGCGCTACGCTAGTGGGCATGATCGAGGCAGCGGGCCACGAAACGGCCGATCGCGCCCTCGTGAAAGACGACATACCTACCATACGCGCCGCAGTGGAAGGCTGGATCGCGGATCCGGCCATCGACGTCGTCATCACCACGGGCGGTACGGGGTTCACCGGCCGCGACGTCACGCCGGAAGCCGTCAGGCCGTTGTTCGAGAAGGAAATCGACGGCTTCTCCACCGTTTTCCACATGATCTCGTACGAGAAGGTGGGAACCTCAACGATCCAGTCGCGCGCGTGCGGGGGCCTTGCCCGGGGCACCTACATATTCTGCCTGCCCGGCTCCCCGGGAGCCTGCAGGGACGCGTGGGAGGGCATTCTCAAGTGGCAGCTCGACAACCGCCACCGGCCCTGCAACCTCGTCGAGATCATGCCGCGACTAGAGGAGCATCGCCGCAACGGCTGAGTTCTCAGGGTGGGTCGATGCCGGTCCTTGCACGTTCCAGCGCTACCAGCTCGCGCGTCGCGTTGGCCTGGTCGAAGAGCGCCCGGCCCGCCTGGCCGAGGAACACCAACACCGCCCCAACGAGGATAGCGCCCGGCATCTGCATCAGCACGCCGGCTCCGACATCGAGCTGCTTCAGCGCTTCGACGTGCAGGAGCTGCGCCCCGGCGCCGGCGGCCAGCACCACCGTCGCCGCCACGATCGAAAGCCAGCCGATGGCGCTGAACAGCACCGCCAGAGCACGTCCGGTGCGGTAGTGATCGCGGTGAGGGACGTGCCTGCGGTGTGCGCGCGCATGGTGCGCTCTGCCATCGCCGTTATGCGCCGGCATCGCACCGCCGTCGCCATGCCAAATCGGCTGAGATCGCCCGCCGATGCGCCCTAGACCATTGCGTGCCTCGGCCGCCTCCGACGTCGGCGCGTAGTGGTCGGTCAGATGGCGGTAGAACTGGACCGCAAGATCGAGCTTGCCTTCCGCTTCCGCGCGCCGCCCAGCATCGAGAAGCTGTTGCGGCGTGAATTGAGGCGCACCCTGCAGCAAGGGTCCCTCCCGCACCTAGGACCTGTCCGAGCATATATCGGACGCGCTTCCATGTGCCAGCAGGCCCTGTCGGCATCCACGGCCGGCCACAAAAGGACGACCGGTCTTGCGGCCGATATCCCGGAAGAGCCTTGGTGCGGCAAACTGCCCACCTTCGCCGTCGGCTATGCGATTCGCGCATGACCGGCGGCAGAGTGTGCTTACCGGCATTGCCGTGCCAACGTGCCGTTTGCCTACGCCGGCCTCGCGTCAGCCCACCTTTCTCTTGTTCTGGCGATTGTTGACGAGGTCGTCGACCACCGCCGGCTCCGCCAGGGTCGAGGTATCACCCAGGTTGGAGAAGTCGTCCTCGGCGATCTTGCGCAGGATGCGGCGCATGATCTTGCCCGACCGCGTCTTCGGCAGGCCGGGCGAGAACTGGATGAGATCCGGCGAGGCAATCGCACCGATCTCCTTGCGCACGTGCGCAACCAGCTCCTTGCGCAGCTCTTCGCTCGGCTGGTTGCCCTGGATCAGCGTGACGTAGCAGTAGATTCCCTGGCCCTTGATGTCGTGCGGGTAGCCGACGACGGCTGCCTCGGCCACCTTCGGATGGGAGACGAGGGCCGATTCCACCTCGGCCGTGCCCAGTCGATGCCCCGACACGTTGATGACGTCGTCGACGCGGCCGGTGATCCAGTAATAGCCGTCCTCGTCGCGCCGGCAGCCGTCCCCCGTGAAGTACATGCCCGGATACGTGGAGAAGTAGGTCTGCACGAACCGCTCGTGGTCCTGGTAGACCGTGCGCATCTGGCCGGGCCAGCTATCGAGTATGACGAGATTGCCGGACGCTGCGCCCTGCAGGAAGCCGCCTTTGTCGTCGACCAATGCCGGCTGCAAGCCGAAGAACGGCCGTGTGGCCGAGCCGGGCTTGAGCTTGGTCGCGCCGGGCAGCGGCGTGATGAGGATGCCGCCGGTCTCGGTCTGCCACCAGGTGTCGACGATCGGGCAGCGCCCCTCGCCGACCACATGGTAGTACCACTCCCATGCCTCGGGATTGATAGGCTCGCCTACCGTACCAAGCAGTCGCAGAGACGAACGGTCCGTGCGCTTCACGAAGTCGTCGCCGGCACCCATCAGCGCGCGGATGGCGGTCGGCGCCGTATAGAAGATATTCACATCCCACTTGTCGACGACGTGCCAGAAGCGCGACGGCGTCGGATAGTTCGGCACGCCCTCGAACATCAGCGTGGTGGCGCCGTTGGCCAGCGGCCCATACACGATATAGCTGTGGCCCGTCACCCAGCCCACATCGGCGGTGCACCAGTAGATGTCGCCATCGTGATAGTCGAACACGTACTGATGGGTCATCGCGGCGAACACGAGATAGCCGCCGGAAGTGTGCACCACACCCTTCGGCTTGCCGGTCGATCCTGAGGTGTAGAGGATGAACAACGGGTCCTCGGCGCTCATCTCCTCGGGCGCGCACTCGGCGTTGACCTTGACCAGTTCCTCGTGCAGCCAGATATCGCGCCCGCCGGTCCAGGCAATCGGCGCACCCGTGTGGCGCACCACCAGCACCTTTTCGTCGCCCTTGCACCTCTTCAGGGCCTCATCCGTGTTCTTCTTGAGCGCGATGGGCCGGCCGCCGCGCACGCCTTCATCCGCCGTGATGATGAACTTGGACTCGCAATCGACGATGCGCCCCGCGAGGCTGTCCGGCGAGAAGCCGCCGAACACCACCGAGTGGATGGCGCCGATGCGGGCGCAGGCCAGCACCGCGTAGGCCGCCTCGGGGATCATGGGCAGGTAGATGGTGACGCGATCGCCCTTCTTGACGCCGTTGGCCTTCAGCACGTTGGCGAATTTGCACACGCGCTCGTGGAGCTGGCGGTAGGTGATCTTCTCATCCTGGGTCGGGTCGTCGCCCTCCCAGATGATCGCCACCTGGTCGGCGCGGGTCTTCAGATGCCGGTCGACGCAGTTGGCGCAAACGTTGAGGGTGCCGTCCTCGAACCACTTGATCGAGACGTTGTGGTAATCGTAGGAGGTGTTCTTCACCTTGGTATAGGGCTTGATCCAGTCGATGCGCTTGCCCGCCTCGCCCCAGAACCCATTCGGGTCGTCGATGGAGCGCTTGTACATCTCCAGATACTTGGCGTTGTCGACCCACGCCCGGCTCGCCCACTCGGCGGGCACGTTGTAGACCTTCTCCGTCATGGCACCTGTCCTCCCCGTGAAGACTTTGAATTGCGCCTATTATCGATAGGCGCGCCCGATGGGCAACCGGCCCGTTCGTCGTATAAGTTTGCCCCGGCGGCCGGGTCGGAGCTCGATAACGGCGCAAAATTCAGGGCTTTCTCAAGCTGCGGCGGCACGTCCAAGTCGCCATGCTTCATACCGCCGCTTCCTGGGCCTCTTCGCGCATCCACCGGGTAAAACCCTCAGCCGTCATCGCAGCGGCGGCGTACGCGGCCAGCGCCTTGCCATCCGGCCGATAGGCGTTGTCCAGCCCGACGGGCCATGCCCCGTTCGGGGCTTCAGCAATGGCGGTCACGTAAAGCCCCGGGAGGGTGCCGGCCGCCAGCGCCGGATCGCTGAGGAAATCGGTGTCCTCGATGCGCTCGACAGTCACCAGCGCCTGCCTGGCAGCATGCGCCATCGTCATCAGCTCCCGCTGCACACCGACCCAGACATTGCCGTTGCGGTCGGCCTTGAGCGCATGGAACAGTGCCACATCAGGGCGGATGGCCGGTAGAACGACTACAGGATCGCGCACGCCCGTCTCCGCCAAAGGGTTGTCGATCACCTTCCAGTCCGGCCGCACGTTGAGCAGGTCCGAGCCGATGATGCCGCGCAGCGGCATGAAGGGCACGCCCTTCTCGCCCGCCTGCAGCCCGGCGAGCAGCGCAGGACAGGTCGAATCCCACATCTCGATCTCACCCGCCTTGATCGCGGCCGTGAAGCGCGGCGCAATGCCGTGCTCACCGAGCGTGACCGCAGCCGCCTCGACGCGCGCCACGCAGCCGGCGCCGATCAGCATATCGACCTGAAAGCCCGCCTGCGGCACCGAGACGGTGTGCAGGTCGCGCACGGGGCGGCGCATCAGCTCGCGCACCACCGCCATGGCGCAGCCTGAATAGTCCGACGGAAGCGCGATGCACGCCCCGTCGGGGATGCGCCCGGCCAATTCCTTCACGCTCAGGATTTCGGTCACCGCTGGCCCTCCAGCTTGAGCTGCGCCCGCAGCTCGGTCTTGAGGATCTTACCGTAGTTGTTCTTCGGCAACGCCTCAACGAAACGATAGCCCTTGGGCCGCTTGAAGCGCGCGATGTTGTCGAGGCAGAGCCGATCGAGCTCCTCGGAGGACGTGTCGGTGCCGGCGCGCTTGACCACATAAGCGATGACCTCCTCGCCCCAGTCCGCATGCGGGCGGCTCACCACGGCCGCCTCAAGCACGGCGGGGTGCGTGAGCAGCACCTCCTCGACCTCGCGCGGATAGATATTGGCGCCACCGGAGATGATCAGGTCCTTGGAGCGGTCCTTCAGGGTGAGGAAGCCCTCCCCATCCATCGACCCGAGATCGCCCGTCCACAGCCAGCCTTGGCGCAGCGCCTGCGCATTGGCCGCCGGATTGTTCCAATAGCCCTTCATTACGCAGTCGCTGCGGGTCACGATCTCGCCGACCTCTCCGGCGGGAAGCTCGCGTCCCGCCTCGTTCACCACCTTCACCGCAACGCCGGTGCGTGCCAGGCCCGCGCTGCCGAGCCGCTCCTCGTATCTGGGATGGCCGGCATCTGCGTGCAGGGCCTTGTCGAGCCCTGTGATGGTCATCGGGCTCTCGCCCTGCCCGTAGAGCTGGTAGAGCTTCGGGCCGAGCAGCGAGAGGGCGCGCTTGAGATCCGCCACGTACATCGGCGCCCCGCCATAGATGATCGTCTTCAGGCCGCGCGTGTCGGCGGAGCCGGCGCGCGGGTGGTTGATGAGGCGGGAAACCATCGTCGGCGCCGCGAACATGCTGACGTTGGCGTAAGCCACCAGCGCGTCGAGAACGTGCTCGGGCTCAAAGGAGCCCGGCAGAATGACGTTGTGCGAGCCGCGCGCGATGTGAGCGAGCCCGTAGAGCCCCGAGCCATGCGTGAGCGGGGCGGCGTGCAGGATCGTGTCGTCAGGGCCGATGTAGTCGATGTCGGCGTAGTAGCAGTGGCAGGCGAACAGCAGATTGCGATGCGTAAGGAGCGCCCCCTTGGGCCGGCCCGTGGTGCCGCTGGTGTAGAAGATCCAGGCCTCGGCCTCCGCATCGCCCGGAACCGTGCTCACGGGCGCACTTTTGAACAGGCCGGCATAGTCGGCCGATCCCGTGGCAACAATCGGCGGCAGCGTGCCTGTCGCGACGCCCGGCGCCGACAGTCCGTCCGCAAGCTTGGGCGTCGCCAGGCACAGCTTCACCTCGGCATCGGCCATGATCCAGGCCATCTCGCGGGCGTGCAGCTTGCTGTTGATCGGCACTGCCGCCAGGCCTGCGCGCCAGATGGCGTAGAGCGCGGGCAGGAGCTCCGGGCAGTTCTCCATGACCAGCGCGACGCGCGCGCCGGGTTTCAACCCATGGCGCTCTGCGAGCCCTCCGGCCATGTGCTGAACCTGGTGCTCGAACGCGCCGTAGGCCAGCCGGCTCCCCTCCGACGAGATGGCCGGCCGATCCGGCAGATGCCGTGCGATGTTCTGCAGCGTCAGTGACAGGTTCATGAGGGCACCCAGCCTGCGTTTCCAGGTTGCAGCGGCTTGCCGGAAATTCTTGCCATCCGGACCTCCAGGCGACAAGCGCAGCGTTCCTCAGCGGCGCCGTCGCGGGGCCAAGCCGCAGACGCTCCCCAAGTAGGGCGTAAGCGCTTGAATTGAAATGCGGATATCGGAACGCGGCATTCCCTGCCGAGACCGTTCACGCCGCGGTAACGAGCGGCAGATTGGTCAGCAGGTTCTGCGGCTTCATCTTGACGCGCGATCGCGCATCCATGGCAAGGCCGAGGTAGATGGGCTTTCCCTTTACCCGCTCCAGCACCATGCGCTCGTCATCGATGCGCATGCGGAACAGCCCGACAATGCGGGCCATCTCCTCCAGCGGCGGCGTCCTGCCCTCGTAGAGCGCATTGAGAATGCGCGTGCCCTCGCGATCGAGGCCAATGTGCCAGCGCCAGTCGCGATCCTCCACGCGCGGACGCGGCTCGACGCGCACCTCGAGCTTCAGGAGGTGCCGGAGCCAACTCTCGATGACGCGGGCGAACGCATCCGGCGCCGGCTGACCGAAACGGAAATCGATGACGGTGTCGAACCGGTCGGAGCGGAGCCAGTAGATGGCCTTGTTGTCCTCGTCCAGCACGTCCAGCTCGACCTTGCGCATGGGCGTGCCCGTCTCGGCCAGAAGCTGACCGAGCCCCGTCTCCTTGCCGGCGCGGGCATGCATCTCCACGATCTCCTCGTCCGCCAGCATCAGGCGACCGCCGTCGGTCGTGACGCTCTGCTCACGAAAGAACAGCTCGCCCGCACGCAGACGAATAGGGTCCTCACAATCGCTGAGGATATTGCGCAGGATCACGTGCACCATCTGGTCGATGAATACCGGCGGGATGGCAATGGCGGATTGGCGCATCAGCCGCACGTAGGCCCCCTCGATGGTGCCCGCGCGCATGAGCACGTCTCGATAGGCGAGCACGGCACGGTAGTTGTCGGCGGCTTCCGCATCGGCGATGGCGGCGAGCCGCGCTGCCTCCACCGGCATCATCGGATCGGCCATCAGGTCATCGTGCAAACGTATCTCTTCGGCGCAGGATGTATCGAGCGGATGTACCTCGGGCCGCGTGTAGTACGCCCGCAGGAACTGCGGCGTCACCTGCAGCCAGCCCTCCGGGCCACGCTCCAGCAGGTGCATGCCGGCCGACTTCCAGAAGTCACGCGTCGTCATCGGTCACGGTCCAGATCCTGGCATGCGGCGGCGGGCCCGAAGGGGGTGCAATGGTGCGGAACTCCTCCTTGATGCCGCCGTCGGCCCCCCACGTGCGCCTCACGGCAAATACCGTGTTGATCAGCACGCCGCGGCAAAGATCCTCGACGAACGACACCTCCTCCCTCGCCGCCGGCAGGGCCGCGTCGAGATCAGGGGCGCCGTAGCCGGCCACGAAATGCTGCGCGAGCAGGCGCTCGATCTCCTCGCGCTCGCCGGCACTTGCATGCGCCACGCTTGCGAAGGTCGAGCGGCCGAAGCTCGCAACGCCGAGGAAGCCGTTGGCGAATGCCTGTCTCGTCTTGCCGGTGAGGGAGGAGGGCGCACGGTCGGCGAAGGCGAACGCGCCCGATACCGCCCATTCGCCTGGCTCGGCCGCCTTATCGAACACGCGCTCGTCCGAGCCGTCGAAACGGATGGTCTTCAGCAGCTTCATGGCCCGACCGCCGGCGCCTCGGCGAATTCCACGTAGTCGAGGAAGGAAATGCTGCGCACCGGCCCTGCCGCCGGCTTCAGCATAAGGTTGCCGCTTTCGTCGAGGCCGAGCACCAGTCCCTCGATGCGCTCGCCCCGGTGCGTGAGGGCAACGGGCGCCTCGCGCCCTTCGGCGCGGAACAGCCAGAGATCGTGCGCGGGGCGGAAGCCCTCATCGTGCCAGGTGTTGAGCTGGGCCAGGAAGTGTGCGGCGAGCGATTGCAGAATGTCCGTGCGGGTGATCTCCGGTCCCGCCTCCTCAGCAAGCGCGGTGGTGGTCCAGTCCTTACGCCCCTCGTGCGCGGCGATCTCCAGGGCGGCGCCGACGACCAGCCACTCGGGCTGCTCCGCGAGCTCGACGCGCGGACAGCCGATGCGCACCTCGCCCGCAACGCAGCCGTTGAGCAGGATGCTGCGCGGCCAGCGATACTGCACCGCGACCTTCGGCGGACACAGAGAGCCCAGGCAATCGCCCAGCGCCACCATCAACAGCGGCGCCATCTGCAGGGCGCACTCCAGCGGCACGTCCGGCTCGAGCACGATGGCGAGCTCTGCCTTTGCCGTGTTGCGGCTCCAGACGACATCACCGGCGCCGAGCTCGTGCGCCTGCGCACGCCGGCACGCCTCGGCAAAGGGTTGGAGCGGCGCCTTGACGGCGTGACCCTTCAGCAGAGGCGGAAAGTCTGGATCGGCGAGATGCATGGGACGCGGCACCCCGGCCTTTGCGCTCAGCCGAGATCGATCTCTTCCTCGACGACGTGGTTGAGGTCGGTGCCAGCCGCGGTGAGGAGCATCTTCACCTTGAGCTTGCCCTTGTCGAGGCCCTTCTCACGCACGATGCGTTCGATCTCCCGCTGCGAGGTGACGCCCACCTGCTTCAGAAACTTGCGCAGCGACATGTTGAATTTGTCTTCGTTCATGATGCTCTCCTGGCCTCTTATGCTCGCAAACGAAAAGCCGTGACGCACAAGCGTGATGCCGGCCGCCGGCTGTGCGGCCTCCGCATGCGTTGCTGCGGCCTGCCCGACCAACCGCCGCGCTAGCTAGAGCCGGACGTTGGGCCGCTCCGAGAACACTTCGCTCGACGACATCGGCAGCAGCCAGAGCGCGAAGGCGGCAGCCACCGTGATGACGACGATGGCAACCACGCTGAACATGAAGGCTCTCATTTCTTATCTCCCTTTGCAGGTAATGCTTGGCCTGAAGGACCCTTTTCGTCAATCGGTTGACCGTTGTCGGCAGCATCGCCGGTGGCGAGCTTGAGGTAGGCGATGAGCGCATCGCGCTGCGCCGCGTCGGCCATCTTCTGCAGCGGCATCTTGGAGCCGGGCGTGAACTCCTCCGGGCCCAGCTCGAACAGCTTGGCGATGGTCTCTTCGTTCCAGACGATATCCAGCTTCTTCAGCGCTTCGGAATAAGGATAGCCGTTGAGACTGCCGATCTTGCGTCCGAACACGCCGTGCAGCGTGGGCCCGGCCCGATTGCGCCCGTCCGCCTGCAGCGTATGGCAGACGCTGCACTTGCGCGCGAACTGCAGCTCGCCTTGCGCGATCTGGTCGGTGGCGGTCCCGCGCACCTGGAAGCGGCGCGGGAAAGCACTCTCGATCGGCTCGAAGGAATCCCGCGGTGCGATGCGCCAGAACGTGGCGAAGTCATCGAGGCCACCATAGTAGAGCGCGGTGCCGTCGGCGGTGAAGGCAAGGGCCCATATCGGACCGTAGGGGTTGCGATATTCCTCGATGGGCGACGCGTCGGCGGCACGCAGAACGCGGATGACACCGTCGCCGCCTCCGGTGGCGATGAGCCCCGGCTTCTCGAGGACGGCCAGCGCCAGCACCGGGCGCTCGTGCGCCGGCAGCTCGCGGATGATCGCACCGGTATCGCCGTTGATGATCGCGGCCGCACCGCTGAGGCTGCCGAAGGCGAGCTGCCCCGTGCCCGGCAGGCGCGCCAGCACGTTGATGCCCCAGCCGTGGCGGATGAGGGGCCTCTGGAAGCTGCCGTCGGCGCGCGCCCACAGGCCGATGCTGCCGTCGGCGCTGGCCGTATAGACGCGCGCGCCATCCGCGGAGAAGGCGACCGAACTGACCGGGCCCGAGTGTCCCCGCAAGACGGGACCGGCCTGAAGCTTGGCAAGGTCCCAGATGCGGGCGGTGCGATCCCAGCTTGCGGATGCCGCCCAGCGGCCGTCGGCCGACACGGCAAGGCCCACGATCTTGGCCTCGTGCCCCTGGAAGCGGTGCACGAGCCGTCCCCGTCCGGTGTCCCACACGGCAACCGCGCCATCGTCGCCGGCGGTCAGCGCCAGCTTGCCGCCAGGCACGAACGCCACCGCATTGACGGCGCCATCGTGATCGTCCAGCCGATGCAGGCGCTTCGGCTCCTCGGCGCTGACATCCCACACCATCATGGCGTAGTCGAAGGAGCCCGTGAGGACGCGGGTCCTCGCAACATCGACCGCCAAGGCCTTGATCGGGCCACCGTGGCCGACGAGATTGCCCGGCCGCGCACGGCGCTGCTCTTCGGCCGCCCTGCGATCGGAGTTGGCTGCCGCGCCATCCTGCGCGAAAGAGCGCGAGATGGTCCCCCTCGCCGCGATCGCCGCAGCCACGATCACAACAAGCACCGCAGCCGCCCCGGCGCATGCACTGGTGCGCGCGCCAATTCTGCCGAGCCGCGCGGCGCGGCTCATTCTGCCGGTGTCACTCGCGCGCCGACCTCCGCAGCCGCGACGCCTTCCATCTTCTTGAGCTCCTCCTCAGCCCAAAGGCTGTGATGCTCCTTGGCCCAGTTCACGTCGACCTGCCCCGATCCCATGGCATCGAACGCACCCTCCATACCGAGCGTGCCGATGTAGATGTGGGCGATGATCACGCAGATCAGCGCCAGCGCGATGATGCCGTGCCATGTGGTGGCGTACTGCATCTCCTGCACCGGCGTCAGGTTGGTCGGGAGATTGAAGCCCACATAGTTGAGCAGCACGAACGTCTTGGAGAACACCGCCGTCTGGAACGGGAACAGAAGCGAGATGCCGGAAAGGGAAATCGACAGGCCACCCAGCATGACGAGCCAGAACAGGATCTTCTGCCCGGCATTGAACTTCCAGGACGGCGGATGCACCCCCTTGACGAGCATGCCGCCCCCCTTCGCCAGCCAGATCAGGTCACGCCAGCTCGGCATGTTGTGCACAACCCACAGCACGAACGTGATGAGCAGGCCCGCCATGAAGGCGAACGCTACGTAGTTGTGCAGCCATTTCCCGAGAAGCGTGACATCGGCAAATATCTGCTTGCCGAGGATCGGGAGAAGCACATAGCGCCCATAGAGCACGTTGAGGCCCGTCAGCGCCAGGATGATGAAGGACACCGCAAGCAGCCAGTGGCCAAAGCGCTCGATGTCGCTGAAACGCGTGATGGTGCGGCCGGCCCAGCCGTGGTCGATCGCGATGCGCCCGCGCAGCAGGTAGAATACGGCGATCACCACAATACTTGCAGCGAGCCCCCACGTACCGTATTGCACCAGCGGCCCGTTGCGCAAATTGCGCCAGGCCTCGCCGCCGGATTGCACGAGCTGACCCGCTTTCCGATCGGGGATCGACACCTGACCTTGCAGGCCTTCGCGCACCTTCCGCCACATCTCGACATCGTAGTTGCCCGGCCTTTCCGGCTGCACCACATTGGGGCCGCCGGGAATGACGGCATTGGCCGGCGGCCGCACATTGGGATTGGGCTGCTGGCCCTGCGCAAGCGCACCGGGGAACGAAGCTGTCAGCGTCAACGCCAGAGCCAGCCCCGCCACGGCGGCGGCTGCTGCCAGCATGCGGCGCATATGCACGAGCATTTCAAAGCTCTTCTTCATCAGCCCGATCCTCCCGATCGCCTCGCCGTTGCGGGGTGTGGCACCTTGTGGCGGCGCCTGGACATCCGCAACCTCAGTCCAATTCTGCCCCATCCCTGATTCCGCGCCAACGCCTCATCGCATGAGGTTGCCGCGCTCGCGCAGCTCGCGGTTCTGCTGCTCAGTGAGCGGCGGCAGCTTCTCGCCCTGATATACATGGGGCGTGAAGCCCAGCGGACGGTTCTGCTCCTCGCTGCGGCAGCCGGCGGCGACAATGGCCAGGACGGTTACCGCCAGCGGCGCGAACAAACGCGCATAAGTCATCTTGTGCTCCGTTCTCCTGACTGCGCTCAGGATGCGAGATCGCCAGACAGAATGGGGCGACCGATCGGCCGCCCCTCGCCATCCTCTCCGGCAACGGCCAGGGGATCAGCCCGACTGGCCGGGATAGGCCTTGCCCCAGCCCCAGGCGCCGGACCCGAAGCCGCGGGCGACCACGCGCTCGCGGTAGATCGACGAGACGACATCGCCATCGCCGGCAAGCAACGCCTTGGTGGAGCACATCTCCGCGCACAGCGGCAGCTTGCCTTCCGCCAGACGATTGCGGCCGTACTTCTTGAACATCGCCTCCTCGTTCTTCTCCGGCCCGCCGGCGCAGAAGGTGCACTTGTCCATCTTGCCGCGCGATCCAAAGTTGGAGGCTTGTGGAAATTGCGGGGCTCCGAACGGGCAGGCGTAGAAGCAGTAGCCGCAGCCGATGCACAGGTCCTTGTTGTGCAGGACCACGCCCTCCTCGGTCTGGTAGAAGACGTCGACCGGGCACACCGCCATGCACGGCGCATCGGAGCAGTGCATGCAGGCGACCGAGATCGAACGCTCGCCCGGCTTGCCGTCGTTGATCGTAACGACACGTCGGCGGTTGATGCCCCACGGCACCTCGTGCTCGTTCTTGCAGGCGGTGACGCATGCGTTGCACTCGATGCACCGCTCCGCGTCGCACAGGAATTTCATGCGAGCCATGGGTTATGCCCTCCAAATCTTGCAGAGCGTCACTTTGGTTTCCTGCATCTGGGTGACGACGTCATAGCCGTAGGTCGTCGCCGTGTTCGCCGATTCGCCCAGAACGATGGGGTCGGCGCCGGCAGGGTACTTGCTGCGCAGGTCCTTGCCCTGGAAATGGCCGCCGAAGTGGAAGGGCATGAAGGCAACGCCCTTGCCCACCCGCTCGGTCACCAGCGCCATGACCTTGACCCTGCCCTTCTCGGCACCCTCGAGCCAGACCTGCTGGCCGTCCTTGATGCCGAGGTTGTTGGCGTCGGCCGTGTTGATCTCGACGAACATGTTCTGCTGCAGCTCAGCCAGCCACGGGTTGGAGCGTTGCTCCTCGCCGCCGCCCTCGTATTCGACGAGACGTCCCGACGTCAGGATGATCGGATATTCCTTGGAGACGTCGCGCTTCTGGATCGACTCGAACAGCAGCGGCAGGCGGTTGAGCTTGCGGTCCGTATGCGTTGCATACTTCGGCAGCAGATCACGCCGGTTGGTGTAGAGCGGCTCGCGGTGGAGCGGCACGGCGTCCGGGAAGTTCCACACGACACATCGCGCCTTGCCGTTGCCGAACGGCGCCACGCCGTGCTTGACGGCGACGCGCTGGATGCCGCCCGACATATCGACGGTCCACAGCACATTCTCCGGCTTCTCGCCCCCGATCTTCCTGATGGTGGCAAGCTCGGCCTCGGTGAGGTCCTTGTCCCACCCCATCTTCTGCAGCAAGCCGAAGGACACCGGTGGGTGGCCGTCCTTGATCTCGTTGCCGACCGGGTAGCTCTCCACCGCCAGCAGGCTGTCGGCAACTGGGTCCTTCTTTGACCACTTGCCGTCCTGCACCTTCTCGACCGAGAGGCCGAAGTTGACACGGAAGTTGAGACCGCCTTCGGCCACCGGCTTGGAGGTGTCGTAGAGATTGGGCGTGCCGGGATGCTTCATGGCGGCATTGCCCCAGCACGGCCACGGCAGGCCATAGTAGTCGCCGTCGCAGGGGCCGCCGTTGGCCCTCAGCGTCACCTTGTCGAAGGTATGCTGGTTGGCCATGTGCAGCTTCAGCCGCTCCGGGCTCTGGCCCGTGTAGCCGATGGTCCACATGCCCTTGTTGAACTCGCGGGTGATCTCCTCGATCACCGGCTCGTTGCCTTCGACCTTGATGTGCTTAAAGAGCTCCTTATCGAAACCGAACTTCTTGGCGAAGCGATACATGATCTCATGGTCGCTCTTCGCCTCGAAGAAGGGCCCGAATACCTTCTCGCGCCACTGCAACGAGCGGTTCGAGGCCGTCACCGAGCCCACCGTCTCGTACTGTGTCGCCGCCGGCAGCAGGTAGGCGCCGTCCGTGCGATCGTGCAGCACAGCGCTCACCGTGGGGTGCGGGTCGATGACGACGAGAAGGTCGAGCTTCTCGAATGCCTTCTTGAGGTCGGGGCCGCGGGTCTGCGAGTTGGGGGCATGGCCCCAGAAGATCATGGCCTTCAGCGTATCGGGCTGATCGACGTTCTTCTTGTCCTCCAGCACGCCGTCGGCCCAGCGGGACAGCGGAATGCCCGCCGCCTCCATCAGCTTCTTGTCCTTGAAGCGGCCGAGCACCCAGTCATAGGGCACGTCCCAGACGCGCGACCAGTGCTTCCAGGCGCCTTCGGCGAGACCGTAGTAGCCGGGCAGCGTAACCGGCTCGACGCCGAAGTCCGTCGCACCCTGCACGTTGTCGTGACCGCGGAAGATGTTGGCGCCGCCGCCGGCAACACCGATGTTGCCGAGCGCGAGCTGCAGGATGCAATAGGCGCGCACATTAGCGTTGCCCACCGTGTGCTGCGTGCCGCCCATGCACCAGATCAGCGTGCCGGGCTTGTTGGTGGCCATGGTCTTGGCCACGCGCCGAAGCTGGGCACCGGGCACGCCCGTGACCTTCTCGGTCTCCTCGGGCGTCCACTTCTTCACTTCCTCGCGGATGAAGTCCATGCCCCACACACGCTTGCGGATGTACTCCTTGTCCTCCCACTCGTTCTCGAAGATGTGCCAGAGGATGCCCCAGATCAGCGCGATGTCCGTGCCGGGGCGGAAGCGCACATACTCGGTGGCATGCGCCGCGGTGCGCGTGAAGCGCGGATCGCAGACGATCATCGCCGCGTTGTTCTGCTCCTTCGCCTTCAGCAGGTGCTGGAGCGAAACGGGGTGAGCCTCGGCCGGGTTGCTGCCGATGAGGAACATGCACTTCGACTTCATGATGTCGTTGTACGAGTTCGTCATGGCGCCGTAGCCCCACGTGTTCGCGACGCCCGCGACGGTCGTGGAGTGGCAGATGCGCGCCTGGTGGTCGACGTTGTTGGTGCCCCAGAACGCCGCGAACTTGCGGAACAGGTAGGCCTGCTCGTTGGAGAACTTGGCCGAGCCCATCCAGTACACGGAGTCCTGCCCCGAGGTCTGGCGGATCTGCAGGATCTTGTCGCCGATCTCGTTGATGGCCTGGTCCCAGCCGATGCGGGTCCATTTGCCGCCGACGAGCTTCATCGGATACTTGAGGCGGCGGTCACCATGCGCGTGCTCGCGCGCGGCCGCGCCCTTGGCGCAGTGGGCGCCCAGGTTGAGCGGGCTGTCGAAACCCGGCTCCTGGCCGATCCATACGCCGTTCTGCACCTCGGCCAAAATCGTGCAGCCGACGGAGCAGTGCGTGCAAACCGACTTCCTGATGTCGATCTTGGCGCCCGCCGCTGCTGGCCCGGCAGCCTCAGCCTTCTGCACCCGGCCGGCGGCCGACACCGCGGCGAGACCGCCGATGGCGAGTCCCGAATTCCTCAAAAATGCCCGCCGATCCAGAGTTCCCGCTGCTGGCTGCTGCAGCTGAGATGACAAACGCGAGCCTTTCGCCGCGCCGTTCATCTTCTTCTTGAGCATGACCGTCTCCCTTGATCTCGTGCCGCCGACCGCGGGTCTCCGTCCGGGCCGACCGGAAATTGCGATATCAGCGCGCCAGCTCGTAGTAGCGCCTGATGTGCTCGGTCTCGCGATAGAGCCCGCCCTCGGGCTTCGCCTCGCCGGCCTCGGCCTTCTGCTCTCCGACGAGCAAGGCAGCTCCGCCGGCTGCAGCGCTCGCACCGGCCAACTTCAGGAAGCTGCGACGATCGGCGACCGGATCTTTCTCTTTCTGCTTCATTGCATCTGCCTCCATTCAAGTCCGTCATGCCGCCCGTCAGCCCGGGCGCTGAGCACTGCAACTGCCGGCGCCTCACACCATGGCGCCTCACACCATGGCGAAGGCGCCCTCCTCGATATCCAAGAATGTGCGGCCGACCGATCCGACCGCCGCATAGACGATCGACGCCTTCGCGGCCTCCAGATCGCGGAAGAAGACCGGCGCCCAGGAGCCGATGTGTGTCGTGAAGAAGCGCTTCTGCTCGGCGAGCGGTAACGGCTCACCGAACGTGCCGTCGATGAAGCCGGCCATCATCTCGCACAAAGAGGCGATGTGATCCTCCGGGTCCGGCACGCCTTCCTCGCGCGCCACCCCGAGCCTCTCCATGTCCTGACGCAGCTTGGCGAGCGGCTTCTCGTGCAGGAAGCCCGTGAGGTAGAATGAACCGTATGGAACGAGCTCTCCTCGTGTCAGCCCGATGAAAAGGGTCTGATATTCCTCGGCCGCCGCGGCTGCATTCGAGCGCGCACTGATACGCGACAACGCCGTTATGGCTGCACCGAATTCACTCTCGTCGCCCACAAGAGCGCCTGCAGCGGTCAATTCGTCGGCGGAGGGGGGAGCCGAAAGGAAACGCGCCAACAGACGATAGCCCTGCGCTCGGAGGAGATCCTCCGGCAGCACAGCATCAACCTCGTCGGACATGCGCGCTGCTTGCCCCTGGACCAAACCCGACCTCCCTATTGTTATTCTTGTAACCGGGAATTTTCCCTTCATTGATGTTGCCCGCATCATGAGCATTACGCAACATCAAATCAGACTAATTCTAGTGCCAAAGTCGTGATTTCTCCGCAGTACTACGCTGCATAATCACGAATACTGTTCTAGGATTCTTCCCTCACCGTAATTTCTGCTACGTTTTGCAGCGAAAATTGCTGGCTGCGGCGAGTGCCGGTCTCATGCGGGCGCCTTATGCGTCTTGATCTTCGCGGCCCCGGCGCTAGGTTGCCCTGGGAGCAGGGGCCCGGAGCAACCCGGGCAGGCCAGAACGAAAGACAGCATGAATGGCCGCGGAAACCATGTCATTGCCGGCATTGCAGTCGATGGTCGACCCGTTCGGGCGCCATGTGACGTACCTGCGCGTATCGGTCACCGACCGCTGCGATTTCCGCTGCTCGTATTGCATGTCCGAGCACATGACCTTCCTGCCCAAGAAGGACCTGCTGACGCTGGAGGAGCTGGATCGGCTCTGCACGGCATTCGTCGCCAAGGGCGTGCGCAAGCTGCGCATCACCGGCGGCGAGCCGCTGGTGCGCAAGAACATCATGTGGCTGTTCCGCGCGCTGGCGCGGCATCTGGCCAGCGGAACGCTCGACGAGCTGACGCTCACGACCAACGGCAGTCAGCTTCCCAAATACGCGGCCGAGCTCAGGGATGCCGGCGTGAAGCGCATCAATGTCTCGCTCGACACGCTGCGTCCAGATCGCTTCAAGGCCATCACGCGCTGGGGCGATTTCAGCCAGGTCATGGCCGGCATCGAGGCGGCCGAGAAAGCCGGCCTGGCGATCAAGCTCAATGCCGTGGCGCTCAAGGGCGTCAACGAGGACGAGATCGCTGATCTTCTGACCTTCGCGCACGGCAGAGGGTTCGACCTGACGCTGATCGAGACAATGCCGATGGGAGACATCGACGGCGACCGGACCGATCAGTACCTGCCCCTGTCGATAGTCCGCGCACGACTGATGGACCGCTTCACCCTGGAGAACATCCCCTATCGTACGGGCGGCCCGGCGCGCTACGTGCGCGTCAAGGAAACCGGCGGAAGGCTCGGCTTCATCACGCCGATGACGCACAACTTCTGCGAAAGCTGCAATCGCGTCCGCCTCACCTGCACGGGCACGCTCTATATGTGTCTCGGCCAGGACGACGCGGCGGACTTGCGCTCGCCCCTGCGTGCCAGCGCCGACGATGCGCTTCTCGCCGAAGCCATAGACAGGGCCATCGCGCGCAAACCGAAGGGCCACGACTTCGTCATCGATCGCCGCACCAGGCAGCCGGCCGTGGCGAGGCACATGAGCGTGACCGGCGGATAGAGCTCGGCGCTCGCGCAACAGACAAGTGATGGGACGCAAGCCCCTGCGGGCTTGCCGGGCGCAAACCGACCCGGTAAGCGAGCCCATCCATGGGCATCACCTCCTCCCTGCATTCGCGATCGGAGAACCTGCAAGGCATCGCCGCGATGCTGCTGGCGATGGCGGCATTCGTTTCCAACGACACCCTGGTGAAGCTGGCCTCGCGAGAGCTGCCGACGGGCGAAGCCATCTTCGTGCGCGGGATGTTTGCCTCGCTCATCGCGGCCGGTCTCGTCGCCGCGAGCTACGGCGCCCGCGCGCTGCCGGTCATGCTGAGCCGCACCGTCGTGCTGCGCGGGCTCGCCGACGTCTTTGCGACGATGCTGTTCATCACAGCGCTCGTGCACATGCCGATCGGTGACGCCAACGCGATCCTGCAGTTCACGCCGCTGGCAGTCACCGCGGCCGCGGCGCTGTTCCTCGGCGCGCCGGTCGGATGGCGCCGATGGCTGGCGACGCTCGTCGGCCTCGCGGGCGTTCTCATCATCGTGCGCCCCGGCGCGGCCGGCTTCAACGCCTATGCCCCGCTCGCTGTCCTGTCGATCCTGTTCGTCGTGGCCCGCGACCTGCTCACGCGGCGATTGGGAGCGGAGGTGCGTACGCTGCTGGTCGTCTGCTCCTCATGCATCATGGTGATGCTTGGCAGCCTCGGCCTGGCCGCCTTCGAGGACTGGCGCTGGCCACCACACCTGGCGGTGCTCGCCCTGTTCGGCGCCAGCCTGGGGTTGCTGGCCGGCCATTACTGGATCATCGTGGCGATGCGCTCCGGCGAGATCGCCGTGGTCGCACCATTCCGCTACTCGATCATCCTGTGGGCTATTCTTTCAGGCTTCCTGATCTGGGGGGAGATTCCCGATCTCGGGTCGTGGGGCGGCATCGCCATCGTCACGGCGGCCGGCCTCTACACCTTCGTGCGCGAGCGGCGCCTGGCGCAGGCGGCCCGGTCATGAGGAAAATCCAGCGGCGGCATCTTCGACACCAGGGAGCCCTCACATGAAGCCCAACCGCATGAAGGAGAAGATTGCGCGCGGCGAGCCGGCGCTCGGCTGCTCGGTGATGTTTCCGTCGCCGCAGATCGTGGAGATGCTGGGCTACGCCGGATTTGACTGGGTCCTGATCGACTGCGAGCACGGCAGTATCGGCCCCGCCGACATCGAGCTTATGGCGATGGCCTGCGATGCGGCGGGCATCACGCCGATCGCACGCCCCAAGACCAACGCGGCCAGCGACATCCAGGCGGTTATGGATCGCGGCGTGATGGGGGTGCAGGTGCCGCACATCAACTCGGCCGAGGATGCGCGCCGGGCAGTGGCGGCGGTGAAGTTTGGACCCGGCGCAGGACGCGGGCTGGCGGCCGGAACGCGGCCGGATAGCTGGGGCCTCGGCCCACGGATGCCTGATTTCACGCAACAAGCGAATAGGCAATCACTCGTGTGCGTGCAGTTGGAGCATGCTGAGGCGCTCCGGAACATCGACCAGATCCTGACCGTCGAGGACATCGACGTGTTCTTCATCGGCCCCTCCGACCTGTCCCAGTCGATGGGCCATCCGGGCAATCCGAAGGCCCCGCCGGTGGCGAGGGCGATCAACGAGGCGCTGGCGAAGATCGCCGCCGCCGGCCGCACGCCCGGCATGCCGGCCGCCGCCGAGAACCTTTCAGACGTGATCGGCAAGGGCTGCCGCTATATCTACACCCACCTGCCGCGCCTGATCGGCGCGGGGGCGGCGGCCTTCTTCAAGGTGCGGTGACCAGCGGTGGGATCAGACCCGCCATGCCGGCTGCCCCACATGGTCAGCGTTCGCCAGCGGGTCTGACCCTCATCGGGGCTCGGCCCACAAATCGTATTCGTCGGCGTGGGCGACGCGGGCGCTGATGATCTCGCCGGGCTTGAGACCGGTAGCGCCGTTGAGGAACACGGAGCCATCGGTCTCCGGCGCATCCCACTTGGAGCGGCCTATCGCGCCTTCTTCGTCCGCCTCATCGATGATGACGGCGATGCTGCAGCCGACCTTGGCGGCCATCAGCTCGCGACTCACCTCCTGCTGGGCCGCCATGAAGCGGTGCCAGCGATCCTCCTTGACCTCCTCGGGGACGGCACCGGAAAGCACGTTGGCGGGCGCCCCCTCGACCGGCTCGTACTTGAAGCAGCCGACGCGGGCGAGCCTGGCCTCCTTCAGCCAGTCGAGCAGCAGCTCGAAGTCCTGCTCGGTCTCGCCGGGGAACCCGACAATGAAGGTAGAGCGGACAGCGAGGTCCGGGCACGTCCTGCGCCAGGCGGCGAGCCGATCCAGCGTCTTCTCCTGGTGCGCGGGACGGCGCATGGCCTTCAGCACACGGGGCGAGGCGTGCTGGAAGGGGATGTCGAGGTAGGGGAGGATCTTCCCCTCCGCCATCAGCGGCAGCACATCGTCGACGTGCGGGTAAGGGTAGACGTAGTGCAGGCGCACCCAGGCGCCGAGGCTGCCCAGCGCCTCGCACAGCTCGAGGAAGCGCGCCTTGACCGGCCTGCCCTTCCATCTGCTCTCGGCAAACTTGAGGTCGACGCCGTAGGCCGAGGTGTCCTGGCTGATGACGAGCAGCTCCTTCACGCCCGCCGTCACCAATCGCTCGGCTTCCGCCATCACGTGCGCGGCGGGGCGGCTGGCGAGGTCGCCGCGCAGGTGCGGGATGATGCAGAACGAGCAGCGGTGGTTGCAGCCCTCGGAAATCTTCAGATAGGCGTAATGGCGCGGCGTGAGGCGCAGGCCCTCGGGCGGCACGAGATCGATGAAGGGGTCGTGCAGGGGCGGCACCGCGTCGTGCACGGCGGCGACGACCTGCTCGTACTGGTGTGGACCGGTGACGGCCAGAACGCCGGGATGCGCGGCGACGATCTTGTCCTTCTCAACGCCCATGCAGCCGGTGACGACCACGCGGCCGTTCTCGGCCATGGCTTCGCCGATGGCATCGAGGCTTTCCTTCTTGGCCGAGTCGAGAAAGCCACAGGTGTTGACGACCACGACGTCGGCCCCGGCATAGTCGGCGGACAGCTCATAGCCCTCGGCGCGCAGCTTGGTGATGATGCGCTCGGAATCAACCAGCGCCTTGGGACAGCCGAGCGAGACGATGCCGATGCGCGGCGGCGCTTTCTGCTTGGCGCGCAGGATCTTCGGGGCGGGCTTGCGAGCGGCTCCGCGGGCGGACTTGGCGACGGCTTGCGGCATGGGGGGCTTGTAGCCGCGCCGGTGAGCGCGCGCAATGGCGATGGCGCCGGCAAGCTAGTGTGATGATCGAGAAATTCGCCGGTGTTCGCGGCATGCTTGGAGCGAATTTCTCGATCTGAATCACACGAGCAACACTATGAACCTAGTGTCCCTTTGATTCCGAAGTTCGCTCCCGGCCTTGCAGCAGACTTCGGCGAACTTCGGAATCGGGACACTAGTGACACGCCGGCATGCTCGGCCGATAGTGTGCCGGTGCAGGCTGCGGAGGACGGATGAGCAAGACCAAGAGCAAAGCGGCAGAGACCGACGGGATCAGCCCTATCGAGTACATGATCACGGCCATCTCCGGCATGCTGGACGGGCTCGCCCACGTGGCGGTCGGCGCCCGCTCGCCCATCCCGGGCAGCGCCGCGCACCTGGCCAAGGCCCGCTCGGGCAGGCGGCTGCGCGTCTCGATCCTCGGCAGCCGCAAGCACAGCTCCTTCACCGACGGAGCGCGCGAGCTGTTCGACTGCGCCGGGCAGGGGCGCATCGACGCCTTCTTTCTCTCGGGCGGGCAGATCGACGGAAAGGCCAACATCAATCTCGTCGGCATCGGCGATATCGCCGCCTACCCGCGCGCGGAGGTGCGCTTTCCCGGCTCGTTCGGATCAGCCTATCTCTACTACGTCGTGCCCCGCGTGATCCTGTTCCACCAGGAGCATTCCCCGCGCGTGCTGGTCGATAAGGTCGATTTCATCAGCGCGCCCGGCACTAGCCCACCCGACGTGTTCCGCCCCGGCGGCCCCTACGCCCTGGTAACGCCGCTGTGCGTGTTCCGCTTCGATCGTACGCGCGCCCGCTTCACGCTGGCGAGCACGCATCCGGGCGTCTCGGTCGCCGATGTCCGCGCCGCCACCGGCTTCGACTACGACGAGCCCGATAGCGTGCCGGTGACGCCTGCGCCCAGCGCCGCCGACCTGGCGCTGCTGCGCGGGGAGGTCGCCCGCGCCGTCGCCGACACCTACCCGGCCTTCGCGGCCAAGGCCTGGGGCATCGGGCGGGCATAGCAAGGCTGTGGGGTCAGACCCACCATGCCGCGCAACCCGCGTGGTCAGCTCTTGCCGGCGGGCCTGACCCCACGTCGTGCGACGTCTGCCCTCATCGCTTCGCAACACCCTCGGGACGCTCGCTGCCGGGGAAGTAGAGGAAGCTGCCCTGGCCGACGGCGCACAGCGCGCCGGTCTCATCGCGCACCTCTCCGGTTGCGGTCACCACACGGCCTTCGATCCCCTCCATGCGGCCGATGCCGGTGAGCCTGCCGGGCTTGGCCGCGCGCAGAAACGTCGTCGTCAGGGACATGGTCGTGCTGAAGCGCGCGTTGCCGGGCACGGCGCAGTGGGAGACGGCGTGACCGAGTGCCGCGTCCAGAAGAGAGGCGTAGACCCCGCCGTGCACGATATTGATGGAATTCATGTGCTGCGGGCCGATGGTCAGTTCGACCTCGCCATAGCCTTCGCGCCAAGCCTTGGTGCGGTAGCCCAGCAACGTGCGATAGCCGCTGCGGCGCTGGTGTGCCGCGGTTGTACTTTGGTCGGTCATTCAAGCCCTGCTAAGTTCCCCCAACTTCGGCACGGCTCTTAGCATGCGAGACGGAGAAATATGACTGCGAACATGGGCGCGACGGGTCCGGTCACCAAGGACGTGCTGCAGCGGCTGAGATCGGTAACGGGGCCTGCCGGCATCATCGAGGATCCGGCGGACGTTGCACCCTACTGCAAGAGCTGGCGGGACGACTGGCAGGGCAAGGTGCCCGCCGTGCTGCGGCCGCAGTCGACCGAAGAGGTGGCCCGGATCGTGCGCATCTGTGCCGAGGCCGGCATCGGCATCATTCCGCAGGGCGGAAACACGGGCCTCACCGGCGCGGGCCAGCCCATTACCGACACCGCCGAGATCATCCTGTCGACCTCGCGCATGAAGAAGATCCGCGCCATCGACACGGTGAACGACACCATCACGGTCGAGGCCGGCGTCGTGCTGAAAGAGATCCAGGATGCCGCCGACCGCGCCGACCGGCTGTTTCCTCTGAGCCTCGGCGCCGAAGGCTCCTGCCAGATCGGCGGCAACATCTCGACCAATGCCGGCGGCGTGCAGGTGCTGCGCTACGGCAATACCCGCAACCTCGTGCTGGGGCTGGAGGTGGTGCTTCCCGACGGCCGCATCTGGGACGGCCTGCGCAGCCTGCGCAAGGACAACACCGGCTACGACATGAAGCAGCTCTTCATCGGCGGGGAAGGCACGCTCGGCGTCATCACGGCGGCAGTGCTGCGCCTCTTCCCCAAGCCGACCGCACGCGAGACGGCCTGGGTCGCACTCGACAGTCCCGAGGCGGGCGTGGCGCTGCTCGGCCATATGCGCCGCCAGATGGGCGATGCCGTGTCGGCGTTGGAGCTGATCTGCCGCGCCATCATCGATTTCCTGCTGACGGGCGTGCCGGGCCACGAGGACCCGATGCGCACACCCTATCCCTGGTACGTGCTGATGGACGTGACGAGCCAGGGTCCGGCGGGCTCGCTGCACGGGCCGTTCAGCGAGGCGCTGGCCGGCGCGCAGGAGGCGGGCCTGATCCGCGATGCCCTGATATGCGCTTCGGGAGCGCAGGCCGCCAAGCTGTGGAAGATCCGCGAGAGCCTGGCGGAGGCGCAGCTCTCGGCCGGCGGCAGCATCGCGCACGACGTGTCCGTGCCGGTCTCGCGCATTCCCGAGTTCCTGAAGCGTGCGGACGCCATGCTCGAGAAGGCCTATCCCGGCATCCGGCATTGCGCCTTCGGCCACGTGGGCGACGGCAACATGCACTACAATCCGGTGCGTCCTAAGGATTGGGATTGGCCGCGCTTCAGCGCCGAGCGCGCGAACGTCAACCGCATCGTGCACGACATCGTCGTCGAGCTCGGCGGATCGATCAGCGCCGAGCACGGCATCGGCCGCTCGCGGCTCGCCGAGCTGGAGCACTACAAGGATCCGATCGAGCTCGACATGATGCGGGCCCTGAAGCGCACGCTCGATCCCAAGGGCATCATGAACCCGGGCAAGGTCATTCGCGTCTGATGCGTGCGCGTGGCCGGTCCGGCCAAGGGGTCCGGCCAAGGGGTCCGGCCAAGCGGTCGAGCCGACCACAGCGCCGCTCACGGCATCCATCTAGTGTGGGGGTTCAGACGTTCCCCCGCCTTTGCGGCGAGGTCGCGAGGGAACTTCTGAACCATGAACCACACTGGAAATCACAGGAATCGAGCGTCCCCTTGAATCCAAAGTTCGCCACCATGCGCGAAGGCGGGCGAACTTCGGATTCGGGACACTAGCGCCAGTGCGGACGGTGGTGGTGACGATGATGGCGGTGACGGTGACCGCCGAAGTAGAGGCTGAAGCCCGGCGCGTAGTAGGGATAGTAGCCGTAGTCGGGCTCGTAGTGCCCGCGCCGGAATTCCCGGCAATGGCGCCGCCCGTGATGCCACCAACAACGGCGGTGGACCTTGTCGACGGCCGACGTTTCGCCAATCTCAGCCCTGAGATCGCCGTTCGTACTCCCGACGGGCGCAGCCTGCGCCGACAGCGGCAGGAAACTCAACGCCAGCCACACTGCCGCAGGTCCGAGCCAATGGTTTGCATGCATGCTTGCGTTCTCCTTCTCGAGCGGAAGAGGGCATCTCGCGCACACAACAGCGTACGCGGCGCCGATCTCCAGTCAGCGTGAGCAACGATCCCCGGCGGTTCACGGAAAACGTGCGTCCGCCGCCAAGGTTCCTGCGCTGGCACCCGCGCGCGCATGCAGGCTGCGAGAGCTGCAGCGACGCTGCGGCCGCGCAGACCGCGTCATAGGCCCGGCTTGTCCTGCGCTTTGCCCGGGTGCCCGCGCCGGGCCTCGAGGCTCGCCTCGCGCCGGGTGATGTAGACCGCGGAGGCGAAGATGATGAACGCGCCGATCCAGGTCCACACATCGATGGTCTCGGCGAACGCCACATAGGCGATCGCCACCGCAAAGGGCAGACGCGAGAACTCGAACGTCATGGCGAGCGATGCGTCGACCGAAGCGTAGCCGCGCACCAGCGACACATGGCCGAGCACCGCGCACACGCCAATGCCGAGCAGAGACGGGAGCATGGCGAGATTCGGCCAGCGCCACACGAACAGCGCGGGGATCAGGGAGACGGGAAGCAGCAGCAGGTTGGTGATCGACACGATCTTGTCAGGATCGTCCTCGGCGGTGAGCTGCTTGACGAGCACGACGCCCAGGCCCTGCGACATGGCCGCGAAGAGGGCACACAACTGGCCGAGGCCGAACGAGGAGCCGGCAGGCCGCAGGATGATCATGGCGCCCACGAAGCCGACCAGCAGCGCCGTCCAGCGGCGCAATCGCACCCTCTCGCCGAGCAGAAGCACCGCACCCAGCGTGCCGAACAGCGGGGCCAGGAAGCCGATGGCAGTAAGCTCGCCAATCGTAATGAGCGAGATCGCATAGAACCACGACATCATGGAGAAGGTGGCGACGGCAACGCGCAGGCCGTAGCGCGGCAATTGCCGGGACGTGAAGAGAGACCAGCCGCGCCAGTAGACCAGCGGAAACAACAGCACGACAGCAAACAGATTGCGAAGGAACAGCACCTCAAAGGGGTGCAGGCCGAGATTCATGGCAGCGCGCGAGAAGGCGGCCAGTCCCGCGAACAGGGCCATGGAGATGGTGACCCAGAATACGCCGGCTACGGGGCCGACCAGCCTTCCGGCTGCGGCCCGACGCAGTCTCCCGCCCGGCATTGCGAGCTTTCCTCCCGATCGGACGAGGCTCGGCGCGCCCCGTCGTGCGAATGCCCTTTCTGACACGGGCGGGCGGTTTGGCAAGGCCCGCAGGTGCCCACATCGGCATGCCGGTCATGCGTTTCCGGGTAGTGCCGCGGCGAAGCGCGCATGGTGCTTGCCACCGGCACCGCGCCCATGCGCAATGCGCACGCCTCGCCGCTCGCGAAACAGGATGGTGCCGCGTGCCGACTGCAGAGAGACGCTCCGACATCGGCCTGCGGCCAGCCACGCCAGAGGATCGCTTCCGCATCCGCCGGTGGCTCACCGACCCGGAGGTGCAGGCGTGGTGGGGCAGTGCCGCCAGCGCGGAGGCCGAGATCACGCTTGCCATGAGCAGCGACGCCTCGCTATGCCGCATCATCGAATGCTCGGGCGAGCCGATCGGCTATGCCCAAGCGGTGGAGATTGGCGTATGGGGCGAAGCGCAGCCCAAGGACATCGCGCCGGGCACGTGGGACGTCGATCTGTTCATCGCCTCGGCCGAGCATCGCGGCCGGGGCGCCGGCCGCGAAACGCTTTCCCTGCTCGTCGAGGAGGTGTTCGCAACGCGCCTGGCCGTCGCTTGCTGCGCCGTCGTTTCCATCAAGAACGAGGCGGCCGTCAGGGCCTACGAGAAGGCGGGCTTTCGCTGGCTGCGGATCTGGCCAGACCCTCTCATCGGCCCGGCCTGGCTGATGCAGAAGGAGCGGCCGCGCTGACCTCAGCCAGACTGCCAAGCTGTCCGGCGGCGACCAGCAGGCGCGACACTGTGAGCTTCTCTTCCTGGGTGATGGCCGCAAGCGTGGCCTCGACGCCTTCGAGCCGCGCCGATGGCGTTGCGGACCAGGAACGGCCGCCGCTCCCATCACCCGAGCGCAGCGCATCCCGCGTCAACGCCGCGCGGGCGCCGGCAAGCTGGGCAAGCGCCTGGGAGATGGCGAGCCGGTCGTAGTAGTCCGATGTGGCTATGGTGCCGGCCTTGGCCGTGAGGTCCGCAAGGTGCAGGCGCTCGCCGATGTCGAGATAAGCGCGCGCCGCATGCAGCATCCCCGCGCCGGTCTCCGCGGCGATCTCCGTGATGGCCGGCGCAAGCCCGAGAACCCCCAGGGATGCGACCTCCACGCCGACGTCCGCCGGCACGCCCGCGTCGACGTAGCCTTGGCGGGCTTCGGCAACGCGAGCCTTGTCTGCCGCTGGCAGGATGGTGTCGAGGCTCGCGGCCAGCTCCGCCACACCGGCCTTGTGGCGGGCGATCGTGCCCGCAAGGTCCGAGACCGCCCTGCCGTCGTGCATGAACCATCGTGTCTGCTGCTGCAGCAGGTCCTGCGTTGCCTGGTAGAGCTCGAGCTGAACCTCTCCCTTCACTTTGCCGTCCAATGCGTCGAGCCGACGCCACAGGCGCGGAAGGTCGAAGACCTCGCGCACGGCAAGAAACGCCTGCGCGACGTCGGGCGTCGTGCGCCCGGCCTCATCCGCCAGGCGCACCGCCATGGCGGGACCGCCGCGGTTGACGACCGCGTTGGTCAGCGCGGTGGCGGCGATCTCCCGCCGCAGACTGTGCAGCCTGATGCCGTCCGCGAACCGCTCGCGCAGAGCGGCAGGAAAGTAGTCGGCCAGCCAGGGCTCAAGCTGCGGTGCGTCGGCAACCCGGCTCTCCAGAATGTCGTGCAGCAGGGCGATCTTGGCATAGCTCAACAGCACCGCCAGCTCCGGCCGGCCGAGCCCGCGTCCACCCCGCGCACGCTCGCGCATCTCCATCTCGGAGGGCAGCGCCTCCAGGCGGCGGTCGAGCAGGCTACGCCCTTCCAGGGCGCGCATCAGCAGGGCGTAGTCTGGAAGATCGCGCGCGCTGCGCCGCTCCGCCAGGCTGAGCGCGAGCGACTGCTGGTAGTTGTTGCGCAGCGAGGCCGCAGCCACGTCGTCGGTCATCTCCGCGAGCAGGGCGTTGCGCCCCGACGTCGAGAGCCTGCCCGAACGCACGGCCGGCCCAAGCGCAATCTTGATGTTGACCTCCTGATCGGACGTGTTGACGCCAGCCGAATTGTCGATGAAGTCGGTGTTGAGGCGGCCGCCGCGCGCTGCGAACTCGATGCGCGCGCGCTGCGTCATGCCCAGATTGGCGCCCTCGCCGATCACCTTGGCCCTGAGCGCGGCGGCGGTGACGCGCAGCGGGTCGTTGGCGCGGTCGCCGACATCTGCGTCGGTCTCGGCCGAAGCGCGAACGTACGTGCCAATACCGCCGAACCAGAGAAGATCGGTCTCGCACTTGAGGACGGCGCCGATCAGCTCGTTGGGCGCCATGGCCCGCGCGTCGATGCCCAAGAGCGTCCTGATCTCGTCGCTGAGCGGGATCGACTTGGCGCCGCGCGAGAAGACGCCTCCACCCTGCGAGATCTTGGCCCTGTCGTAGTCCTGCCAGCTCGACCGCGGCAGATCGAAGAGCCGCCTGCGCTCCGCCAGCCCGACCGGGTCCGGGTCGGGATCCAGGAAGATGTCGCGATGGTCGAAGGCGGCGATGAGCCTGATCGCGGGCGACAGCAGCATGCCGTTGCCGAAGACATCGCCCGACATGTCGCCGACGCCGACCACCCGGAACGGCTGGCGCTGGATGTCCACATCCGTCTCGCGGAAGTGGCGTTTCACGCATTCCCAGGCGCCGCGCGCGGTGATGGCAATCTTCTTGTGGTCGTAGCCGGCCGACCCGCCGGAGGCGAAAGCGTCGCCCAGCCAGAAGTCGTGCGCGGCGGAGATCTCGTTGGCGATGTCGGAGAACGTTGCCGTGCCCTTGTCGGCGGCGACGACCAGATAGGGGTCATCGCCGTCGTGGCGAACCACCCGCTCCGGCGGGATCGCGCGGCCGTCCTTGATGTTGTCAGTCAGGTCGAGCAGCGCGGAAATGAACATGCGATAGGCGGCGATGCCTTCCTTCAGCACCTCCTCGCGCGCACCGGCCCGGGGGAGCTGCTTGGGCAGGAAGCCGCCCTTGGCACCTGTCGGCACGATGACGGCATTCTTGACGAGCTGCGCACGCACGAGGCCCAGGACCTCGGTGCGGAAATCCTGGGCACGGTCTGACCAGCGGATGCCGCCCCGCGCGATCGCGCCAAAGCGCAGGTGCACGCCCTCTACGCGCGGCGCATACACCCACATCTCGCGGAACGGTCGCGGCTCGGGCGCTGCATCGACGACCGTGCTGTCGAGCTTGAAGACGATGGCCGCGGGCGGCTGGCCGTCCGCCTGCCGTTGATAGAAGTTGGTGCGCACGGTGGCCCCGACGAGGTTGACGAACTGGCGCAGGATGCGGTCCTCATCGAGGCTCGGCACGGCCGCGAGCGCGCCTTCGAGGCGGCTGCGGATGGGAGCCTCGGCGGCCTTCCGCCCCGCCATGTCAAACCGACGGTCGGGATCGAAGCGCAGGTGGAACAGCTCGAGAAGGTCGCGGGCCACGCCGGCGTGCCGGCCGAGCGTGTCGGCCAGATAGCGCAGGCCGAAGGGCGATCCGAGCTGGCGCAGGTAGGCCGCATAGGCCCTGAGCAGCGCCGCCTCGCGCCAATCGGCGCCGGCCGCCACTACCAGACGGTTGAAGCCGTCATTGTCGGCCTCGCCGGAGAACACCGCCAGAAAGGCGCCCTCGAGCCGCGTGTCGTGTGCAGCGAGATCGACAGGCAGGCCATTGCAGGTCACCAATGCCATGTCGTGCAGCGCGACCTCGCGCGTGGCGTCGCCAAAGCGCGGCATGATGCGGTAGGTGCGCTCATCAATCGACGAGAAGCCGAGGTTCTCCAGGATCGGCACGCGATCCGACAGCCGCAGCGGCGGCCCGAACTGATACACGGCTGCATGCACGCGGCCTGGCGCTGCGCCGGCCGGGACGTAGAAATCGATGGCGATCGGGCGGTCGGGTCCGAGCCGCTCGATGCGGCGGAGATCCTCGATGGCGCGCTCTGGCGAGAACGTCTCGGTGTAGCCGGCCGAGAATGCGGCACCGTATTTGCTCCGCAGCTCCGCAGAATCTCCGCCGGCCTTGCCTATGGCCTCGGCCAGCCGGTCCTCCCACGTGCGCACGATCTCGACGATGCCCCGCTCCAGCTCGGCGGCATCCATCGCGGGTGTCGCTCCGGCAAAGCGCGCAACGATGAACTGCACGCGCACCAGAGGACCATCGGGAAAATAGGGGTAGAAGGCGACGATCTGGCCGTCGCAGGTCTTTGCCAGGAAGCCCCCGATGCGCTCGCGCACATTCGAGGTGTAGCGGTCGCGCGGGATGTAGACGATGAGCGAGACGAAGCGGTCGAAGCGATCGACGCGGGCGAACACCCTGAGCCGCGGGCGCGTCTCCAGATCGAGAATGCCCTCGGCCCATTCCTGAAGCTGCTCGACGCCGATCTGGAACAGCTCGTCGCGCGGAAACGTATTGAGGATGTTGAGCAGCGCCTTGCCCGCATGGCTCGCAGGCGGGTGACCGGACGCCTCCAGCACCGCCTCAACCTTGTGGCGCAGGAAAGGGATCTGGGCGGGCGTCGATACATACGCCTGCGAGGTGAACAGCCCGACAACGCGGATCTCACCCTTGGGCTTTCCGTTCCGGCGATAGGTCTTGATGCCGACGTAGTCCATGTGGACACGCCTGTGCACGCGGCTCACAACGTTGGCCTTGGTGATGATGAGCGGCGTGGAGGCGAGGAAGAAGCGGCGAATTTCCGGGGTCATGGCCACCAGCTCGCTGCCCCGCCGCAGCACCTGCATGCCCGGATCGCGCAGCACGCCGAGGGCGCTCCCCTCGATCTCGAGGAAGTCGCCCGTCTCCGGATCGCCGTCGAACTCGTACTCGCGCACCCCCAGCAGCGTGAAGTTGTCCTGCTCGAGCCACTCCAGGAAAGCCACCGACTCGCTCAGGAGGATCTGGGGCACGCTTGCACGGGCAAGCTGCAGGCCGGCGACGGCCGCCTTGAGGCGCTGACGCATCGGCGCCCAGTCTGCGACAACGATGCGCACCTCGGCCAGAATGGACTCGAGCGCGTGGGCCAAGTCCGCGGCGGTATCGTCGGACAGCGGATCCAGATGGATGGCGATGTAGCTTTCCTGGTGGCCATCGCCCCAGTGCTCGTCGCCCGGCCCCTCGATGGCAATGAGACGGCCGGAAGCATCGCGCCGCGTCTTGTATATGGGATGCAGAAGGACGCGCACGTCGAGGCCGCGGACGCGCAGCTCGCCCAGGATCGAGTCGACCAGAAACGGCATGTCGTCGTTGAGGATCTCGACAACCGACATCTCCGCCGGTCCGCCGTCAGGTCCGGCCGGCATCCGGCGGGTGCGGGTCTTGGCGCGACCGGCCGGCTTTTGCTCTATGAATTCGAGGGCATTGCGGGTATTGCGGGCGAGGGAGGCGGGTGCCAAGGTGCCCACGTCGTCGGTGCCGTTGCGGCCGTACAGGAGCGCCGCGAAGGAAGCCGCCGGTGTGCCTTTGCCGAGAATGCCCTGGACCTGGCGGACGAGATCGCTTCCTTCCGCATCGATGCCGACGGACATGGGCCCTCTCCGATGGCGGCTTCCTTGGCGCAAAGTGTGAACCCGCGGGCGGGTGATGACAACGCGATTGACTGGTCTTGAGGATCAAACGAAGCCGCGAAGGAAGCACGGGATGACGACCAAGCACAAGATTACGGCGCTCGATACCGGCCCGGCAGCCGAGCTGGATGCCGCCAACCGCGCCTACTTCGACAAGTGCCTTGAGAAGCTCGGCTTCGTCCCCAACGTGTTGCAGGCCTACGCCTTCGACAACGCCAAGCTCAGGGCCTTCATTCTCATGGCTGACGACCTGATGCTGGGCGACAGCGGGCTATCCAAGCTCGAGCGTGAGATGATTGCGGTTGCCGTCAGCGCCATCAACCACTGCCACTACTGCCTCACCGCCCACGGCGCGGCCGTACGCCAGCGCAGCGGCGACCCCGAGCTCGGAGAGCTCATCGCCCACAACTATCGCTCAGCGGACCTGCCGCCGCGACAGAAGGCCATGCTCGACTTTGCCGCGAAGCTCACGGAGGAGCCCGCCAAGATCGAGGAGGCCGACCGGCAGAAGCTGCGCGATGCCGGCTTGACGGACAGGGACATCTGGGATGTCGCCGCCGTGGCCGCGTTCTACAACATGTCCAACCGGCTGGCTGCCGCGTCGGACATGCGCCCGAACAAGGAATATCACTACCTGGTCCGAGC
>WBUN01000072.1 GCA_008933705.1 Hyphomicrobiaceae bacterium
CGCTGCAGATCTCAAGACCGTGGGCCGCCATCGCATCCTCCGAATCAATGCTTCCGTGCACCCCAATGATTCACAACCCACGCGCCCCGCAACTCACGAATGAGTCATTTCATCCGTGCGGCGGTATCACATGTCGCCCATGGTTGTGAACCCCTCGCGGGAACGATACGACTTCTGGCGGGCAGCGCCTAGCGGCATGATCGACGAGTTCGCCGGTGCTTGTGTACGGGGCCGTCCTTCGACGAGCTCAGGACGGAGGTGACATTGCAGGCTTATCTCTCTCCGTGGTGAGCCTGTCGAACCACGGCCGGGGACACGGATCGTCCTTCGATGAGTTCAGCAGATCTATCGATCTGAATAGCGCTGGCAACGCGATGAACTGGGCGGTGCTAAAGTCGCTCCACACCAGAGCAGGAAGAAAGCCGATGACCGTGTCCGACGAGATCTTAAAGGCCTTTGCGGCGCTCGCCACTCCGACCATCGCCAACGCGCTCGATGACGTTGCCTTCGAAGGCGTCATGCAGGGCCTTACGCAGATCATTCCCGGTAGCCGCTGCGTTGGCCGCGCCGTCACGATCCGCGAGGTCACCGGCCGGCGCGGCGATTTCACGTCGGAGGATTTCAAGGTCGGGCAGATGATCGACGCCGCCTCCCCCGGCGACATCATCGTCATCGACAATGGCGGCCAGTGCGTGTCGACCTGGGGCGGTCTGGCCACCCTTGCGGCCAAGCACAAGGGCATCGGCGGCCTTGTCGCCGACGGCGGCGTGCGCGACCGCGAGGAGATGCTCGAGCATAAGCTGCCCGTGTTCGCACGCCACATGACGCCGCTGACCGGCCGCACCCGTCTCGCCATCACGGCCATCAACGAGCCGGTCGCCTGCGGCGGCGTGCGCGTGCGGGCCGGCGACATTATCGTCGCGGACGGCTCCGGCGTTTGCTGCATCCCGGCCGAGCACGCCGCCAGGGTCGCCGAGTTGGCCGGCCAGTACAGCGCAGACGACGATCTGGCCGCAGCCGAGCTCGCCAAGGGCCTCACGTTCCGCGAGGCCATGGCCAAATTCCGGCGGATCTGATCGTGGCGCAGGAGAGCGAGCTTGCCGACAGCCAGCCGAGGGCGGCCGATGCCGGGCGCTCGTTCCTGATCGCCCTCGTTCTCCTCACCTTCTCCATGAACCTGCTCGCCCGCGGCGTCACGGAGACGTTTGCCGTCTTTCTGCTGCCCGTTCAGCAGGGCCTGGGCGTTTCCCGCTCCGACATCACGCTCACCTATTCCCTCTTCATGCTCGCCTACGGGCTGTCCGCGCCGTTCGCCGGTCAGCTCATCGACCGCCTCGGCGCACGCATCACCTACGGTTTCGGCCTGTCGAGCCTCGGCCTCGGCTATGTTCTCGCCGGCTCGGCCAGCGAGCTGTGGCACTATCTGCTGACCGCCGGCCTGCTGAGCGGCCTCGGCTCCGCGTCGCTCGGCATGGTCATCGCCTCCGGGTTGCTGAGCCGCTGGTTCACGGCGCGCATGGGTTCTATCGTGTCGGTGCCGTATGCGGCGGCGGGTGCCGGCATGCTGCTGCTGCCGCCGCTCACGCAGGTTCTGCTGTCCAGCTACGACTGGCGCTTCACGTATCGCGTGATCGGTGCCGGCGTGCTCCTCATACTGCCGGTTGTCATGTGGCTCCCGCTGGAGCGCATGACGGCCGGGTCGGCGCAGTGGCGTGCGTTGCGCAGGAAATCCGCCGCCGACAGTGCCGTCCCCTGGACGGTCACGGCGGCCATGCGCACGACGGCCTTCTGGGCTCTCTTCCTCGCCTTCCTGTGCACCTCGGTCGCCGCCTACAGCGTGCTGCCGCACTCGGTCGCCTACCTCATCGAGCAGGGCTTCAACCCGCTCGCCGCCGCAGGCGCCTTCGGCCTCACCGGCATGCTGTCCGTCATCGGCATCATCGCCGCCGGCTGGTCGTCCGATCGCTTCGGCCGCAGACGCACCGCCATCGTCTCCTACTTCCTCACCATCCTCGGCATCGTTGCCCTGATCGCCGTCTCGGCGTGGCCTTCGCTGATTCTGGTCTACGCCTTCGTTCTGTTCTTCGGGCTGATGCAGGGGGCACGCGGACCCATCATCGTGGGCATGGTTGCCGCGCTGTTTCCGGGCGGCGGCGTTGGCGCCATCTACGGCACGCTGTCCCTTGCCATGGGCATCGGCGCCGGTGTCGGCTCGTGGGCCTCCGGCCTGCTCTACGAGCTGACCGGAAGCTACGTCGCCTCCTTCATGCTCGCCATTGGCGGCGCGCTCGTCGGTCTTGCCGCGTTCTGGTTCGTCAGAAGCCTGCGGGAGGAGAGCAGCTTGCCCCTTCCCGCGCCGCATTCGCGCTAGAGCGAGATTCTCGCTTCAGCCGCACCGTTGCCCGTGGGGCGGCGCGACCAGATCTGAAGCGATCCTGTCCTAGTGGGAGAAGAACACGGGGATCTCTGCCGCGCCGAGGATGTGGCTGGTGGCGCCGCCAAAGATCATCTGCCGCAGGCGGCTTTGGGTGTAGGCGCCTTTGATGAGCAGATCCGCGCCGATCGCCGCCGCCTCTGCCAGAATAGCCTCGCCCGGCGGTTGCTTGCTGACGGTCTTCTCGGTGGCGGTGACACCGTTGGCCTGCAAGTGGCCAACCGCGTCCTTGATGTTGGGCCCGGGGGACAAGTGGCCCTCTATGGCGATGAGCGAAACCCGCCTGGCCTTGCGCAGGATCGGCATGGCGAGAAGGATTGCCCGCGCCGTCTCGGTGCTGGCGTTCCAGTGGATGAGTACCGTCTCTCCGAACGACTTCGGCGGCTTTGGCGGCGCCATCAGCACCGGCCGGCCGCTGTCGAACAACGCGGCCTCCAGCGCGGTCATGCGCGCGCCGCGGCTGCCCGGACGGCTGAGCAGGGTTGCGTCGTAGACGCGCCCCAGGGTGCCGAGCGTACTGTCCTCGATGGCCGAGCCTCCTCGCCATCGGAAGCGGGCGCCCCCGCCCTGGCTCGCCGGATGCTCAGCAGCGAACGTGTCGAATGCCTGGCGCACGGTGCGGCAGAACTCGGTCTCGTTCCAGTCTGCGGGAGGTATGGTGACCGCCACGATCGGGTCGGGCGCCACGATCTCGGCGAACGCCGGTCGCAGCGCTACGCCCTCGACGGTGCCCTCGAAAAGACTTGCCAGACGCCAGGCCGTTTCAAGGGCCGAGGCCATCTGCTCACTCTGATCCACAGGGAGAAGAATGCTCTTCATGGCGGTGTTCCAGCTATGACGGACGCTGATTTTTTTGGCTACCACCCAATGATAGCACAGTGCCGCCACGCTGTCGGCTTCGGTTGGGCTCAGAAGCGCGTCAGCCAGGAAACCGTCGCAAACGGGCCCGTGCTGCGCACGGTGGCAACGCCCACGCGGTCTCCCGAGAGCCCGGCCGACAAGGCGACTTCGCCGCGTGCCCATTCGTAGCGCACAAAGCCGCCGCCGCGAGCAAGGTCGCATTCCTCGTTGCCGGAGGCCCCTGCCTCAAGACCTGCCGACAGCATCGGTAATGCGCGCCAGCCCAGCCGCAGCCGCGCGGCATAATTCTGGTGCAACGAGCCCCACGCGAGATCCGCCGAGCTCCACGCCTTGTCGCCGATGTTCCACCAGCCTTCGAGCACGCCCTTCACGCCGAGGCCGGCGCCTTTCACCTGCGATTGCGGATCGTCGGGGGAGATACTGTGCTCGCCCCCCTGCAGGCCGGCAAAAATTTTCAGCGTCACCGGTCCGAGCTGGTGGTGGTATCCCGCCAAGACGTCGGCAAAGGAAACCGCGCCCTGGAATTTCACCGTCTCGACGGCCGTGCCGTTCCATCGCGGGCTCGCGTAGTTGAAGCCGCCATAGCCGGCGACCGCCCGCAGCCTGACGCCGTTCTGCTGGATACCGCCGAATGGAGCCAACGTGGCTCCCGAGTAAAGGGACCAGGCATGGACGAAGGCCTCGGCGCCGACCCAGAGCTCCATGCGAGGCTCTGCCTGGGTGTCAGCCTGTCGGCGGTCCTGGGCGTGTGCGCCGGTGTAGGGTGCAGCGCATAGTGCGCAGAGCACGGCTATGCGCAACAAGGCCAAATGCCAGTCCGAGAACAACACGCCACGCACCGAACAAACAAAACGTAAGATTATTTCCAATCAGACTAGGTCTGAATGTGTGCATTAACCCAATATTCTCCACATTAGTCAAACTCGATCCCGCAAATACTTCTTGAGCGTGCACAAATTATTCAAATTCAACTATAGGTTGTCAATACTGCACAATTTTTGTGCCGATTTTCAGGGATTTTCCCCTTGTCGTGTTGCTGCAGTGCCTCATGGAGGCTATGGTTCCACCGTCCTCCGGCAGAGCGGCAAGATTGCCGGACGGGCGTCTCGATGTCTCAACATCGGAGAGAGGGTATGAGTGGGAACGAGCGTTCGGACCCCAACTCGGGTCCGGTGGTCAATCTGGCGCAAGCCTATTTCAGCAACCTGGATACATTGATGAAGGCCTCGGAGCCGGCGCTCAAGGGAGTCGGCCGATGGAACCTGGAGGTGGCGAGCTTCGTGGCCCGGCGGGCGCAAGCCTGGTTGGAGATTCCGGCCCGCCTCGGCCGTTGCAAGACGCCGCAGGACATCCTCAGTGAGCAGCTTCGGTTCTGGCAGATGGCCGCGGCCCAGTACGCCGACGGCTCGCACCGGCTGACCGCGGCCCTCGGCGCCTGCGCCATGATGCCCGGGTTCAACGGAGCGCTGGCGTTCAGCACCGCCGCCCCGGTTCGGGACTACATAACGTTCCCGGAGCCCAAGGAGGCTGCCGAGAAGGTTGAGCCGAAGCGCAGCGACCGGCGCGCGGCATAGCCTGCCCGCGCGGCGTCAGTTGGCCTGGAATGCCCTCTCGCGCCAACCCGGCGAGGGGCGGGCGCTGGCGTTGCGCTCTGCGGCAGCCGTGCCCGACTTTGCTGGGCCCGCCACCGGCACCGGGTGCTTCCTGGCGTGCTCCTTGAGATCGGCAAGCAGCGTCTCGAGCAGCGGCACGCCGACCTGGGCCGCATGCAGATTGCGCGCCCACGGATGGCTGGCAGAGCCGGTGCCCGTCACCACCACGTAGGAGTAGGCCGCGCCGTTGGCGAACTGCAGACCGCCGGCGATCCACGTGTCGACGGTCGCGTCAGGGTCGAGCGTCACCGACGTTCCCGTCTTGGCGAAGTGCAGCCTGAGATCTGCACGCTTATCCGCGCACCAGGCGCCCAGGCTTTTCAGCGTGCCGTGCTGCACGCCGGCGTGGCTGTAGCACAGCGGCGCCTGCAATAGCGTCTTCAGCAGCGGCCGGGCATCGCTGCGGATCACCCTGTTGGGTACGATTTCGGAGCCGGGCACGGTCGCCGCTGCGCCGGCAGACTGGCGGCTGGTGAAATCGAAGGTCTTGACCAGCGTCGGTGGCCGCACCGGCTTGTGTCCCTGCTCCGTGAGCGATGCCAGCACGACCCCCGCCATTTGGTGGACGCGACGCGGCGAGCCGCCGATCAGTCCGCGCACCGCCGCCGTCGATGCCGGCGTCCCCTCGCCGGAAGCCGCAGCGGGCGGCAGGGTGAACCCGAAGCGATCGATCAGGCGCCGCATGCGCGCCTGGCCGAGCTGCGCTGCGCGCCATTCGATCGGCGCATTCAGCGAGCAGGCGAAGGCGACGATCGCCTGCCGCCCGCGCGCCGTCCCCCCGCTGCCCTTGCCGCAGCCCTCCAGTCCGCGTGCCGGCGCCGCCCTGTCGAGATAGAGCGTGTCGGTGCGATCCTTCTGCGTGTTGGCAATGGCGATGGCGGCCAGGATCTTGCCGGTAGAGGCGATCATGCGCCCCTCGCGCCCGGTGTCGTAGTAGCCTGACACCGCGTTGCGCGCGAACGGCGAGCCGAAATAGGAGGCCGTCTCACCGGCCTCGAAATAGCGCACGATCTCGCCCTTGGCGTTGGCTGCAACGATGATGATGTCGGGCATCCTGCGATCGGTCCCCTCGACGAGCACTTTTGCCGGATCGAGCGTATAGCCGGCGGCAATCTTGCCTTGCTGCTGCGTATCGAGCCTGGCGAGCTGCGCCTTGATGCGTTCGTGGAACGTGAGGTTCTCCACCACGTCGATGGTGGTCGTCACGCCGCGCACGTGCTCGCGCCAGCCGAAGCCGTAGGCCTGCTTCATCTCCTCGCGGATGCCGAAGCGTGCCGCCGGCATCAGCGCGTTGGCACGGATGATGGGGTTGGCGAGCGCCCGCTTGGCAAGCGTCGGCGCATGCGCCTCAAGCGCCTCCTGCAGCTTCGGCTTGACGCGCGGATCGGGCGGGCCGGCCGCCAGGTTGACCAGCTCGAACACGACCTTGCGTTGCTCGGCCTCGTCCTTGATAAGCCTCTCTGCGCAGATGCGCGCGCGCACCTCGGCGATGTAGCGCCAGCGGTCGAGGCGCACCTCGTTCAGCTTGGCGCTGCCGGGCATCAGGATGATGGGCTTGTTGACGGCGGACGCCAGCACGAACTGCTCGGCGATGCTCAGGTCTTTCGCCTCCTTGCCGAACACCACACGGCTGGTGATCTCCACGCCGTGCAGCGGTGCGCCGCCCGTGCGCTGTGCCAGCCAGATATGGTTGGCCGTCCACTGCTTGAGAGGTGTCACGTCGCCGCCAAGCGTCAGCTCGCGGTAGAGCACAGGCGCAAGCCACCACTCCTTGAGCTTGCGCCGCAGCTTGGAGAAGCCGCCCTCGCTGGCGCTCGGCGGCGTATTGTAGATGACGCGTACGAGCTGCATCGGCAGCGTCGACCCGCCGATGCCGAGGCTTGGCCGCCTGAGCGCGATCGAGCGCTGCAGGGTTGTGTAGGGGATCTTCAGGACGCCGAGGAGATCGATACCGTAGGGGTTGAGATATCCGCCGAGATGCCGGTCCTCGTGATACACGAGGCATTGCCAGTAGTGCTCGGGCACCTCGCGCACGGGTATCGATTTGTGGTCCGGATTGGCGACGTAGTCGCCGAGCTGGATTGCTGCATCCGTGTAGTTGACGTCGCGCTGGCTATCGAGCCGCGGATCGAACGTGCCGACGAAGCGGCCGCCGTTGTCGTACACGGCCGTCGCCAGCCAGCGCTCCGCGTCGTAGCGCAGCTTGTCGGCGAGGAAATACTGCCCGGCGATGCCGCGCAGAGGGGCGACGGCGTAGACCAGCGCCAGCGAGAACGCGGTGTACCCCACCACCGCCGACACCACATGCCGCAGCGGTCCGAGGTTGGGCCGCGAGGTCAGCCCGAAGAGGAGCGCGCGGGCAATACGCAGCGGCAGCGCGAGCAACAGCTCGAGCGCGCCAAACAGCAGTCGAACAACCGACAGCATCGGAAGGATCGTGCAGGGATGATGCGGATTGCAAGCCCGCTCCGCCTATGGCCGGCTACCTAGCCCTGGTTTGTGGCGGCGTTGGGTCCCCACCACGGCCGATCTGTGGTGGCAGGCCGAGCCGGGCCGGCCCTACCGGCCCAGAATGCCGAACTCCGAGAACGGGATGAACGCCACGAGGTCGCCGGGCTTCACCTCGGTCACGCTTTCGGGGATGTCGATCAGGCCGTCGGCCGCCCTGAGCCCCGAGATGAGGCCCGAGCCATCGCGTGCGAATTTGTCCACGGCCAGCCCGCGCGGGGTCTCCTGCAGGGTTCCACGCCAGAATTCCCGCCGCCCGGTCTTGCGGTTGGGGAAGGCGAACAATGCTGGCAGCTTGAAGCGGCGCGGCTCCGGCCACTGGGCCCCGCCCATGCGGCGCAGCAGCGGCCACACGTAGAGCAGGAAGCACACGAACACCGCGACGGGGTTGCCCGGCAGGCCCAGCACCACGCAGTCGCCAATCTGACCGAACGACATCGGCCGGCCGGGCTTGATCGCGAGCTGCCACATATGCCGCTTGCCGATGGCATCAAGCGCGGCGACCAGATGGTCCTCCTCGCCGCGGCTGGCTCCGCCCGAAGTGATGATGACGTCGAACTCCTTGGCCGCATCCGTGAGGCGCCGCTTCACCTCGGCGAGATCGTCCGGGAAGATGCCGAGATCGGTGGCGATGGCGCCGGCTGCTGCGATCAAGGGGCCGAGCATGGGCATGTTGGCGTCGTAGACCTGCCCCTCCTTGAGCGCGCTGCCGGCCCGCCTCACCTCGTCGCCGGTGGAGACGATCGCCACCCGCAGCCGCCTGAAGCAGGCGACCTCGCCCATGCCGAGCGAGGCGAGAGCCGCGAGATCCTGCGGCCGCAGCACGACGCCAGGCTCGAGCACCACTGCACCGGCCTCGACGTCCTCGCCGGCCCTGCGCACGTTGGCCCCGCGCTTCAGGCCTGGCGGGATGCTGACGGCGTCCGCGCCGCCCGACGTCGTCTGCCGCACGTCTTCCTGCATGACCACCGTGTCGTGCCCTTCGGGCATGACGGCGCCTGTGAAGATGCGCACGGCTGATCGCGGCGCGCTTGGTGCCTCGAGCGGATGCCCGGCGGCCGCCCGACCCATGACCGGGAGCTCCGATCCGGCCTCCCCGTCGTAGTCGGCCGCCGCGAAGGAATAGCCGTCGACCGCGGCGTTGGTGTGAGCCGGTACGGAGCGGGGGGCTACGGCGGGCGCCGCCAGGATGCGGCCGGCGGCATAGGCCAGGGCCACGGTCTCCGTTGTTGCCACGGGCCGGATGCGCTCCTTCAGGAGCGCCAGCGCCTCGGCGTGACGCAGCCGCTCCTTGTCGTGCAGGAAGCAGTCGTCGAGCAGCTTCTTCGTCATAGGCTCTTCAGGTTTCCGGCGTCCTTGTGCGGGCAGCGGCGGCCCCCCGCCCGCCCAGTACTATCCCGCCAATACTATATAGACGAGGCTATCCGGAAGGACGACCTGACGGCGTTGGCTTGGCCGCTCCGCCGTTTGCCCCCGTATGCCCCATGCCTTGCCGCGCAGGGGCCGCTTGGCGATCCCCTGTCCGCCCGCCAGGGGCCCGATTGGGTGTTCACAAGCGTCAAAAAGCTGTTATAAGGGCCTCGCCGCGCGACGGGTAGCAGGCAGGGACGAGGGATGTCCCGAGCCGGGGTTTCTTGCCTGGATCGCGGCCGCTGAAGCCTCATGCCTCACGGGGATGCCGCCTTGGCACCGGGTTTCCGGGCGCCGATGCCGGCAGGCTTTCGCGCAGGATGTGGTGACGCGGGGTGGAGCAGCCCGGTAGCTCGTCAGGCTCATAACCTGAAGGTCGTAGGTTCAAATCCTACCCCCGCAACCATCGGTACCACAACTCACGTTCCCCAAATGTTCCAAGCCTCGCTGACGTGCTCGCCGGAGCATCGCAACGGCCGCGTCGGCCCAGATCTACACGGCGCTTCCGCAGTGATGCCATGTTCGTGCGGGACCCGGTCGCGGTCAGTACCCGGCTCGATCGCAACCAGCGGGCAAAGCTCATTGCGATGGCCGAGGGCATCGAGCGCCGAACCAAGGTGCGGGGCAGCCGGTCGGGCATCCTCGGCCTGACGGGCCTCGCTGTTCTGCGCGCGCTGGTCCTGGCGTTTCAGAACCGAGCCAACGGTATTTGCAACCCGTCATACGACGCGCTGCAACGCCTCACCGGCTTCTGCCGGCAGACGATCTGCGCGGCGTTGCGGCGGCTGGAGGCGGTGGGCATCGTCAGGGCGATCAGGCGCCTCGTGCGCCGGCCGATCGAACGCGGCGGCGTGACGTTCGTCGGCGTTGTGCAGGCATCCAGCCTCTACACGTTCAGGCTCGAGGGCAGGGTGCAGATCACACCACTTGCGGTCGGTCGCGCACGGAGCTTCCCGACGGCGAGGGTGCTGTTCGCCCTGCTCTACCCGAGTCCACTCGGTAGGGGGAACCACACAACCCGTCGTCCAACAGAAGGCGCTGAGCCAGCGGACAGCAGGGCTTGGCGAGCAGGAGCGGCGGCACGGTCGAGATCTAACAGAACCAATAGAGCAAGATGCGCGCTGGGCTGTCCCGGCGCATTCGGTGCTGCATCCCCCGAGTTTGACGCCGAGATCCCTTGCGGGAGCCGCACCAAATCAATCACTGTGCGTGTACGGCTTACTTGTACGTCCGTACCCCTGCCGCTCCCGCCACACTGACATCACCGGTTGGTCACCGCGCCCACCGCAAGCGGGGTATAGATCGTTTGCTGCGCCGGTTCGAGTGCCACCGCCACCACTCCTCGGTCTTGCCAGCTTCAGCCGGATTGCCTCGGCGATCCTGCAGAACGGTTCATCCCCCCATGTGCACATTGGTGGACTCGACACGCCATTCGCCGGCTTGATCGAGACACGGATCTTCCCTCTTTACGTCTCGACGGGTCCATAACCGCCGAGATCAGTCTTCTGTTGGTCGCGGCGGGAGAGCTCCATCTTGGCGATGGCGTTGCAATGCACCTCGTCCGGGCCGTCCGCAAAGCGGATCGCGCGCGCCGCTGAATAGGCACGCGCCAGCCCGAAGTCGTCGCACATGGCGCCGCCACCATGCACCTGCATCGACCAGTCGATGACCTGGCAGGCCAGGACGGTGCGACGACCTTGATCATGGCGATCTCGGCTTGACCGCGCCAGCTCGCGTGCCGAGCAGCCAGCGCTTCAGGAGCGACACCGTCAAATGCACGCTTTGCAGGCTGTCGCGTTGCCGCGGTTCGGCAGGCGTCTGCACGCTCATCTCGTGTGGGCGGTTGCCGAGGCTCCTGGGATTGCAGCTCGCAAGCCCGTCGGTCGTGACTTCGCCCTCGGCGGCGACGTGCTCTTCGGCGAAGCGCTTGAGTGTCGCCTCATGGTTGTTGTCGGCGTTTGCAAGGCGCACGCGCCGGCGGTTTTGGTGGCGACGAGCGCCACCCTTCTACCGCTGGCGGCGAGAGTGACCATTGTTCACGAGACACGCCTTTCCGCTACGGTGCATTTTCCTATTTTTCAGACAGAAAAGCCCGGGTGGCCGCGAGAAACCCATAGCCGTTGCGCTCGTAGGGACCCCAATGTGTGGCGTCCACTATGACGGTCTCTTGCGCACCTGGAATCTTCGCGGCTAGCCGAATGTCCGCGAACAGGTCTCGATCTCCGCGAACGACGAGCGTTGGCACTTTGATCCCCATGGCATCGTAGATCGGGCGGTCGCTCCAGATCTCGAAGAGATCGGCGAGTGGGCCCATGGGGCGAATGACGATTTTCGATTGCGCCTGAGCATCGGCGTGCCCACAACGTTCGGCAAGCGCCTGCACTTTCGCGATCGTTTCCGAATCGGCAAGTCCTGAAGATCCCTTCAGCATCATCTGCCAGTGCCCCAGCACCATGTTGGCGTCGAGCTTCTGATAGGGAACGCGTGCAGGCGCGAACCTCTTCGGGTCATCCTTGGCGGCAAATGGGGCGGTCATCATCGGCAGCTTGAAAGCGTGCATGGCCCCGACAAGCACCATCCGCTCGACGAGGTCGGGCCGCTCAAGCGCAACCATCGGCGCGACCACCGAACCCCAGCTCCAGCCGACCAGCGATACCTTCGCTGCACCGGTCTCCTTGCGGACATGTTCGATCACAGCCAAGACGTCGCGCACAGCGTCCGTTGCCCGCCCGACGGGAGCGTCGACTTCCGGGCGACTGGACTGGCCAAAACCGCGAAAATCGATCGCATAAACGGTAAAGCCGGCTTCGCTCAGGTCGTCCATCCACGACAGTCCCGGCGCAAGATCGAATGCCTCGGCGCAGGGTGAGCCAAATGCATGCAGCATGAGCACGGGATTCCTGGCGGCGGTGCTCTTGGGCTTCTTGCTGATCAGGTGGATGTAGATGGTCGCGTCTCCACCGGAGACGGTGGCCTCGATACGGTCGGCCGCAAGCGCCAATCCGGGAACCGCAATGAGCGCAGCTGCCAGCCGAATCTTCAGTCGTCGCATGATCATTCTCCAAACCTTCGGGTGTGGTTGAGGGGCCGATCCCGAATGATGCCTATGCCGTTAGCTCCGGAAAGGCCCGAAACGGCCGGGTGGCGGCGATGCGCGCGACGCCGTTGGTCTTGCGCCGGTTGTGGCGGAAGGCGAACTCGTCGAGATAGGCCTGGAGATGTTTGCCGCTCACCGCGCCGCCATGGGTGCCCAAGAGCCAGCGCTTCAAGTGCGACATCGTCCAGTGCACGCCCTGCAGCGTGTCCCGCTCGCGCCGCTCAGCCGGCGTCTGGACGTGCGCCTCGTGCGGCCGGTCGCCCAGGCTCTTGGCGTTGTAGCCGGCATGCCCGTCGGTGGTGACCTCGGCCTTCGGCGCCGCGTTGGCGTCGGCGAACCGCTCTAGCGTCTCGGCGTCATTGTTGTTGGCATGCGCGAGACGGACGCGGCTGTCGGTTGTTTCGGTGGCGACGAGCACCATCGCTTTTTCCCCACGCCTGCCCCCGACAAATCCTTCATCGATTTGAACGGCTTCACCGAGCGGTAAGCGCCCGGGCCGGACCATCGCTGCGCGGAGCTTGTGCAGCCAGCTCCACGCCGTGGACCCGAACCCCATGATGCGCTGCAATTCCTTCGCCGAGATGCCGTTCTCGCGAGGAGATCTCGAAGATCGCGCAGAACCACATCTTGAATGGCGTGCGCGTCTTTTCCGGCACTGTCCCGGGCGTCAGCGACGTCTGGTGATCACACTCGGCGCACTCAAAGAGGAAGCCGCCGCGCTCCGGCCAGCCCCGCTCGCTGCCGCACCGCGCACAGGCGGGCCTGCCGCCCCACCGCGCCGCGATCCAGTAGGCGCCGCAGTCCTCCTCCGTCGCGAGCCGCCGCTCGACTGCCGTCTTCGGGAAATTCCGCCACGGATCATCCTTGTCGCGTGCCACGTGCCACCTCTGTGTCGGGGGTCAAACCGCATACAATTGCAGCTATGGGGACAGGCATGTTGGCAGCGTGCTCCACCCAGTTGAGCGTCGACTTCCTATTCCGCGAAGATCCCCCGCCGCTTGGTGTTCACCGTCGGCAAGATCGTCGCGGCCAGGAGACCGAGCGCGAGAAGCAACAGTATGGCCGAGATCGGCCGCGTGACGAGCACGGTTGCGTCGCCGCCCGACAGGACCATGGCGCGGCGCAGGCTTTCTTCCATCATCGGACCGAGCACGAAACCGAGCAGCAGAGGGGCGCCTTCGCACTCAAGCTTTCGGCCGAAATAGCCGATGAGGCCGAAGGCGGCGGTGAGCACAATGTCCGTCGTGCTCAGCGACACCGAATAGACACCGATGGCGCAGAACACGAGGATCGCCGGGAAGATCAAACGGTAGGGAATCGCGATCAGCCGCACCCACAATCCGACCAGCGGCAAGTTGAGGATCAGCAACATCAAATTGCCGATCCACATCGAGGCGATCATGCCCCAGAACAAGGCGGGGTTTGCCGCCATGACGCCGGGGCCCGGCTGGATGTTGTGGATCGTCAATGCACCGACCATGAGTGCCATCACCGCGTTTGGCGGGATGCCGAGCGTCAGGAGCGGTATGAAGGAGGTCTGGGCGGCGGCGTTGTTCGCGCTTTCCGGGGCGGCGACGCCCTCGATCGCACCATGGCCGAAACGCTCGGGCCCTTTCGCGATCCGCTTCTCCAACATGTAGGAGGCGAACGAGGCGAGTACCGCACCGCCTCCCGGCAGGATGCCAAGCAGGGAGCCGAGCACGGTTCCGCGCAAGACGGACGGCACAGCTCGTTTGAGTTTGCGCCAGGGTGGCAGCAATCCGCGGGGCGCCTTCGCGAACACTTCGCGGTCGGCACCCTGCTCTAGATTGGCGACGATCTCGCCGAGGCCGAATACGCCCATGGCGATGACGAGGAATCCGATACCGTCAGCCAATTCGAACAGTCCGAATGTGAAGCGTTGCGCGCCTGTGTTGACGTCGGTGCCGACGAGACCGAGGACGACGCCGATCATCGCCATTCCGATTGCCTTGACGAGATCGCCGGAGGCGAGCACGACGGCGGCCACGAGACCGAGCGTCATCAAAGCGAAGTACTCGGCCTGGCCGAACGAGTACGCGAGCGCGGAGAGCGGCGGCCCTGCCAGCGCGACAACAAGGTTGGCGACGGTGCCGGCGAAGAACGAGCCAAGCGCAACAACAGCGAGCGCAAGTCCCGCCTCGCCTTTTCGCGCCATCTTGTGGCCGTCGAGGCAAGTGACGACCGACGACGTTTCGCCCGGCATATTGGCCAGGATCGCGGTGGTCGATCCGCCGTATTGGGCACCGTAGTAGATGCCGGCGAGCATAATCAGTGCGGATTCCGGCGCGAGCGAAAACGTTTGCGGAAGCAGGATGGCAATCGTCGCCACTGGACCGATGCCCGGAAGCACGCCGATCAGCGTGCCGACGAGACATCCGAGCAGGCAATAGGCGAGATTGGCCGGGGTGAACGCAACCGAGAAGCCGAGCGCAATGTTGGCGAGCGCATCCATCAAGTTCACCCGACGGGCCAAACCGGCATCGACACGGCCAGCGCCCAAACGAAGACGATCGTGACGAAGGCGGCGAGGAAAAGCGAAAGGATCGCGGTTTCGACCGGCTTGATCGGCCGTTGCCCGAGACGCGCAATGACGACGGCGACGATCGTGGCGATCACGAGCCCCAGGCGCGGCACCAGGATGCCGAACGCAAGAAGGCCGCCCAGCACGGCAGCGAGCGGACGCCACGCGATTCCGTGCAGGATGACGCCGTCGCCAAGAATGCTGCGGGCGGCCACGACAGTGCCGACGAGGACGAGGGCACAGCCCAGGAGGCTCGGGAACGCTCCGGGACCGAGCCGTCCTGCGCTGCCGAAGTTGAGCGCATGAGCGAACCAGACCGTCGCTGCACCGAACAGGCAGAAGAAGGCGCCGGCAAGCACGTCGATCGACATGAACCGTTTCAAGCGGAAGGTCTCCTGCGGTCCGGAGGCGGCTTGCTCGTCTGCGCAAGACACGCTTCGACATCATCGTCGCTCCAGCCGAGCAGGCTCGTGAGGACGCTTCGGATCTGTGTGCACCAGGGTCCGGCGAGAATTCGCGAGAGATCGAGGACACGCACGCCCGCAAGTGGTCCGTTCCACATGGTCACAGTTCCCGGACGAAATCGGCGACGATGCAGGCCGTTTCCGCAGGCCGCTCCAGCGGCGACAAGTGCCCAGCGCCCTCGAGGATCACCGTGCGCGCCTCGGGAAGGCGGCGCACCATGTCCAGCGTCACGTCGAGGGGGATAAGGCCGTCCTGCCGGCTGGCGAGCACGAGGGTCGGGCATCGCACGCCGGCGAGCATGCCGCGGTGATCCGGTCGCGTGTTGAGTGCGTATTGGTGGCGCACGAACTGACCGGCATCGGTGCGCGCATACATGGCGCGCAGTCGCGCGAGCGCCGGAGCGTCTTCGCGGCGGTGGCGCTCGCTCAGCATCAGCGGCTCCAGGAGCGCATGCGCTTCCGAAAGCCTTCCCTCATCAGCCAGAGCCCGCAGTCGGGTGCGCCGATTGATTGTCGTCGGCGTATCGGGCGCCGGCTTGGTGTTGACGAGGCCCAGAGCCGCCACGCGCTCCGGCGCGCGCGCCGCGATTTCCATCGCCACATAACCGCCCATCGACAGGCCCGCCACGGCGAAGCGCGGCGGCGAGATCGTCAGCAGATGGGCCGCCATGGCGGCGACGGTGTCGTGAGGCGAGAGATCGGGAACGATGATCTCCCGCCCCGGCAGCGCGGCGATCACGTCGCGCCACAGGTCCCGGTCGAGCAGATAGCCGGGGATGAGGACGAGCGGGGAAGATGCCACGGGTCGGTCCTCAGTCCAGCGAGATCCTGTTGTCGGCGACGACCTTGGCCCAGCGTTGCGCCTCGCGTGCGATGAAGGCCGGCATGTCGGCGGTCGGCACGATGAACGGGTCGGCGCCGAGCGAGCGCATGCGCGCCTGTACGTCGGGCTGAGCGACGATCTTCTGGATCTCGGTGGCGAGCCGATCGAGGATCGGCTTCGGCGTTCCGCTGCGCGCGAATACGCCGAACCAGACCGAAAGGTCGTAGCCCTTGAATCCGGCCTCCTGCATGGTCGGGACATCCGGCATGATCGATGAGCGATTGGCGGAGGTGACGGCGAGCGCGCGTACAGCGCCGCCCTTCACCTGCGGCAGCGCCGTCGGCATCGAGTCGAACATGAGGTCGATTTCGCCGCCGATGAGCGAGGTCATGGCCGGGCCCGAGCCGCGGAACGGAACGTGGTTGAGCGACACACCGCCGCCGACCGCCAGCAGCGCGCCGGAAATGTGCGCGGACGAGCCGTTGCCGAACGAGCCGTAGGTCAGCGGTCGCGATGCTTTCTTCGCGGCGGCAATGAGCTCGGCGGCCGTCCTGATGTCATGGGTCCTGGGGTTGACGACGAGCACGTTCGGCAGGGTCGCGACCATGGCGAGCGGCGCGAAGGCCTCAGCCGGCTTGATCGGCAGGTCGCGGTAGAGCGAGGCATTGATGGCGTTGGTCCCCATCGTCCCGAGGAACAGCGTGTAGCCGTCCGCGGGGACGTTGGCCGCCGCGATCATGCCGACATTGCCGCCGGCCCCGGCCCGGTTCTCGACGACGACCTTCTGGCCGAGGGCACCCGAAAGGCGCTCGGCGACCAGGCGGCCGAGGATGTCGGTCACGCCGCCGGACGGGAACGGAACAACCAGGGTGACGGGCTTGGTGGGATAGGTCTGGGCGTGGGCCGGCATGATGCCGGCGCAAACGGCCAGGGCCACAAGGGTTGTGAACAGAGAGCGGATCATGAACGTTTCCCTTTACTCCGCTGTGCGGAGTGATATTCTTCTACGCGGAGAACGCTATCGCCAATGTCGTGAGGAGTCAACTTTGACCCTCGGCAAGCAGAGGATGAGGTATGGACCGGAAACCTGCGGGATGGCTGCCCGATGCGTCCGATGAGGCGACCGATCGGCTGTTCGTGAGCGCGCTCGCACGAGGGCTGGAAATCCTGCGGACCTTTCGTCCGAGCGACGGAGTTCTCGGCAATCTCGAGATCGCTCGGCGCACGGGGCTGCCAAGTGCAACGGTCTCGCGCCTCACTTACACGCTGACCAAGCTGGGCTACCTCGAGCACTTGCCGCGTCTCGGCAAGTATCAGCTCGGGCCGGCCGTTCTGGCGCTCGGCTATGCGGCCTATTCCGACCTGGACATCCGGCGGCGTGCCCGACCGGTGATGGACGAGTTCGCAAAGCGAGAGAAGGTCAACGTGGGCCTCGCCACACCGGATCGGCTCGACATGCTCTACATCGAGTCCTGCCGGGAGACCGGCAGCATGATGCACCGGCTCGAGGCGGGAAGCCGCATACCGATGGCGACGACGGCGATGGGCCGCGCCTACCTTGCCGGCATCGGCGCGGCCGAGCGGGACTTTCTAATGCGCCGGATCGAGGAGACGGCCGCGGCGGACTGGCGCCGACTGGCCAAGGAGATCGAGAATGCGCTGGCGTCGGTAGCCAAGCGGGGTTTCTGCGTTACGAATTGGCAGCCGGATATCATTGCCGCCGGCGTGCCGATGCGCGGGCCGAACGGTCCTTTCCGCTACGCGATGAATGTCGGAGGCCCAACCTTCCTCATCGGCCGTGATCGCCTCGAAACCGATTTGGCGCCGCGTCTCGTCAGCTTGGTCCGTAATCTCGAACGCGAACTAGGATTTGCGTGATAGACGTTGGGCCCAGCCAAATTCGAACACACCGACCGGACCGAGGATTGCGGATCGCGCACAACGCCATTCGCAGTCAATTGCCGTTTCGGCGATGATACGAATCACTATTTCGGTAATTGTGGAGACCATCCGGTGATTTCGATCAAGCACCCGGGCCGCCTGCCGTATCGGCGGACCGAACTACGCCAGCCTTGGTCCCATTGTCTCCATGCGCCACGTCGGCGATGTCAAGACGGGGCCGGGATAGATAGCGAGCGCTGCGCTCCCCGCGGAACGCGTTGCTCGCGCTCGCGCCCTGAATACGCTCTCCCTTCGGCGCCAGAGCGGCCCGCGAATACGGCGGCCTGCAGCGTTTCCCGCCGCCACATCCCTTCAGATCGGCGTCGACGGGACTGTCCGTCTTCTCCCGGTATTTGATCAGAACCGGATTGCCGCTGGAGCGCTCCCTGCGCATGAACCAATACGGAATTGGCGCTGTTGCTGACATGCTGAAGATGGCCTAATAACCAAAGATGGGAGTTCACAGCAAGCATCCAATGTGGAATTGGTTCCGCGAAGCGCAAGAGCACTTTGCAGACCTTGATTGCTCGCGTTCTCGATACTCCCAACGGACACACCCATTCAGCGCCATTTGGCTCCCGATCAAGCAGTAGCTCACGTCCCCAACCGTCTCGCCGTCTCGCGCCTGTCAGCCCCGGACGACGACCCCCGCCGACGATCAAGGAGGAACATCGAATGGAAAAAGCGATCGAAACCGCCAATTGGCTGGCCCCGAGGATCGTTTCATTGGATCGCGTGCACGTGCGCGTCTTGGTCGATAATGTGACCGACAGTCTCTCGAGCAACCCTCCATTTGTTCAATCCGAATGGGCCGGGTTGCGGGAAGCGGGCATGACTGTACTCGACGGGCAATGCGTATGCTGCGCATGCCACGGGTTGTCCCTGGTGATCACTGCGGAAGCAAACGGCCAGCGGCGCTCACTGATCTTCGACGGGGGCCCAGATGGCTATGCTCTGCATCGCAATGGAACTCATCTCGGGATCGATTTCGGCGCCATCGATGCAGCCGTACTGTCTCATGGTCATTGGGACCATGCTGGCGGTCTACTGACGGCGCTCACTCTCATCCGAGAGCAGAACAACGGGCGCGACCTTCCAACCTACGTCCATCCAGACATGTTCCGCCAGCGGGCGGTCCGGTATCCGGACGGCTCGATCCTTCCGCACAAACCAATCCCCAGCACCGAGGAGCTGACGCGACAAGGGGCCTCCGTCATTTCTCATGCCGCAGCAACCCTGCTTCTCGATGAATTCTTTTATCTGAGCGGCGAAATTCCGCGCGTCACTCAGTACGAGAGAGGATACCCGCCCCACCTTCGGCGCACGGCGGACGGGACAGCATGGGAACCGGACCCGCTCATCATGGACGAACGCTTCTTGGCCGTCCGCGTGCGCGACAAGGGCCTCATCGTATTCACGGCCTGCTCTCATGCCGGCGTCGTCAATGTTCTGAAGCATGCACGCGCACTTTTTCCGGATATTCCGCTATACGCCGTCGTCGGCGGCCTACATCTCTCGGGCACAACAGAAGCGTTGATCCCTCCTACTGTCCGTGACTTGGCCGAATTCAGGCTGACTCACATAATCCCCATGCATTGCACCGGCTGGCGGGCAGTAAATGCACTGGTCACCGCCTTCGGGGAGGCCGTGGTCGTCCCGGCCGCTGTGGGTAAAGGAGTTTCATTTTAGCGAGTTCGTGGCACAATAGCCCTCCTCTTCCCAATCGCGACCAATCGCGCCTTCCAACCGGATGCTCGACTACTCGCCTGAAGACTCGGGAGGTGGCGTGAGCAGATCGACGCGCACGCTTTCGAGGTGGACTCGCATCAGCCTCTCGGCTGCGCCAGCATCCCGGTCCCGGATGCTAGCCACGATGTCGCGATGCTGTCGAATGTAGAAGTCCCGGTGCGTGTCGGTGAGCGTGGCCTCCTTGAGACGCCCCCAAACACGACCCTGCCGAGCCGCACTCACAGCGTTGAACAGCGTGAGCAAGAGCGTATTGCCAGCCGCCTCCGCGATGGTGCGATGCAAGGTCACGTCCCACAGCTCGTAGGTCTTGAGGTCTTCAGCGACAGCTCCCTTCCGCAAGCACGACTCCATGTGACCAACGTGCTCCCCGGTTGCCCGCAGAGCAGCCAGTGCGGCAATCTTCGGCTCGATTACCAAACGGGTTTCCATGACCTCTGCCGGGTTGGTGATCCGCGTGATGCGAGTGACGATTTCATCATCGACCGGCGGTCGCCGGCCAACGAATGTGCCCTGGCCAACATGGCGCCATACTCGCCCCTCGGCCTCAAGAACTGCGAGTGCCCTGCGTAGGCGCGCTCTGCTCACCCCCAGTTGCTCCGCGAGGTCTCGCTCTGCGGGCAACCTGCTTTGCGGCCCCTTGGCCGGATCGTCGATCAGACCAAGAAGCTGACTCACCAAGCCGTCCATCTTGCTCCTCCATTGGGAACCAATAGTATATTGGTTTTGCGTTGCAATCAAGAACTGGATGCTGTAGTGAGCTATGGCCGGTCCATATTGGGCTAACACGTTTAGACCAATAGCAAATTGGTTCAAAGGGAAGAAATGAAGCTGGTAACGTTTGCGGATGCGGCTGGTTCGCGGGTCGGCGCGTTGATTGGTGATGAGGTCATCGACTTGGCGGGCCTCGACCTTCCCGCTGACATGATCGCGTTCATCGAGGCCGGCCCCCGCGCACTACGGCGCGCCAGCGCAGCCCTCGGCGAAGCGCCAAGGCAGAACCTGTCGGATGTCCGGTTGCTGGCGCCGATCCCGCGCCCCAAGCGCAACGTGTTCTGCGTTGGCAAGAACTACCACGATCATGCGCATGAGTTCAGCTCGAGCGGCTTTGACGCAACCGCGAGCTCTGTCATTCCAGACGTGCCCATCTTGTTTACGAAGGCGCCATCCAGCGTCATCGGTCCGGGCCAACGGATCCCCGCCCATCTCGATCCGACAGGTTCTGTCGACTACGAGGGAGAGCTTGCGGTCGTTATTGGGAAAGCCGGACGCGGCATTCCCAAGGCGCGCGCCCATGAGCACGTCTACGGCTACACGATCATCAACGATGTAACCGCGCGCGCGCTTCAGCACGGTCACAAGCAATGGTTCCTAGGCAAGAGCGTTGATGGCTTCTGCCCGATGGGTCCAGCAATTTTGACTGCTGACGAGGTGCCGGATGTCGGCACGTTGCGCCTGCTGACGCGGGTGAACGGCGAAGTTCGCCAGGATGCACTGGTCGCGGACTTGATCTTCGACATTCCGACGCTGATCGAGACACTCTCGGCCGGCATCACCATGGAGCCCGGCGACCTCGTCGCCACAGGTACCCCTGCGGGTGTCGGCATCGGCTTTAGCCCGCCAAAGTATTTGAGAAAGGGAGACGTGGTCTCGATCCGTATCGATCCCATCGGAGAGCTGACCAATCCGGTCGAATGAACCAGAAAAGTCGAATGAACCAGAAAAATTGTGTGGAGGAACGCGATGTCTGGATTCCTGAGGATCATTCTCGTCGTGGCGGCGTTGGCGACATTCCCGTCGCGAACGCTGCAGGCGCAAGGCACTTACCCCACACGTCCCATCACCATGATAGTGCCGTTTCCGCCGGGTGGCGTTGCCGATCAAACCGGTCGTCCCGTGGCTGCGGCAATGGAAAAAATCTTGAAGCAGCCGGTTGTCGTCTCCAACCGACCGGGGGCCGGCGGTGCTGTCGGAATGTCTCTGGCCGCCAACGCCAAGCCTGACGGCTATACAATCTTGATGGCGCTCTCAAGCATCTCGATCATTCCTGAAGCAGACAAACTGTTCGGGCGCCAGCCGACGTACCGCATGGATCAGCTTGCGCCCGTGGCGCTTGTCACTGCAGATCCGACGGTGCTCATGGTTCGCGCCGATAGTCCGTGGAAGACGGTCAAAGACTTTGTGGAGGATGCCAGGAAGCGCCCAGGCGAAATCTCATTCTCCTCCTCGGGCATCTACGGCACATTGCACATGGCGATGGAGATGTTCGCGCACTCCGCCGGGATCAAACTGAAGCACGTTCCGTTCAGTGGAGCTGGCCCGGCCATGACCGCGTTGCTTGGCAACCACGTTCAGGCGTTTGCTTCGGGGCCAAGCGTCGTGCTCCCGCAGATCCAGGCAGGCAAGCTGCGTCCGCTGGCGGTCTGGGGCGACAAGCGGGTCGCTGCTCTTCCTGACGTGCCGACTTTCAAGGAACTCGGTTTCAAGGATGTCGAGTTCTACATTTGGTCAGGGTTGTTTGCGCCGGCTGGGACCCCTGAGCCGATCATGAAGACCCTGCGGGACACCATGCGCATGGTCGTCGCGGACCCCGACTTCAAGAGCGCCATGGAGAAGCTGCAAACACCCGTCGACTATCGCGATGCCCCAGAATTCAAGGAGTTCTGGGACAAGGATGCGGCGGAGCTCGCAAGGGCGGTCCAGCGCGTTGGTCGCATCGAGGGCGCCCAATGACAACCCCGGCTCGCCTCCTGCGCGGTGTCGCAGGAACCAGCCGCGACCGGCTCGCCGGGATCGTCCTGGTACTGGTCGCGACGATCATGGCGTCGGAGGCGGTGCGAACGCTTCCCATCGGCTCCATGGCCAGCCCCGGACCCGGCTACCTGCCGCTGGCCACGGCCGCTGCGCTCGGAGGCTTGGGACTGTTGATTGCTATGCGGGGCGGCGGGCCGACGCTCGCCGCGCTTGCCTGGACCGAAGCGCGCCATGCGCTGCTGCTGCTCGGCGGCTGCGCCTTCGCTGCAGCCGCTCTGAACACGCTTGGGTATCGCCTGACCATGTTCCTGCTCGTGGGGTTCTTCCTGGGCATCGTCGAGCGTAAGCATCCGCTCGCTGCTCTGGCCTGGGCGCTCGGGCTGTCTCTCGGCTCGTTCTATCTGTTTTCGGACCTGCTACTCGTCGCGCTACCGCGCGATGCATGGGTGTTCTAGCTGGCTCGCAGACTCTTCCGCGCGCGCCGGCTCCTCGCGCCGCCGCACCGGGACAACCGCTATCGTGGCGACCGCATATGACCGAAACCTTGCAGAATCTCTATCTCGGCTTCTCAGTCGCCCTGTCGCCTGAGGTGCTTGTGTTCGCAATCATCGGCTGCGTCGTCGGCACCCTGGTCGGCATGTTGCCGGGCGTGGGCCCCCTTGCCGGCATCTCGCTGCTGCTGCCAGCGACGTTCGGCCTGCAGCCAACGACGGCGATCGTGCTGCTCGCCGGAATCTACTATGGAGCCATGTATGGCGGCTCGACCACCTCGATCCTGATGCGCATCCCAGGCAAAGCCGCCTCGGTGATGACCAGCATTGATGGGTATGCGATGACCCTGAAAGGCCGCGCAGGCCCGGCGCTGACTATCGCCGCCGTCGGTTCGTTTATCGCCGGCACCCTCAGCGTTGCCTTCCTCATGCTGCTGGCGCCGTTGCTTGCCTCGTTTGCGCTACGTTTTGGCCCGCCCGAATACTTCGCCTTGCTCACGCTGGGTCTGCTCGTGCTTGCGTTCCTGACCGGTGGCTCGATGCCCAAGACGTTGTCCATGGCGGCCTTCGGCCTGTTCCTCGGCACCATCGGCATAGACCTGATGAGCGGCTTCTTTCGCTATCACTACGGCATCGTCGAACTGAGCGATGGCATCGGCATCGTGCCCGTCGCCGTCGGCCTGTTCGGAGTCTCGGAGATCCTTCTGACCGCGGGGCAAGACAAAGCTCCGGCTGTGCAGAAACCAAAGCTCAAGGACTTGCCGCCCTCGCGCCAGGAATGGCGTGATTCCACATGGCCGATCGGCCGCGGCACCGTGCTTGGCTTCCTGATCGGCATTATTCCGGGCTCTGCCCACATCATCTCGTCGTTCGTGTCCTATGCGCTCGAGCGCCGCATTTCGCGGAATCCCGACAAATTCGGCAAGGGCGCCATCGAAGGTGTCGCCGGGCCGGAATCGGCCAACAATTCGGCGGCCTGTGGTGCCTTTGTTCCGATGCTGGCGCTAGGTGTACCGTCAGGCCCGATCACGGCCGTGATGATGGCGGCATTGATGGTGCACGGCATCGCCCCAGGACCCCTCCTCATGGAGCAGCAGCCCCAACTGTTCTGGGGCTTCATCGCCAGCATGTATGTCGGCAACCTCGTGCTGCTCATCCTCAACCTGCCGCTCGTCGGCCTGTTCGTGAACATGCTGCGAATTCCCTATGCATACTTGTATCCGTCAATCCTCATGTTCTGCGTCCTGGGCGTTTACGCGGTGAATGAGAGTCTGATCGATGTATGGGTGATGACCGCAATGGGAGCGCTTGGGTACGTCTTGCGCAAGTTTGAGTTCGAGGTCGCACCCATTGTGCTCGGGCTCGTGCTCTCGCCGATGCTTGAGAACGCACTTCGTCAATCGCTCTCGATGTCCTCGGGCAGCTACGCGATCTTCGTCAACCGACCAATCGCTGTGACCATGCTGGCCATTGCGGCGTTCCTTCTCTTGTTGAGCTTCCTCCCGCTCCTGCGTCGAGGAGTTGCCTCGTCGCGCGCGCAATTGGGGCTCGAGAGCTAGCCCGGCTTTCTCACAGCGTATGGCGGGCTGAGCTCGTGGCAGGCTGATGCGTCGAGGATCTTTGCCAAGCGCGCGTGGTGGCGGCCGCGATAGCGGGTGGGGCAGGCTCGGCACTCTTGCTGTTTTGTTTGTGGGCGGGCGGATCGGGCGGTCTCGGGCCGCGGCTTGTCGCAGCCGGGCGCTGGCGGCGGCGAAGACGTCTCGGATCGGGTAAGCGGAGGCCAGCGCGAACTTGACGCGGCGCACGCTCACCGTCACCTGCGCGCCGATCTTGAGCAGCTTCAGACGTATGCTGGCGCAGGTCGCTTTCGCCAGTTCGGTTCCGGCGAGCGCGATGCGGCGCAGCGCGCACATGAGGACATAGGCATAAGAGGCGAACCAGAGGCGCAGCTGGTTGGCACGCATGGTCGTGGCCGGCGTGCGATCGGCATAGAGATCGAGCTGGCACTCCTTGATGCGGTTCTCCATGTCGCCGCGGGCGCAGTAGATGTCCTCATAGAGGAACGCCGCCGTGCCTTGCGTCGCATCGAGCGAGGTGACGATGAAGCGTGGGTTGGCCTCGCCCTTGGTCCACTCGGCCTTGCCGATCACGCGGCGCTTGCGGCTCCAGCTCTACGCGCGTGCTCACGGGATTGTATGATGATGAGCTGCGGCCGTTGGCATCAAGGCCACTCAGCTCAATCTCCTCATTGTCGTTGCGCAGCTCGGGCCCATTCGGCGGATCGAGATCGGCAGGATGATCCATCTCGATCCGTCGACCTTGACACGCAGTCTGCAGGTCATGCTCGCCAATGGCTGGATCGAGGAGGTTGCGGGCGGCGAGGATGGACGCGGCATGCCGCTTGAAGCGACCGCGCGCGGGCGGGCGCTGCTGGAAAAGGCGGCGCCAGCCTGGAGGCGAGCGCAGCTCAAGGCCGAGAGGCTGCTTGGGACCGACGGCACGGGGTTGCTGCGCAAGCTTTCGTCGGGGTTGATGGACTCAACTGCTGCCTAGGCGTGATCGGCACGCCCAACTTCTTCATCCAGGGCAGGCTGATCAAGAGCGTGATCGGGATGAAGGAGCTCAGAGAGATCGTGGAGCCGATGCTTGCTGGCCGCGGCGCCGTGCCGGCAGGCGGCG
>WBUN01000006.1 GCA_008933705.1 Hyphomicrobiaceae bacterium
GCCCATCGGGTGGAGCGGTACTTCAGGACGCGGCGGGCGGGTGCAGGAGCCGGTGCTCTTGGGCGCCTTACAAATACGGTCCGGCGGCTCTTGCCCCGCTCCTTCGACGTCTCGCGCTGACGCCGGTGCAGGGCCGGCCTTGCCGGATGGCTTTGCGGTCGCCCGGCCGGCCGCGCTTCAAGATCCCGCATAGCTGCTGCGGGGCTTACGGGATGGCAACGGAAGGATCAGCAATCCCATCTCGATCGAATGCGCGCCAGTTCGTCGGTGTGGCGAAGGACCTTGGCGAGGTTGCGATCGCGCGCAGGTGCAAGAGACCTCACAACGGCTTCAGCAGCACAATCTTCTTCTTGCCGTACTGCACCTTGAACGCGCCGGTCCCCTGATCCACTTGTCCTTTTCCGAACAATCGTTTGCTATCGGAAATCGGCTCGTCGTTGATCTTAACGGCACCTTCGGCAATCTTTCGCCGTGCGTCGCTTAGCGAGGACGCCAGACCTGATGCTCTCAGTATTGCTTCAGCGCTACGCGCCTCCCATCCATGCTCGCTATTATCTTCCGCAGCACTCCACACCATATCCACTGTCGGCAAGTCTTTCGCCGTCACGCCCTGCTCGAACGTCTTGCGCGCCGCCTCGGCCGCAGCCTCCGCCTTCTCACGGCCGTGCAGAAGAGCGGTCGCCTCGGTCGCCAGCACCTTCTTGGCCTCGTTGATCTCCGCACCCTCGAGCGCCTCGAGCTTGGCGATCTCGTCCATCGGCAGCGTCGTGAACAGCTTGAGGAAGCGGCCGACGTCACCGTCCTCGGTGTTGCGCCAGAACTGCCAGTAGTCGTAGGCGGAGAGCTGCTGCTCGTTGAGCCACACGGCGCCGGCCGCCGTCTTGCCCATCTTGGCGCCCGAAGAGGTGGTGAGCAGTGGGCAGGTGAGCGCATAGAGCTGGTGCGTGCCCATGCGCCGGCCGAGGTCGATGCCGGTGACGATGTTGCCCCACTGGTCGGAGCCGCCCATCTGCAGGTTGCAGCCGTAGCGCTTGGCCTGCTCGACGAAGTCGTAGGCCTGCAGCAGCATGTAGTTGAACTCGATGAAGGAGAGCTCCTGGTCGCGCTCCAGCCGCAGCTTGGCCGAATCCATGGTCAGCATGCGGTTGACCGAGAAATGCCGGCCGACGTCGCGCAGGAAGTCGATGTAGTTGAGTGGCGCCAGCCATTCGGCGTTGTCGAGCATCAGCGCGTCGGTCCGGCGGCTGCCGAATTTCAGGAAGCGCAGGAATACGCCTTTGATGGCTTCCTTGTTGGCATCGATGGTCTCGATGGGGAGGATGCGCCGCGTCTCGTCCTTGCCCGAGGGATCGCCCACCCGCGTGGTGCCGCCGCCCATCAGCGCAATCGGCTTGCCGCCCGACTGCTGCAGCCAGTGCAGCATCATGATGGAGATGAGGTGTCCGACGTGCAGCGAGGGTGCCGTGCAGTCGTAGCCCACGTAGGCGATGATCTCCCGCCTGTCGGCCAGCGTGTCGAGCCCGGCGAAATCCGAGCACTGGTGGATGAACCCGCGCTCGTCGAGGACGTTGAGGAAATCCGAGGTGAATTTGGCCATGGCCGCTATCGCACCGTTTGTGGGGTGCACTCTCCGAGGCTAGGGTCTTAGGAGCAGCCGGGAAATTGCACAGGAAGAGCCCTATGGGCAAGACAATGCGCGCGATCGGCCTCATGAGCGGCACGTCCATGGACGGCATCGACATCGCGCTGATCGAGACCGACGGGGCCGAAAAACTCAAACGCGGGCCCGCCGGCACCACCCCCTACGATGCCAAGTTCCGCGCCGCCCTGGCCCAGGCCATGGCAGAGGCGCGCTCCCTGGCCGACCGGCGGGCGCGCACGCCGCATCTGGCCTGGATCGAGCAGGAGCTCACCGATGCGCATGCCGCGGTGGTCGCGGATTTCCTGCGGGCGCAGGCGTTGAGGCCAGCCGACATCGCCGTCATCGGCTTCCACGGGCATACCGTCCTCCACCGCCCCGAGCTGCGCCTGACGGTACAACTCGGCGACGGCGACCGCCTCGCGCATGCGACCGGCATCGACGTCGTGCACGATCTGCGGGCGGCGGACATCGAGGCGGGCGGGCAGGGTGCGCCGCTTGCCCCGGTCTACCACCGCGCGCTGGCGGGCGGATTGCCGGAGCGGCCGGTGGTGATGGTGAATATCGGCGGCGTTGCCAACGTCACCTGGATCGGCCGCGACGGCAGCCTCATCGCCTTCGACACGGGGCCCGGCAACGCGCTCATCGATGATTGGACGCGGCGCCACGCCGGTCGTGCGATGGATGAGGGCGGGGCGCTCGCCGCCGAGGGCAAGGTCGACGAGGGGGCCCTGATCGCGCTCCTCACGCACGACTATTTCTGCGCCCTGCCGCCGAAGTCCCTCGACCGCAACGCCTTCCGTCTCGATGCCGTCGCCCATCTCTCCCCTGCGGATGGCGCCGCGACGCTGACGGCCTTCACCGCCGCGAGCCTTGCCAGGGCGCGCGAGCACTTCCCCGAGGAGCCTCGCCTTTGGGTCATCTCCGGCGGGGGCCGGCGCAACAAGACCCTGATGGCAATGATTGCGGGCCGCGTCGAGGGGGCGGTCGCGCCCGCCGAGGCGGCAGGCGTCGATGGTGATGCGATGGAGGCGGAGGCCTGGGCCTATCTCGCCGTGCGCTCGCTCCGGCGCCTGCCGATCACGTTCCCGGGCACGACGGGCGTCCCGCGGCCCATGACGGGCGGCGCGCTGGCGACGAAGCCGTAGGGCTGCTTGCGGAGCGGGCCAGAGGCAACCGCAGCGTGGTCCGCGTGGTCCGCTCCGGCAGGAGCTATCCCCGCTTAGGCGCGGCGCGCTAATCTTCCTTGCGCTCCTTCTCCATCTCGACCATGCGCCGGTCGACGTAGGTGCCGACCACCTTCATGAGGTCGTCGATCTTGTCCTGGAAGAAGTGGTTGGCGTCCGGCACGATGGCATGCTCGATCTTCACGCCCTTCTGCACCTTGGTCTTGGCTGCAAGCTCGGCCACCGAGGCGGAGGGGACCACGCGGTCCTTCTCACCGTTCACCATCAGCCCCGAGGAGGGGCAAGGCGCCAGGAAGGAGAAGTCGTAGAGGTTGGCCGGCGGCGCCACGCAGATGAAGCCGTCGATCTCCGGCCGGCGCATGAGAAGCTGCATGGCAATCCAGGTGCCGAACGACATGCCGGCTATCCAGCACGAGCGCGAATCGGGGTTCTGGAGCTGCAGCCAGTCGAGCGCGGAAGCCGCATCCGCCAGCTCGCCCGGGCCGTTGTCGAAATAGCCTTGGCTGCGGCCGACGCCGCGGAAATTGAAGCGCAGGACCGAGAATCCGCGCTGAACGAACAGGTAATACAGGTGGTAAACGACCTGGTTGTTCATGGTGCCCCCGAACTGGGGGTGGGGGTGGAGGATCAGGGCGATCGGGCTGTTGGCGGAAGCCACGTGATGATAGCGGGCCTCGATGCGGCCGGCCGGCCCGTTGATGATCAGTTCAGGCATGCTTGGCTACGCTTTCCGGTGACGGTTGGAGATCGCCCCGCCGGCCTTCGCGCCGCACCGGCGCCGTCCACAGGGGCAGCTTGAGCAGCGAAAATACTTGACTCGCAGGCTCGGAATTTCCATATTTCCAGATGAACTTTAGAACAGTTCGAAAGAGCTGGCGGCGACGCGCGTCAGGTCCTAACTGTTCTTCCGGGCGGTGTCATAGCACGGGCCTGGGTGGCGAATGCAATAGCGACGTCCGGCTTGATCGGCCAAGCGTTCGCGTAATGGGGAGCCAGGCGGCGTGGAGCTGAACACCCGAGGCAGGTACGCGGTGACCGCCATGGCCGATCTCGCCCGCTACGGGGCGGACGGCGCGCTTGCGCTCCCGGTCATCGCCGAGCGTCAACAGATCTCGCTGGCCTACCTCGAGCAGCTCTTCCTGAAGCTGCGGCGCGCCGGGCTGGTGGAGAGCGCGCGTGGGCGAGCCGGCGGCTATCGCCTGGGCCGTCCCGCTTCCAGCATCACCGTTGCCGAGGTCATGGCGGCCGTCGAGGAAGACATCCGCATGACGCGCTGCCACGGCGAGCTGGAGAAGCCTTGCATGGTCGGCCAGCGCTGCCTGACGCACGGGCTGTGGGATGCGCTTGGCGACCACATCGCCGCCTTCCTGGAAAGCGTGACGTTGCAGGAGGTGATTGACGGCATCCCGCCCGGCAAGCAGGCGGTCCGCGTCGGCATCCTGCCGGTGAACGTGAGCACCGAATGAGCGCACTGCGCACATATCTCGACTGGAATGCGACGGCACCGCTGCGGCCGGAAGCCCGCGCTGCCATGCTGGCCGCGTTCGAGCTGGTCGGAAACCCGACCTCGCCGCACGCCGAAGGGCGCAAGGCGCGCGCCGTCGTGGAGGATGCGCGCGAGGTCATCGCGCGCCATGTGAACGTCCGGCCGCGCGATGTCTATTTCACGTCCGGCGCGACCGAGGCCGCCAACTGGGTTCTCACCCCCAATACGTCGCGTCGCGGCAACAAGGAGCCGCTGGCGGCGTTGCTGGCGGGCGCGACCGAGCACGCCTGCGTGCTGCGCGGTCATCGCTTCCCCGAGGAACGCGTCGAGCAGATCGCGGTCGACGCCGATGGCCGCATCGATCTCCCTGCCCTCCAGTCGCGCATTGCCGGCCTGACGGCCCTGTACGGTGCGGGAAGCACCATGGTCGCCGTGCAGGCCGCCAACAACGAGACCGGCGTGCTGCAGCCGATCGGGCAAGTCGCGGAATTGCTCGATGGCTGGGGCGCCATTGTCGTTTGCGACGCGGTGCAACTGGCGGGCCGCGGGCGGTGGGCCGGCGTCATGCCGGGCGCCGATATCGTCTTCCTGTCGGCGCACAAGTTCGGCGGTCCCAAGGGCATCGGCGCCGTCGCATTCGCCGGAGACTACGTGACGCCTGAGCCGCTGCTGAAGGGCGGCGGGCAGGAGCGGCGTCAGCGCTCCGGCACGGAGAACGTTGCTGCTATCGCCGGTCTTGCCGCGGCGCTCGCGGCAGCCGAGGCGGAGATGGAGGCCATGACCGCTCATGCGCTCGCGCTGCGGCAGCGGCTGGAAAACGGCTTGCGCGCGATCCGCTCCGATACCGTCATCTTCGGGGAAGGCGCGCCGCGTCTTGCCAACACCTCCTGTTTCGCCGTTCCCGGCACCGCCGCCGAGACGGCTGTGATCGCGCTGGACCTGGAGGGCGTGGCGGTCAGCTCAGGCTCGGCCTGCTCGTCCGGAAAGGTCGGGCGCAGCCACGTGCTGGAAGCGATGGGCGTGCCTGCAGAGCTGGCGAGCGGCGCCATCCGGATCAGCACGGGCGGGACGACGCAGAAGGCCGACATCGATGCCTTCCTCGACGTTTGGAAGAGGATCAACAGCCGCCACGCGCACCGCAAGGTCGCTTGAGGCGCAACGGGGGCATACGAAGGATCGAGGCAGAATGGCAGCAGTGCAACAGACCGTCGACCAGGTCCGCAGGATCGACGTCGACCAGTACAAGTACGGCTTCGAGACCAACATCGAGAGCGTGAAGGCGCCCAAGGGGCTCGACGAGCGCATCGTCGCCTTCATCTCCGAGAAGAAGGGCGAGCCGGCGTGGATGCTGGAGTGGCGGCTCGAGGCCTTCCGGCGCTGGAAGACGATGACGGAGCCGACGTGGGCCAACGTCCGCTATCCCAAGATCGACTTCCAGGATCTCTATTACTATGCGGCGCCCAAGTCGACCGAGGGCCCCAAGAGCCTGGACGAGGTGGATCCCGAGCTGCTGCGCACCTATGAGAGGCTCGGCATCCCGCTCAGGGAGCGCGAAATACTGGCCGGCGTCAAAGGCGCGCGCGTTGCCGTCGATGCCGTGTTCGATTCGGTCTCCGTCGTCACCACCTTCAAGGACGAGCTGGCCAAGGCGGGCGTCATCTTCTGCTCGATCTCGGAAGCGGTGCGCAACCATCCCGAGCTGGTCAAGAAGTACCTGGGCTCGGTCGTGCCGCAGTCCGACAATTTCTACGCCTCGCTCAACTCGGCGGTCTTCTCCGACGGATCGTTCGTCTATGTGCCGGAGGGCGTGCGCTGCCCGATGGAGCTGTCCACCTACTTCCGCATCAACGAGAAGCAGACCGGCCAGTTCGAGCGCACCCTCATCATCGCCGACAAGGGCGCCTACGTCTCGTATCTGGAGGGCTGCACGGCGCCGATGCGCGACGAGCACCAGCTGCATGCGGCCGTCGTCGAGCTGATCGCGCTCGACAACGCCGAGATCAAGTACTCGACCGTTCAGAACTGGTATCCGGGCGACAAGGACGGCAAGGGCGGAATCTACAATTTCGTCACCAAGCGCGGCGACTGCCGCGGCCGCAACTCGAAGATCTCCTGGACGCAGGTCGAGACCGGCTCGGCCATCACCTGGAAGTATCCGAGCTGCATCCTGCGCGGCGACGGCAGCAGAGGCGAGTTCTATTCGATCGCCGTCTCCAACGGCCACCAGCAGGTCGACAGCGGCACGAAGATGGTTCACCTGGGCAGCAACACTTCGAGCCGCATCATCTCCAAGGGCATCGCGGCGGGCTATTCGCAGAACACGTATAGAGGATTGGTCTCCGCGCATCGCAAGGCCAAGAACACGCGCAACTTCACGAACTGCGACAGCCTTCTCATCGGCGACAAGTGCGGTGCCCACACCGTGCCTTATATCGAGGCCAAGAATGCATCCTCGCATTTCGAGCACGAAGCAACGACGTCCAAGATCTCGGACGACAAGCTGTTCTACTGCATGCAGCGGGGCCTGACGGAAGAGGAAGCGGTCGCTTTGATCGTCAACGGCTTCGTGCGCGACGTGCTGCAGCAACTTCCCATGGAGTTCATGGCCGAGACGCAGAAGCTGATCGGCATCTCGCTCGAAGGTTCGGTGGGATGACGTCCATGACCGACACGTGGTTCAGGCCCAGGCGCTACGGCTACGGCGCCGCACCCGCCAACTGGAAGGGGTGGGCGGCGATGGTTGCCTTTTTGATCAGCGTTCTTGCCGTGTCGCTGCCGCTGGTGATCGGGCCATCGCAGACCGGCGCGGGACCGGCATTCTGGCAAGTGACGGTGTGGGCTTTGGCGCTGGCTGCTCAGATTTCCGGCTTCGTCAGGCTCGCACGGGCGAAAACCGCTGGCGCATGGAGCTGGCGTTGGGGAAAATAGGCGGCAAGCAGAGCATGTAGTGCAAGGCCATGCTGACTAGGGGTGCGGGAGCCAACCCGGCCCACGAGGTGATGGAGCAAGAGTTCAAGGAGAGGCCGAAGGCGCAATGCCGGACGGCCCTGTATTGGGAGAATGCATATGCGTGATGCGGCAGAGGTAATGGCGGTGACGACGGCGAAGATGCGGCGGGAGATGGACGAGCGGGAGTGCAAGCGCCGCAATGCCTTGTCGAGGACGAGCCCCGGGCTCGTGCTCCGTCGCGGCGATGTGGTGACTGTGGTGGAGACGTTCGGCACGGGCGAGGCCTTCCTCGTCGAGTTCACCAAGCAGGGTGGCCGCCGGCATGCGAATTCGTGCGACTGGATGGGCGTTCTCTATCCGGCCGAGATCGAGGTTATGGGTTCTGCCGCCGAGAGCGGCTGAGCCCGCGTCGCGGCTCTGCTCCGGCCGGAGCAGACCGCAAGCGTGGAGATGACGTGAGCGATGCTTGAAATAAGAAACCTGCAGGTGAAGCTCGCCGACGAGGACAAGCTGATCCTCAACGGCGTGAGCCTCGTGGTGCCCAAGGGACAGGTCCACGCGATCATGGGCCCCAACGGCTCCGGCAAGTCGACGCTTGCCTACGTGCTGGCCGGCCGCGACGGCTACGAGGTCACCGGCGGAGAGGTTCTCTGGAACGGCGAAAGCATTCTGGAGATGGAGCCCGACGAGCGCGCCGCCAAGGGCGTGTTCCTGGCATTCCAGTATCCGATGGAAATCCCGGGCGTCGCCACCATGACGTTCCTGCGCACGGCGGTGAACTCGCTGCGCAAGAAGCGCGGCCAGGCGGAGTTCACGACCCCTGAGTTCCTCAAGCGCGTGCGCGAGGAGGCAGGCCGCCTCGGGGTCTCGGACGAAATGCTCAAGCGCCCGCTCAACGTCGGCTTCTCGGGCGGCGAGAAGAAGCGCATGGAAATCCTGCAGATGGCGATGCTCGAGCCGACGCTGTGCGTGCTCGACGAGACGGACTCGGGCCTCGACATCGACGCGGTGCGCGTCGTCTCGGAGGGCGTCAACAAGCTCAAATCCAAGGACCGGGCGATGCTGGTCATCACCCACTATCAGCGCCTGCTCAACTACATCGTGCCCGACAAGGTGCACGTGATGGCGGCCGGCCAGATACAGAAGTCCGGCGGCAAGGAGCTGGCGCTGGAGCTGGAGGAGACCGGCTACGCCGAATTCAGAAGCAAGGCTCTGCAGAACGCCTGAGCCGGGGCGCGACGAGAAGACGTGAGATGACCGTGGCTGTAACCAGAACGAAGGCCGAGCAGGCGCTTTCTCAGAACTTCGAGGCCGTTGCCGCGAAGCTTCCGGGCGGCGAGGACGTCACGCAAGCGCGCAAGACGGCGATCGGTGCGTTCGCGGCGCTCGGCCTGCCGCACCGGCGCATCGAGGAGTGGAAATACACCGATCTGAGATCGGCGCTGAAGGAGGCGTTTCCGGCCGCCGTCGCCGACGATACCGGCGTTACGGCGGCGCAGATCGACGCCGCGCTGGAGGACCTGGCCGGCCTCGACGCGCACCGCATGGTGTTCGTCAACGGCGTGCACCGGCCCCAGCTCTCCTCGGTTTCCGGTGTGAAGGGCCTCAAGGTGAGCCCGCTCGGCGCGGCGCTTGCCGAGACCACCGACGGGCTCGTCCGTGCGGCCGTTCCGGGCCAGGACGCCGTCATCGCCCTCAATACCGCATTCATGACCGACGGCGCGCTGCTGCAGGTTGCGGACCGGACGGAGCTTGCCAAGCCGCTGCTGCTGGTGTTCGCGCGCGCAGGCGAGGCGGCGCGCCTCGTCACCACGCGCAACATCATCAGGATGGGACGGGGTGCGCGCGCGACCATCATCGAGGCGTACGTGACGCTGTCCGGCGCGGTTGCGGGACAGACCAATGCGCTGAGCGAGGTCGTGGTCGGCGACCGCGCCCATCTCATGCACACGAAGGTATCGCTCGAGGGCGGGGCGGCGACGCATCTGGCGAGCTGGATCGCAACGCTCGGCGCCGATGCCGGCTATCGCGCCTTCCACCTCACGGCGGCGACAGGCCTGGCCCGCAATCACGTCGCCGTCGCCTTCAAGGGCGAGGGCGCGAAGCTCGACATTTCGGGCGCCGTTCTGGGCCGCGGCGGCGAGCACGTGGACACGACGCTGTTCGTCGATCACGCCGTGCCGGGATGCGAGAGCCGAGAGCTGTTCAAGAGCGTGCTGGCCGAGCGTGCGCGCGGCGTGTTCCAGGGCAAGGTGATCGTGCGTCCCGACGCGCAGAAGAGCGACGGCAAGCAGATGGCGCAGGCGCTGATGCTGTCGGAGGAGGCGGAATTCGATTCCAAGCCGGAGCTCGAGATCTATGCCGACGACGTCGTCTGCGGTCACGGCTCGACGGCGGCCGAGATCGACGCCGATCTGCTGTTCTATCTGCGTGCGCGGGGCATCCCGCTGCACGACGCGCGCGCGATGCTGATCGAGAGCTTCATCGGCGAGGCAATCGACAAGGTGGAGGCCGAGGCCGTGCGCGGGGCGCTGTCGGGGATCGCCAAGCGCAGGCTGGTGGATCTGTCGGCCTGAGAAGTTGTGTCCGCGCACCGGCAGAGGACGATCATGACGGCCATGATGAAGGAGACGGATCTGAAGGGTAGCCCGAGCTACGACGTCGCGGCGATCAGGGCGGATTTTCCGATCCTCGCCCGCGAGGTCTACGGCAAGCCGCTGGTCTATCTCGACAACGGTGCCTCGGCTCAGAAGCCGCGCGCGGTGCTCGAAGCCATCCAGAACGGCTACGCGAACGAATACGCCAACGTGCATCGCGGGCTGCACTATCTGTCGAACACGGCGACGGCGAAGTTCGAGGCAGCGCGCGAGACGGTGCGGCGCTTCCTCAATGCGCCGAGCTCCGACGAGATCATCTTCACCCGCAACGCGACGGAGGCGATCAACCTGGTCGCCAGCTCCTACGGCGCCTTGGCGATCGGCGAGGGCGACGAGATCGTCGTCTCCATCATGGAGCATCACTCCAACATCGTGCCGTGGCATTTCCATCGCGAGCGGCGCGGGGCGGTCATTCGCTGGGCGCCCATTGCCGACGACGGCACCTTCCTCATCGACGAGTTCGAGAAGCTGCTGACGCCGCGCACGAAGATCGTGGCGATCACGCACATGTCGAACGTGCTCGGCACCGTCGTGCCCGTCAAGGAGGTGGTGCGCATCGCGCATGCCCGCGGCATTCCCGTTCTGGTCGACGGCAGCCAGGCTGCCGTGCACATGACGGTCGATGTGCAGGATATCGACTGCGACTTCTACGCCTTCACCGGCCACAAGACCTACGGGCCGACCGGCATCGGTGTGCTCTACGCCAAGAGGAAGCATCTCGATGCCATGCCGCCCTACATGGGCGGCGGCGAGATGATCGAGAGCGTGCACCAGGACGCCATTGCCTACGGCAAGCCTCCGCACAAGTTCGAGGCGGGAACGCCGGCGATCGTGCAGGCGATCGGCCTCGGTGCGGCGCTCGAATACATGATGAAGATCGGTCGCGACCGCATCGCGCGTCACGAGCACGAGCTCAAGGAATACGCGCACGCGCGCCTGGGCCAGCTCAACTGGCTGAAGATCCACGGGACCGCCAAGGGCAAGGGCGCCATCGTCTCCTTCAGCATCGACGGGCTGCACCCGCACGACATCTCCACCATCATCGACCGCTCGGGCGTAGCCGTGCGGGCCGGGCATCACTGCGCCCAGCCGCTGATGGACCGGCTCGGCGTGACGGCGACCTGCCGCGCGTCGTTCGCCATGTACAACACCAAGGCCGAGGTGGATGCGCTGGCCGAGGCGCTCATCAAGGCGCATGATTTCTTTGCGTAACGGGTAGTGGAATGACCGTGGACGAGGATGTGAGAGAACGAGTGGATGCCGCGGAGGCCGAGCCGCCGGTTGCGGCGGCCGGGCACGCGGCGGCCGTTGCTCCGGCGCGCGAGCCCGCTTCGTCTATCCCGGCCGATGAGCTGGAGCAGCTCACCGCCGATATCGTGGCGGCGCTCAAAACCGTGTACGATCCGGAGATTCCGGCCGATATCTACGAGCTGGGCCTCATCTACAAGATCGACGTGGACGATGCGCGCAACGTCGCCATCGAGATGACGCTGACCGCGCCCGGCTGTCCCGTGGCCGGCGAGATGCCGCAGTGGGTGGAGAATGCCGTCGGCTCGGTTGCCGGTGTCGGCCAGGTGTCGGTCACTCTCACGTTCGATCCGCCCTGGGACCAGAGCCGCATGTCGGACGAGGCGCGCCTGGCGCTGAATATGTTCTGAGCTCCGCCGACCTCGCACTTCAACCCAGATCCCGTGGTCGCTTATCGGCCCACGGCCGCGCCTGCTCGAACAGCGCGGCCACCCGGAAGAGCCGCGCATCCTCGCCGCGGCGGCCGACGAGCTGGATGGCGACCGGCAGCCCGTCGCTGTGGAAGCCGCACGGTATGCTCACGGCCGGGTGGCCGGTAAGGTTGAAGGGATGCGTGTAGGGATACCACGCGCGCCGCACGGTTCCGGCCGGGCGGCCGTCGATCTCGATCTCATCGAAAAGCCGCTCCTCGATGTCGAGCGCCGTGCGCGCCAGCGTCGGCGAGACGATCACGTCGAAACGGTCGAACCAGCCTTGCACCGTGCGATAGAGCTGGGTGCGCTTGAGCAGGGACCGGCCTACGTCGGCTGCCGTCCTGTCCTTGCCGAGCTCCATCTGGCGCACCAGGGTCGGGCTCAGCCGATCGCGCCATTCGGGCAGCGCATCGCCGAAGCGCGCCCACCACAGCGCGCAGGCGTAGATGAACCAATAGGGCTCGACCGGCTCCAGATCATCGTCCATCGGCTCGACGCTGGCGCCGAGCGCACCGATGGTCTGCGCGGCGGCCTCGCAGAGCGCGAACACCTCGCCGTCGACCACGCTATTGCCGAGCAGCGGCCGCCACGCCACGCGCATGCCCTTGAGCGAGCCCTCGGGCCTGGCCGCGGTCGCGAAGCCGCTGGAGGGCATGGCGAGGGAGTAGGGATCGCTCGGGTGAGCGCCGGCCATTGCCTCCAGCATAAGCGCGGCATCCATCACCGTGCGCGCCACCGGGTTGATGCTGGAGAAGTTGGCGAACACCTCGGGCGCCATGTCGTGCGGCATCACGCCCGGCGACTGCTTGAAGCCGACCACGCCGTTGCAGGCTGCCGGAATGCGCGTCGAGCCGCCGGCGTCGGTGCCGATGCCGATGGGGCCTGCGCCGAGCGCGACGGCAACCGCCGCGCCGCCCGATGAGCCCCCGCTCGTGCGCTGCGCACTCCAGGCATTGCACGTGCGCCCGAACAGCGGTGCCTGCGTATAGGGCATGTGGCCGAATTCCGGCGTCGTCGTCTTGCCCATCAGGATGGCGCCCGCCTTCTTCATGCGCGCCACCGTCACCGAATCTTCCCTCGGCACGTTGTCCGCGTACATGGCCGACGCGAACGTGGTCAGCACGTCCTTGGTGTTGACGAGATCCTTGACGTGGAAGGGCACGCCGTGCAGGAGGCCAGGCTCGGCGCCCTTCGCCATCGCCTGGTCGGCCGCAGCCGCATCGGCCAGCGCGCGATCGCCGCAGATGGTGATGAAGCAGTTGCACGCAGCCTGCGCCTTTTCGGCGCGCGCGAGGGTGGCGTGCATGACCTCCACGGCAGAGACCTGCCTGGTGCTGATCAAACGGGCGAGCGCGGCGGCGCTGGTGAAGGCCAGATCGGTCGAATTCATCGTGACAGCCCTGCCTGGTTGTATCCCTGGTGCGGAAGGTATAGCGATTTCCGCCTGGGCAGAACGGCAGACATTCCCTCTCCCCGCTTGCCGGGCATGAGTTAGGGTGACGGGCAGCCAGGGATCGCGACGGCACTTGGGGCTGCCCCTCACCCCGGCCCTCTCGTGGAGGACGTTTGGGCGAGGGAGAACGACGAGAGGAGACGAGCCTGTGCAGATCGGCGTGATCGGCCTCGGCCGCATGGGGGCCAACATCGCCCGCCGCCTCCTGCGGGAAGGCCACGCCTGCGTGGCGTACGACCAGAACGCCGTGCAGGGCCGCATACTGGCCGGTGAAGGAGCGCGGGCAGCCGCGAACCTAGCCGATCTCGTTGCAGCGTTGCAGCCTCCACGTGTGCTGTGGGTCATGCTGCCGGCCGGCGCGGCGACCGAGAGTGCGGTGCGCGACCTGTCTGGCCTGCTCTGCGCCGGTGACACCGTTATCGACGGCGGCAACACCTTCTGGAAGGACGACATCCGCCGCGCCGGCGAGCTGCGGGCGAAGGGTATCCATTACCTCGATGTCGGCACCTCCGGCGGTGTGTGGGGGCTCGAGCGCGGCTACTGCCTGATGGTCGGCGGCGACAAGGACATCGTCGACCGCCTCGATCCGATCTTTGCCGCACTGGCGCCGGGTCCGGCCGGGATTGCGGCAACGCCCAACCGCCAGGGTCGCGATCCGCGCGCGGAGCTCGGATATTTGCACGCCGGGTCCAGCGGTGCCGGGCACTTCGTCAAGATGATCCACAACGGCATCGAGTACGGCATGATGCAGGCCATCGCGGAGGGGCTCGACATTCTCAAGAATGCTGCCTCGGAGCGGCTGGCTGCGGAGCATAGGCTGTCCATCGACGTTGCCGACGTCGCCGAGGTGTGGCGGCGCGGCAGCGTCATCACGTCGTGGCTGCTCGACCTCACCGCGGCGGCGCTGGCCGAGGACGCGGAGCTTGCCGGCTATTCCGGCCACGTGGCCGATTCGGGCGAAGGGCGCTGGACCGTGCAAGCGGCCATTGACGAGGCGGTGCCGGCCGAGGTGCTGACCGCCGCGCTCTATGCCCGCTTCCGCTCCCGGCAGGATCACACGTTTGCCGAGAAGGTGCTCTCCGCCATGCGCAAGGGCTTCGGCGGGCACGTAGAGCCGCGCAAGATCGGGTAGCCGCAGGAGGCACGAGCGATGATGCGTGCAGCTCCGCCCCTCGTTGTCGTGCTGATGGGTGTCTCGGGATGCGGCAAGACCACGACCGGCACGCGGCTGTCGAAGAAGCTCGGCTGGCCCTTCCGTGACGCTGACAGCTTCCACCCCGCCGCCAACATCGAGAAGATGAGCCGGGGCATCCCCCTCGACGACGACGACCGCTGGCCGTGGCTCGACGCGATCGCTGTGTGGATCGACGAGCGCCTGGCGCAGGGCGAACCCGGCATCGTGTCCTGCTCGGCGCTGAAGCGCGCCTATCGACGCCGTATCGTCGGCAACCGCAGAGGCGTGCGCCTCGTCTATCTCAGAGGCCCGATGGAGCTGATCGGGCGCCGCCTGCAGGGACGCAGGAACCATTTCATGCCGGCCGCGCTGCTGCAGAGCCAGTACGAGGCGCTCGAGGAGCCGGGCCCCCGGGAGCGGCCGATCATCGTCTCCGTCGCCCTGACGCCGCAGCGGGTGCTTGCCGCCATCGTGGGGCAGCTCGGCGTGCGGCTGCCCCAACCCGAGGCCTGAAAGAGCGATGAGCCCGGACTTCCTCGAATTCCTGAAGGACCAGCTTCACGGCCTCGGTCACGTCACGACGCGGCGCATGTTCAGCGGCGCCGGCATCTACTGTGACGGCGTGATCTTCGCGCTCGTCCTGGGCGACACGCTGTATTTCAAGGTCGATGACGGCAATCGGCACGCCTACGAGGCGGAGGGGCTCGAGCCCTTCACCTACGAGGCCAAGGGGAGATCCGTCAGCGTCGGCGCGTACCGGCGCGTTCCCGAGCGGTTGTTCGACGAGCCCGATGAGATGCTCGATTGGGCGCGCGCGGCAGTGGCTGCCGGGCGCCGGGCGGCGATGGGCAAGGCGACGCGCAAGGTCAAGAGCAAGACCAACAAGCGGAAGCAGAAACCGTAGCCCCGAACCCGTAATCAATCCGGCACCGGCCAGACCGGCGCGTGGCTGCCAAGCTTCACCGGAGGTCGCTCCCAGCGCGCGGGTGTCTCGGACAACGCGGCGGCGTGCCTGACGTATGTCATGCGCCCGAACGGGGTGTCCATCTCGTCGAGCAGGTCGGCGACTTCCGCCTGCCGGGGATCGGCACAGTCGAAGCCGTGCGCGGTGCGCCCGAGCCCGGCAAGCCAATGTCCAGCCTGTGCGAGCGAGATGCGCACGTGCCACGAGCCGCCTTCGTGCGCCTTGCGCGCCAACGCCATGACGGCGCCGAACGCCATCAGGTAGCCGGAGGCGTGATCGAGCGCCTGCGCGGGAAGCTCCTTGGGTCCCGCAACGCCCGCAGCCTCGGCTTCGGCATGGTTGAGGCCGCTTGCGGTCTGCACCAGCGAGTCGAAGCCGCGGCGGGCGGCCCAGGGACCCTCGTGCCCGTAGGCAGAGAGGGTGACGACAACGATGCCCGGGCGCATCTCGGCGCAGGCCTCGGGCGAGAAGCCGCGCCCGGCGAGGCTGCCGGGCCGGTAGGCCTGCACGAACACCTGCGCCTCTCGCAACAGGGCCCGCAGCCGCTCCCGCTCCTCCTCGGCGCGCAGATCGATGTCGGCCGACAGCTTGCCGCGCCCGGTGTCGATGTCCAGCATCTCGAGCGCCGGCAAGTGCGCCGCCGTCACGCGCATGACATCGGCGCCGTGGGCGGCCAGCGTGCGTCCGCACACCGGGCCGGCGATGACGCGGGTCAGATCCAGGACGCGGATGCCGGAGAGAGGGCGTTCGCCCGGCGGCAGCCTCCGCGACGGAGCCTCGCCGATTCTGGTGATCTCGAAGAGCGGCAGCGCCGACACGGCCTGGCCCTGCGGGTGCGCCGCCCATTCCGATGGCGTGCGCATCATCGTGGCGACCAGCCCGGCCTCGGCGGCCGCCGTCTCGAAGGCCTTGCCGTCCCATCGCATGAGAGCCGCCTGCACCGCCTCGCGCTCGTAGGCGCAGCCGAGCAGCTTGAGCATGCCGTCGCGATGGTGCGGGAAATTCGTGTGCAGCCGCACCCAGCGGCCGTCCCTGGTGCGATAGACGCCGGCGATCTTGTCCCACAGGGCGACGGGCGGCTTGCCGGCGAGACGCATGTGGCGCTCGCTGCGGAACTCGACGGCGGCATGACGCATGTCGACGGCGACGCCCTGGCGGCGGCCGGTGCGAAGGCGCCAGAGCTCGGCCGCCGCCAGCGCCGATGCAGCGATGGCAGTCTGCGCCATCGCCCCGATGCGGAACGAGGATGGCAGGACGGGATCGCTGCCGCTCAGCGAAACGGCCTCCAGCGCCGCAGGCTGGCCGGCTGCTGCCGACCAAAGGTCGGCCAGGATCTGCGTCGGGGGAGCGCCAGGCTGGCGAGGTCTGCTCATGGGCGCGAGAGTATCACACCCTCGCACCCGCCAAGATCCGCACGCCTCGCGCGGCTGATCTACTTGCCCGTGCGGACGGCCTTTCGCAGGAAGGCCGGCACGTGATCGCCAAGGCCGACCGGCGCCGGCGCACGATCGCCGTCCCTAGGCTCACGCTTGCGGTCAGGCTGCTTGTGGGGCTGCGGTCTGCGCGGCTCGGCATGCGCCGGATGACTGGCCTGCTGCTCGTGGCGGGGCTCGCGACGCTGCCGCCCCTTGGCGCGTTGCTGGTGGTCGGAACGTCCGGGCTTGCCCTCGCGGGGCTCAGGGCGCTCGCGCTGCGGTCCCGGCTCGACCGCCTCGAAGCCGGCCGTGCGCGGCTGGTCGGGTGGGGCACCATTCGCTGCCATGTCCGCGCCTCTGCGCTCGGGACGAAGGCGCGCGCCGTTGCGTCCCGCTCGGCCGCCGCCGCGCCCTTCACGCCCGCCGGCGTGCTGCGCGGAGGGGCCACGACGGCCGCGACCCCGCCGGCGTTTGGCACCGCTCTCGATGTCCTCGGCGCTCGGAGCCTCGCCGATCCAGGCGACCGGCTCGCCCAGCATCTTCTCGATATCCTTGAGCTGCTTGAAGTCCTCGGGCGTCACCAGGGTCAGCGCGCGCCCTTCCTTGCCGGCGCGGCCGGTGCGGCCGATGCGGTGGACATAGTCGTCGGACTGCCACGGAACATCGAAGTTGAAGACATGGCTGACATCGGGAATGTCGAGGCCGCGGGCGGCCACATCGCTCGCCGCCAGCAGGGTGATGCGCCCTTCGCGGAAGGCGTCGAGCGTGGCCATGCGGCTCATCTGATCCATGTCGCCGTGCAGGGCGCCGGCATTGAATCCGTGCTTCTGCAGCGACTTCAGCAGGATCGCCACGTCGCGCTTGCGGTTGCAGAAGATGATGGCGTTCTTGACCTGCTCGGAGCGGATCAGCTGGCGCAGCATCTCGCGCTTTTCCCAATCTTCGGTCGAGGCGCAGTAGCGGAAGAGCTGGGTGATGGTCCCAGCGGCGGTGGCGGGTCGCGCCACCTCGATGCGCACTGGATCCTTGAGGAAGGTGTTGACCAGTCGCGTGATCTCCGGCGGCATGGTGGCCGAGAAGAACAGCGTCTGCCGGCGCGGAGGGAGGAGCTTGCAGATGCGCTCGATGTCGGGAATGAACCCCATGTCGAGCATGCGGTCGGCCTCGTCGATGACGAGGATCTCGACGCCGGTCAGCAGCAGCTTGCCGCGCTGGAAGTGGTCGAGCATGCGGCCCGGCGTGGCGATCAGAACGTCGACGCCGCGGTCGAGCTTCCTGAGCTGGTCGTCGAAGGAGACGCCGCCGATCAGCAGCGCCACGGTCAGCTTGTGGTTGATCCCATATTTCTCGAAGCTCTGCGCCACCTGGGCGGCGAGCTCGCGCGTTGGCGCCAGGATCAGCGACCGCGGCATTCTCGCCCGGGCGCGCCCCGTTTCCAGGCGCGCCAGCATCGGCAGCACGAAGCCGGCGGTCTTGCCGGTGCCGGTCTGGGCGATGCCGAGCACATCACGGCCGCTGACCGCGACGGGAATGGCCTGAACTTGTATGGGCGTGGGGCTGGTATAGCCGGCAGCCTCCACGGCCGCCTGCACTTTTGCGCTGAGCCCAAGCTCAGCGAACGTCGTTGTCTGCAAAAGAGAACATCTCCGTCTGCGTCTTCCCAAAAGCCAACGGTCGCGCGACGCATTTCGGCGCAACGTCAGCTACCAGAGCGCAGGGGGAACAGCCGCAAAGGGCCTAACGGGAAATCGGGGCGATCAAGAAAGGGATAAACGGAATCAATCCCCTGCGCTCGATGCGGCGCTTCAATGCCACATTGTCCCTGGAATTGCAAGGAATTCCGCGCATCCGCGCGGATCCGGTGCGGAGAAGGGAGCAAAACATCGCATAGGCAACGCGCTCGACGACAGGCCAATGACGCAAAGGCGCCGCTCGCCACCCGGCGGGGTCGGCTGTACTCTTGGTGACGCGATCGACGACCAAGAAGGACCATTGCTTAAGGGGGATGCGCCCAATGGCTGTCAGGCAGAGCCTTGTCCTGGTCCCCGGCCTGCTATGCACGGCCGCCCTCTGGGCCCCCCAAATGGCTGCACTGGCCGATATCGCCGACATGACCGTGCCGGACCACACCCGCCACGACAGCATGGCCGCCATCGCCGGATCGATCCTGGAGGCGGCACCCGAGCGCTTCGCCCTCGCCGGATTGTCGATGGGCGGCTACATCGCCTTCGAGATCGTGCGCCGGGCGCCCGAGCGTGTGATGCGCCTTGCGCTGCTCGATACCGGGGCTCGCCCCGATACCCCCGAACGCAAGGAGCTGCGCCTGCGGCGGAACGAGCTGGCTAGGCGCGAAGGGGCGGGGGCGGTGCAGGACGAGCTGATGCCGGCGCTCATCCACAAGGACCGGCTGGCGGACAAGGCGCTCACTGGCATGATCCGGCAGATGGCGGTCGACACCGGGGCAGAGGCGATGGCCCGCCAGCATGCCGCCATCATGGGTCGGCCCGACAACCGGCCCCTGCTGCCCCGCATCGAGTGCCCGACGCTGGTCGTCGTCGGCCGCGAGGACGCGCTGACGCCCATCGAGCTGGCGCAGGAGATGGTTGCAGGCATTCCGGGCGCGAGGCTGGAGATCATCCCCGACTGCGGGCACCTGTCGACGCTGGAGCGGCCGGAGGCCGTCAACCGGGTTCTGCGCGTCTGGCTGACGCCCTGACGGCCACTCCGCCTTCGCGCACTCGCTGCCGATGCATGCGCAACTGCGCTTGGATATCTGCAATCCCGTCCCCGCGCTTAGCCGTTCAAACACTGTGTTTCTTAGCGGCGCGTCAATGGACGTGTACGCAGTATTGCGCATGTGGCGGCGGGTCGCCGGCCACGCGCACTCCGACCAAGAGGACATGTCCATGAAGATCACTACGCTCAGTCTTGCCGCCCTCGCGCTTGCGGCCGCCGTCGTCGCCATGCCGCTCGGCGCGGAAGCGGCGCACAAGCGCACGACCGCGGCCAAGACCTGGGATTGCGAGATGTTCGGCTGGCTCGACAGCAGCCTGTGCAAGAAGAAGGTCGTCAAGAAGGCCGGCAAGAAGAAGTACGCCAAGCGCAGCAAGAAGAAGACGGCTGTGAAGTCCGCCACGCGCATGAAGAAGGTCTGAGCGCGCGGACGCTCGATTGCTGAGCGCAACGACAGGCGCTTGCCAGCCGTGGTGCCATTCCACCCGCGCAGGAGCGCCTGTTCTTGCTGCGGCGGCCCGAACAAATTCACGTGTCGGCCGTTGTGCGGCGGCGTTCGCGATCCAACATATGCGAAGAGTAGTCGCGGACCGTGAGGTGCAGCCATGCCGAAGGTTGCAAGCAAGACGAAGCGCCGCCCCAGGAAATCCGGGCTCGACGAAGAGCTCGATGAAGCCCTGGAGCAGACCTTTCCGGCGAGCGATCCGGTTGCCGTGGGCGGGGCCACCGCCACAGAAGACCCGCTGCGGCCGGTGGACCGCAAGGCGCCGGAGATCGACAAGGACGAAGTATACGCGCAGAGCTGCCGCAACCCCGCGCTCAACAAGCCTTGTCCCGAAGACTAGATATCGAGATCCTTGGCGAACGCCGCGCGCTCCTGGATGAAGCGGAAGCGGGCCTCGGGCTTGGAGCCCATCAGGGCATTCACCGCCTCGGTCACCTCCGCCTTGTCGTCACCGGCGATCTCGACCCTGAGCAGCGAGCGCTTGCTCATGTTCATGGTCGTCTCCTTGAGCTGGGAGGCATTCATCTCGCCCAGCCCCTTGAAGCGGCTGATCTCGACCTTGGCGTTGGCCGCGAACTCCTTCTTGAGAAGCTCGTCCTTGTGCTTGTCGTCGCGCGCATAGACCGACTTGGCGCCGTGGGTCAGCTTGTAGAGCGGGGGCATCGCCAGGTGGAGGTGGCCGTTTTCGATCAGCTCCGGCATCTCCTGGTAGAAGAACGTGATCAGCAGCGAAGCGATGTGAGCACCGTCGACATCGGCGTCGGTCATGACGATGACGCGCTCATAGCGCAGGTCCTCGTCGCGGTATTTGGTGCCCGTGCCCACTCCAAGCGCCTGGATCAGGTCCGACAGAAGCTGGTTCTGCGACAGCTTCTGCGATGAGGCGTTGGCGACGTTGAGGATCTTGCCGCGCAGCGGGAGCACGGCCTGCCTCTCGCGGTCGCGCGCCTGCTTGGCCGAGCCGCCGGCGCTGTCGCCCTCGACGATGAAGATCTCGGTGCCTTCCTTCGAATTGGACGAGCAGTCGGCGAGCTTGCCGGGCAGGCGCAGCTTGCGCGTGGCCGATTGCCGGCCGACCTCCTTCTCGCGCCTGCGCTTCAGGCGCTCCTCGGCCTGGTCGACCGTCCATTCGAGCAGCTTGGTGGCCTGCTGCGGGCTGTCGGCCAGCCAATGGTCGAAGGCGTCGCGCACCGCGTTCTCGACGATGCGGGCGGCTTCCTGGGTCGCCAGCTTGTCCTTGGTCTGGCCCTGGAACTCGGGCTCGCGGATGAACACGGAGAGCATGGCGGCCGCGGTGCCCTGCACGTCCTCGGCGGTGATCTGCGCGGCGCGGCGATTGCCGATCCGCTCGCCGAAATCGCGCAAGCCCTTGGTGAGCGCCGAGCGCAGGCCGTTCTCGTGCGTGCCGCCCTCGGGCGTCGGGATCGTATTGCAGTAGGAGTTGAGGAAGCCGTCCTCGTCGGCGATCCAGCACACCGCCCACTCGACCGAGCCGTGGCCGCCCTCCCTGTCGATGCGGCCTGCAAACAGGTCCTTGGTGACGCGAGTCTGCCCCTCGATGGTGACGGTCATGTACTCCTTGAGGCCGCCCGGGAAATGGAAGGTGGCCTCGGTCGGCGTGTCGTCCTTGATCAGCTCGGGCGCACAGCTCCAGCGGATCTCGACTCCGCCGAACAGATAGGCCTTGGAGCGGGCCATGCGGAACAGCCGCTGCGGCTTGAAGGTGGCGGCCTTGCCGAAGATCTGCTCGTCGGGCTTGAAGCGCACCTTGGTGCCGCGCCGGTTCTTGACGGGACCGACATTCTTCAGCTTGCCCTGGGGAACGCCGCGGCTGAATTCCATGCGGTAAAGCTGCTGGCCGCGCGCGACCTCGACCTCGAGCTTCTCCGACAGCGCGTTGACGACGGATACGCCGACGCCATGCAGGCCGCCGGAGGTGTTGTAGACCTTGGAATCGAACTTGCCCCCCGAGTGCAGCGTCGTCATGATGACTTCGAGGGCGGACTTCGATCTGAACTTGGGATGGGGATCGACCGGAATGCCGCGGCCGTTGTCGCTGATGCACAGGAAGCCATCGGTCTCCAGGCTCACCTCGATCCAGGTGGCATGACCCGCGACCGCCTCGTCCATCGAATTGTCGATGACCTCGGCGAATAGGTGATGCAGTGCCTTCTCGTCGGTGCCGCCGACGTACATGCCGGGCCTGCGCCGTACCGGCTCAAGACCCTCAAGGACCTCGATATCGGCGGCGGTATAGCTGTCGGACGCTTCGGCCGGCTTGCGAACGGGACGGGCCACAGGCTTCTCTACGTGCTCCTCGGCTACGGCCTTGCGGCCCTTCGACTCGTCGGATCTGCCGAACAGGTCGCGCAAGGCGCCCAGGCGAAAGGCTGGCATGGATCTTCAACCCCGTAGCTGGCGATAGCAGGGTTCTTCCGACAGACGCCACGCACACGGAACCCCAAACGCCCGCGGATCATAGCGAATCCCGGGCCCGTTCAGGTGGGCTCAAGTTGCACGCCGGCGCCGCCTTGGCAAGCGGGCGAGGTGCCTCGGCAACATATGTCGTGTACGGGCAGGCATCGGTGCCACGGGGCCCGCCCTCGAGGCGACTTCCCGGCCCAATCGTCGTTAACGCACGGCCACCGGCGCGCTCGCCTCGGGCGGGGTGCTGGCCCAGGGCTCGCCGGTCCGGCCGAGTTCATAGCCGACCGCAAAGAGCTGCTTCATGTAGTTGGGGTCGAACGGCTGTGTGCTGGCGACCGAGAAGCTTGCCGGGACGGAGGCCAGCCGAAATTCGGCGCCGTCCCGCTGGGCCGTGGCGTAGATGCGGTTGATGTCGCCGATGCTCTGGCTCTTCGTCACTGTGAACAGCGAGCGCGCGCTGATGGCCAGCGTGTTGGCCTGCACCGCCTCGTATTCCGGATTGAGCTTGCCGTTCTTGACCACATAGATGCGCCGCATGGGCGGCTTCGGATAGAGCTTGTCGAAGGTGCGGAGCGAAAGATGGGACGGCGCCAGGAAGACCTGCCGCGTCGGACCGCCGTCGACGTGCATCTCCTCGAGGATGCGGTCTCCGGCGCGTACCTTGATGTGCACCGGGGGGAAAGCACCGGGAATGGACGCAGACGCCAGGAGCACCTGCTGGAACAGCTCGAGCGCGTAGGCGTGCCTGCTGGCCGCGATCTCGCCCATGTTCCAGATCACCGGGCGCTGGGCATCGAGGTTGGTCGTGCCGACCAGCAGCACGCGGCCGCTGCGATACTCGTCCGCAATCTTGTCCAGCAGCTTGCGGTCGACGTACTTGGCGATGAGCCGTTTGAGGGGGCTCGAGTCGGCGAATGCCTCTGCCCCGAGCAGGCCCGCCAACACCTGCGGCGTTGCCAGATCCTCCGTGTCGTACTTGGTCCAGATCTCGCGCAACTGGCGGTCGTAGGCGGGGCCGAGGAAGGCGAAGGGTGCGATCAGGGCGCCGGCACTCACGCCCGTCACGACCTCGAACTTGGGCCGGTTGCCGCGCTGGGACCAGCCGGCCAGCAGGCCGGCGCCGAAGGCCCCGTCGCCGGCGCCGCCGGAAAGTGCCAGGTACTCGACCAGGGGGCGTCCCTTCTGCAGCGAAGCCGCCACCGCCATCCGCCTGGCGCCGGGCATGTGCGTCTGAACGAAGGCAAGAATGTCCGCCGGCGCCTCGTCGCCCCAGAAGCGGGCATGCGCCAGGCCTGGAATGGTGGCATCGGGCACGAGGGCTGCCGGTACGGGATCGCGCTCGATACGCGCTGCGCAGCCGGTCACGGCAAGTGCCGCGCCGCACAGGACAAGCGCCAAGTACCACCGCACGACGCGAGACATTCAATCCTCAGAGGCGGCAGGCCCGGCCACTCTCCCCTACTCGCCGCAACTGGTGACAGCAGTTGCGGCGAGCGTCAACTGCCGGCCGAAGCGGGCAACAGTTTGGCAGCAATCGTGAATTCGGCCACTCGGATCCGGGCAAATGGTATCCGCGGCGGCTTCCAATCCGGGCGGCACTCCCTATGTTGGCCCACATGACATCCCTCGAGACGCAGCAAGCAAGCGCCGGCACGGAGGTGCGGGCGAGGGCCAACCTTTGGCGGGCGGAGCTGACCGAAACCATAAGGCTTTCGGTGCCGATGGCCCTTACCCAGCTCGGCCAGATCGCCATGATGACGACCGACCTTATGCTGCTCGGCCGCCTTGGCGACCATGTCGTGGCGGCGACGGCGCTGGCGCACACGGTGCTGTTTGCGGCGTTCACCGTCGGCATGGGGCTCGTGTCTGCCGTTGCGCCGCTGGCCTCGCAGGCCTACGGCGCCCGCGAGCCGCGCATGGTGCGGCGCGCTTTGCGTGTCGGGCTGTGGGCGGCCCTGATGGCGGGTGCGCCTCTCACGGCAGCGCAACTGTGGGGGCGCGAGATTCTGATAGCCCTCGGCCAGAGCTTCGACACCGCGGCCTTGGCGGGTCGCTACCTTGCGGGTCTCGGCTGGAGCTTGGTGCCGGCATGGGCGTTCATGGCCCTGCGCAGCTTCATGAGTGCGGTCAACCGACCCGAGCCGGCGCTGTGGATCACCCTGGCGGCGATCCCGGCCAACGCTGTGCTCGCCTATGCCCTCATCTACGGCGCCTTCGGCCTCCCCGCCCTCGACCTGCTCGGCGCAGGCCTCGCCACGACGCTCGTCAATCTCGGCATGTGTGCGGCCGCGATCTGGATCGCCTATGCGTGTCGCCCGTTTCGCAAGTATCGCATCCTCGGGCGCTTCTGGCGTGCCGACTGGCCCCTGTTTGCCCGGCTGATCGAGATCGGCGGTCCGATCTCGGGCACCTTCCTGCTGGAGTTCGGGCTGTTCGCAGCGGCCGCGCTATTGATGGGCACCATCGCAACGAGCGCGCTGGCTGCGCACCAGATCGCGCTGCAGACGGCGGCCATCATGTTCATGGTGCCGTTCGGCATTTCTCTCGCCGCTACTGTGCGCGTCGGTCAGGCCGCCGGCCGCCGCGATGCCGTCGGGACCCGCCGCGCCGGCATCGTGGCGATCGGGCTCGGCGTGCTGTTCATGGCAGCGATGACGGTTCTTGTTGCCCTGACGCGTCACGCCATTCCCTTGCTGTTCCTCGGTGCCAGCGCACCCCAGGCCGAGGAAGCCGCAGCGCTGGCAGCCACGCTGCTCCTGCTCGGCATGAGCTTCTTCATCGCCGACGGCGTGCAGACGGTGGCGGCGGGAGCGTTGCGTGGCCTCAACGATACGAAGCTTCCGCTGCTGTTCTCCGCCGTCAGCTTCTGGGGCATCGGTTTTGCCAGCAGTTATTGGTTGGCGTTTCGCGCGGGGCTTGGTGCGATCGGGGTGTGGATCGGGTTGTCGCTCGGCCTTCTGGTGTATGCGCTGCTGCTCGTCTGGCGGTTCCATGCGCTCACGCGCCAGGGCTATCTCCCCGGGGTGACGGCAGCGTAAGGCTGCAGCTACGCGGCAATGTTGTCGATCAGCCGGGTCTTGCCCAGACATGCCGCGGCCAGCACGCGCAAGGGCCTGCCGGTGCCCGTCGTCGCGGGCGCCAGCGTCCCGGCATCGCGCACCTCGACGTAGTCGACCTTGTCGAAGCCGGCCGCAAGAATCTGGCCTCGTGCCTCCATGGCGGCCGCTTCGGGGGCGGCTCCGCTTGAGACCGCCGCCGCCGCGTTGGCTATTGCCTTGTGCAGCGTGGGGGCGATGCGGCGCTGCTCGGGGGTCAGATACGCATTGCGCGAGCTCATGGCGAGACCATCAGCCTCGCGCACGGTCGGCGCACCGACGATCTCGAGCGGGAGGTCGAGGTCGCGCACAAGCCGTCGCACGACGCAGAGCTGCTGGTAGTCCTTCTCGCCGAACACGGCGATATCGGGCAGCACCTGCGTGAAGAGCTTGCAGCATACCGTGGCGACACCGCCGAAGAAGTGCGGCCGGAAATCGCTTTCCAGGCCTTCCGCCGCTCCGCCGGGAACAATGCGCGTGGCAAAGCCTTCCGGGTACATCTCACCCCGATCCGGGCCCCACACGAGATCGCAGCCGATATCGGCGAGCTTGGCGAGATCGCCCGCTTCGTCGCGCGGGTAGCGGTCGAAGTCCTCGTGCGGCGCGAATTGCGCGGGATTGACGAAGATCGACACGACCACGCGCGCGCACTTCTCCTTGGCGAGCCGCACGAGCGTGAGGTGGCCTTCGTGCAGGGCGCCCATGGTGGGCACCAGGGCGACGCTCTCGCCGGCAGCGCGCCAGGCTTTGACGGCCGCTCGCAGGCCGGAAACGGTACGGACGACGGGAACGGAGCCGGTCATGGGCGTGGCGCCTGTGCATCGAGTGGCCCGACGTTATATACCGGCCGCCGACCCGGGCAAGGGCGGGGTGCAGCGGCGCTCCACATCCCAGTGGACGGTGCGGCGGGAGGCCGGCCCTCGTTCTGCTAAGATGAGCCCCAAAGATTCGCTTGTTCACTACACTTGCGGAGGAAATACCCTCATGCCCCCTGGCTCTGAAGCTCGATCGGTCGGGGCCGGTGCGGCTGGCACGCCATTGCCCCCGCGCGACGAGATCGCCGCCTATCATCTCTTCGACGAGCCCCGGCTGGTCGGCGGGCTGGTGGAGCGGGCGATCTATACGGCCGACGAGCGCCGCCGCATCGCTGAGCTGGCGGGGAAGCTGGCGCGTGCTGCCCGCAGCAACCGGGACAAACACGGCGGTATCGACGCCTTCATGCACGAGTACGGGCTGACCTCCGAGGAGGGCATCATTCTGATGTGTCTGGCGGAGGCGCTGCTGCGCATCCCGGATGCGGACACGGCGGATGCGCTGATCGCCGAGAAGATTGGCGGCGGACGCTGGGAGAAGCACCTCGGCGCCTCCGACAGCCTGTTCGTCAATGCCTCCACCTTCGGCCTCATGCTCACCGGCCGCGTGGTCAAGCTCGGCTCCGACAAGGGCTCGGGTCCGGCCGCCATCCTCAAGCGCCTCATCGCCCGCTCCGGCGAGCCCTTCATTCGCCAAGCGCTGCGCCAAGCCATGAAGATCCTGGGCGACAACTTCGTGCTCGGCCGCACCATCGGCGAGGCCTTGAGCCGCGCCGCCCCGCTGGAGGAGCGCGGCTATCGCTTCTCCTACGACATGCTGGGCGAGAGGGCCAAGACGGCCAAGGACGCGGAACGCTATTTCGAGCGCTACATGGGCGCGATCGAGACCATCGGCAAGGCGACCCCGGTCTTCACCGGCCAGCTGCAGGCGCTGCCGACGCGACCTGGCATCTCCGTGAAGCTGTCCGCGCTCCACCCGCGCTTCGATCCGGGCAAAGAGGAGCGTCTCGATCACGAGCTGCTGCCGCGCGTCATCGAGCTTGCCGCAGCCGCCCGCCGCCACGGACTGAGCGTGACCATCGACGCGGAGGAGCAGGACCGCCTCGATCTGACGCTCGGCATCTTCGAGCAGGTCTTCATCGATCCGGTGATCGAGGGCTGGCCGGGGCTCGGCATCGCGGTGCAGGCTTACGGCAAGCGCGCCGTTCCGGTTCTGCGCTGGCTGAGACGGTTGTCGCAGCGGCAGCGCAAGCGCATCCCCGTGCGCCTCGTCAAGGGCGCTTACTGGGACAGCGAGATCAAGTGGGCGCAGGAGCGCGGTCTTTCCGACTATCCGGTGTTCACGCGCAAGATCCACACCGACGTTTCCTATCTCGCGTGCGTACGGCTGTTGCTTGCCGATCAGACGGCGTTCTATCCGCAGTTCGCCACGCACAACGCGCATTCCGTCGCCGCCGCATACGTGGCCTCCGGTAGCCGGGGCTTCGAGTTCCAGCGCCTGCACGGCATGGGCGAGGCGCTCTACGAGGAGATCGTCGGCGAAGGGCGCCTGCTCAGCGCCCCCTGCCGCGTCTACGCCCCGGTTGGGGCATACGAGGATCTCGTCGCCTACCTGGTGCGACGCCTGCTGGAGAACGGCGCCAACACGTCGTTCGTCAACCGCCTGGCGGACGAGCAGGCGCATCTGGAGGAGATCATCCGCGACCCCGTCGAGAGCGTGGAGCGCGAGCGCGGCAAGGCCGTTCAGCTTCTGCCGCGCCCAATGGAGATCTATCTGCCCGAGCGTCTGAACAGCCGCGGCATGGCACTCACTGAGCCCACCGTGCGCGGGGCGCTGCAGAAAGACGTCGCCGAGGAGCTGAGGGCAAATTTCGAGGTTGAGCCCATCGTCGAGGGCCGGCGGGTGAAGGACGCGCACGCCGTCGAGCTGGTGCTGTGCCCGCACGATCGGCGCGAGCGCATAGGCACGGTGCGTGCCGCCGATCCCCTGACGGTGGAAGAAGCGCTGCAGAGTGCAAGCGCCGCCTTGCGGGATTGGGATCGTCTTGGGGGGGAAGCCCGCGCGCAGATCCTCGACAAGGCAGCCGATCTGTTCGAGCGCGACCGGACGCGTCTTATCGCCGTGATGGTGCGCGAAGCCGGCAAGACGCTCGAGAATGCGCTGGGCGACGTGCGCGAGGCGGTCGATTTCCTGCGCTACTACGCGCACGAGGCGCGCCGGCTGTTCTCCGCGCCGGTGTCGCTCAAGGGGCCGACCGGCGAGACCAACGCGCTCGCTCTGCGCGGGCGCGGGCCGTTCGCCTGCATCTCGCCATGGAATTTCCCGCTGGCGATCTTCACCGGTCAGGTGGCGGCGGCACTGGCGGCCGGCAATCCAGTGCTGGCCAAGCCGGCCGAGCAGACCCCCGTCACGGCCTTCCTGGCCACGCAACTGCTGCAGCAGGCCGGCGTGCCGGGGAACGTGCTGCATCTGCTGCCCGGCGACGGCGCAGTCGGAGCCGCCCTCGTCAGGGACCAGCGTGTGGCGGGCGTGGCGTTCACGGGCTCGAACGACACCGGCTGGGCCATCCAGAAGGCCCTGGCCGAGCGGCGCGGGGCCATCGTGCCGTTCATCGCCGAGACGGGCGGCCTCAACGCCATGATCGCGGACTCGAGCGCGCTGCCCGAGCAGGTGATCCGCGATGTCGTGCGCTCAGCGTATGATTCCGCCGGCCAGCGCTGCTCCGCCGCGCGTCTCCTGTTCGTGCAGGAGGAGGTGGCGCAGCCGATGATCGACATGCTGGTCGGCGCGGTGGAAGCGCTCGATGTCGGCGATCCGCTCGACTATGCCACCGATGTCGGCCCCGTCATCGACGAGGAGGCCATGGACAAGCTCGATGCACACAAGCTGCGCATCCAGCGGCAGGGCAAGACGCTGGTCGATCTTCCGCTGCCGGATCTGTGCGCCGTGGGCACCTACGTGACGCCGGCAGCCTACGAGATCGACAACGCCGCGGTTCTGAGGGAAGAAGTATTTGGGCCGATCCTGCACGTCGTGCGCTTCGCCGGCGGACATCTCGACAAGGTGATCGATGCCGTCAACGCCTCGGGATACGGCCTCACCCTCGGCTTGCACAGCCGCATAGCCTCGGTGGCCGACTATGTCGCAGCGCATGCGCGTGTCGGCAATCTGTACGTCAACCGCAACCAGATCGGCGCCGTTGTCGGCGTGCAGCCGTTCGGCGGCGAGGGCCTCTCCGGCACCGGGCCCAAGGCCGGCGGGCCCCATTATCTTGCCCGCTTTGCCACCGAGCGCGTGCGCACGACGGACATCACGGCGACCGGCGGCAATGTGGCCTTGCTCGGGCTCGGCGATGAGGAGCAGTGACAGGTTGCGAAAGCGGGGTGGGCCCAGCGCGGGGACAGCCTTGTCCGCAACGCCTATTGCGCTCGGTTGATCAGCAGCAAGCCGCCGACCACCAGCACCACGGCGGCAGCGTGATACCAGGCGAGCGCTTCGCCGAGCAGCAACACGGCGAGCCCTGCCGCGTACACGGGCATGAGGCTGATCGACGCCGCGGTCAGCACCGGACCATTGCGCTTCAGCGATATGTTGTAGCCGAGGAAGGCACCGATGCCGGTACCGAACACGAGGCCTGCGATCCAGGGCAGCGTTGAGGCGTCGACCACAGGCAAGCCGTTATCGGCAACCTCGATCGCCGCAAACGGCAGCAGCGCCAGCGTCGCGCCGACACTCATGACGGTGAACTGCGAGAGCGGCGTGAGGCTTGCAGGGACGCGGCGCATGATCACCGTGTAGACCGCGAACACGATCGTACCGGCGGCCGCCCACAGGTCGCCGGGCGTGAAAGTCAGATCCAGCAGCACCTCGGGGTGGCCGCGCGCCAGGATGAAGACGACGCCGATAAGGCAGGCAGCGATGCCCGCGAGCAGGGAAGGCTGAGCGCGCTGGCGGCCGGCGGCAATCTCCCAGGCGGCAACGAGCGCGGTCGTGCAGGCGTAGATGAGCCCGATGTTGGTGGCGGTCGTCGTGCGGGCGCCGGCAAAAGCGGCGTAGGCGCAGAAGCCCATGCCGAGAGCTCCGAAGCCTGCCAGGCGGACGAGATGGCCGGGCGGCGCCCGCCAGTGTTCGGCCTGCCCGCGCGCCAGGGCAATGACGGCAATGACCAGCGCCGACAGGACCCAGCGGGTGACGGACAGGCTGGCCGGCCCAAATACGGCTATCATGGCCCGCCCGACGACCGGATTGAGAGCGAAAAAGGCCGGGACGACGGCAAGGAGAAGGAGGTTCATTGGCACTGCCGGCTGGCTGCCGCCGGGATGGTTGCGGCCAGGGTGGGAACCACAATCGGCAGCAATCCGCAATCCCCCGGGCAGGCGGGATAGGTCCAGGCTCGCATCTTGGCCTGGAAGTTGTCGGCAGGCTGTAGAAACGCCATGTATACCGGCAAGCATTATGCCGGCTGAACGGGGCACGCGGAGCAGCGGCAATGGCAGGCGGCAGAGACGATCGGACGAAGGCCGGCACTCGGCAGGCGAGCGGCCCGGCCGTTGATGCGACGCGGGCGCATGTGCCCCAGGAGCGGAGGCAGGGCGATGTTTCCAGGCCCCCCTCCGACGCGGACGTGGCTGATTTCGTGCGGCGCATGAAGGAGCTGGGCCCCCGGGTTGGCTCAGGCCGCGGACGTCTGGTCTTTGCCATGGACGCGACCATGAGCCGCCAGCCGACCTGGGATATGGCACTCGCCCTGCAGGCCGACATGTTTCACGAGGTCAAAGCCATCGGCGGGCTCGATGTGCAACTCGTCTTCTTTCGCGGCGCCGGAGAATGCCGGGCCTCGAAATGGGTATCCGACCCCGATGCGCTGGCCGGCCTCATGACGCGGGTTACTTGCGCAGGGGGCTACACGCAGATCGGCAAGGTGCTCGGCCACGCGCGCAAGGAAGCGGCGGCAAAGCCCGTCAATGCGCTCGTCTACGTGGGCGACTGCATGGAAGAGGATGTCGACGACCTGTGCGGTCGGGCCGGCGAGCTGGCGCTTCTGGGCGTTCCCGTCTTCCTGTTCCAGGAAGGCTCGGATCAGCGCGCCGAGAGGGCCTTTCGCGAAATAGCCCGCCTCACCAAGGGGGCCTATTGCCGCTTCGACGCAGGCTCAGCGGCGCAGTTGCGCGATCTGCTGTCTGCGGTTGCGGTCTATGCTGCCGGCGGCCGCAAGGCGCTCGAGGCCTTGAGCCATCAAGGCAGCGGCCGGGGCGCGCGACTGCTGCTGCAACAGCTCAAATAGGGAGCCTCGCCGATCCCATGCAGTACGTGCTGTTCGGGGTTGTGGCGCTGTTGCTGCTGCTGTTGGCCATGCACGGCTTCACGGTGGCAAATGCGCATGTATTGGCGCGGCGGCTGCGGGTCAGCGCCGGCGTGGTTGCGCTGGCCGGTGCCGGCGTGCTGCTGGTGCGCGGGCTCGTGGGCTATGCCATGTCGCTTGCGGCTCTCGGCACATGGCTGCTTTGGGGTGGCGGTGGTTTGCCGTGGGCATCGACGGGGGGCGCTCAGAAGTCGGCGGGGCAGACGTCGCGCGTGACGACCGAGCATCTCGAGATGGAGCTGGACCACGACACCGGCGAGATCAGGGGCCACGTGCTCAAGGGCTTCTTTGCTGGGCGCACGCTGGAGAGCCTCGCTCCTGTCGAGATGGCGCACCTCTGGCAGGATTGCCGCTTTGCCGATCCGCAATCGGCACAGATCCTGGAGGCCTATCTCGACAGGGTCCATCCCACGTGGCGGGAAGATATGGCTCGCGCGGATGGCACATCCGATACCGGCCCCAATGGTGCGATGAGCCGCGCACAGGCACTCGACATCCTCGGCCTGAAGGAGGGGGCGAGCGACGACGAGATTCGCCGCGCGCATCGCGAGCTGATGATGAGGATGCATCCCGACCGGGGCGGCTCCACGTTTCTTGCCGCCAAGATCAACGAGGCCAAGGACGTTCTGCTCGGCAAGTGAGAGACCCTCCCGCGGCTGCCACCGGCAGCATCATTGCTGTGGCGTGATCCACGGTGCGCAGCAGCCCGGCCAGGCGCCGGCGATCTGCAGCAGGAAGCCCGCAACGATCAGCACCATGGCGAGCAGGAACGTGGCCCTGCGCGCCGCCATCGCCGCCCGGTGGATGCCGCGCGCCTTTCGGATCGCCTGCTCGTCCTGCACCCGCTCCAGACTTTCCCACGGGTTGCGCTCGCCGGGGTTGAGGGGGCGCAGACTGCGCATCGCGCGCATCCGCTCGAGCTGCTCCTCCATCTCGAGCTGGCGGTTCTCGTTGAAGAACGCGAGCCACCACTCGCGCAGCAGGAGCATGAAGCCCAGGAAATCGAGCGCCAGTCCCCCAACCGTCAGCCACTGCTGGGTCATGCTCCTCCCTCACGTGCACGGCAGCCGCAATTGTCCGGTCCCGCCCTTTCCCCGGAAAGGCGGTTGGACCCGTCCTCTCCATCAGCAACCTGTCGATATTGCGGCCGCCGGGCGATCAGTAGCCGACGGTGAAGCGCCTGCGCGAATGGGCAGGCTTCTCAAGCTCGTCGACAAGCGCGATGGCGTAGTCTTCGAAGGAGATGCTGCTGCCCTTGTCGTTCGCGAGGAGCTGATCCGTGCCGAGCCGGAACTTGCCGGTGCGCTCGCCCGGAACGAACATCGCCGATGGGGACAGGAACGTCCAATCGAGCGCGGTGGAGTATTCGCTGACCTCCCTCGGCGCCACCTTGACCGAGACCATCGACGGCCTGCGCGTGTGGGCCGAAACCCACATCGAGGATGTTCTCAAGGCGCAGAGCCGCAACGACGGGGTGCGATAGGCGGAATGCCTAATCCGCCTTCATGACGAGGCAGTCGATCTTGAGGCGCTTCAGCTCGCCACAGATGCTGGTCGCGGACTGCGCGTCGAATCCCGCGTAGCGCGCGCGATAGAGCGTCTTGGCGCCCTGGCGCACCGGTTGCGTCACGTCAGGGTGGCGGGCGAGCGCATTGCCTGCGCGCTGGCGCACGGCAGCGAGCTGGCGCTCCGCCTCGGCGATGCTCTGGAAGGCGCCGATCTGCACCTGGAAGCCGCCAGCCGGCGCGGCGGCCGCAGCGGCCGGTCCCTTGAGGCGGGATACCGGCTCGCGCGGCGCAAGCGCCTGGGTCGTCAGCGGCGGCGGTGCCACCGGCGGGTCGCCTCGCGTGAGGTTCGCCGCCTGCTGGTCCAGTGTGGAGGGGGCTGCGCCTCGCACGATCTGCGGGCTGGCCAGCAGCGCCGGTCTTTCCGGCGGGGCGGCGGCAGCGAGGCGCGCCGGCATCGCTCCCGTGGAGGCTGGTGCCCATTGCGGAGGCGGGGGCGGCTCCTGCGGCTGGAAGGCCGCAGCCGGATGCTGCGCCGTGGGGACGGCTGCCATGCCGCCCGGTTGCTCGCTCAGCATGACGGGACGCACCCGGGCTATTCTGACCGGCTGCTGCGCCGGCTCAGCCTGAGGCGGGGCCGCGGCGGCCATCATGGGTGGGGGAGGAGGCGGCGGCTCAGCAAGCGGCGTGGCGGCAGGGCGCATGACCCGATGAGGCGTCGGCACGAAGGCGACGGTGGGCTGAGGTGCGCGCGCATTGCGCGCGACCAGCGCGGGCTTGCGCGTCTTCACGCTCGAGGCCTTGACCAAACCCATGTTCAGGAACGTGCGCATGGCGCTGTCGCGTGAGGCCGCTGTGGCGCCGCCGAACACGGCCCCTATGATGTGCTTCCGGCCGCGCCGCACGGATGCCACCAGATTGAAGCCGGACGCACGCGTGTATCCGGTCTTGAGACCGTCAGCGCCCTCGTAGTTGAACAGCAGCTTGTTGTGGTTGCGGAATGTCTCGTCCTTGTAGGTGAAGGTGCGCGTGCCGAACAAGGCATAGTGCTGCGGGAAGTCGTCCTGCAGTCTGAGCGCCAAGGTGACCATGTCGTGCGCAGTGGTCACCTGCTCCTCGTCGGGCAGGCCTGAAGCATTCTTGAATACCGTGGCGGCCATGCCGAGTTGTCCTGCCCTGCGCGTCATGAGGCGGGCGAATTTGGCTTCGCTGCCTGCGATGTGCTCGGCAACCGCGACCGCTACGTCATTGGCCGACTTGGTGATCAGGACCTTGATGGCATCGATGAGCGCGATCTCCTCCCCCTCGTCGAGATCGAGCTTTGACGGGGCGGCCAGCACAGCATTGGCCGACATCCTGATCTTGGTCTGGAGACTGAGCTTGCCCTGCTCGACAAGTTCCAGGGCGATGTAGATGGTCATCATCTTGGCCAGCGAGGCGGGATGGCGCGGCTCGCGGGCCGCAGCCTCGTGGAGGACGCGGCCGGTATTGGCGTCGAGTATGAGGACGGCATGTTTGTCGGCAGCCAAGCCGAGGCCCGGCACCAGCAGCATGCCTGCTGCGGTCATGGCAGCAAGCAGAGCAAGGCGACAAGCGCGCCCTGGCCAGAGCCATCGAATCTGAACGGCCATTCCCTCTCCGTCCAACGCCTAGCGCAGCGATCAAAAGGAACCGCCGCCCGCCCCCGACTCGTGCGCGAAGTGCCTGATGTTATGGCCATCACCGGTTTTGGGCGCCTTCAAGGCGCCGCAACGGTCTTGGGGGACCCTCCTGTTCGGCAAAGGCTAGTGGAGGGCCGGTGACAGCTCGGTTAATCGCAATGGTTAACAAATAGGCGAATGCCCACCAAAGTGTCGCATATTGCGGTGCAACATGAAACTTGACACTTTTTGTGCGGTGCATATATTTGGGTCACCGTGCAGTGACACAGCGTCGGAACCAATAAGACCCAACCCCACGCAGGCAAGCAGGACCCAACTCCATGATTAAGAACTTTGAGGACATTCAGAAGCTCGGCCAATCCAACATGGATGCCGCCATGAAGGCGTTTGGCGAGTGGAACAAGGGCTGGCAGGCCATTGCCGCCGAGATCACGGACTACACCAAGAAGTCGTTCGAGGAAGGCACGGCGACGTTCGAGAAGCTCGTTGCCGCCAAGTCGGTCGAGCAGGCCATCGAGATCCAGACCGGCTTCGCCAAGCGTGCCTACGACGGCTACATGCATCAGATGTCGAAGCTTGGCGGTATGTACGCCGAGCTCGCCAAGGAAGCCTACAAGCCGGTCGAGAAGGTGCTGCAGAACGGCCGCTGAGCGCGGACGCTCTCACAGAGGGAAGTCGGGCGCGCCCATTTCATGGCGCTGCCGCATGCAAAGGCTCGGGCGCTCCGTCGCGCCTGGGCCTTTTTTGCCCTTTACTAGCCCATGCGCATGGCAAGCGCGGCGCATTCGCAGTGTGCGGCGTGCCCGCACTCTTGCAGTGTTTGCGATCTCTGCCCAGCTATCGCTAAAATGGGGTGTGATTTGCGCCTCCGGTACCTGCGGTATCCGGAGTGCAGAGATCGGCGCAATTCTTGCGAAACACAGCGGACCAGCACAGGGAACATTTCGGGATGGCCGGTAAGAACGGCTCGCGCGACGAGGGAGAGGGCAAGACGGGGCTGGTCACCAAGACCAGGCCCAAGACCAAAAAGCCCAGCCTCTACAAAGTGCTGCTCTTGAACGACGACTACACGCCCATGGAGTTCGTCGTGCATGTGCTTGAGCGGTTCTTCAACAAGGGGCGGGAAGAGGCCACGCGCATCATGCTGCATGTCCACCACAAAGGGGTCGGAATCTGCGGCGTCTATACCTACGAGGTCGCTGAGACGAAGGTCGCCCAAGTGATGGACTTCTCGCGCCAGCATCAGCATCCTTTGCAGTGCACCATGGAAAAGGAGTGACGGTCCCCCGTGCCCGCATTCTCTCAAAGCCTCGAAACCGCCCTGCACAGGGCCCTCGAATACGCCAACGAGCGTCACCACGAGTATGCGACGCTCGAGCATCTGCTGCTATCGCTGCTGGACGATCGTGACGCATCAGCGGTCATGCGGGCATGCTCGGTGGATCTCGACGGCTTGCGGGCGCGCATCACCGACTACCTGGACACCGAGCTGACCTCCTTGTTCGTCAAGGGCTCGACCGAGGCCCAGCCGACCACCGGCTTCCAGCGGGTAATCCATCGCGCCGTCGTGCACGTGCAGTCCTCCGGCCGCGAGGAGGTGACAGGCGCCAACGTGCTGGTCGCCATCTTCGCCGAGCGCGAGAGCCATGCCGCTTTCTTCCTGCAGGAGCAGGAGATGACGCGCTTCGACGCCGTGCAGTACATCAGCCACGGCATTGCCAAGCGGCCCGGCATGTCGGACCCCAAATCCGTGCGCGGCGTCGACGAGGATGCCGGGGCGTCGGAGGCGCGCGAGGAGAAGAAGCAACCGCAGGACGCCCTCAACACCTACTGCGTCAATCTCAACAAGAAGGCCAAGAGCGGGCGCATCGATCCGTTGATCGGCCGCGAGAGCGAGGTTATGCGCACCATCCAGGTGCTGTGCCGCCGGCAGAAGAACAACCCGCTGTTCGTGGGCGATCCGGGCGTCGGCAAGACAGCAATCGCCGAGGGACTAGCGCGCAAGATCGTGCGCGGGGAGGTTCCCGAGGTGCTGAAGGAATCGACCATCTTCGCGCTCGATATGGGTGCGCTGCTGGCCGGAACGCGCTATCGCGGCGACTTCGAGGAGCGCCTGAAAGCCGTGATGAAGGAGGTGGAGAACTATCCTGGCGCCATCCTGTTCATCGACGAGATCCACACCGTGATCGGCGCTGGCGCCACCTCGGGCGGGGCCATGGATGCGTCGAACCTGCTCAAGCCGGCGCTGCAGTCGGGCACCGTGCGCTGCATCGGCTCGACCACCTACAAGGAATACCGCCAGCACTTCGAGAAGGATCGCGCCCTCGTCCGTCGCTTCCAGAAGATCGACATCAAGGAGCCGACGGTGGAGGATTCCATTGAGATCCTGAAAGGCCTGAAGCCGGTGTTCGAGGAGTATCACAAGCTCAAGTACACGGGCGAAGCCATCAAGGCGGCGGTGGAGCTCTCGGCCAAGTACATTCACGACCGCAAGCTGCCCGACAAAGCCATCGACGTGATCGACGAGACCGGCGCCTCGCAGATGCTGGTGCCGGAGGCCAAGCGCAAGAAGAAGATCACGGTGAAGGAGGTCGAGGCGACGGTTGCCACCATGGCGCGCATCCCGCCCAAGACCATCACCAAGTCGGACGCCGAGGTTCTCGCCAACATCGAGAAGGACCTGAAGCGGCTTGTGTTCGGGCAGGACAAGGCCATCGAGGCGCTGGCCAGCACCATCAAGCTGTCGCGAGCGGGCCTGCGCGAGCCCGAAAAGCCGATCGGCTGCTATCTGTTCTCCGGCCCCACCGGCGTCGGCAAGACGGAGGTTGCCAAGCAGCTTGCCGCCCTGATGGGCGTGGAGCTGCTGCGCTTCGACATGTCCGAGTACATGGAGAAGCACACGGTCTCCCGCCTGATCGGCGCGCCTCCGGGCTACGTCGGTTTCGACCAGGGCGGCCTGCTGACGGACGGGGTCGACCAGCATCCCCATTCCGTGCTGCTGCTCGACGAGATCGAGAAGGCGCACCCGGACCTGTTCAACATCCTCTTGCAGGTGATGGACCACGGCAAGCTGACCGACCACAACGGCAAGTCAGTCGACTTCCGCAACATCATCCTGATCATGACCACCAACGCGGGTGCCTCCGATCTGGCACGGCCGCCCATGGGCTTCAACCGGTCCAAGCGCGAGGGCGAGGATATGGAGGCGGTGAACCGCATGTTCACGCCCGAGTTCCGCAATCGCCTCGATGCCGTGATCGCGTTCTCCGGCCTGCCGCCGGAGGTGATCATGAAGGTGGTCGAGAAGTTCGTGTTCCAGCTCGAGGCCCAGCTCGCCGACCGTGGGGTGACCATCGAGCTGACGGACGAAGCCACCAAGTGGCTGGCCGAGACCGGGTACGACGAGAAGTTCGGCGCCCGGCCGCTCGCGCGCGTCATCCAGGAGCACATCAAGAAGCCGCTGGCGGACGAGCTGCTGTTCGGCAAGCTCGAGCACGGCGGCACGGTGCGCGTGCTCGTTACCGGCGAGGGCGCGGAGCGCAAGCTCGGCTTCGAGTTCTTGCCTCCCGACCCTGCGCAGGCGTCCAAAGGCAAGGCCAAGGGCGAGGACGATGAGGACGACCTCGAGGGCGAGGAGGACGAGGGGCCTGCTCTGGTCGAGGCGACGCCGCGCAAGGCCTTGCCTGGGCCAAAGGAGAAGAAGGATCGGCCGAAACCCAGCGGCACGGTGCCGAGCGTTCCCCGCCGCAAGGATGATTAGGTCGACACTCTACCGCAGCGGCCTGCCGGCTAGGCCGCTGCAGCGGTGAGTTGCGGGTGCGGCGGCATGTCTGCCGGCTCGACCTCCGGACGCGGCAGAACATAGAACGAGATGAGCGCCTGCGCGGTGTAGTAGGTGGGCAGCACCAGCGCCGCGAGGGTGGCGTCGGACGCCACGAACTTGTTGATGGCGAGCGCTGTGTCGGACGCCATGAAGAAGAGTGCGCCTGCCGCCACCGCGATCGATGCGCCTGAGCGGTGAACGGTGGCCCGGCCGATCGCCTGCATGGCCATCAGCGCAATGACCCCTACGTAGGCGGCAACCGGGGCCTTGAGGCCCGAGGGCAGTGACGGCCAGATGAGCGCCAGCACGCTTCCGGCGATCGCGATGACGACGGCAACGGCGGGCCGCGATGGCAGGAGCGGAGCATCCCTGGTCATCAGCGCGATGTAGAGAAGGTGCGCCGTCAGGAATGCCGCCAGCCCCGGCACGAATTGCCCGGGCAGCATCAGTAGGACGTCGCCGGCCAGCGAGGCGACAAGGCCGAGCACCAGCAGCACGCGCATGCTTGTCGGCCCGCCGCGCAGGAGCGCTGCGAGGACGGCCAGCGAGAGCGACAACGGCTTCATGACGAGATAGAGCTCGCTCCACCCCAGGGGCTGACAGAGGCATGTGATCGCTGCGGCCTCGATGAACAGCGCCTCGACGAGCGACAGGCGTTTCTGCAGCAGTCCGCCGATGGCCCAGAGCCCCGCGACCAGCGCCGTGTAGATCAGGCCGGAGTGCATGAGCGGGAGCGTCTCGGCGTTGAGCAGGAACAGGCAGGCAGCGACCACCAGCGCTGCGAGCTGGACGGCGGAGAGGATCCCCACACCGGTGCTGACGGCCGGGTTGTAGAGCCTGACGGTGGAGAGCTCGAAGGCAGGCTTGTCCGTGGGCTGCTCCAGATCGGGGGGCTGCCAGCCCGGAGGCTTCAGCCACACACGGATCTTGTCGGCGGCACCGCGCGCCCTCCAGCTGCTCTTGATCAAGGCGGCGTAGACTTCAAGGTTAGCCCAAACAGGGTCCCAGCTATTGAGCTGCGTGCGCGTGCCGTAGACGCATGTCTCCTCTTCCTCGACGAAAGTGCCGAACATGCGGTCCCAGATGATGAGGATGCCGCCGTAGTTCTTGTCGAGGTACTTGTCGTTGACCGCGTGGTGCACGCGATGGTTGGACGGGGAGGCGAAGACGCGATCGAACCAGCCGAGCTTGCCGATGTGCTCGGTATGTATCCAATACTGGTAGAGCAGATCGACAAGGCCGACGACGGCGAACACCAGCGGCGGGACGCCGAGGATCGCCATCGGCAGGTAGAATATCCAACCGAGCAGCGCACCCGACGACGTCTGGCGCAGCGCCGTCGACAGGTTGAAATCCTGGCTCTGGTGATGGACGACGTGCGAAGCCCAGAAGATGGCGCACTCGTGCCCGAGGCGATGATGCCAGTAGTAGCAGAAGTCGTAGAGGAGCAGCGCGCCGATCCACACCCGCCAGTCCCCAGCGGAAAGCTCGAACAGCGCCACGTACTGGAACACCGCCGCGTAAATGCCGATGCGGATCAGTCGCGTGAAGACGGCGGTGATCTGCGACAGGATGCCGAGGCTGATGGAGTTGACGGCATCGTTGATGCGGTAGGTGTTGCGTCCGCGCCGGAGGCCGACAAGGGCTTCGATGGCGATAAGGGCGAAGAAAACCGGGACGGCGTAGACGATCGCGGTCATGGGTTGGTGCTCCCCTCCTGCGACATTTGGTAACCCCCGAGGGAAATCGGCGTCAATGTCCGTGCAAGGGAGGTGTGTCAGTGAGCTTGCCAAGAGGCATGCCGCCGCCGCAAAGTCCAAGGCTCAAGATCCGATCGCCCGCGGAGAATTCGACGCATGCCGTTGCCGTCCCTGCTGCACAACCGACTGACCCTGCCCGTCATCGGCGCACCCCTCTTCATCGTCTCGGTGCCCGAGCTGGTTATCGCGCAGTGCAAGGCCGGCATCGTTGGCTCCTTCCCGGCGCTCAACGCCCGTCCCAAGGAGCTGCTCGAAGAGTGGGTCGTCCAGATCAAGACGGAGCTTGCTGCCTACCAGAAGGCGCATCCTGACCGCCGCGTTGCGCCCTTTGCCGTCAACCAGATCGCGCATGCCTCCAACGACCGCCTTGAGCACGACGTTGCCGTGTGCGTGAAGCATCGGGTGCCGATCACCATCACCAGCCTCAGGGCGCCGAAGGAGGTGGTCAAAGCCGTGCATGCCTACGGCGGCATCGTGCTGCACGACGTCATCAATCTGCGCCATGCCCGCAAGGCGGCGGAGGAGGGGGTAGACGGGTTGATCCTGGTGTGTGCGGGGGCTGGTGGCCATGCCGGCATGCTCAGCCCGTTCGCGCTGCTTTCAGAGGTGCGCCAGTGGTTCAAGGGCACCATCGCGCTCTCAGGTGCCATCGCCAACGGCGCGAGCATCCTGTCGGCGCAGGCCATGGGCGCGGACCTCGCCTACATGGGCACTCGCTTCATCGCCACCCGCGAGGCCAATGCCAAGCCCGAATACAAGCGCATGCTGGTCGAGGCGAGTGCCAGTGATATCGTCTACAGCTCACTGTTCACGGGCGTGCACGGCAACTATCTGAAACCCAGCATCGCCGCTGCCGGCCTCGACCCGGACAATCTGCCCGAGGGCGACAAGACCAAGATGGACTTCGGCTCGGGCGGCAACATGAAAAGCAAGGCCTGGCGCGACATCTGGGGCGCGGGGCAGGGCGTGGGCAGCATCGGCGAGGTGGTGAGCGTGGAAGAATGCGTCGCGCGTCTGCGCCGGGAATACGCCGAGGCCGTATCGAGCCTTGCCGAGCGCAGCTTTGCGGACCGTCCGCAAACGGTGCCGCAATAGCACACAGGGTCAGGCCTGGCTCAGCAGGTCGAGAAAGGCGGCGTTGAACTCCTCGGCTGCCTCGTACATCACCCAGTGCCCCGCCCCTTCGATGAGGCGCACCTGCAGCTCGGGATGATGCCGGCGCAGGATATCGAGCCGGGCGTCGAGCGAGGGGCGGGCGATGGCGTCGCGCGTGCCCCAGATGGTCTTCAATGGCGCTTTGACGCCGGCGAGCGCGCGGGCAAGCTCGTCGGTTGCGGCGAACGGGCGACTGCGGAAGCGGGCGCGCCGCATGTTCTCGGACTGCAGATGCACGGCCAGTGTGTCGATGTTGGCGGCGTCGGCGAACATCAGAACCTCGAGGTTCTGGCGGTGCACCTCGGCGCGCTCGGCCGGGCCCATGCTCGTGCGCTCCTTGGCGAAGGGCGCACGAGGCTCGGCGGGCAAGCCCAAACCGGCGACGCCGATCAGGGTCAGCTCATGAACGCGATTGCCGAGGCGGGCAGCCGTAAGACCGGCGACATGTCCGCCGAACGAGAAGCCGGCGATGCGTAGTCCCGAGCGGCCAGGAAAGAGCGCGTCGATCCCGGCAACGACAACCTGGGCGATGCTTGCCGGTGTCCAGGGCTTGGGCGGCATGGTCGAGTCGCCGAGACCTGGAATATCGGGCACCCACAACTCGTAGTGGGACGCCAGCTCCGGGATGTTGCGCAGCCAGTGCGTCCACGAGCCCGAGCCGCCGTGAAAGAGCAGAAGCGGCTCGCCGGCACCCCAGACGCGCCAGATCATCGAACCGTCCCCGCACGGCGTGCACTCCTTCCGCGCCACGCGTGCCAGGGCATCGACCACGGCGGCCGGCTCGAGCACAGCCGTCACGCGGACAGTTCCTGCCGCTGTCGGTTTGGGCGGCCGAGGCGCGTCATGCAGCCTTCTGCGAGGCGGGTCCGCCATAGAAGGTCTCACCCTTCTCGGCCATGCGGCGCAGCAGGGCGCTCGGCGCGAAGCGCGGCCCGTGGGCCTGCGCGAGGCGATCGCATTCGCGCACGAACTCTGCCACTCCCACGGTGTCGATCAGCGACAGCGGTCCGCCGCTCCAGGGCGCAAAGCCCCAGCCGAGGATGGCGCCGACGTCGGCGTCTGCCGGGTCGGTGACGACCTTCTCCTCGTAGCAGCGCGCGGTCTCGAGCGCCTGAACGTAGAGGAAGCGCTTCTTCAGCTCGTCGACCGAGGGCTGCTCGGCGTTTGCCGGTGCCAGCTCGGCGAGACCGGACCACAAGTGCTTCTTGCCGTCGGCCGGATACTCGTAGAAGCCCTTGCCGGCCTTCTTGCCGAGGCGGCCGAGCTTCGTCACGAGCTTCTCGATCAGCGGGTCGATTGCAGTCGGCTTGTAGGCGTCACCGAGGTCCTTGGCCGTCTGCAAGCCGACCTTGTAGATGAGGTCGAGCGCAACCTCGTCGGAAAGGGCGAGCGGCGGCATCGGCATGCCCGTCATCTTGCCGGCATTCTCGATCAGGGCCGGCGCGACCCCTTCGGTGAGCATCAGCATGCCTTCGCGCGTATACGTAGCGAACACGCGGCTTGTGTAGAAGCCTCTGGAGTCGTTGACGACGATAGGCGTCTTCTTGATCCGCTTCACGTAGTCCATGGCCGCCGCGATGGTGGCCTCCGACGTCTTCTTGCCGCGGATGATCTCAACGAGCTGCATCTTGTCGACAGGCGAGAAGAAGTGCACGCCGACAAAGGTAGCGGCATCGCGCCAGGCATCGGCCAGGCCTGTGATCGGCAGCGTCGAGGTGTTGGACGCAAAGACCGCGTGCGACGGCAGCAGGCCGGCCGTGCGCCGTGTCACCTCCGCTTTCACGCCGCGGTCCTCGAACACGGCCTCGATGACGAGGTCGGCTTCCTTGAGCCCATCGTAGTCGGTGGTCGGGAGAATGCGGGCGAGAATGGCGTCTGCAGCCTCCTGCTTCATGCGGCCGCGCTCCACCTGCTTGGCGAGCAGCCCGGCCGAATAGCCTTTGCCCTTCTCGGCTTCCTCCCTGCTGCGGTCGATCAGCACGACGTCAAGCCCCGCGAGCGCCGAGACGTAGGCGATGCCGGCGCCCATCATGCCGGCACCGAGGATGCCGATCTTGTCGAGCTTGGCCGGCGGCACGCCCTTGGGCCGGCTCTCCAGCTTGTTGGCGCGCTGCATGTTGATGAACAGCGAGCGGATCATGTTGCGCGAGGCCGGGTTCATCATGACCTTGGTCATGTAGCGCGCCTCGATTCTGAGCGCGGCGTCGATCGGCACCAGCAGGCCTTCATACACTGCGGACATGATGGCTTCCGGGGCGGGATAGTTGCCCATGGTCTTGGCATGCAGCATGGCGTTGCCGGCAACGAACACCTGCGCTCCCGACGGCGTGTAGGGATCGCCGCCCGGGATCCTGAAGCCCTTCTCGTCCCACGGTTGGATGGCCTTGGCGCCCGACGCAATGAGCGCCTTGGCCTCCTTGATCAGGTCTGCGGCGGGCACGACCTTGTTCACCAGGCCTCCGGCGAGCGCCGCCGTCGGGTTCAGCGTCCGCCCTTCCAGCATGAGCGGCAGCGCCGCCATCGCACCCATCAGGCGCGGCATGCGCTGGGTGCCGCCGGCTCCGGGCATCAGGCCGACCTTGGCCTCCACCAGGCCGAGCTGGATGCGCGGATCATCTGCAACAATGCGGTGATGGCAGGCGAGGCAGACCTCGAGGCCGCCACCGAGCGCCATGCCGTTGATGGCGGCGACAAACGGCTTGCCGCCCTTCTCGATTCTGCGCAGGGCGAGATTGAACTGCATCAGGTTGTCGAACACCGCCTTGGCGCGCGTCTCGGGTGCGACGCCGGCCTTGGAGGCTTCGCCTGTCTGCTTCTGCAGCATCGATAGGTCGGCGCCGGCGATGAAGGCCGGCTTGCCGGATGTGACCACCACGCCTTTGACGGACGGGTCTGCGATAGCCTTCTCGGCCGCGGCCGTGTACTCGCTGATCGAATCCTCGGAGAGCACGTTCATCGAACGGCCCGGCATGTCCCAGGTAAGCGTGACGATGCCCTCGGCATCCTTTTCGGCACGGATGTTGGTCATGACTTGCGAACTCCGGGACAGGTTCAGACGCGCTCGATGATGGTGGCCGTGCCCATGCCGGCACCGACGCAGAGAGTGGCAAGGCCCGTTGCCACGTCGCGCCGCTCCATCTCGTCGAGCAGCGTGCCGAGGATCATGGCGCCGGTGGCGCCCAGGGGGTGCCCCATAGCGATCGCGCCGCCGTTCACGTTGAGCTTGTCGTACGGGATGTCGAGGAGCTTCATGAACAGCATGACGACGGAGGCGAAGGCTTCGTTGAGCTCGTACAGGTCGATGTCGGTGGGCTTCATGCCGGCGCGGGCCAGCACCTTGCGCGTCACCTTCTCCGGGCCCGTCAGCATGATCGACGGCTCAGAGCCGATGGAGGTGAAGGCGCGGATGCGGGCGCGCGGCTTGAGCCCCGACTTCTTGCCCGCTTCCTTGCTGCCGATCAGGATGGCAGCGGCGCCATCGACGATGCCCGACGAGTTGCCGGCATGGTGTACGTGATTGATGCGCTCCACCTCCGGATAGCGCTGCCCCACGACGGCATCGAAGCCGAGTTCATCGCCGATCTTGGCGAACGATGCGTTGAGGCTCGCCAGCGACTGCATGGTCGTGTCAGGGCGCATGTGCTCGTCATGGTCGAGCAGGGTCTGGCCGATCTGATCCTTGACGGGCACAATCGATTTCTTGAAGCGGCCTTCCTTCCAGGCCGTTGCCGCGCGCTTCTGGCTCTCGACTGCGAACCCGTCCACGTCGGCGCGCGAGAAGCCCCACTTGGTGGCGATCATGTCGGCGCCGATGCCCTGTGGTGCGAAATAGCTCTTGAATGCGAGCGAGGGGTCGGTTGCCCAGGCGCCGCCGTCCGAGCCCATGGCCACACGCGACATGCTCTCGACGCCGCCGCCGATGGCGAAATCGGATTGCCCTGCCATCACCTGCGCCGCCGCCATATTGGTGGCCTCGAGACCTGATGCGCAGAAGCGATTGACCTGCACGCCGGCAACCGTCTCGGCGTAGTCGGCATTGATGGCGGCCAGGCGTGCGATGTCGGATCCCTGCTCCTTGACCGGGGAGACGACACCCAGCACCACGTCGTCGACCAGCGCCGTGTCGAGCGCATTGCGGTCGCGCACTGCCTTGAGCACGGTCGTTGCCAGATGCAGCGCCGTCGCCTCGTGCAACGCACCGTCGGGCTTGCCCTTGCCGCGCGGCGTGCGGACGGCGTCGTAGATGTAGGCCTCGGCCATGAGTGGGACTCCTCCTGTGCCGCGGTGGCCAAGATGCCGCTGCGGCGGGTTTGGTTGCCTGCAATCCGAAGGCGCCTTCCGAACGGCTCCGCAACATGTGCGAATGGGTGAGGCGGCTTCGCCGGGGACGTGAGATCAGACGGTGCGTCAGACTAGCCAACCCGCTGCGCGATGGCAAAAGGAACGGGGGCGCGCGCGTGGAGCGATATGCCGCGTGGCCAACGGTGGCTCCTGAGGAGCAGGCGCCAGACGGGTCCCTGCAAGGGCGCGCGCTTGTCAGTGCAGGGCATCCGGCGCCAGGGCGGCTGGGGGGAGCACGAACCGGCGGTCCCCGGCCGGGATGCGGTTGGTCAGGACCTGACAGCCGTAGGCCTCGGAGAGGAGGTGGTCGCTGAGGACGGTTGCGGCCTCGCCCGATGCGCGCACTTGCCCGCCAACCAGCAGAACCAGCTCATCGGCGAGCGCAGCGGCAAGGTTGAGATCGTGCAGGACCGCCAGTACGGCATCGCCAGCTCTGGCGCGCTGGCGCATGATGCGCAGGACGAGTGCCTGGTGACCGAGATCCAGGCTCGACGTCGGCTCGTCAAGGAGAAAGCAGCGGGTCTCGGCCGTGTGAATCGGGGTCGCGGCAAGCTGGCACAGCGCACGGGCCACATGCACCCGCTGGCGCTCGCCCCCCGACAGATGAACGTAGAGGCGCCCTGCGATCTGTGCCAAGCCCACCGCCTCGAGAGCGGCGCGCGCCGCGGCTGCAGCGGAGATGCTCGCGTCGAAGCCGGGTACGCTCACGCCCATCATGGCGACTTCCTGCACCGTGAACGGGAAGCTGAGCAGGCTGGATTGAGGCACGACGGCGCGCCGTCGCGCCAGCTCCCAGGCGGAGATGGAGCCGAGCGCACGTCCGTCGAGCAGCACCTCGCCGCCGGTCGGGGCAAGCTCGCCGGAGAGGATGCGCAGCAGCATGGATTTGCCGGCGCCGTTTGGTCCGATCAGGACGGTCACCTTGCCGGGCGCAAGGGCCAGGTCGACGCTGCGAAGCAGCGTCCGGCCGTTGATCGCGAATGTCACGCCCTTGGCTTGCAGCATGCGTCATGCTCCGCCGGCGCCGCGCCGGACCACCATGTGCAGGAACAGCGGCGCGCCGATGAGCGCCATGACAACCCCCAGAGGCAGCTCGGCGGGGCGCACCAGCATGCGCGCGAAGACGTCGGCGAGCAGCACCAGTGTGCCGCCTATCAGCGCGCTGGCCGGCAGGACGATGCGATGATCAGGACCGGTCAGGAGGCGCACCACGTGGGGAACGATGATGCCGACGAAGCCGATGACGCCCGATACGGCGACGGCGGCTCCCACGGCCGCGGCCGTGGTCAGAACGATTCCGTGCTTGGCCCTCTCGACATTGATGCCGAGATGGAAGGCTTCCGCCTCTCCGAGCAACAGGCCGTTGAGTGCACGGACGAGGCGGGGCGAGGCGGCGGCCACCAGGACCGCGAATGGCAGGATCGCGAACACCTTCGGCCAGCTTGCGCCTGACAGGCTGCCGAGCATCCACAGCGTCAGGTCGCGCAACTCGCGATCGTCGCTGGCGAAAGAGATCAGCCCGGTCAGCGCCATGGCCAGCGCGCTCAATGCCAAGCCCGCAAGGAGGAGCGTGCTGACGCCGACCTGCCCGCGCCGGTTGGCGATGGCAACAAGAGTGGCTGTAGCGGCGATGCCGCCGAGAAAGGCGGCAAGGGGGATGGCAAGGGCGCCCAATGCAGCGAGCCAGGCGGCGGCATACCTGTGTCCGAACGCGATGGTGGCCACCGCGGCAAGGGCCGCGCCGGAGGACACGCCGAGAAGTCCGGGGTCGGCGAGAGGATTTCTGAACAGGCCCTGCATCATGGCGCCCGAGACCGCCAGCGCGGCCCCTACGAACATGCCGAGCAGGAGGCGCGGCAGGCGAATGTCGAGCAGCACAAGCTGCTCGCGTGCGGCGGCAGCGTCTGTGCTGGCGCCGAGCATTGCCGAAAGCGCACGCGGCAGCGAAGCGAGCGTGATGCCCGTCGGTCCGATCGACAGGGAAAGCAGCGCAGTCGCGGCCAGCGCCGCCGCAGCAACACCAATGAGCGCGCCTGCGCTGGTCACGCGCCCTGCTTCGCGCAGCTCGACGCCTCGTGATATCACGGCGCTCATTTCGTGACGGCCGCGGCTTTGAGGTCCGGATAGAGGGCGGTCATCAGCTCCCGTGCCGCCGCAGGCGCCCGCGGCCCGAAGCCCAGCAGGTATTGACCTTCCATCATGATGAGGCGCTTGTTGGCGCCGGCGGGTGAGGACTGAATTCCCTTCACCGAAAAGATCTGCGCTATGTCGTGGTTGTCGTTGTCGCTGCCGCGGCGCATGGCGACCAGGACTTCCGGGGCGAGTTCGACAATGGCCTCGTCGCTGAGCGGCCGGAAGCCGATGACGTCGGCGGCCACGTTCTTTGCTCCCGCAAGCTTCAGCATGACGTCCGCGGCGGTGTTGCGGCCGCCCACGACCGCGCGCCCGTTCTGCACGGATAGGACGAACAGCGCCCTGATGGGGCGGCGGACTTTCGCGCGCTGGACTGCAAGGGCGGAGAAGTCCGCCTCGATCTTTGCCACCAAAGCCTCTCCGGCCTGCTCGGCGCCGATAGCCTTGGCGATCGTGCGTACCTTGTCGCCGATGCCGCCGGGCGATTGCTCATCCCGCACCTCGAAATAGGGCAGGCTGGTCGACTTCAACGCCTTGACGACCTCGGGCGGCCCGCATCGCTCCGAGGCGAGGATGAGCGTTGCGCCAACGGAAAGGACACCCTCGGTGGAAAGGGCGCGCATGTAGCCGATGCTCGGCCTTTGCTCGAGTGCCTGGGGAGGGAAGGTGCTCGTTGCGTCCACGGCAACGACCCGATCGCCTGCACCAAGAGCGTAGACGATCTCGGTGATGTCGCCGCCTATCGAGAGGATCCGCGAGGTATCGCTGATGGTGACGACGCGGCCGCCCGCATCCGTCAGTTTCACATCGGCCGCCGCCGTGCCCACTGTTGCCCCGGCAAAGGCCAGGGAAACAGTCAGCATCGCGACAAGGGGATTGATCGGGAGATTGATCGGCCGAACTTGCATGCTTTGGTCCTCTTCCTCATGTCCCGGCCACCGCGTCCGACTGTGGTGGTGTTGCACATGTGCGACACGCCGCCGTAACCGCAACCTTATTTGTTGACGAAATAAGTATACAAAAATAGACTTTGCAAGTCCTCATTCATGCAATGAGGGCCATTCAAGCGTATTGGCGCTCACACCTAGCAAGCCCGCCAGCGGCGTATCACACGCTCGTCAGCCAGCCAGCGACGCGAAGAAGCGCGTGGACGAGGGGCAAGGCACATGTACAGGCGTGGCAGGATGGGGCGCTTCGATGGGGCGTCCGCGTGGGGTATGGCGGCCGCTGGAATGGCGGCGGGGGGCACTCAACAGAGGAGGATCGCGCTGGTCTCGTGCGGCATCGCGGCAGTCGTCGCGCTGTGCGGCGAGGCCCATGGGCAGACGACAACGGCGTCTCAGGCACAGACGACGATTCTCGATCCCATCGTCGTCAATGCACCGAAAAAGCAGACCGTCCGGCCGGCGACGCCTCAGTCGGGGCCCAGCGCGCCCGCACCGGTGTCGAATCTCGATGCTCTGACGACGAGTTCGGAGAAGACGGCAGCGAGCATCTACGACTCGTCCGCGACGGTCACGGTCAAGTCGACGGCCGAGATGGAGCGGCAGAACATCAATTCGCCGCGCGAGTTCGTGCGCGACGAGCCTGGCATCTCGATGGGCAATCAGCCGACCCGTACGGGGGGCACAAATTTTGTCATTCGCGGCATCGGCGAGAACCGCGTCCGCCTGGAGATCGACGGCGTCAAGGTGCCGGACTTCCCGGGCACCAACGTTGGTCCTGGCACCTATACGCGTGATTTCGTGGACTTCGACGCCTTGAAGCGGATCGAGATCATCCGCGGCCCGGCCTCAGCTCTCTACGGCAGCGACGCCATCGGCGGCGTGGTGAGTTTCGTCACCAAGGATCCTGCCGACTATTTGGATCTGGTCGGCAAGGACTGGTACACGTCGGCAAAAGTGGGCTTCGATTCAGTCGATAGCAGCTTCTATACGACGTTGACCGGTGCGACGCGCGTGGGCGCCGTCGAGTCGATGCTGCTTGTCACGAGGCGCATAGGTCACGAGACCGACATCAATAGCGCAACCCGCAGCCCCAATCCGCAGGACTATTCGACCACGAATATCTTGGGCAAGATCGTCTACAACACGTTCGGCGCGGGTCAGATCAAGCTTACCGGCGAGTATCTGTCGAAGAGTGTCACGACCCAACTCGACTCCGAGAACGGCGCCTTCGCAAGCCAGTTCGCCAAGATCTTCGATGGCGTCGGGGACGATACGACTCACCGGACCCGCCTGAGCCTGGATTGGAATGCTCCGGTCAAGGTCTGGTTCGCCGATGCGATCAAGACCAAGATCTACGGCACGGAGGTGAAGCGCGAGGAATTCACCAACCAGCTCAGGGCAAGCTGGTTCGGCGGGCCTGAGCCGACCGCGCCGACCCAGCGTCGGGTAACTGATCTCGACTTCGATCAGACGGTCCTGGGCGGTGAGGTGCAGGCTTCGCTGGAAAGGAAGTTCTGGGGTGGCAATCACCTGATCACGTACGGAACCTCGGTGGACTTCACATCGACCACGAGGCCGAGGGACCGCACGCAAATTACGCTTGCAACAGGCGTCTCCACAAAGACAGTGGGGGGCGAGACCTACCCCAACAAGAACTTCCCCGACACCGATACGACCCAGGCGGCCCTGTACATCCAGGACATTGCCCAGTATGGCGCGCTCAGGGTCATTCCGGCCGTGCGGTTCGATTTCTTCAGCCTGAAGGTCAATCCGGACGCGCTCTTTGCGAACTCGAATACGGGCGGCTTCGCCATTCACGACCAGCAGGAAACCGCGATCTCGCCGAAGCTCGGCGTCACCTATGACCTGAACGATAACTATCGTCTCTTTGGTCAGTATGCGCGCGGCTTCCGGGCGCCGCCCTACGACAACGCCAACTTCGGCTTCCGTAACCCTGTCTTCGGCTATGAAATCCTGCCAAACGGCAATCTCAGCCCCGAGACGAGCGACGGCTTCGAGGGAGGATTGCGCGGCCGCTTCCGCAACGGCTCGAGCTTCCAGGTCTCGGCGTACTACAACACCTACAAGGACTTCATCGACACTGTCGTGGTGGGCATGTCGGGAGGCCTGACGCAGTTCCAGTACCAGAATCTGTCGAACGTCCAGATCCACGGCGTTGAAGCCAAGGGCGAATGGAAGTTCGTTCCGGAGTGGGCCTTGTTCGGATCGCTGGCGATTGCCAAGGGCGAGAACAAGGACACCGGCGCGCCGCTCGATTCGGTCGACCCGCTCACGGCGATCGCGGGTATTCGCTACCGCAGCCTCCACAATGGCTGGGGCGGCGAGTTCCGTACGCGCTACGTCGCGGAAAAGGATGCCGTGAGTTCGCCGACCGTCTTCCACGTGCCGGCGCACACCACCTTCGATCTGCTCGCCTCCTACGAGGTCGCGCCGACCTTCACCATCAACGCCGGCGTGTTCAACATCTTCGACAAGAGCTACTTCAACCCGCAGGAGGTTGCGGGCATATCCGCCACCACCTCCAATCTCGAGCTGTATCGCGCGCCGGGCCGGTCGTTCGCGGTGAATACGACCGTGCGTTGGTAGTCGCCGTCGTTGTGCAAATCGGAGCTGCGGAATCCGGATACAGCCGGCGTTGCACCGATCGCGAAGGCAGCGGGTGATGGCAATCCACCCGCTGCCGAATTTTTTTTGCCAAAGGGACCCTGTCGGGTATGCTGACGGTGGTTTTCAAGTTTTGCCGAGCGGCAACTGCTGCCCGGATCGTGACGAAGGAGGGATGAGGATGTACATCGCCATGAACAGGTTCAAGGTGCTCAAGGATTGCACCAAGGACTTCGAGCATGTCTGGTTCTCGCGCGAGAGCTACCTGCACGAGATGCCGGGCTTCATAGCTTTCCACCTGCTCAAGGGGCCGGAGAAGGAGGATCACCACCTCTATTCGTCGCACACCGCGTGGGCGTCCTATGCCGACTTCGAGGCGTGGACCAAGTCAGAAGCTTTCCGCAAGACGCACGATCGCGCCGGCAACAACAAGCCGATGACGCTCGGCCATCCCGAGTTCGAAGGCTTCCACGTCATCCAGGAGGTGACGCCTCAAGGTGGCGTGCGCCGCGTGGCGGCCGAATGAGTGTGCGCGAAGGAGGCTTTTCATGAGTACCACAGGTGCCCCCGTGGCCGTGCATCCGCCCCTGGCTCAGCGCCTCGCCGAGAGCCCAGACGGCGTTCTTGAGCAGATAGCCCGCGAGTATGGGGTGAGCACGTTCGAGGTCGTGCGCGAGCTTCCGCCGGAGCACCGCACGATCGTTGCGGGCTCGCTGTTCGAGGAGGTCATGCGCGAGCTGACAGCCTGGGGCGAGATGCTCTTCATCGTGCACACGCCCGATGTCGTGCTCGAGTGCGCCGGCAAGATTCCGCCCGGCACATTTGGCCGCGGCTATTTCAACCTGCACGGCGACAGCCCGATCGGTGGTCACCTCAGGGCTGAGAACTGCAAGTACATCGCCTTCGTCAGCCGTCCGTTCATGGGTCGGCCGTCACGCTCGCTGCAGTTCTTCAATGCCGCCGGCGACGCGATGTTCAAGATCTTCGTGCGCCGCGATGAGTCCCGCAACCTTCTGCCCGAGCAGGTGGAGAAGTTCGACATCTTGTGCGAGAAGCTGGCCGGCCGCGGTTGATGGGCGGGCGTCAGCTTTTCATCGGCGCGGAATCCGCGGGCATCAGCACTTGCGAGACGCCGTAGCCCGCGGCTTCGGGAATGTGCATGAGGCGGCCGTCGGCGGTCTTTTGCACCCTCGGCATCACGGTGACAACGGGGCTTGATCGCGTCGCCAAGACGGCCTCGGCGACGCTGCTGTAGCGGGCGAGCTTGCGCAGGTTCATGAGCGTGGCGAATACCAGCGTTCGCGTTCCCGCATCGGCCTCGCGCAGAGCTTGCCGCGGCGTGATCCACAGGCCCTCGACGGACTCGCCGCCGTCGTGGGCCCCGAGCTGATCGACGGGTGCGGCGACCAGGAAGAAATGCGTGTCGAAGCGTTTCGGCACCACGTCCGGCGTGATCCAGTGGGCGAACGGCACCATCAGCTCGGTGGCGACCTGCAGGTTCTCGTTGCGGATCAGATCGCGGTAGGTGATCTCGCCCTTGACGAGCGGCGCACGATAGCGCTGGACGAGTTGGTGCGCCTCGTCGGCCCCGAGCAGCCCTTGGGCACCGCGCCGTCGCGCCAGCACGAGGCCCGCCTCCTCGAAGGTCTCACGAGCGGCGGCGACCACGAACGAGCGATCGGGCCCTGCGCCGGCAGATGAGGCGAGGTCGGTCCAAACGGGATCGGCGTCCTCGGCATCCACCTTGCCGCCCGGAAACACCAATGCGCCCGAGGCGAAGTCGATGGCATGGTGGCGGACAACCATGAAGGCCTCGATGCCCTCGCGCCCGTCGCGCAGGATGACGACCGTCGCCGCCGGACGGGGGCGCACTTTGGGTTTCTGGTCTGGCATGGGTAGAACGCTTCCTTGATCTGCGGTGCCGTCGAGGGCCTTGCTGGCCTTGTGCGCCAGGAAGCGGCCGTTGGCAATGGGTCAGCCTATGGCAGGCAGCCCTTTGCGCAACTCCGCCTTGTTGATCTTCTCCAGGGTTGACCGGGGCATGTCCTCCACGACAAAGACCTGACGCGGCACTTTGAAATCGGCAAGCTTGGCTTTGCATTCGGCCATGACGCGGTCTGCCAGGCCGGCGCGGTCGCCTTCGGTGAGGCCTGGTGCGGCAATGACGAAGGCGACCGGAACCTCGTCCAGCATGCGGTGCTTCTGGGCGACGATGGCGTTCTCGTGGACGCCGGGGACCTGTGCGATCACGCGTTCGATCTCGGAAGCTGCGACGTTCTCGCCTCCGACCTTGAGCATGTCCTTGTCGCGATCGGCGAAGGTGATGTAGCCGTCGGCCTCGAGCGTCACCCGGTCGCCGGTGATGAACCAGCCGTCCGGCGTGAAGCTTCTCGCGGTCGCCGCGGGATCGTTGAGATACTCGAGGAAGAGCTGGATGCCGCGCCAGCCCCAGCATTCAAGGTGGCCCGTCTCGCCCGGCGCCACGGGCGTGCGGTCCTCGCGCAGGATGCGGATGCCGTAACCGGCGGCGGGGCGGCCCGTGGTCATCGGCCGGTTGCGCTGCAAGGCGTCGCCGATGATGCCCTGGGTGACCGTCTCGGTCATGCCCCACCAGCCGATCGAATGCACGCCGAAGAGCTCATCGAACGGCGGCTCGTTGGCGCTCAGGCCGAACTTGCGGAAATGGTGCGTCGGGACCGGCTGCTGTGCGAGCGCCTTCAGGAAGAAGGGCAGCATCGAAGCCCACGTGCACCGGTTCCTGAGGGCGATGTCCCAGAAGCGCGAGGCCGAGAATCTCGGCATCAGCACGTAGCTGCCGCCCACCCACATGGTGGGCAGGATCGAGTAGGTGCGCGCGTTGGTGTGGAAGGAGGGCATCATGACAAGGTGCACGTCGTTCTCATTCAGGTTCTCGTGCACGGCAGAGGTGCGCGCGCCCCAAAGCGCGTTGCCATGCGTCCACAGCACGCCCTTGGGCCGCGAGGTGGTTCCGGAGGTGTATTGCACGGAGCCGTGACGCCACGGGTCAGCCGGCAACTGAGGGAGATCGGCGGGATCGCCGTCAAGGCTCGAGAAGCGGGCCTCGCTGTCGGGTCGCAGGTTCGCGGGAGGTTCTCCGCCCTCGAGAAGATGCTCGGTCACGGCGAGCCACCCGATGCCCTTGGCGCTGCGGCCGACGAGCTCTGCCAGCTCAGGTTGGGTGACGGCCGCGGCAGCATTGCAGTTATCGGCGAAATACGCGAGCTCGGGACCGGCTGACCGCGTGTTGGTGGTGACGGCCACGGCTCCGAGACGCGCGCAGGCGAACCACAGCAGCTCGAGCTCGGGCGAGTTGTCGAGATGGATGAGGATGTAGTCGCCTGCCTTGATGCCCCGCCTGTGCAAGCCGGCAGCCACACGCAGCACCCGCTCTCTGAACTGGCCGTAAGTCCACACCTTCCGGGCGCCCTCGAAGGGCTCCCAGATCAGGAAGGGGTGGTCCCCCCTGCTTTCGGCGCGATAGTCGAGAAGCCAGTTGACGTCGCGCCCGGCGAACGGATTGACGATAGACCTGCTTACATCCCCCGGCGCGTGCGGCATCGCTCCCCCGTACGGTTCAGATTGGTGGTTCAGACAAAGGATCCGCAGTGTATGTCGAGAAGCTCGGGATCGACTACGCCCCACCGCGCGCCGGCGTCAACAGACCGCGACGGCAGGAGGTCCTGGCAGGCGGGGCTTCGCGCCGGAAGCTAGTCGGCCGCCTTCCCGTTGCAGGGGGTGGCTCTCGCGATGCAGTGCCAGGTGTTGCCGGGTTGGGGCTTGTGGCACCACAACGTCTTGCGCCGTGCGCGGGACCAATGGGCGAACTCCCCGCCGAATTCCTTGCGCACGGCTAGTCGCCACCTGACGGTTGCCTGGGTCTCGGCAATCGCCCGGATGCTGCCGTCGGCTTGGGCCGTGCGGTCTTCGCGGCACGCGGCGTGCGCAGCTCCAGCGGAAGCGAACGCGAGAGCGCAGGCCGCAAGAGCTGCGCCGGCAAAATGGTGTGCCATCCTCATCCCGATCCCCGAATCGCCCAGCGCGGCAGCACGGGCGCCCAGTTGGAGGATGGCGCTTTCCTGCACATTGACGCACATCAAGGGGGTGGCGGGCGAAAGCAGGCAGTAACGTGTGCTGCAGATCAGGGGAGTGGTAGCGACATGCGGGCAAGGCTTGTTTTGGGATCGGCAGCGGTGGTGATGCTCCTCATCGCGTCCGCGAGCGCGTGCCTGGCGCAGCAGCGCGCCGCAGATCCGCAGCGTGGGCGCGAACTGGCGCGGCGTCTGTGCACCACGTGCCACGTGATCGATCGCGATGCATCCACCCCGTCGCGCACGGCAGATGTGCCGAGCTTTCCCGCCATCGCCGATCGGGCTGGAGTGACGGCGGCATGGATTGCGGGTGCCATCATCATTCCGCATCCCGCCATGCCGGATGTGCGGCTGACCATGCAGGAGGTCCGCGACGTCGTCGCCTACATCCTCTCGTTGAAGAACAATTGAGGAGCTGCGTCAGCGCCTGCGGCGCGCGCTCTTGCGGGCAATGGTAACGCGCTCGATGCCGCGCTCCGGCTCTGCCCATGCGAGCTCGCCGCGGGCGAGCATGTAGTTCACGTGCGCCAGCACCTCGCTGAAGGCGAAGCTCATCTGGTGCGGATCGAGCGCACGGTGGAAAATCACCGGGACCAACTCGGCGGGCGATCGCGGCAAGGTCCGGCAGGCGGCGCGGATCGCGGCGCAGCGCTCCTCGTGATGCGCCATCAGCTCCTCGCAGCGCGTGTGCAACCCGTGGAACGGCAACTGATGCCCAGGGAGGACGAGCGCGTCCTCGGGGAGCTGTGCCCTGAGCGCTCTCAGAGACCGCAGATAGAGGCCGAGAGGATCGCCTTTGGGCTCGACCGCCCACACGCTGACGTTGGGCGAGATCTTGGCGAGCACCTGATCGGCTGCAAAGAACAGCTTCTCTTCAGCACAATAGAGCATGATCTGCTCGGGGGCGTGGCCGTCTCCGGTGAGCACGGAGAAGGTTCGCCCGCCGAGCTTCAACGTGTCGCCCGCGACCATGCGTATGAAAGTCGGTGGCAGGCTGGTGACCATCTTCAGATAGCCGTGCCCCTGGGTGCTGACGCGCGCGGTGGTCTCGGCATCCAGGCCGTTGCGCAGGTAGAAGTCGCGGTAGGGCTTGGCATCGAGCGCGCCGGGGCTGAGCGAGATATTCAGACATCCCAGATAGGTGGTTTGGCTGGTCAAGAGCGGCAGGTCGAACCGTTCCGCAAGCCAGCCTGCGAGGCCAATGTGATCGGGATGGTAGTGCGTCACGATCAGACGGGTGAGGCGGCGCCCGGCAAGGGGTCCGGCAACGAGCGCTTCCCAGACCGTGCGCGTGGCGTCATTGCCGATGCCGGTGTCGAGCACCGTCCAGCCGTCGCCGTCGTCGATCAAGTAGACGTTGACGTGGTTGAGCTGGAACGGGAGGGGGATGCGAGTCCACAGAATGCCGGGCGCGACCTCGATCACGGCCCCTGGGGCGGGCGGCTCGGCGAAGAGATAGCTGAGGCTCGCGGTGCCCGGAGTCGCCTTCATCCGCACCAAGACCCCACAGCGGGGCATGCGCTGCAGTGCGCGAATGCCCAAGAGGCGCACGACGCGCCGCGGTTCCGATCCATGCCAACTGTATCCGACGCGATTGGAGCGCACCGCAAGGGGTTTTTGCGGCGACAGTGTCGCGGCTGCGGGTGGGCAGGTCTGTGCCAAACGCTGGGCTCAGAGGCCTCAGCGCTTGCTCTTGCCGTCGGAGACCATGTGGAGCACCTCGACTTTGCGTTCGGCCACCAGCTCGCCGACGACCGGGCGGAAATCCTTGAAATGCTGGCTCTCCTGATGCGCCTTGATGGCGTCGTCGTCCCTGTAGACCTCAAGCATGACGAAGCGGGTGGGGGTTTTCGGATCCTGCACCACGTCGAATTGTAGGCAGCCGGCCTCGTTGGCGAGACAACGCTTGGCCTGCGCCGTCATCTTCTCGCAGAACTCGGCTTCCTTGCCCGGTTTGACGGTGAGGTAGGCAACGATGGCGCGCATGGCGTTCCCCTGTGCTTGTTGGTTGAGCTTGCCAGCCTGACACGAACCGGCCTGCGCGTCAGCCCTCTCGGGGCGTGTGCCAATAACCGTGGCTGACGGTCTATGCCTGCTTGCCTGCCGCGCACGCAGCCCTTTACTAGGGCGTGAGGCAGGACCAGGGGCAGGCACCCTGCCCACTGCAGACCTGGTTGCGAGCCATGACACGCGCATTGTGCCGGGATTGTTGCGAAATCGGCGAGATGACGCAGGCTGTCTGCGGCAGGTGCGGCAGCGGCCGGCTCGTCTCGCACCCCGACATCGCGGACCTCGGCATCGCGCATATCGATTGCGATGCCTTCTATGCGTCCGTGGAAAAGCGCGATCGGCCCGAGTTGGCGCACGAGCCCGTCATCATTGGCCATGCCGGCGGGCGCGGCGTGGTTCTCACGGCCTGCTATGTCGCGCGCACGTTCGGGGCGCGCTCGGCGATGCCGATGTTCAAGGCGCTCGACCTTTGCCCACACGCCACCGTCATTCCGCCAGACATGGCGAAGTACAAGCGGGTGAGCGAGCAGATTCGCACCATCTTTGCAGCGGCGACGTCGATCATCGAGCCGGTCTCGCTGGATGAGGCCTATCTCGATCTGACGGACGACTATCGCACCGAGGCGCCGCCGGCGGCGGAAGCCCTGGCGCACATCGCCGCGCGGGTCGAGCGCGAGATCGGGATCACCGTATCGATCGGCCTATCCTGCAACAAATTCCTGGCCAAGCTCGCTTCCGAGCTGGAGAAGCCGCGTGGCTTCTCCGTCATTGGCCGTGCCGAGGCGAAATCGTTTCTGGCGCCGCTCTCGGTGCGGAAAATCCACGGCGTCGGCGCCGTGACGGCGCGACGCATGGAGGAAAGCGGCCTTACGACCGTTGCGCACCTGCAGGCGCTGTCCGAGCAGGATCTCGTGGCGCGCTTTGGCAAGTTCGGGCATCGGCTGGCGCAATTCGCCCACGGCAACGACGATCGCATCGTGACGCCCGACCGGCCGGTCAAGAGTATCTCGGCGGAGACGACCTTCCGGCAGGATACGGGGTCGCCTGCGGAGCTGTGCGATGTCGCCCGGCGGCTGAGCGAGAGGGTTGCTGCTCAGCTGGTGCGCAAGGGCGTCGCTGGAAGCTCCGTCACCCTGAAGCTCAAGACGTCGGATTTCCGCGTGCTCACGCGCAGCAGGAGCCTGCCCTATCCGACCCAACGGCAAGCCACGATCTTCCAGACCGTCGCCGCGCTCATCGAGCGGGAGGCCGACGGGCGCACCTTCCGCCTGATAGGCGTCGGGGTGAGCGAGCTCGGCTCGGCGGAGGCGGCAGACCCGACGGACTTGTTCAGTTTCCTTCCGGCCGATGACGGCGGGCGGCGCTGAAGCGGCCCGCCGGCCGGCGAGGTGGCGGACATCGTCATGCGCCGGCACTGCGCTCCTTGGCTGTCCACCGCAGGGTTTCCGCGATATCGGGGTGTCTGTCGAGCAGGCGTGTGAAATCGTCGGCGTCGAGAACCAGCAGGTCGGTTGCCCGCGCGGCCGTCACGGTTGCCGAGCGCGGCTCCCGCGACAGCAGGGCCATCTCACCGAAGAAGTCGCCCTCCTCGAGCCGCACCTTGCCTGCCGCCGACTCCACCTCAACAGCGCCACTGGCGATGAGATACATGGCATCGCCTCGATCGCCTCTGCGGATGATTGTGGTGCCCGCCGGAGCCGTGCGCGCTTTCAGAATGCTGACCAGATCGGCAATCGCCGCCGCGTCCATGCGCGAGAATAGGGGGACGCGGGCAACCATGGCGAAGGTCACCACGAAGTCGCGGCGGCGGATTTCCTCGTAGAAACCGCGGCCGATGATGGCGACAGGAAGCGCGAAGCAACCGATGCCGAGCATGACGGTGAGCGCCGATATGATGCTGCCGAGCACGGTTGCCGGTATGACCTCGCCTCCGCCGATCTTGGCCAGCATCGCCGCCGCCCACCAAATCGCCTTCGGCATGTCGCCCAGCCGGTCGGGCTGGATGGTTCCCTCGACCGCATGCATGGCCGCGGCGGCGGTCAGAAGGACGCCGATGAAGATGACGACGCACGCCAGCAGCGCGCGCCGCTCGCTGGCGATGAGGCGGCCGATGGTGGCCAGCGCCGGCGAATAGCGCGCGAGCTTGAGGAAGCGCACGAGGCGCGTCAGGCGAACGAGCGAATGCTGCGGGAAAAGGAGCTCGAGAAGGAGCGGCAGCAGCGCCAGCGCGTCGATCACCATCAACGGTGTGCCGGCAAATCGCACGCGGGCGCCGGCAGGGCTACGGCGCTGGAGCAGGGGGTGCTCAGGCGCAACCCAGATGCGGGCGATGTACTCGATCGCGAAGACGAGAACGCAGATCCGATCGAAGATCTGCAGGCTTGCCGCGTGCCGCGCCATGATGCCCGGCACGGTCTCGGCCACCGTGGCGGCGACGTTGGCGAGCACAAGGAGGACCAGCACCCAGTCCAGCGCACGGGAGGCCGGCTGGCGGCGTCGTCCATGCTCGAGGATCTGAAAGGCGCGCTGGCGCGGGGTGGAAGGAAATTGGGAGTCCGTTTCCACGGGGATCGTCCTGTACCCAAGCGGCCTGCGTGCCGATCCGGCCGGCGAGGCAAACCGCAATGTCCCGCTATCAGCTGGCGCATCGAGACAGGGAGAAGCTACATATCCGAAGGACCTTTCCGCAATGGGGCGCCGCGCATGATCAAGAAGATTGGCTTCGTCGGGGTGGGTGTGATGGGCGAGCCCATGTGCCGCAATCTCGCGCTGAAGAGCGGCCTGCCTGTGCTGGCGCTGGACCGCAATCCAGCCCCGCTGGCCCGGCTTCGCCCGCATGGGGTGGCTGCAGCCACCGGCCTGGCGGAGCTGGCGCAAGACTGCGAGCTCATTTTTCTGGCGCTGCCGAGCGGCAAGCACGTGGAGAGCATCTGCCTGGGAGAAGAGGGGCTTTGCGCGCTGGCGCGACGTGGCCAGATCGTCGTCGACCTCGGCACGTCTCCGGTAGCGCTGGCGCGTCGTCTGGCGGAGCTCCTGCGCGACAAGGGCGGGCACTTCGCCGATGCCCCGATCGCCCGCACGCGTCAGGCTGCCGAGGATGGCACGCTGAGCATCATGGTGGGAGCGGACGAGCTGACATTCGAGGCCGTGCGGCCTCTCCTCGCGTGCTTCGCCTCCGACATTACGCACTGCGGTCCCGCCGGCGCGGGACAGATCGTGAAGATCCTCAACAACATGGTGCTGATCCAAACCGTCGTGGCGCTGTCGGAGGCGATAGCGGTTGCACGCCGGTCGGGGCTGGATGGGCGCATGCTGTTCGAGACGCTTGCCAAGGGCTCGGCCGACAGCTTCGCCCTGCGCAATCACGGTATGAAGGCCATCCTGCCGGGCAGCTTCCCCGAGCAGGCGTTCTCGGCGGAGTACGCTCTGAAGGACCTCGGCTATGCCCTCGATCTTGCGCGCGAGGCCGGGCTTGACCTGGCAGGCGCGGCGGTCGGGCGTTCCAGGCTGGAGGAGGCGATCGAGGCCGGCCATGGCAAGCAATATTGGCCGGTCATCTGCAAGGTCATCGACAGCGCGCAGTAACAGCTCGAGGCAAGAGGCGGGGCATCCGTTGGGATCGCGGGTGCGGCCCAGCCATACTTGCGGCAAAGAGTCGGCCTGCCGCATTGCCGTCGCTTTCCTGTTGAGGTCGCGGGCACCTTGTGCACTACTCGCGCTCACGAGGAGTGTCATGCGTCTGCGCAGGTGGATCAGCGTACTGGCGGTGTTAGGCGTGTTGCTGCACGCCGGCGCGCTCGTGCATCACAGCGCCGCCATGCTGGGCGCGGCCCTCCAGCACAGCGCCCTCCTTTCCGACCTGGCCCTGAGTTGTCACGGTCGCGGTGGCGAAGCCTTCGAGGTCGTTGATCTCCCCTGGATTCCCAAGCCCTCGGATGCGCAGAACGGCTGCCCGATCTGCTCGGGGCTGGTATCGGCCGTCGCCCTCGCAAGCCCGTGGGCGGCTGAGATCGCCGCTCCTCTCGCAACAGCCGCGGGCCACTTTACCACGATCGGTTCGATCGCCGATCTGCTGCGCGAGGCGCTGCCGCCCGCACGCGGCCCTCCGGCGCTCGCTTAATCCCACCGACGTGCGGCGAGGCGCGGCACGGCGAGCCCTCAGATCGGCAACAGACGCCGAGACGGCTGCCCCGCCGAACGGCCTCATCGAGATGAAGAGCCTGCAACAGCGCTGCTCCCGCAAGCGGGGCGGCGCCATTCACCACAAACGCGAGAGTTGAGATTATGAAAGCACGATCTCTGCAGACCATTCTGACGGTTGGCGTTGTACTGACGGCGACATGTATCGCATCGAAGGACGCCGAGGCAGGCGCACTTGCCGCTGCTGGCCGGGAGACGCATGCGCTGAAGTTCGCTGCACCCGCGGTCGAGCTTGTGCAGGTCGCAGACAAGGCCGCCAAGTCCTACAAGATCGGATCGCTCGTCATCGAGGCGCCGTGGGCGCGGGCGACGCCGGGCGGGGCCAAGGTTGCCGGCGGATATCTGAAGATCACCAATACGGGGCAGACGGCCGATCGCCTGGTCGGCGGCTCGCTTGCGGTCGCCGCGACCGTGGAGGTGCACGAGATGGCCATGTCGGACAACGTCATGAAGATGCGCCGGCTCCATCAGGGCCTCGAGATCAAGCCGGGACAGACCGTGGAGCTGAAGCCTGGCGGCTATCACCTGATGTTCATGGAGCTGCGCGAGGGCTTGAAGCAGGGCCAGACCGTCAAGGGGACGCTCGTGTTCGAGAAGGCCGGCACAGTCGAGGTCGAATACCGCGTCGCGCCGATCGGGGCGCAATCGGGCGGCGGCCACATGAAGCACTGAGGTCGCGGCGCAGCCAGGCCATCGCCGCGGTGCGCTCATAGGCTCTCGACGCGACACCAACGCCGGAAGCGCCATCGGCATGCGCTCCCGGCAACGCGCATTGCTGGGGCATGGCGATCTTGGCATGATGGTGCTTCCGTCATGCCGCCCCGGGATCCAACCCATGAATCGCATCGCCGGCCGCTCGGCCTTCCTTGCCCTGCTGAAGGATGAGGGCATCACCCATCTTTTCGGCAATCCGGGCACAACCGAGCTGCCGATCATGCACGCCCTCAAGGAGCACCCCGATCTGACCTACGTGCTGGGCCTGCAGGAGGCGATCGTGGTGGCGATGGCCGATGGCTTCTCGCGTGCGAGCGGCAGGCTGGTCGCCTGCAACGTGCACGTGGCGCCCGGGCTCGGCAACGCCATGGGCTCGCTCTACAACGCGAAATTCACCGGCACGCCTATGATCCTGACGGCCGGGCAGCAAGAGCAGGGCCACGGCCTGACCGAGCCGCTGCTGTACGACCCGCTGCTGCCGATTGCACAGCCGCTGGTCAAATGGGCAGTGGAGGTGACGCGGCTCGAGGACCTGCCGCGCATCGTCCGCCGCGCCGCCAAGGTGGCGATGACGCCGCCCACCGGCCCGGTCTTCCTGTCGCTGCCGGGAGATATCCTCAATGCCGAGGCCGGCATCGAGTTCGGAGCATCGACGCGCGTCGATACGCGGACACGGCCGTCGGACGCGGTGCTCGATCATCTGGCCGGGCGGCTGCTGCAGGCCGAGCGGCCGGTCGTCATCGTCGGCGACGAGATCGTCAAGAGCGATGCGCTCGACGCCGCCGCTGCGTTCAGCGAGACGCTCGGATGCCCCGTCTACCAGCAGAGCGCACCCTATGGCGCACATTTCCTCTCGGAGCGTCCCTGTTTCATGGGGGCGCTCTCGCGTGATCAGAAGCAGGTGAGGAGCCTGCTTGCCAACTACGATCTCATGATCGTGCTCGGCGCCGATCCGCTGCGCATGTCGGTGTGGAGCGAGACGGAGCCGCTGCCCGATGGGCTGCCCGTGGTCCATATCGGTCTGGTCGACTGGGATATGGGCAAGAACTTCGCGGCAGAGATGGCCATCCGCGCCGATCTGCGCGAGACGCTGCTCGCTCTGATGCCGCTGCTGGCGAAGCGCGGCGGCAAGAGCCTGGCGACGAAAACCGCGGCGAGCCTTGCCGAGCTGTCGCAGAAGAACTGGACCGCCAAGCGGGCAAACCTTGAGGCGCAGATCGCGAAGCGGGCAAATGACGAGCCGATCGACCCGGATTGGCTCACGCTTGAGATCGCCAAGGCGCTTCCGCGCGATGGAATCCTGGTCAACGAATCCCTGACATCCGGACGCTACGTTACGGACTTGGTGCCCTATCGCGATCGCTTCGGGTTCCACGCCCTCGCGTCGGGCGGCATCGGCTGGGCTGTGCCGGCGGCCGTCGGCATTGCCATTGCGCAAGCCCCGCGCCCTGTGTGCTGCTACTCGGGCGACGGAAGCGCCATGTACTCGATCCAGGCGCTGTGGACCGCCGCCCGCCTGAAGCTGCCCATCACCTACGTGATCGCCAACAACGGCGGTTACCGCATCCTGAAGCAGCGGCTGCTCGCCTTCCACGGCAACGACAGCTTCGTGGGCATGGAGCTTGATGAACCGCGTATCGATTTCGTCGGCTTGGCAGGATCGCTCGGCGTGCCGGCAGAGCGAATAAGCGAGCCCGAGGCGCTCGTTCCGGCGCTGGGGCGTGCATTGTCGTCGCCGGGGCCGAAGCTGCTCGATATCATGGTGCAGGGCAGCATCGCGACGTAGGTCCGTTGCCGCCGTCATAGTCGGCAGCGAATCGACCGTTATCGTATGGTCGCGAACGTGGCGATCAGGTAGGGTCGGTGATGCCGCCTGAATCGGCAACGACACAGACCGAGAGGATATCATGGCCCAGAACCAGCCCTTCGAAATTCCCCAGCAGCTGCGGGAGCTTGCGGAGAAGAATGTCGAGCAGGCGCGTGCGGCCTACGGCCAGTTCATGGATGCCATGGCGCAGGCCACAGGCATGTGGGCCACGGCGATGCCCGCCAATGCGATGACCTCGGGCTTCAAGGTGGTGCAGGAGCGGGCTGTACGCTTCGCCAAGCAGAATGCAGAGGCTTGCTTTGCGCTCGCCAGCGAGCTTGCGAATGCCAAGGACATCCAGGACGTGCTGGCGATTCAGAGCCGCTATGCGCAGACGCAGATGCAGGCGTACGCCTTGCAGGCCCAGGAACTCGGCCGGCTCATGACCGAGGCGGCGCAGCAGAGCATGCAGACGAAGAGCTGAGCTCCGCGTCCGCTCTCGCAGCGCAGCGCCGGCAGCCTACGCCTGTGCACGCGTACGCAGGCTTGTCCGTTTGCGGTGTTGAGGCCATTCAGCACCCCATGTCGCTCAGAACGCTTCGGCGAGGCGCGCGAGCTGCTTGGCATCGCAAACCAGCAGGCCCTTGGCGCGCTTCACAGCGCCGGCCTTCTCGAGATACGAGAGCGCCGCGTTGACCTTTTGCCGGCTTGCGCCCATGAGCAGGGCCAGCTCGTTCTGCGGCATCTCGAGATCGAGAGGAGCATCGGCAACCTCACCCGACAACTCCCGCACCTTCAGCTCCGAAAGGAGAAAGCGGGCCAGCCGCACATGCACCGGGCGCAGGGCGATCGCTTCGCTGCGCTCGCTGATCACTCTGAGGCGGCGGCACAGGAAGGCAATTGCAGCCCGCGCGATGCGCGGGTTCGTCTCGATCAGGCGGTTGAGAGCGGCCTGCGGCAACGTCATGGTCTGCACGTGGGTGAGGGCGATGGCATCGGCCGTGCGCACGCCGCCGTCGAGGGCGGCGATCTCGCCGAAAATCTCTCCCGCTCGCGCATGATTGAACGATAGCGAGCGTCCGTCGACGGAAAAGACCGAAAAGCGCACGCGGCCGTCGAGCACCAGATAGATCTCGGCCCCGGGATCGCCGCGAGCGAAGATGAACTCCCCCGGCACGAAGGCGCCGGCGCGCATCTTCTGGGCGATCATGGAGCGGTCTGCTGCGCTAAGGCCCCCAAAGAGCTCACTCTTCCCGAGCAGGGCCGTCACACGCGCAGCGTTGGCCATTGCCGGCCTCCAACGAACAACCGCGCATGCCAACAGGCCTGGTTGGCGCACGGCCGAACCCTGCCGAGGCTGATGCGCTCTCCAGCCTATGGGAAGGCGCATCCTAAAGCAGGATCGGCCGCGATGGAATCTCGCGGGAGATGAGCGGCGCCGGCAACCGGGGCGGGTAGCGTTGCGTCAGCCGCGCAATGGGCTCGTGCGCAGCCATCTCTGTACGGGCACAAGCCAGAGAGATTGCCCGGAGCAAATGTTGGGGCGCGCTGCCGCCGTACGGCGCGCCCCAACCCCCGCAACTCCTGTCCGGCTGTCTCCCTGCCGGTTGCTCCAGCCGCCACGGCGAGCATGGGCTCTTGATGCGTCAAACGCAGTCGCCTCGGCGACAGGGGAACTTCTCTTCAGACGTTGGGAGGGACCGCGGCTGCAGTCGCGGGAGGATGAGCTGGGTCGAGCGCGAAGCACCTGTCTCCGACGCGACAGCCGGTGGGGACACGCCTGCCTAATCTGGCAGACCTGAGAGCTGCAAAAGCGAAGCGGGTTGACGCGGTGATGCGTGGGGAGCGGACGAGTGCGTGGGGGCGAACTACGGCATTGTCATTTGGCAACGCGCATGCGCAGGCGGGTCATTTTCCCGTGCCGCCAGGCAAAGGCAATGTTATAGAACTTTGGTCAGGTCATAGTTCGAGGTCGCTGCTGGACCGGGTGCGGCGATCAACTGCCTTTGCATTGAGCAAGATGCTTTATTTTCTTACGTGTTATCTGCTTTCCCATCCCTTCGTGCTCGCAGTTGTTTTCGCCTTCATACGGCGGATCAGGCCGATCATGGTCGTGGGCGGCAACGTCATTGTGACGAAACACGATGACGTCAAAGATGTGCTCGAGCGCTTCGACGATTTCACCCTTGCCGAGTACACGGAATCGAAGATGCTTGGCGGCCCCTTCCTTCTGAGCATCGACGGACGCGTGCGCCATACGCGGGAAAGGGAGCTGCTGGGCAGTGTCGTCTTTCCTGCTCATGACGAGCGCTGGATCGAGCGCTTGGCCGCCGACCAATGCAAGGCGCTCATTAAGCGCGCGATGGAGGATGCGCCCGGGCCGTGCGAGATCGATATTGCGGGTGGGCTTGCCGAAGCGGTTGCCCTCAAGATCGTGGGCACCTATTTCGGCGTGACCGCGGTCGCGGCGGGGAAGCACGAAATGGCGCGGCTGCTGCGCCGCTTGGCCGCCCTCATTCTGCTGGAGCCGCCGGAAGGATCGAAGGAGTGGCTGGCGGCTCGTAAGGCCATCCTGGACCTGACCGAGCATCTGGCATGTCTCGTGAAGTCGAGGAGCGCGGAGGTGGGGCGGAGCCCGAGTGCCCCCTTGGCCGGCGACGATTTGCTGACGCGGCTCGTGAAGAGCATGCACCTGAGTGCCGGGCGTCCGGCTTGGTTCAACGAGGACTGGATCAGGCGATATCTGACGGGGCTTGCCGTGTTCGGCAATGCCACGGTTGCGCAGACCGCGGCCCATACGATCGATCAGCTCCTGGCGCGCCCGCGGGCGCTCCGCCGGGCGCAACAGGCCGCACGGCGCCTTGAAGGCTTCAGGAATGCGCAGCGGCGCAGCTCCAAGGCGGCTGCGGGTGACACCGACACGGGGCAAAGGGGTCGTGGCGAGCATGAGGCCGTCCAAAGGCTGCGGCAGTTCATCTATGAAGCCTTGCGCTTCCGCCCGATGCTGCCGCTGCTTGCGCGCTACAGCCCGCGGGAGACCACTCTCGCCAAGGGCACCAAGCGTGCGAGGTGTGTGCCTGCCGGCGCCCGCGTGATCGCAGGACCCCTGGCCGCGATGTTCGATCCGGACGTGTTCGAGAGGCCGTGGCAGTTTTGTTCCGCAAGGCCGATCGAGGACTACGTGCACTTTGGTCACGGACCGCACGTGTGCTTCGGCAAGTACGTGGCCGATGCGCAGATCGTCGAAATCGTCCGCACCGTGCTGCTCCTTCCTGGGCTCAAGCGCGCACCTGGCCGCCGCGGACGCGTTCGGTACGAAGGTCCAGCGGTCGACAGCCTGCACGTCACTTTCTCTCCTCGCTGAGGGGGCACCGGCGGAAGGAGCGCGAGGGAGCCATGGGTCACAACCTCCTCACCATCATCACCACCATCAAGAAGGACAAGGAGCTGGCGCTGCGCGGGACGTTGGCAAGCATCGCCGAGCCCCATCACGACCCGGCGACCGTCATCCGCTGCAAGCCCGAGTTCCGCTTCGACAAGCTGGCAGGCCTGCACTTCTGCAGCTTCGTCATTCTTGAGGGCGATGAGGTATTCGAGCCGTGTCTTGTATTCGAGGCCACGTTCGACGGCCCCAGAACCGATTTCATTCGCGAGCTCCTGCAGATTGCTGGACCCGGCATGGACAAGGTCTACCAGCACTGCGTGGGCTATCCGGCGTCGGGGCTGCTGCTGCCGAACATCGCGACGGAATATCTGCTGGGCCACGACGTGGGCGCCGATGCGTTCTTCAGCGGTTGTCCGGGCCGCCCGGTCGGACAGATCCTGTCCGAGAACCGTCTGCGCTCCGACATCGTGAAGTATCTCGGCAATGCCCGCCTGAGCACCGGCGACATGCCGGCGACGCTCAGCGATGTGCGTAGCAGGATGCACCAGGAGGTGATCTGCAAGCTTCCCGGCAACCAATGGGCTGAGACGGCGGCGGCTGTTCCGGATGATGTTGCATTTGGCCTGCGGCGCCTCGTATTCGGACTGCTTGCTGTGCTGGCTATTCTTTCGTCGCTGGCCGCCTTGGCGTTTTGGTTGATTGCGCGTTGGACCCCTGCAGACGTCTACTCGGTGATTGCGCGGTGGCACGAAGCCCCGCAAGTCCTGGACTCATTGTTGGAGCGGATCGGCCTCCTCGCGTGGTTCGGAGGACTTATGGCATGGGATGCGCCGACGCTGGCCGCCGTCGGCGCGCCGGTCGCGCTGTGGCTCGTTCTGCGCTTCGTCGAACTGATCTTCCTTCCCTCCATCGAGGACCCGCACAAGGAGACATTCCCCGGACGGTACGTTCGCTTCGTGCTCTCGGTCCTCAGATATGCGGTGCTCCTTGTTCTGGCCGGCTTTGCACTGGTTGCGCTCGTATCGGTCGTCAACGAGTCTTTCCCGACGGGAATGGAGGCGGAAGGGGGCGCGCTGAAGATCAGCGTCTCCGCCGGGGGAGCGCTGGTGGCGTTGCTGGGGGCCGCGGTTATTCTCTTGGTTCTCGGATATTGGGCGACATCGCTCAAGCTTGCCGTTGAAATGCAGCAGCTCACGCCGACCAGGGAGAATGCACGCCGCTTCCTGTTGGATGTGGTGTGGCTGGGCATGGGGCTGACGGGCTGGTTTGTCGCCCTGATCGTCGTCGCGCTCCTGCCCGCCGGCGTGAGGGCGGCATTGGCTTGGGTTGTCGAGCCGGTCGTGTACACCCTGCTCGCCGCGGCATCTTATGCATTGGCAACTATACTCGTCCTTCTTGGCCTGATCCTGCTCATCGCCTTGATTGCTCGCGGCCTGGAGCTGATGGATGCCCGCCGGTATGCCAGCGCTACCGAGCTGACCAGCCGCGCCTATGACAACACGCTCGCGTACGCGCGCGAGGAGGTGGGCACCAATGCGCATCAGAACCACCTAGCCAGTCTCACGCACGTCAAGCCCGGCCTCATGCGCCGCTGGCTTCTGGTCAGCACGTTGTGGCTGGTCAATCTGCTGGCGCGCCTGGTGTTCAACCGGGGAGAGCTCGGCGGCATTCCCACGATCATGTCGGCGCGCTGGGTGATCATCGACGGCGGCCGGCGCCTGCTCTTCCTCGACAACTACGGTGGACCTTGGGAAAGCTACCTCAACCAGTTCATCGATCTGAGCGCCGTGCGAGGCGTCAATGCCATCTGGACAAATACCTTCATCAAGGCCGGTCCCCAGCGGAGGAGGTTCGGCTTTCCGCAAACCAGCTTCCTGCTCTGGAAGGGCGCGCAGGCGGAAAAGCCCTTCAAGGCCTACGTGCGCCGGAGCCAGATCGAGACCATCGTCTGGTACAGCGCCTATCCGACCCTGAGCATCACGAACATCAATGCCAACACCGATCTGCGGCAGAGCCTGTTCAAGCCTTGCACGTCGTCCGAACTGGACGCCTTCTTCCAGAAGCTGTGATGGGGCGTCTCGCCATGCAACAGGTCGAATGGGATGACGTGCAAGGGCTTGTGCTTACCGGATATCCGAGGTTGCCGAAGGCGGCCTATATCCTGTGGCGTATGGTGCCTGGAGAGGCGCAGAAGGCGAAGCAATGGCTCGGCAACCTTGCCGGACGCGTGAAGGCGGCAGCGCCGATCGGGTTCGAGCCGGAGGACAAGGCGATCAACATAGCGCTTTCGGAAGGCGCTTTGACCAAGCTCGGCATCGATCCGCAGGAGAGAGCCAGATTCTCTGTCGAGTTTCTGGACGGCATGGCACCGCTGCCCCCGCCCCAGTCCACGCACACGGTTTCGCGGCGGTCGAGCCAGCTCGGCGACGTCGGCGGCAACGCGCCCGACGGGTGGCTCTGGGGCGGGCCGAGCCGCAACACCGAGATCGACGGCGTGCTGCTGGTGTACGCCAAAGAGAAAGCCCTCGACGAGCTGATCGACAGCGAGTGCCGGTTGATGACGGGCGTCGAGGTGCTGCATTGCGCGGACACAAGCAAGCCGCTGATCCTCAAGGCATACAGCCGGGGCGATCGCAAGGAGCATTTCGGCTTCCGCGACGGCATCTCCCAGCCGTTCATCATGGGCACGCCGGCGGCGAACGCGCTTTCGGCCAAGCAGGCCCGCTTCGACGCCGTCAAGCCGGGCGAGTTCATTCTGGGCTATGACGGCGAGCGCGAGGATAGCCTCGGCGCCAAGCCCGCGGCCGGTGCTGCCCAACGCGGGCGCGTGCCGCCGAGAGACCTGCTGCGGAACGGCACGTATCTTGTGTTCCGCCACCTCGAGCAGAACGTTGCGGCTTTCGAGCAGTTTGTCGCCGATGCCGCGATGAAGGTCCACGGTAAGGACGATCAGCCGTCACGGGAATGGGTGGCGGCCCGATTGATCGGGCGCTGGCGCAGCGGCCATCCTCTGGTCGACCCGCCTTTCGCGGAGAAGGAAAACAGCAGTGCGCGGCGGCCGCGCAATGATTTCCTCTATCACCATGAGGATCGCTTCGGACTGGCGTGTCCGATCGGCTCCCACATTCGACGCGCCAATCCGCGCGATGCGCTCGGCCCGGACCCCGACACGTCGCTGCGCCTGTCGAAGATGCATCGCATCATCCGGCGCGGCAGGCTGTACGGGCCGGATGGCGTGCGCAACGGGGCGGACAACGGCGAGAATGCGCAGGGAACGCGCGGGATCTATTTCATCTGCGTGAACGCCGACATCGCCAGCCAGTTCGAGCTCATTCAGCATACATGGCTGAACAACACGCATTTCGGTGGCCTCTACGACGAGCGCGATCCCCTGGTCAACAACAGGGATGGCGAAGGCGTCATGACAATACAGCAACGGCCGACGAACCTTCGCCTGGAAGGGTTGCCGCGGTTCGTGACGGTGCGCGGGGGCGCGTATTTCTTCATGCCGGGCATTGCCGCGCTGCGGGCGCTGGGCACTTAGTACCCGCGCGAGCGATCACCCGCCGCCGGGGCCGCGCAGGGCATCGAGGACGCGCCGCGTCCATGGCTTGTCCATCTTGCCGAGCGAGGCCCGGCACCGCTCCGCCAGCAGGCGCATGGAGCAGTCCTCGGCCAGATCCCGGGCTTCGCGCAGGTACTTCTCGGCATCTCCAAGCGTGCGGCGCTTGGGGGCCGCGCATATCTCGCCCAGCAGCTTCAGCGCGTGCGCCTGCTGCGGGCGCTCGCCCCGCTCGTTGGCGAGTTCAAAGGCCTTCCGCGCGATGCCGTACGCTTCGTGCGGCCTGCCGGACATCAGGCATGCGCGCGCTTGCGCAAGGAAGAGGTAGTACCAGCCATACGTGTTCTCGGCCTGCGGCACGTCCAGCTTCTCCGGGAGGGACACGATCTGGAGCGCAGCGTCGATCTTGCCGGCATCCAGATAGGCCTCGCCTAGCCGCCCTGCCGTGACCGGATACATCTGGATGATCTCGAGATCGACACAGATGCGCCACGCCTCCTCCATGAGGGCCACGGCCGCGGCCACCTCGCCCTTGGCCAAATGAATGCGCGAGCGGATGTGATAGATGAACGAGCGGGAATAGGCGTGATTGACGGCGTCGGCGCGACGCACGGCCTCCTCGGCCATGGCCTCGGCCTCCTCGATCTCCCCGAGCTCGAGCAGGGAGTCGGCGAGGAATGTGTGCAGCGTGACGCTTGGAAACGATGCCCATCCGGCGCGCTTCTCGTCGATCTCGGGCGTAATGAGGGCCTGACACCGGCGATGCACCTCGACGGCTTTGTGGAAGGCGCCGGTCTCGTGATGGATGATGCCGATGTTGTGAAGCGCCGCGAAGATGAAGGGCGTGCTCCTTGTCTCGCTGGCGATGTCGTAGGCCGCCTCGGCTGCTGCCATGGCGGCGCCGTGCCTGCCAAGCCGCCACAACGCCACCGCGAGCTGACAATTGACGCCGGCCGTGCGACGCGGATCGCCCGCTGCGTCGGTGAATTGGCTGGCTTCCGCGAGAACTTCGGCGATGCGCCGGTGCCTGCCCAAAGGCTCGAGCGCAATGACGGCGGCGAGGCGGAAATCGATGGCGGCCTTCCACTTCTCCGGCGAGTCCGGCAGATGCGACAGCGTCTCGATGCCGCGCTCGACGATGCGGATGACCTCGTGGTTGGCCCAGCGCTTCATGGCGCGACGCGCGCTGCGGAGCTGATAGGGCACAGCCTTCTCCCACAGCTCGCCGCTGTAGGCGTGCTCGGCCAGCCGGTCGACCTGCTCGTCCAGGCGATCGGCAAAATTGGCCTCGATGATCTGCACAGCCAGGGAGTGCAGGGTGCGGCGGCGTGCGAGGAGGACCGTGTTGTAGGCGACCTCGCGGGTCAGCTCGTGCTTGAAGGAGTATTCGGGCGCCGACGCCGATTTCACGGTGTAGAGGAAGTCCGCCGCCTCGAGAACCTCAAGTTGGGCGGCGAGCTGTGCCGCGGGAACGTCGACCATGCGTGACAGCAGATAGACCGGGACATCCTTGCCGATGATCGCCGCCGTCTGCAGCACGGTCTTGGGCATGCCATCCAGGAGATCGATGCGGGCGGCAAGCACGGATTGGACCGTCTGCGGAATCTCGATGCGCTCCGCCGGCTTGCCTGCACGGTAATGACCCTGCTCTCCCTCGAGCACATTGGCTTCCTGGAGTGACCGCACCAGCTCCTCCAGAAACAGGGGATTGCCCTGCGCCTGTGCGAGAAGGCGGCGCTTGAGCTGTGTGAGCCCGATGTCGGCGCCCATCAGCCAATCGAGCAGTTCGCCGGCCTCGGTCGCATCGAGCGGCGGCAGAGCCAGACGCAGCCAGGCCGGTCCGAACGCGCCGCCGGTGCTGGCTTCGGGGCGGCGCGTGGCGACGATGAGGAGCGAAACGCTGTGGAGCGTATCTGCGAGGCTGTCGAGAACGAGCGCCGTCTCGGTGTCCGCCCAGTGGAGGTCTTCGACCAGGATCAGGAGCGGGGCCTTTCGGGCCTGGGCAAGGATGAGGGCTCGTACGGCCTCGCCGACCTGCTGACGCCGCTGCACGGGGTCGAGGCTCTGCCAGCCCGGCTCGTCGCTGTTGAGATCGAGCAGGGACAAGACCGCCGGCGTGAACGAGAGCAGCGTCGGGTCGATCTCAGCGATCTGCTCGCGCACGCGTCCGGCGACCTCATTGGGCGCATGGCCGGGACCGAGTTTGAACCAGGTGCGCACCAGCGTGCTGATCGCATCGTAGCTCGAGCTCGTGCGCTGGGAGGCGCAGGCCGTCTCCAGCACCACCCAGTTGCGCGCGACATTGAGGCGGATGAACTCGTGCACGAGCCGCGACTTGCCGACGCCCGGGGCGCCGATGACGGCGATTGCCTTGCCCTTGCGATCTGTCGCGCTCTCGTAGGCTTCCCTGAGGACGGCCCGTTCGGCCATGCGGCCCTTCAGGGCGCTCAAGCCGCGCTCCGCCCTGACCTGCCATCGCGTGCGGGCCGGCGCATCCAGCAACTCGAACACCTCGACCGGTTCCTGGATGCCCCGCACCGTCTGCGATCCCCTCGGCTTCACGTCGACGAAGCCCTTGGCCAGATGATAGGTGGCCGCCGTCATCAGGATGGTGCCGGGCTCTGCAAGCGCTTCCATGCGCGCGGCGAGATGCGTCGTCTTGCCTGCGGCCTCGTAGTGCATCGAAAGATCGTTGCCGATCGAATGGATGACGACCTCGCCCGAATTGAGACCGATGCGGACATCGATCGGATTTGCCCGTTCCCGCCGGAGGACCCTGACGCCCTCGCGCATGGCGAGCGCGGCATGGCAGGCGCGAACGGCGTGCTCCTCGCAGGCCAGCGGTGCGCCGAACATCGCCATGATGCCGTCGCCGTGGGTCTGGTTGACGAAGCCGTCGTTCTGGTGAACGGCCTCCATTAGCACCCTGATGACCGGGGCGATGACGGCCAGCGCCTGCTCCGGATCGAGCTGATCGACGAGCGCGGTGGAGCCGCGCAGATCGGCAAACAGAATGGTGACATGCTTGCGCTCGCCAAGCATGGCATTGCCTGAGCGCAGCATGCGCTCGGCCAGTGCTGCCGGAACGCGCGACTGCAGAAAGGCCAGCGCGCCTGCATCGAGGGAGGCAGGGATGGTGGTGGGCCGTCCGCAACCGCCGCAGAAGCGGGCGAATGGCTGATTTGGGAAGTCGCAATGCTCACACCGGACCTGTGGTGCCGCTCCGCATTGCCGGCAAGGATGTCCTGGTTCTGAACCGTCAGCTCCGCATATCGGACACCGCATGGCGGACTTGTCCCAGATGGACCCCACGATCTTGGATCGGATGATCTGCGCAGGATAGCAGTATCGGCGATATTCTCAATTGCAGGCGTGCACGAGGGAGGTCGCCGGTTGCTGCATTGCGCGGCGGCGGACCTCCGGGCAGGCAGGGGAGGTCGAGGAGGGGGGCGCGGCCATCGCCAGCCGGCTGCAATGATTCTTGTGTCAGGAATGGGCGCCTTTCAGCCTTTGCGAGCGCCCATGCGAGCAAAGGGATTGCGCCCGCCCCCATATGCTTCGATAGTCCGCCGCCGGGGCCGCAACCTGGTCCCGTGTCCGCCTTCTGCAGGAGTTGGAATGAACGAGCTGGTTGGTATTGGAACGTCCGTACGTCGCGTCGAGGATGAGAGGTTTCTGACCGGCAAGGGCAAGTTCATCGACGACATCAACCTGCCAGGGCAGCTGCATGCGGCCATGCTTCGGTCGACCCACGCGCACGCGCGCATTGCGCGCATCGATGTCGACAGAGCGCGCCGGGCGCCGGGCGTGACCCTGGTCGTCACGGGCCGCGAGTGGGTCGCCGCAGGGCACGGCACGATCCCGACCAAGTCGACGGTGCGCACCAAGCGGGACGGGTCGCCCTTCAACGAGCCGGCGCATCACTGCCTGCCGGCCGATACCGTGCATCACGTCGGCCAGCCCATTGCCATGGTCGTGGCTGCAACCAGGGCTCAGGCCGACGACGCTCTCGAACTCATCGAGGTCGACTACGAGGAGATGGGTGCGATCACTCACCAGATCGCCGCGCTCGAGGCCGGCGCTCCGCAGCTCTGGCCCAATGCACCGGGCAACGTCTGCCTCGACTATGAGATCGGCAACAGGGACGCTGTCGAGAAGGCATTCGCCAGTGCCGATCACGTCGTAACACTCGATGTGATCAACAATCGCGTGACAGCCGTGCCGATGGAGCCGCGCGGCGCCATTGCCGACTACGACCCGGACACCGACACATATGCGCTTTGGGACGCGTCGCAGAATATCCACGCCAATCGCGATATCATTGCCGAGAAGATCCTCGGCATCGCGGCAGCGAAGCTGCGGCATGTTGCGCCGGACGTGGGCGGCGGCTTTGGCGGCAAGAACAGCGTCTACCCCGAGCCTGCGCTGTTGCTCCATGCCGCCAAGGCCACGGGGCGTCCGGTCAAGTGGGTCGCGACCCGCTCGGAAGCATTCCTGAGCGATACCCACGGCCGCGATCAGGTCTCGACGGTCTCGCTCGCGCTTACGAAGGACGGGATATTCCTGGCACTCAAGGTGGAGACGGTGGGCAACCTGGGCGCGTGGTGCGGCACCATGGGGCCCTTCACGCCGACGACCGGAACCGCCCGCACGCAAGGCGGCGCTTACGCCTTCGAGGCGATGCTGTACGAGGCGAGGACCGCCTTCACGAATACACCGCAGACCGATCCCTATCGCGGTGCAGGACGGCCCGAGGCGTCATTTCACATCGAGCGCATCGTCGAGTATGCGGCGCGGAGGCTGGGGCTCGACCGCATCGACATTCGCCGCAGGAACCTCATCAGGCCGGAAGTGCTGCCCTGGAAGAATCCGATGGGGTTGAGCATCGACGCAGGCAACTTCCCCGAGATCTTCGAGCGCACGTTAGCGCTTGCCGACTACAAGGGGTTCGGCGCGCGGGCTGCCGAGGCCAAGGCGCGCGGCATGCGGCGGGGCTTTGCGATTGCCCCCTATCTCGAGTGCACGGGCGGCGCGCCCAAGGAGGAGGCCCGGGTGACGGTCAACGCCAACGGAAGCCTCACGCTCGCGGTTGGTTCCCAGTCGACCGGGATGGGGCATGAGACGGCCCTGGCCCAGATCCTGGCCGCAAGGCTAGGCCTGCCGATCGAGTCCGTCCGATACGTCCAGGCCGACACGGCAGCGACCAGGATGGGCGGCGGCCACGGCGGCTCGCGCGGCCTGGAGGTTGGGGGCAATGCGGTGTTGAAGGTGGCCGACGAGATCATCGCGAAAGCACGCGCTGTTGCCGCGCATCTGCTGAATTCGCTGCCCGGCGATATCGCCCATGCCGATGGCCGGTTCACAGACGTAAGGACCGGGCAAGCGCTGTCGATGCGGGAGGTGATGTCCGCGTCGCAGGATGCGGCGCGCCTGCCGCACGGCATGGCGCCCGACGTCCTGAACACCTCCGTGGTCTACGAGCGCGAGGCCGTCACCATCCCCAACGGCTGTCACGCCGCCGAGGTTGAGGTGGACCCCGAGACCGGTCAGGTCTGCGTGGTCGGCTTCTGGGCCGTCGACGATTTCGGCACCATCGTCAATCCGCTGCTCGCCGACGGGCAGGTCATGGGCGGCGTGGCGCAGGGGCTCGGGCAGGCGCTGCTGGAGGCGATCGTGTATGATCGCGAGAGCGGGCAGCCCCTCTCGGGCTCGTTGATGGACTATGCGCTGCCGCGCGCAAGCGACGTACCGGGCATAGTGGTGGACTACTACGAGGGTGCGCCGACGAAACGCAATCCTCTGGGCGTGAAAGGTGCGGGCGAGGCCGGATGCTGCGGCGGGCCGCCCGCCATCGTCAACGCGGTCCTTGACGCACTGATGGAATACGGTGTCCTTCATCTCGACATGCCGCTGACGCCGCAAAAGGTGTGGCGGGCGATACACGGGGCATCGTGAAGCACAACGGAAAGGGGGAGCCCGATGGACACGGTGATCCAACTGGGCGATATCAAGATCCATCGCGTCGTGGAGCAGCAACAGCCGATGTTCGACGCGTTGGACTTTTTCCCGAGCCTGACGAAAGAGGTGCTGGACCAGAATCGCGCCTGGCTCGAGCCCCACTACCTGGACCCCGCAACGGGCAAGATCGTGATCTGCGTGCAGAGCTACGTCGTGCAGACGCTGCACCACAACATCCTGATCGATAGCTGCGTTGGCAATCACAAGCCGCGGCCCGGGCGGCCTTTCTGGCATATGCAAAGCAACGATCGATACGAGCGGGCGCTGGCGGCCACGGGCCTCACCTTCGACGACATCGACTACGTCATGTGCACCCACCTGCATGTGGATCACGTGGGCTGGAACACGCGGCTGGAGAGTGGCCGCTGGGTGCCGACCTTCCCGAAGGCGCGCTATCTCTTTGCGGACCGGGAGCTGGCCTTCTGGACGCAGAAGCAGAAGGAGGACCCGGCAAGCTGGCCCTGGATCTCCGACTCTGTGCTGCCGATCGTCGAGGCCAACCGTGCCGAGGTGGTGAGGAGCGATCATGTGCTCGGCGATCTCGTGCAGCTCATGCCGACGCCGGGGCATACCATCGATCACTATTCCGTCCATGTCGGCAAGCCCGGCCAGGACGCGCTGATCACGGGCGACATGATTCATTCGCCGATTCAGGCGCGCTTTCCCGATCTCGGCATGCGTGCCGACTACGATTCCAGACTGGCGGGGCAGACGCGCCGCAAGGTATTCGGGCGGTTCTGCGATACGTCCACGCTGATGTGCATGGCGCATTTCCCGTCGCCCTCGACGGGTCGGATCACACGGCGAGGCGACGGGTTCGATTTCATTCCGGGCTGAGAGGGGTGCCGCCACGCTCGTCCACCCGAGGAGCACTCGGCGGCAAAGCTGCGCGGCTGCGGGCCGGGCACCGTCAAGAGGACGTGCATCGTGAGCATACGGACGACGGAACTGGTCGCGAAGATACGATCGCTCGAGGCAGAGCTCGACGCCGAGATCGCCAAGCGCCGGGCGGAGCTGCGCTTCGGCATCGAGCGGGGAAGGGCAGTCTTCGAGCAGGAGATTCTGCGCCGTCACAGGGAGCTGAGGACGAGCCTGGCGCGCTATCTCCTCAACGCGCGCCCGCTGGTGGTGCTTACCGCGCCTGTCATCTATGCGCTGATTGTTCCTCTTCTTCTCCTGGATCTGGGCGTGACGATCTATCAGGCCGTCTGCTTTCCTGCGTACGGCATCCCCAAGGTGCAGCGCCGCGACTATCTGGTGTTCGATCGCCACCACCTGCAGTATCTGAACGCGCTGGAAAAGCTGAACTGCGCATACTGCTCGTATGCGAACGGTCTCATCGCCTATGTCCGCGAAATCGCGTCGCGGACGGAGCAGCACTGGTGCCCCATCAAGCATGCACGCCGGGCTATCGCGGCGCACCCGCGCTACGCCGAGTTCGCCGACTATGGGGATGCGGACGGCTACCGCAAGAAGCTTGCTGAGCTCTCCGGCAAGCAGGGATGACCGCAGCGCAGCATTCACTGTCCCGCGCCACGGCGTGATGCTATCGGCACACGAGCACGGGCAGCGTGCTGAGTGTGACGACCTTGTGGGCCTGGCTGCCGAGCAGGAGCTTGGAGAGGCCGCGATGGCCGTGCGAGGCCATGACGATCAGGTCGCAGCCGCGTTCCTTGGCCGTCTCGACGATGCCTTCTGCAGGGTATCTGTCCTTTACGTGCACAACTGTGCAGGCGACCTCCTGCTTCTTGGCGGCTTCGCTGACCAGTCCCAGGACATCACGCGCCACAGCTGCCGCTCTCTCATCGTAGTCGGCCACGGGATTGCGCACGCTTCTCTCGGCCAGCGCGGCCATGGCCATGGCGTTCCAGGGCTCGGTGACGAAGATGGCCGTCGCCTTTGCGTTGAGCTGCCTGGCGAGCGCCAATCCCTGGGCAACGGCCTTGCCCGCGAGATCCGACCCGTCCGTGGCGATCAGGATGTTCTTGTACATGGTGTCCTCCAAGGGCTTGGATGGACGACATCCTGCGGTCGCGATGGAGGGGGGGCATTGACGCGGAGCAACCCCCAAAATGAAGAAAAAGAGCCCGGCGCAAGGCCGGGCTCGAGGAAGGGACGCCGGCACCAGGGCAAGAGGTGCAGGCGGCCAAGAGGGGGACAGGCGTCAGGCCGCTTTGGCCGGGGGTATCGCTGCCATAGGGGTCTGCCTGGAGCGCCGCTGAGCGGCGGCGCCGGTGTCGAGCACTGCGGTGGCACACTGAGTCAACGCCGCGCACTCGCGGGCGTAGTCCTCAGCGGCCTTCTGCCAGAATTCGATATAGGTGGACCACATCTCCATTGGCGACTTGCAGGCGGCGAGGCGCTGCGAAAGGCCTAGATCCTCCGTGAGGCGGCGGCTGACGAAATCGGTCCACTCGCGACCCATGCGCGAGAACGCATCGGTGACCGCACCGCTCATTTCGGCATTGCCCGCGAGCAGCGGGCGCCACGCCTCCAAGACGATCGCGGGTCCCCAGAAGGGAATGGTGGGCAGCTCGGCAGCAGGTTCCTGCGCAGCGGTTGTCTTGTCGGACATGGAAGCCTCCAAACACCATGGCTTTGCCAAGCCGGGCTGGGATGGCAAATATGCGCTTTGCCGGAATACATGCGCTATGGATGGCCGCGCCTGCCTTGATGCAAATCAAGACGGACATTCGGACGCAGGACAAACCGCAGTGTGGGGCCGCCGGGGGCGCCGAGGCGGGCTAGCTCTTACCGAGCGTGATATGAACGCTCCTCATCTTGATGCCCTGTGTCGAGATGGTCACGGTTTGGCGCGCCCCGCCATAGGAAACGGCCATCGAGCCGGAAAATCCGCCGCCCGAGATCGAGAGGTTGATCCGGCTCGCGGAGATGCTGCCGCTCGCCTCGCCGGAGGCGTTGAACGTGCGCTCCTCCCAGGTGCCGGTGACCCTGCTCCCCTGCTGGCTCAGGACGCCGCGGATCTCGATCTCGGTGCTCGTGCTCTTGCAACGGATGGCGAGGCGCAGCTTCGTGCCGCCGCCGGAGTAGTACGCCGAGCAGCGGATGCTTTCTGATGCCTGGTCCTCGTATCGGATTTGTCCCGATCCTGACCAGGCGCCGAGCAGGGTGTCGAACGGCGTGGCCGCGTAGGCCGGGCCGATGCCAATGACCGCTGCCGAGAGCAGGGAAAGGATTGCTCCCAACGCAAGACGGCGGGACCACACCGTGGTTCTCGCGGGATTTCTCATGCGGCGCCTCTCTCTATGAGCCTCGTCTTTGATATTCACGATGAAACAGAAGCCTTTGCGAAGTGATTACCGCTTCGCCGGCGGGGTGCGCAGAGCGTTGGCGGTCCACACCACGAGCTCGGTCACGGCCTTGCCGAACGCCTGGTCAAGACCGGCCGCCGCGGCGGCCGCGTCCGTGATCTGCGCCGGTAGGGAGGCGCGGAACGTGCGGGCATCCACGATGCGGCCGCTCGTCGCCAGGATCTTGGCGGCGAACTCCACGCTCGCGACAATCTCCGGTGTGGTCGAAATCTGGAAGCTGCGGATATCGATCAGGAGCTGGTAGTCGGCGGTAAGGCCGTCCACCGGACGCCCAACGGCGCTCAGGTAGTTGGCGTTCTCAAAGCTCTGGATGATCTTAGCCTGGAACAGCTTCGATGTGCTGTCGCCCCACTGGGCGTTGGCGAAGCTCGGAGTATCGGGTGCGGTCGGCCGCACCAGGATCTTCTGCGTGTCCAGCGCGATGAGCGTCGTCGGCTCAGGCACGACAAGCTGGCCGTGCGCCGGCTTGTCGAGAGGCGGGAACGTGCGGGGGGCGGAGATATCGTAGATCACCGAGGGGCCCTTGGCGGCTCCGCCGACGAAGCGCTCGAGGCCGGCAATGATGCCGTCGACGCGGTTCGAGTTGCGGGCGAGCGCCTCGGAGAACGTGTTGAGGTTTGCCAGCGTGCCGCGCAGCGGATCGGAGTTCTCGGCGAGGATGGCATCGAAGCGGCGCAGCACATCGCGGGCGGTCTGGGTCATGGACTGCGTGGCCGCGGCGTCAGCGACGATCAGGGGCGGCGCGCCGCGCGGCCCCGCGAGTGCCGGCGCGGTTGGGGAGCCGCCCTTGAGCGAAATCACGGCCGAGCCGGCCAGCCCCTGGAAGTCGATCTCGGCCTGGGTATCGGCGCGCACCGGCGTCGCCGGCTCCACCGCGATGGTCACCATGATCTGGCGCGGGTTCTGCGCGTTGAGATCGAGTGCGGTGACCTCGCCGACGCGGATGCCGTTGAAGAACACGCCGGAGCCGGTGAGCAGGCCGGACACCGTATTCTCGAAGCGGATGCGATAGAGCGCGCGCTCGCGCAATCCGCCGGTGTTGTGCAGCCAGTAGACGAAGAAGAACACTGCGGCGATCACCGCCAGGGTGAACAGCCCCATCTGTATGTAGCGCGCCCGGATTTCCATGTGCGGAGCCTCAATCGGAATGCGCCAGCCGGCTCGCCAACCGGCTTGCGCGCTTGCCGCGGAAGTATGCTTTCACCCACTCGTGCTCGGAGGCAAGCATAGTGGCAAGTGACCCTGCAGCGACGACCTTGCCGTCGGCGAGTGCGGCAATGCGGTCGCATACGGTTTGCAGGCTTTCCAGATCGTGCGTAACCATGAAGACGGTCAGACCCAGCGTCTGCTGGAGCGTGCGGATCAGGGCGTCGAAATCGCCGGCGGCGATCGGGTCGAGCCCGGATGTCGGCTCGTCGAGGAACACGATCTCGGGGTCGAGGGCAAGGGCCCGGGCCAGTGCAACGCGCTTGGTCATGCCGCCGGACAGCTCGGAGGGGTACTTGTCGCCGTCGTTCGGGGTCAACCCCACCATCCTGAGCTTGGCGATCGCCACTTCCTTCAGCAGGCGCTCGGACAGTTTCAGATATTCCCGCATCGGGAATTGCACGTTCTGCAGCGCCGTCAGCGACGAAAAAAGGGCACCTTGCTGAAACAGGATGCCCCAGCGCCGCTCGATGGCGCGTCGTTCCTCGTCGCTGGCGCGGTCCATGTTCGTGCCCAGCACCTCGATGGAGCCGTGGCGCTTTGGGAGCAGGCCGATGATGGTGCGCAATAGAACCGATTTGCCGCCGCCCGATCCGCCGACAAAGCCAAGGATCTCGCCGCGCCGCACATCGACCGAGAGATGGTCGAGCACGATGTGGTCGCCGAAGCCGACCACCAGGTCGCGCACACGGATCACCATCTCGTCCACGGTGCCCACCCCATCACATGTCTATGGACGCGAAGAATATGGCGAACACGCCGTCAAGCACGATCACGAGGAAGATCGATTTCACGACGGAGGTGGTTGTCTGCACGCCAAGCGATTCGGCGCTTCCCAGCACCCTGAACCCTTCCGAGCAGGCGATGATGCCGATGACCAGCGCCATGAACGGTGCCTTGATCATGCCGACCCTGAAATGCGTGACGGAGATCGCCTCCTTCAGGCGATCGATGAAGATCTCGGGGCTCATGCCGCCGTACAGCCATGCTACCAGGCCGCCGCCGTAGAGCGCGGCCATGGAGCCGAGGAATGTGAGCAGCGGCAGGGCGATGACGAGGGCGACGACCCGCGGCAGCACAAGGACCTCGACCGGATCGAAGCCCATGGTGCGCAGCGCGTCGATCTCCTCGCGCATCTTCATGGAGCCGAGCTCGGCGGTGTAGGAACTGCCCGAGCGGCCGGCGACCATGATGGCGACGATGAGAACGCCGAGCTCTCGCAAGACCAGGATGCCGACCATGTCGACCACATAGACGTCCGCCCCGAACTTGCGGAAATGAAAGAAGCCCTGCTGCGCGATGATGCAGCCGATCAGGAAGGTGATGAGCAGGATGATCGGCACTGCCTGCCATCCGACCCTGTCCACGTGATGCACCGCGGATGTGAGGCGGAACGCGCGCGGATGGACGATGACGCGGATGAGCGCTATGCACAGCGCCCCCAGCATGTTGATGAAGGGGACCAGCTCGCGGCCTGTCTCCGCCACGCCGCGCCCTAGCGCTTCGAGGGCGCGCAGCAGCGGATTGGGGGCGGCCGGTGGGGGTGGACCTTCGCCGCCCGTGCGGTGGACTTCGTCCAGGAGACCCTGAAACCGCGCCGGCAGCCCGACGATCTGCATGTCCTGTCCGAGCGCCTTGGACTCGCGGACGAGGCGCTCGAGCAGCCACGCCCCGAATGTGTCGAATTCGTGAACCCTGCGCATGTCGATGGCGGCAGAGCGCGAGCGCGCGGCGTCGCGGGCAATGCCATCCACCAATGCTTCGAGCTCGTTGGCGTGAACGGCGGTCCACGACCCGGCCGCAGCCAGCTCCAGCCGGTCGTCCGCAAACGCTCTGCTCAATAGGGGCTCGCTGCTCAATGATCTGCTCCCGCAGGCGTCGCGCCACGCCGGGCGGCGCAAATAGCCCGCCGGCGGCCCATAGGCACGTCTTCTGGTCCCCGCAACCTTGACCGAAATCAACGGCGAGGCAAGGGACGAAAGGAGGCACCCGCCAAGGATTGACCGCAGTCAAAGGAGGAGTCCGCCGACGCAGATATTGTCAACGAACAATTGTCTTGGAGCGAGGCGAGCATGTTGCAGTCATCGCAGGCGAAGCGTGCGGCAATCATTGGCCAAGCCGAGCACCCGATTCCCGTGCGCAAGTGGCACGCGACCGGTCATCTCGTCAGCATCTATTCATCCCTCATCATATCGATCGTGATCGGAGTCTTCTTCATCGCCATGCGCGGTTGGAGCCCGGCCGACGATTGGCAGATGCACACGGATTTCATCGTCACATGGCTCCTGCTGACCTACATCTGGGTGCAGATGGGCTGCCTCATTCTGGTGGGGGCCGGCAGCAAGAACCAAATGTGGCTCGACGCCTTCACCTCGATCATTCCGCTCTTCCTGATCTTCTATGTCATCGTGCAGCACTATACGGGGTATCTCATTCTGTCCGTTTTCCAGACCCATGCCTCCTTGGTCACCGCCTACACGATGCTGCTGGATTTCGTGATCGATCTCGGCGTATCGGTGCTGTTGAGCCGGCAGGTCGTGGATGTCGGAAGTGCCGGCGTCGGATAGCCGGCATCACCGCGGCGGCCGGCTGATTGCGGTCGCAGGAAATCAGGAGTGGAAATGTCGTTGCAATTTGCAGCCGCTGTTTCGGGTGCGCTGGTGTGTGCGATGTGGCTCGCCGGGCCGGCTTCAGCGCAGTCATCGCCGAAGGCGCGCGGCGAGGCTCTTGTCGAGAAGCACTGCGCCCGCTGTCATGCCGTCAGGGCGGAGGGTGACAGCCCGCTGAGCCTGGCTCCGCCGTTCGGCGTTCTGCCGTCGCGATATCCGGTGGAGCAGCTGGCCGAGGCGCTCGCCGAGGGCATCTTCACGGGCCACCCGCAGATGCCGCGCTTCGTCTTCCAGCCAAGCGAAATCGATGCGATTCTGACCTACATAGACAGCTTGGCGCCGGCGAGCCCGCGGCTCCCGCCCAAGCGTTGACAACGTTGGCGAGGCCGCGGCCTCGCCACGAAGCACTCCATCGACCGTCTGGATGCAGGGTCGCGCCCGCGGGGTCGTGCCCTCAGGCGTTCTCGCCCGCCAGCGCCCTCAGTCCGCTCGCCTGTTCAATGCAGACGTGGTTGGCTTCAGGAAGGGCAATCAGGCCGAGCATTCTGAGCTTGGTGAACGTGCGGCTCACTGTTTCGATGGTCAGGCCGAGAAAATCCGCAATGTCGGCGCGCGTCATCGGCAGATCGAACCGACTCGGATCCTGCCCGCTGCGCTCGTTGCGGGCGGACATGGCCAGCAGGAAGGATACGACCCGTTCCGTTGCGCTGCGGTGACCCGTGGTCAGCAGGAGATCGCGAGTCGACGCGAGCTCGTTGGCCATCGCTTCATAGAGCTTGAGGCCGAGCTTGGCGTCCTCACCGGCAACCCGGTGCACCATGGCGATGGGAAGGCAGCGCAAGCGCGTAGGTTTGATGGCCTGGGCGTTCACGGTGTGGACGCGCAGGGCGCCAAGCCCGATCAGATCGCCGGGATAGGCGAACCCCACCACCTGGCGGCGACCGTCGGGCAGAACCTTGTAGAGAGCAACCGCTCCCGTCTCGATCTGGAAGATGTGCGTCGTGGGATCGCCCTCCATGAAGGCGAACTCCTTCGACTCCACGCGGCGCAGCGTCGCCTGCGTGAGCAGACGTTCGAAGCCGTTCGGCGTGGCGGAACGAGGTGCTGAAGGCCGCGGAGCGAAATGCGAGGACGCGGGAGTGGCGGTTGCGATCGTCGGCATGATGCTCTCCTCAGTTAAGGCAGCATCAAACCAAACAAACTCCTGTCGAGGCAGTTCAGCGGCCAAGTAATGAATTGTAATAGATTGTAATTGCGCTTGGCGGCTCAGGAAGGCGATCAGGAGGCCCCATTCGGGGATGTGGAGCCGGTGCCGCCGTTGGCCTTCTGCCCGAGGGCAGGCTTGAGATCGTGGACCTCAACCCCCGTCAGGCAGTGGGCCAGCAGGCCCCTGCAGGCACGGCGCTCCTCCGCGGCATCGAAGACCTGAACCCACAGGAAGAGAATGCCGTCGTCGACCGACTTCTGGATGCGGCTTGCCTGTCGCGGAAGAAGCCAATGAGCGAAGGCGTCGCCGAGACTTGCCGCGCCCTTGGCCAGACGCTCCGCAAGGCAATCAGCAAGCAGGCCGGGACTGCACACCACGCCCGGGCTGCTGCGGAAGGCCAGGTCCTGCAACTGAAAGTGAAGGCCTTGCGGGGCAGCTATTTGTTTCGGAAAGCCCTGACGCAGACCCAGGAAGCTGATGACGTCCATCCGCACGCCGAGCATTGCAAGCTCGTTCACGGTCTGGCAGGCGGGCTGCCAGTCGGCAAAATCACCTACCGCGAAACGTGCATCCGCTCGCTCGACCATGCATCCGCCCGCTGATGTTCTTGTGGTATGGTCCCGTAGTGCGCCTGTCACATTTATCTTCAAGGGCTGTGCGTCGGCCGCGTTGATTCCGATCAATGACGGGCAACAGGTGCCACGCTTCCCGCCGATCGCGCGCGGCAGTCGCCGTCGATCGCAGGATTGGCGCAACGCTGCCATTCCTGCATTGATGCAGGGCAATATCGGTGATGCAGCGCTCAGGGGCTATTCCGGCGAGTGGGCCCCCAAACCCCGCCTCGCCAGGGAGTCCCAGGCGTCCTGGGCCGTTTCCGCGAACTCGAACAGCTGCAGATCGCCGGGGGCAATCATGCCCTCTTCGACCATGGCGTCGAAGTTCAGGAGCCTGCGCCAGTAGGCTTCGCCATAGAGGACGATGGGTGCGGGAGGTGCTTTTCGCGTTTGCTGCAGGGTGAGCAGCTCGAACAGCTCGTCCATCGTGCCGAAGCCGCCGGGGAAAGCCACCAGAGCGTTGGCCCGCATGGCGAGATGCATCTTGCGCATCGCGAAGTAGTGGAAGCGAAAGCAGAGCTCCGGCGTGATGTAGGGATTGGGCTTCTGCTCGACGGGCAGGGTAATGTTGAAGCCGATGCTCGGCGCGCCGGCCTCGAATGCGCCGCGGTTGGCGGCTTCCATGATGCCCGGTCCTCCGCCCGTGGCGATTACGTTGTCGCGCCACCGCTGCTTGGGCGCGAAGGCGCCGCCGCGCTCGGAGGCCATCCGGCCGAAGTCGCGCGCAGCCTGGTAGTAGGCGGACTGGCGTATCAGGCGCTCGGCATCCTGCCTGTCGGTGGGGGTTGTGGCGGCGGCTGCGGCGGCCTGGGCCTGCTCTGGGGAGGGTACGCGCGCTCCGCCGAAAACGATGATGGTCGAACGGATGCCCCAATCGCGCAACAGCAGCTCGGCCTTTGCATATTCGAGGGCGAACCGGATGGCGCGCATCTCGTCGCGAAGCAGGAAATGCATGTCCTCCACGGGCAGCAAATAGCTGCTGGAGTTGGTCTGATCCCTGGGTTCCTTCATTGCGATCCCTATCGTCTGCGCGGCGGTTGCTCTTAGCGAGGCCAGCACGTCCCTCTCGTTGACGCAAGTCAACGCCCATCCCTGCGGGCGGCCTACTCTTTCCAGAGTTCAATATTACCCGGAGGTCGGCCCATGAAGGCGCGCGATGTCATGGTGAAGGACGTGATCAAGGTCGGTCCCGATACGACCATTGGTGAGATCGCGGCCATCCTCGTGAGGCACCGCATCAGCGGCGTGCCGGTGGTCGGGGAGGGCGACCGGGTGATCGGCATCGTCACGCAGACGGACCTGGCTCACCGCAGCGAGACCGGCACGGAGAAGAGGCGCAAGTGGTGGCTGGAGATTTTTGCCGACCCCAACGCCCAGGCGCGCGAGTACGTCAAGTCGCACGGATTGAAAGCGCGGGACGTGATGACACGGGTGGTCATCTCGGTGTCCTCTGACGCGGATCTTGCCGAGGTCGCAGACATCCTCGACACGCATCGTATCAGGCAGGCACCGGTCATGGACGGCGGCAAGATCGTAGGCATGATCAGTCGGGCGGATCTGGTGCGGGCGTTGGCGCAGGTCAAGGTTGCGGCGCAGACCACAAGGTCCGACAGCGGCGCGCTGCAGAAAGCCATCCGCGAGCAGATGAACGCGCAGCCCTGGCTCAAGAGCGCATTCGTGAACTTCATGGTAAGGGACGGCGTGGTGGAGTTGTGGGGTGCCGTCGACTCCGAGGATCAGCGCCGCGCGCTCAGGGTCCTCGTCGAAGGCGTACCGGGTGTGCAGAAGGTCGAGGACAATGTGGGCCTCTTCCCGAAGGTGGCCGGGGTCTAGAGCGAGATCGTTCTTGACGGAAGTACAGGGCTCCGGCCGGCCAGCGACCGGCACGTCGCCGACGCCGCCGACGCCCCTGCTGCCATGGGAGAGATTGGACAATGAAGCCTCATCGCACCTGGATCTTGGTCGCCGACGCGGCACGGGCACGCATCCTGGAGAGCGGCGGACCAGGGCAGGCACTGCAGGAGGTGAAAGGCGGCCAGTTCCACGGCGATCACGCCCCGACCCATGAGATCATGTCGGACCGCACCGGCCGGAGCCAGCGTTCGACGAGCCCCACCCGCTCGGCGATCGAAGCCCGCTCCGACCCTCATCGCGAGCTCAAGAGGCAGTTCGCTCATTCCCTGGCCGACGCGATGGCGGATGCCCTCAAGCAGCAATCCTATGACCGGCTCGTGATCGTCGCGCCGCCGGTCACGCTCGGTGACTTGCGGGCTGCGCTTTCCGAGCAGGTGCTCGCCAAGGTGGTTGCGGAGGTCGCCAAGGACCTGACCAAGACGCCCGATGCCCAGCTTGCCGGGCACCTCAAGGGTGTGCCCGGCATCTGATCGCACCTCACTGAGCCGCGTCTGCGACGCGGCTCGTTTCAATGGCCGCGGCCGGATCCGATCTTCGGCAGCGTCTCATAGCAGTGGAAGGGTGGCGGAGAGGACAGGGTCCACTCGAGCGTTGTTGCGCCCTCACCCCAGGGATTGTTTGCGGCCTGCTGCTTGCGCGCGAACGCCAATGCGATGCCGGCGAAGAATACGAGCACGGAGACTGCAGAGATGTAGGACCCCATCGAAGAGATGTAGTTCCAGTAGGCGAACGCGTCCGGATAGTCGACGTAGCGCCGCGGCATTCCGGCAAGACCCGAGAAGTGCTGCGGGAAGAACGTCAGGTTGACGCCGATGAAGCTCAACCAGAAGTGCAGCTTGCCGATGGCCTCAGAGTACATGCGGCCACTGATCTTGGGGAACCAGTAGTACCAGCCCGCAAACAGCGTGAAGAGCGCGCCGATCGACATGGTGTAGTGGAAATGCGCGACGACGTAGTAGGTGTCGTGCAGGAGCCGATCAACGCCGGGGTTGGAGAGCATCACGCCGGTCACGCCGCCGACCGTGAACAGGAAGATGAAGCCCAGCGCGAACAGCATCGGCGTGGTGTAGCGGATCGACCCGCCCCACATGGTGGCGATCCAGGAGAATATCTTCACGCCGGTCGGCACCGCGATCACCATGGTGGCGAACAGGAAGTACGCCTGCACATCGACGCCGAGGCCGGCCGTGTACATGTGGTGGGCCCACACGATGAAGCCGACGAACCCGATGGCGACCATCGCGTAGGCCATGCCGAGATAGCCGAACACGGGCTTCCTCGAGAACGTCGAGATCACCTGGCTGACGAGGCCGAAGCCCGGCAGGATGATGATGTAGACCTCGGGATGGCCGAAGAACCAGAACAGATGCTGGAAGAGCAGCGGATCGCCGCCGCCCTTGGCCTCGAAGAAGGTCGTGCCGAAGTTGCGGTCGGTCAGCAGCATGGTGATGGCGCCGGCCAGAACGGGCAGCGACAGCAGCAGCAGGAAGGCCGTGACCAGGATGGACCACACGAACAGCGGCATCTTGTGCAGCGTCATGCCCGGGGCGCGCATGTTGAAGATGGTGGTGATGAAATTGATCGAGCTCAGGATCGAAGAGGCGCCGGCGAGATGCAGCGCGAGAATGGCGAAATCGACGGCGGGGCCGGGGTGCCCGCTGGTGGACAACGGGGCGTAGGCGGTCCAGCCGACGCCCGCTCCCGTCGAGCCCGAGGCGCCCGGCACGAAAAGGGACAGGAACAGCAGCATGAATGCCGGCGGCAGCAGCCAGAACGAGATGTTGTTCATGCGCGGGAAGGCCATGTCCGGCGCGCCGATCGTCAGCGGCACGAACCAGTTGCCGAAGCCGCCGAACAGCGAGGGCATGATCATGAAGAAGACCATGATCAGCCCGTGCGCGGTCGTGAAGACGTTGAACATGTGCGGATTGGAGAAATATTGCAGGCCCGGCTCCTGCAGCTCCATCCGGATGCCGATCGAGAAGAGGCCGCCGACGATGCCGCCCACCATGGCGAACACGAGGTACAGCGTGCCGATGTCCTTGTGATTGGTCGACATCAGCCAGCGGCGCCAGCCGTGCGGATGATCGTCAGCGTGGGCTGTGCTTCCTGCGGCCATGTTCTCCCTCCCCGAAATGCCCCCCGTGCACGGCTCCAGCCGCGCCGCCCGGCGTCCGGCCGGTGGCCCTTGATTCAGGTGCCGGGCAGCAATGAGTGAGTGGAAGACGCCTGTGCCGCTTGATCTAGATCAAAGGATGGTGCGGCAATTCTGCGCTCTGCTGGCGCCTGCGATGGCCACCCCGAGCGGATCTGCCGATGCGAAAACGCAATGCCTGCACCATCTGTGCCGTAAGGCAAAAGGCCTTGTGTCGTGGGCTGCCCGAGGACCAGCAGGGCCGTCTCAACCGGACCGCCTATCACCGGCACTATGATGCCGGACGCTTTATCTCCGGCGCCGATCAGCGCCAGGACTGGTTCGCCACCGTGCTGTCGGGGGTGATCAAGCTTACCAAGAGCCTGCCCGACGGACGCCAGCAGATTGTCGGTCTGCTCTTCCCTGCCGACTTCCTGGGCCGCCCGTTCAGGGGCCGAAGCCCTTTCACCGCCGAGGCGGCGACGGCGGTCGAGCTGTGCTGCCTCGACCGGTGCCACTTCGAGGACCTGCTGCAGAAGACACCGGGCCTCTCGCAGCTCTTCCTTGAGCGTACGCTGGACGAGGTCGATGCCGCCCGGGAATGGATGTTTCTGCTCGGCCGCAAGACGGCTGAGGAAAAGGTGGCTTCCCTGATCCTGCTGGTTGCGCGGCGCCTGCGCCGGGCCGGCGCGGACGGCGGCGCCGAGCGCCCGGCGGTGCATTGGGATTTTCCGTTGTCGCGCACGGAGATGGCGGAGTACCTGGGGTTGCGCATCGAGACCGTCAGCCGGCAGATCCGGGCCCTGCGCTCGGCCGGCGCAATCGAGGTTGCGGAAGGGCGCGCCATCATCGTGCGCGACTTGGCGGCGCTCGAGCGCATGGCGCAGAAGGAATGCGAGTAGGCCGGGCGTCGGGCGGCGCCGCCAAGATGCAGGAGGTGAGAGGCGGCATCAGGCGTCGGTCTCGCCCGGGTCCAGCAGGCTCTGCAGCAGGTTCCGGCCCGCCTTGAGCAGGGCCAGTTCATCGAGCCACGCGTCCAGCACGGATTGCAGGCGGACGGTATCGCCGCCGCTGCTATGCGCCTGTGCAATGCGCGCCCGCTGCTCTTCGATGGCCCGTTCGGCTTCAGCAATCTTCCGCGTTGCGTCGGCTATCCGATCTGCAAGGCTTTTCATTCATGCGCCCTCCCCCCGAGCAACTCCCAGCTGCGCAGGTCGGGCGACCGGCGGCGTTGACAAAAATCAATGCCAGAACGCCGTATGGCTGATCGGAGCGCTCGCCTGGCATGGAGGGGGAGGTACCGCACGCCCGACATCATGCCGCATAGGCTGGGTCATGCTGCGGCGCAAAAATATGGAGAATCTAAGGAGTGGGTCATGCCTGCGAGCGGCTGCGATGGGTGCATCGCCAGACACAAAGGATTGTGCAGCGCGCTGTCTCCGGACGAACTGGCGCGCCTGAGCGCCGTGGCACGGCGCCGGCGCTTCGCGGCGGGGCAGACGATCGTCGACGATCAGCAGGAGCTGCCGTATCTCGCCAACGTGCTGTCGGGCGTGGTCAAGCTGACGAAGACCCTGGTCGATGGCCGCGAGCAGATCGTCGAGCTGCAGTTTCCAGCGGACTTCGTGGGACGGCCGCTGGGCGGTCCGAGCGGCTTCCGCGCCGAGGCGGCAATCAACGTGGAGCTGTGCACGTTCGCGAGGTCGCGTTTCGAGCAGGTCATGCGCGCGGTGCCCGGCGTCGAGCGTCGCCTGCTTCAGCACACGCTGGACGCCCTCGACGCAGCGCGCGCCTGGATGGTGCTGCTCGGGCGCAAGACGGCCGCCGAGAAAGTGGCAAGCTTCCTCCTGATCCTCGCGCAGCGCTTCCGCGGTGCGGCGGGCGCCGGATCCGGGTGGGTGAACGCGGTGCGGTTCGAGCTGCCTCTCACGCGGGGCGAGATGGCCGACTTCCTGGGCCTGACCATCGAGACGGTGAGCCGGAACATGACCCGCTTGCGCTCGATCGGGGTCATCAGGCTGCAGGGCATGCGCACCGTCATCGTGCCCGACATGGAGCGGCTTACTGCCGCCTCGGAATGCCCGCTCGAGCACGCCGCGCAGGAGCCTGCGCCGAGGCCGGACGGCATGCGCGCCGTGTGCGTCGGCTAGGTCCTTCGCAAGGGTTGGGTTGGACTACCTGCGCTCGCGATCGCGCTGCCAATAGACGAACAGCACCGTGACGATCGCCGTCAGGACCATGGTCGCCTGGATGTCCGACCTGTTGATGAAGGTCAGCCAGATGTCGACGCCTCTCGATGAGCTGCCCCGCGCGAGGAGCATGCCGCTGGCCACGACGAGGACCAGCGCGACAGCAGCGGTGAGCGCGACCGAGATGGCAACCTGGATGGTTCTCTTGAATACCTTGGGAACCGACAGCTTCTGTCCGGGCACCACCAGGGTTGTCTTGTCTGTCATGACCAATCCCTCCACTGCTTAACCGGCCAGCATATAGCTGATTCGCAGGTGCGAATGGACGACGGCCGCCCTGCTGCGGCGATGGATATGCCTGTGAATGCCGGGCGCGCGCTTGTTTCAGGCCGGGCAAATCAGCTAATGTTTCTCAGTGTGTGTGCGTGCAACTTTGATGGGAGCGCGCCATGCGCACAATCTTCCACGCAACATCAGATGCTGCCACCGCGCTGCTCAACTCGGGCTCGATCGGCGTTGCCATCGGCGCCGGTGCCGCGGTCTATTTCGGCAAGCTATTGCCAGGCGTCGTGCTGGGAGGGCTGTCGTTCGCCGCTGCCGGCGCCGGTTTCGGATATCTGATCTGGCGCACCTATCGCCCGCGGCGGCCGATGTTCTCCGCGCGGCATTGATCGGCGGCGCCGCACTTAGGCTCAGCTCCAGCAATTGGCAGCGCATTGCCGAGCGCTTGGGATTGATTGCGGAGCGCCACATCGCTGTCATACACCAGGGGCTAGCTGTGGGCGCAGCTTCGAGCCGATTCGCGGTGTGCCAACCCTTAACCGCCCGATGCTGCGCCTAGCCCTGGCAGGCCACCGGGCTAGGCTCTTTGCGCGCCGTTGAGCATCATTATTCGTCGAGGTGCCGGCTCCTGCCGCCGACGATGTGCAGTAGCTCGCGCGCCTCGAAATAGCTGCTCCCCGGTGACTGCGGATCGTGCATACCGTCGGCCTCGAAGAAGCTGCTGAACACGCCGGTGGCGCAGGCCTCATCGAGGATCGCCGTCTCATCCTCCAGGTATCGCATGGTGAAGTCTCCTCTGGACTGACGTTGTCATTCTCGTTGGAGGAAACTCGCATGCGGGCCGGGCGGGCGCTGTTCCCGGCGGCACAGCCCCTGGGGTCACCGGCTCTCGCTCCTGTCGCGGAAGTAGGGCTCGACGGTGCCCTTGAGCTTGATCGTCATCGGCCGGCCATAGCGGTCCTTGCTGGCGCCGGCGGACACGCGCACCCAGCCCTCGCTGACGCAGTATTCCTCGACGTTGGTCTTCTCCACGCCCTTGAAGCGCACGCCCACGCCCCTTTCGAGGACGGCGGCGTCATAGTGCGGGCTCGCCGGGTCGGCGCACAGACGGTCCGGAGGAGTATCGGTCATCAGCTCAGCCTTCAGTGGTAGAGACGGTGGGCAAGATAGCGGGTCGAGCCGCCAGCGTGGGCAGCCGCACACGAAAATGGCCAGATCACCGAGAGATTCAAGAGGGTAATGCCGATGGCGCAGAGAATGCGGGAAAGGGGAAGATGTTGTCGGCGGGCGGTCGGGTCATTCTCCCCAGTTCAGGATGCTGACGAGGTTGCTGTCGTTGTCGGTCCACACGATCTCCGACCGGCCGTCGTCCCGCCATGGCGAAATCGCCCTCCGCACCGCCGGCATTGCGAAGAAGGCCTTGTCCTGGGTGTAAAGGGCCCAGCTGATGGGGCTGTCGCAGCCCTTAACCTCCCGGGTCTCGAACCAGCGCACCTCGACACCGAAACGCTGCGCCAGGCCCCGGTGCAACGGCGCCATCTCGAAGGTGTCGACCTCGAAATTGACCGCGAGTATGCCGTCGCCGGCCAGATGCCCGAGATAGATCTCGAACGCCTCCGCCGTCATCAGGTGCATGGGAGGGGACGCACCGCGGAAGGCATTGATCACCAGCACGTCGAAGTTCTGCGCCTCGCCTGTCTTCAACTGCCGCTCCAGCACGAGGCGTCCATCGCCGAGCAGCACGTCGGTCGTCGCCTTGGCGCTGCGCAGGAACGTGAAGTGGCGCTTGGCCAGATCGAGCACGGCAGGATTGAGCTCGTAGTAGCGGATGACGTCGCCCTCGCGCCCATGTGCCGCAATTGTGCCGGCGCCGAGCCCGATGATGCCGATGCGCAGGGGCGCGTTCTGCGCTCCCGTGCGGCGCTTCGCATGGTTTCGCAAGGCGAGGCCGAGCGCGCTTCGGTCGTCGAAGCCGCACAGCAGAGCCATGCTCCGCCCGGCGCCCTGGAATTGCCCGCCCTGCTCGATCCCCGCCTGCTGCATCATGAGGATGTGCCGATCCAGGCTGTCCTTCTCCTGCCGCAGCACTTTCACGACGCCGTAGAAGTTCCTGATGCGCTCGACGAGCACGCTCTCAGGCGCAATCTCATCCCTGATCCCAACGGCCAGGCCGCCAACGAAGAATATGCCGGCGACGCCGGCGACCGGCGCAATCGTGCGCATTCTGCGCGCCTGCCCCTCGCGCACCATGAGCACGACCGCGGCGATCGCGACCGCGCCCAGCACCAGCCAATGCTCGAAATAGTCGCTGAGCAGGAGCGGCGCGATGAGCGCAACGCCAATGCCGCCGAGCGCGCCTCCGAGCGTGATGGCAAGATAGAACTTCGGCAGGCGTGCCGGCTCCGGCTGAAGCCGCGCCAGCTCGCAGTGGCATATCATGCAGCCGGCGAAGAGGATGGCAGCATGAAGCGTGAGCAGGCCTAGGAATCCCCGCGAGGACGCCGGCACCGACGCCACCAGGAAGCTCGTGCCCGCCAGCAGCAGGAATGCGGCGCCGAACGGGAGGCGGTCGTAGGCCCGCTGATGGCCAAAGGCGATCACGTACGTGAGCAGATAGATGCTGAGCGGGACGACCCATAGGAACGGCAGGACCGCGGACCATTGCAGGATGGCGTTGGTGGTGGCGAGCAGCAGTACCGAGCCGAGCGCGGGGAGAGTGATCCAGGCGGCAAGCGCGTCGCTCGTCCGGGCTTGCAGGAAGGGCGTGCCCGCGTCTGCCCTCGCATCGGCCCGTGTGCGGGCCAGTGTGATGGCCCCGCACGCGGCAAGCAGGATGCCGTAGAGCACGTAGCTCCATGACCACCAGCGCGTCTGCGCCTCGCTCGAGATGAAGCGCTCGAAGGCGAAAGGGAAGGTGAGCAGCCCGAGGAAGGAGCCGAGATTGGAGGCGGCGAACAGGCGCGCCGGATCGAGCGCGGGATCGATGCCGGCGAGCCAGCGCGACAACAGCGGCGTCGTCGTCGCAAGCACGGCGTATGGGCCCCCAACGGATATGGCGAGAAGGGCGACGATGCGCCAGGTCGGGTCGCCGGCGTCCTGCGGCTTCCAGCTTTCGGAGGGCGTGATGGGCAGGAGCAGGAGGCTGACGGCAACAACGGCAAACTGGAGCACGACCTGTCGCCGCAGGCTGAGGGGGCGGCTGACCGCATAGGCGTAGGCATAGCCCGCGAGCAGCGCCACCTGGAAGAACAGCAGGCACACGAGCCAGGTCGAGGCGCTGCCGCCGAACCAGGGCAGGATGTACTTGGCGAGCACGAGCTGAACCTGGAACAGCAGGAAGCCCGCCACGGCCATCGTGAGCGCGAACGCGAGAATGATGGCCGATCTCTGCCGTGCGGGCATGCGGGACTTCCTTCGGCCGGGCTTGGCGGCCCGATCGCTTTCTGCGAGGGCCGGCCGGCGGGTCATGGTTGTAGCCAACGTGCCCGGGACCGGGAACCCTCAGGTACAGGGGAGCGGGCGCCTGTCGGACCGGGAACGCTCAGGAGTGCGCGTCGTGCTCGGTCTGGTGGACGAGCGGCGCTGACGGCGTGCGCGCCTCGACGGCGGTCCTGCCGCGGGCATAGGTCTCCTCGAGGACCTCGATGGCCGCCTCGCCGCCGCGAACGGCCTGCGTATAGTGGCCAAGGGTGACGGTCACGTTGGCGTGGCCAGCCAGCTTGGCGACGAGGCCCACTTCGATGCCTCCCGCCTGGAGGGTGCTGATGAAGGCATGCCGGGCGCTGTGCGGGGTTACGTACGGCAAGCCGAGCGCCGCGAAGGCCGGCCGCCAGTAGCTGTTGCGAAAGTTTGCGTAGGACAGCGCGCCGCCGCCTTTGGCCTCCCTGCCGGGACGGAGCCGCCCGAGCCGCGGGAAGACACGCCACGGCTCGCCCTGCTCGCCGGGGCAGACAGGCCGCCATCTGAGCAGCATCTCCTTGAGAAGCGGCGAGATCGGGATCTCCCGCGTGCCCGCCGCGGTCTTGGTCAGGTTCGTGATGGAGCCGTCCATCTCTTGCATGCGCCGGATGAAGATGACGCCGTTGGCGAGATCGATATCCTCCCAGAGCAGGGCGAGCTGTTCGCTCGGACGCACACCGGTCAGGAAGGGGAACGCGTAGTAGACGCCTTTGTGCTCGTCGCGTTGCGCGGCCGCCAGCAGGAGCCCGACCTGCTCCGGCGAGAGGATGGACTTCTTCGTCTTGACCCTGCCGCGCCCGAGGCGCGACGGCATGGGAGGAACGCGCAACTGGAAGTCTTCCGCGGCCAGGGCCAGCGCGGCGCGCAGGAATTTCTTGGCGACATTGGCCGTGTAGCTGCTGACATGGCTGGTCAGCGTCCGATGCCAGTTGCGGATGTCGGCCGTGGTGAGGTCCGCGATGGGCCTGTTGCCGAGCATGTCGATGAACTCGGCATCTTCCGGCCTCCTGCCCGTGCGGGCGTACACGTGGCGCTCCAGCTTCGTGCCCACGAGCAAGGGGCCGACGATGTACCCCACGGCCTGACGGTAGCTGTTCCACGTCCCCTTCTTGACCTCGCTGCGGCGATTTTCGAGCCAGTACTCGACGGCTCCGGCAACGGTCAGGCTTGTGTGCACCTCCGCGTAGCTGTCCGTGGCAACGCTCGCCACCAGGGAGTCGCGCATGGCGATGGCGTCTCTCTGGCGCTCGAAGAACAGCTGCTTGCGCTTGCCGGTGCGAGGCTCGCGAAAGTTCACCACGAAGCGCGTCTGCAGGACGACCTCTCCGGTCGCCAAGCGCCGCTTGCGATCTCTCCTGGTGACGGAGGCGCTGAAGCTCATTGGCCCGCTCAACCAGCGAGCAAGCGGATGCCAGTGATGGCGCGGAGCCAGAACGGCCCGGGGGGAATCGGCCGTTCGGCTGGCAGGTCTGCCCGACAGGCTGTTGTGCTTACGCGACACTCGTATTGCTCACGCAATGTGCACTTCCGTGACACTCTTGTGAACATACGATGACAGCGGGGGGAAGAACAGAGAATTGTTACGCTCATACGGTCTTTCATTTACGCACAGAACTTCGCAGAGGCTTCGTATATTGAGGAGCATGCTACTGTAACAATACCAAGACGGAGCGAAGATGGATTTATGTCTAGCATGCGAGAACGTCTTCGATGTAACCGGACAGGTAACCTGGCGTGCGTCGGATCTACTGTTCCGAACGCAGAGTCGCTGAATCTTCACAGTTCGGGGGACTGTTGAAGTCAACCAGTCGGCTCGCGGTCCTGGCCGCCGCTGGTTTTCTCGTAACTGGCATGGCGATGCCGTCCGCTAAGGCAGCTGACCTTGGCGGCGATTGCTGCGCCGATCTGGAAGAGCGGGTGGCCGAGCTCGAGGCCACGACAGCTCGCAAGGGCAACCGCAAGGTCAGCATGACCATCAGCGGTCAGGTCAACCGTGCATTGGCGTTCTGGGACGACGGCAAGAGGTCCGATTTCTATTCGGTCGACAGCGGCGTATCGCGCAGCGCCTTCCAGTTCGACGGCTCGGCCCGCATCAATGCGGATGTGACAGCCGGCTATCAGTTCGTGTGGGTGCTCGGCCTCGGCGCCCGCGGCCACCACGTCAACCAGTTTGACGACGACGGCAACCAGTCGGCGTATGGTTCCACCACCGCTGGTACTGCCATACTTGCAGACGGTGATGCAACGCCGGCGATCGAAATCGCCAACTGGTACCTGGACAGCAAGAGCTACGGCAAGCTGACGGTCGGCCGCATCAACACGGCGCAGTCCGGCACGACGCAGACCGACCTCGGCGGCATCCTCGTCGTCGGCGGCCCGCAGTTCGGCCTCTGGAACAACGGCTACTTGCTGGTGTCCAACAAGGGTACCGGCAGCGGCTATGGAACATCCACCTGGAACACGCTGTTCGGCGGCAATGCCATCTCGGTGGCTGGCACCAGCCGCGCAGACGGTGCCCGCTACGATACGCCGACGTTTGCGGGCTTCTCCGCATCGGTGGCGTGGGCCGAGGACGACTTCTGGGATGCCGCCGTGCGCTATGCCGGCGAGTTCAGCGGCTTCCGTATCGCGGCGACGGCTTCCTACTCGCAGAACAAGGATGCCGAGCCCGATGCGACCGCTCCCGCCGCCACTCTCGCACCTGACCAACGTAAGTGGCAAGGCTCGGCCAGCATCATGCACGTGCCGTCTGGCCTGTTCCTGAACGGCGCCTACCTGCAGTTGTCGTACCACGGCCTCGCAGCAACGGATACCGTCTCGGGTGCAGCGTTTGGCACCAACCGTCCCGACACCAAGTTCTGGTACGTCGCCGGTGGTATCGCCCAGAACTGGACCGGCCTCGGCAAGACCGTGCTGTACGGCGAGTATGGCCACATTGACGATGGCGCCACAGGTCTTGCCGCGACGGCGGCTGGCTACAACATCGCAGCTGCGAGCGTGGTGAGCGACTCGGAGGTGACATTCTGGGGCCTGGGCGTTGTGCAGAACATCGACGCCGCCGCCATGGAGCTGTATGCAGCCTACCGCAACTACAGCGGCGACGTGAGCGTTGCCTCGGGCGCGGCAGTGCAGGTCGAAGACTTCCAGATGGTCATGACCGGCGCCCGCATCAAGTTCTGATCGGGTTCCAAGTCATCGATACAGGGAGAGCCGCCTTCGGGCGGCTCTTTCACGTTCCGGGTGGGCCGAAGCGGCTCCGGTGCTTGTAACCGGCAGGTAACCGCGCATATCGACGGCCGGCGCTGCCCGCAGGGCGCCTTGCGCCGATAAATGTGCAAGAACAACACATTCGTTTCCAGAAGTGTGCTGGAAATGACGCAACGCAATTCCTGCTGGGCAGTGCGCGCGGGCTGGCTTCAGGAGTAGGTTCACGGGCTGAGGTCGCGGCGCGCTTCGATGCGCCAAGGCGCGCCGGCGAAGATCCGACATCTACTGCCGGATCGTGCGTGGACCAACGCCGAATGGAGGCCGGAGCGGGGCGCCGGCGTTCGCTCAACTCGCCAGTTAAGTCACTGAAAGCATGGCGCAAATTGGCTCGCCGGGATCGGCGAAGACGCGAACTATGAATACGCAATTCCCCGACCCAGCGCCACGCCGAAAGGGCCAAAAATCCGCAAACGTGACCGCGACCGCGCCGAAGCGCTACGCCTCGCCGGCGGTCCCAAGCCCTCACTGCGGCAGCGAGCAGTCGCTCTCGTTCTTGAAAAGGGGATCGTCCGAACGCGGGACCTGACCGATATTGGGGTTCCGCGCTGTTATCTGGCCCGGATGTGCGACGAGGGTCTGCTCATCAAAGTGGGCTATGGACTCTATCGAGCTGCCCATCGTGAAGCGGCCTGATCGGAAATTGCGACCACGTCGTGTCGCGCCAATGGGAGCCGACTCTATTCGGTCGACTAATCGAGCGGCATTTCCCTTATTGCTTGATCCTGTGGGGACTACAGGATTATTGCGCGAACGATTCTCAACTGAGGTTCGTAGATGCGCCTGTCCCGTGGTCCTGTTCGCCCCCGCACGAGAGCCGTTGAAAAGGCATGGCGCTATACGCTCATGGTGCTGCTTTCCGCCATTCTCTCGCAGATTGTGCCGAGTCAGGCGATTGCGAACGAGACGGAAGTCCAGACGGTGTGGCGGCTCCTCGACTATATTGCTGTCGACTACGCCGGTGCCGTTTCTGGAGGCCGCGTTACCAGTGAGGCCGAATATGCGGAGATGGTGGAGTTCGCGGGCCAGGTAGAAACTAGGCTCGAGGCTCTGCCCGACAAAAGCGACAAGGCCGACCTGGTGCGTAGGACGCGGAGGTTGCGCGCGGCGATCGCGGCAAAGGCGACCCCCGCTGAAGTTGCCGCACAATCTAAGGCGCTTGCGTCCGCGCTGCTCGCTGCCTATCCCGTGCCGCTCGCGCCGATGGCGCCGCCAGACCTTGCGCGCGGGGCTGCGCTCTACGCCCAGAATTGTGCGAGCTGTCACGGCACAACGGGCGACGGACATGGGCCGGGTTCGGCGGGGCTTGATCCACGGCCGATCGCATTCAGCGACAAGGTGCGCGCTGATCAGCGCAGTTTGTTCGGTCTTTATCAGGTCATCACCCAAGGCCTCGACGGCACCGCAATGGCCGGCTTCGATTCCCTTCCTGAGCAAGATCGCTGGGCGCTTGCGTTCTACGTCGGCACTTTCGCCTATCCTGAAACAGCTGCTGCTGATGGCGAGCAGCTTTGGCGGGAGCGCGCCGATATACGATCAAAACATCCCAACCTTGCGGCTCTGGTCGGGGCAACGCCGGCCGCTCTGGCCCGCGACCTCGGTCCCAAGAACGCTGCCGCGCTGACGGCGTTTCTGCGCCGACATCCGGACACCGTCACTGCCCGTGCCGACGGCTCGCTTGCGCTCACGCGCGAGCGCCTTGACGCGAGCCTCAAAGCCTATGCGGCTGGGAATCGGCAGGCCGCAACTGATCTCGCGTTGTCCGCCTATCTCGATGGATTCGAGCCTGTCGAGCCGATGCTCGCGGCTCGCGATCCGGAACTGATGGCGAGGATCGAGCAAGCAATGGGCGCACTTCGAGCAGCGATTGCCGACGCGCGCCCGCTCGCTGAAGTCCAGGCCGCCAATCAGGAACTCGCAGCGCTCTTCGGCGAGGCCGAAGCCGCGCTAGCGCCAGAAAAGGCAAGCAGTGCGTCAAGCTTCGCTGGCGCATTCGGCGTGCTGTTGCGTGAGGGGCTTGAGGCGCTGCTGATCGTGATCGCGATGATCGCCTTTCTCCGAAAAACGGAGCGGACCGAGATGCTCGGCTTCGTACATGGCGGATGGGCGGCGGCGCTTGCGGCTGGCGTGGCCAGCTGGTTCATTGCGACATATTTCATTGGTATCAGCGGTGCTTCGCGGGAGCTTACCGAGGGTTTCGGCTCGCTATTCGCTGCGATCATCCTCCTGACGGTCGGAATCTGGATGCATGGGAAAAGCAACGCGGAGGCATGGCAGCGCTACATCAAGGAGAAGATGGCGCATGCTCTGTCTCGACGTTCGGGCTGGTTTCTCTTCCTGCTGGCCTTTGTCGTCGTCTACCGGGAAGTGTTCGAAACCATCCTGTTTTATGCCGCGCTGTGGGCCCAGGGAAACGGCTTGGCAATGCTTGGCGGTGCGGCTGCGGCGGCTGTGCTGCTCGCCGTGCTGGCCTGGATCATGCTCCGGTACAGCACCCGCTTGCCGATCGCCCAGTTCTTTTCGTGGAGCGCCATTCTCATCGCGATCCTAGCCGTCGTGCTCGCTGGGAAGGGCGTAGCGGGTCTTCAGGAGGCAGGAATCCTGGGAGTCGTGCCGCTGCCGGGCGTACCGCGCATCCAGATGCTCGGACTGTTCCCGACAACCGAGACGGTGCTGGCCCAACTAGCGGCCCTGGCAATTCTGGTTGCGGGTTTCTGGCTCAATCGCAAAACCGCGGTGCGGGCGACCTGACGATGATGGCGACGACCGTACAAACAGGCAGCGCAGCGACGATTCAAGCTTGAATCTGTAGGCGCTACAGGATGCATGGTGGTCGAATCAACGAAAGATCACCATGCCGTCTGACCTGACCTTCACACCCGCCGCCGGGCATCACTGGCTCACCCCCCTTTACGACTTCGGAGTAGCGGCCCTCACGCGCGAGCATCGATGGAGAAGCGCGCTCATCGAGCAGGTCCGTCCGAGAGCGGGTGACGTGATCGTCGATGTCGGCTGTGGCACCGGATCACTTCTAGTCCGCTTGGGAAAGGCTGCGCCGTCAGCGCGACTCATAGGGATTGATCCCGACCCAGCGGTGATGGCGCGTGCCCGGAAGAAAGTCGCAGCCGCCGGCCTGTCGGCTGAGCTGAATATTGGCTTCGCGCGGCAAGCGGCTGAGTTGTTGGCGGGCCCGCCGCCTACAAAGATGGTGTCGAGCCTCGTGTTTCACCAAGTACCGATGGAGGAGAAAGTGGCAGCGCTCGCTGCGATTCACGCGGCGCTTGTGGCCGGCGGCGAGGTGCACATCGCCGATTATGGGCTTCAGCGCACGGCGCTCATGCGGAGCCTCTTCAGAGCAATCATTCAGAACCTAGACGGTCACGTGAATACTCAACCGAACGCCGATGGGATTCTACCGGAGCTGATGCGTAGGGCCGGATTCCGCGGCGTGGAGGAGACTCTCGTCATTCCAACACTGAGCGGCTCCATCTCGCTCTACCGCGGGATCCGCCCAGCGTGATGCGAGACCTTCGAGTCATCGGTCTGGCGACAGCGGCTTTCGCCCTCGCATTGGACCAGGTCACCAAACAGATCGCCTTGAGCAGTCTCTCGCCCGGCGCGGTGGTGCCCATCGCACCGTTCTTCACTGTGCGGCTCGGCTTCAATGAAGGCGTGTCGTTCGGGATGTTCGCGGGTTGGTTCTCCGGCCGCCCGCTGATCTTGGCGGCCATCATGATGGGCATCATCGTCCTGCTTGCCGTATGGCTCTGGCGGACACGTAAGCGGTCGCAAGCGCTGGGCCTCGGAGCCATAGTCGGGGGCGCCCTGAGCAATGTCCTTGACCGCCTTCGGATCGGCGCTGTTGTCGACTATCTGGATTTTCACGCGTGGGATCACCATTGGCCAGCGTTCAATTTCGCTGACGCGGCCATTGTCTGCGGCGTCGCGATCCTGGTGCTCGGAGATATTATGGGCCGTCCGAATGACCGGGAGGGTCAGCGAGAACTTCGATGATCCGGCAAGTCGCGACTTTGCCGTTGTCGCACTCCTTGATCATCCGAGTGAGCTCAGTCCTAAGCCCGAGCAGGCGGCGGATCCGGCTCTCGACGGCTTCAAGCTGATCGGTGGCGATCTGAGTCACCTGCTGGCACGATGCGTCGGGCACTTCCTGCAGAGCGAGCATCGTCTTGATGGCCGCGATGTCGAAACCGAGGTCCCTGGCGTGGCGGATAAATGTCAGCCGCCGGATGTCTTCTGCTCCGTAAAGGCGTCGTCCACTCTCAGTGCGTGAGGGCACGGGTATGAGTTTGATCCGCTCATAGTAACGGATCGTCTCAATGTTGACTCCGGTGCGTTTGGACAAGGTCCCGATCGTTATCATCTCGGCCCAATTCTGTAGCGGCTACAGAATGCAGATATAACGAGCAGCCAAGGGCATGTGAACCCCAGAACGATTGACTGCGGGCATGCCATGGGCCTGATCTGCGGTTTGGCAGATCGGCTCCCGGTAAGGTCCTGGCTTAGTCCGCTGGCGTGTTGGCACGCAATTCCTCGAGCCATAGCCGGGCATTGCCGTCCGACGGCGCTCGCCAGTCCCCTCGCGGCGACAGCGACCCGCCAGCGGTGACCTTGGGTCCGTTGGGCGAGGCCGACCGCTTGAACTGGCTGATCGCGAAGAAGCGATAGAGAAACACCTCCATCCAGGACTTGATTGTCGCCAAGTCATAGGCGCGGCGGCGCTCATGTGGATATTGAGGCGGCCATGCGCCTGTGGCGGCGTCGCGCCAAGCGTGGAAGGCCAGGAAAGCGATTTTCGACGGTTTCAGGCCATGACGGGCCAAATAGAACAGAGTGAAATCCTGCAGCTCATACGGCCCGATTTTCTCCTCCGTGCTCTGCAATGCGCCGCCGGCATCCGCCGGCACAAGCTCGGGTGAGATCACGGTGTCGAGGATCGAGAGCAACGTGCGGCTGGTCTCTTCGTCGAAGGCGTCTGACTGCGCCACCCAGCGGATGAGATGCTGGATGAGTGTCTTCGGCACCGAAGCGTTGACGTTGTAGTGGCTCATTTGGTCGCCAACGCCGTACGTCGACCAGCCGAGCGCGATCTCCGACAGATCGCCGGTGCCAAGCACCATCGCGTCTCGCTGATTGGCCGCGCGGAACAAGATGTCGGTGCGCAGGCCCGCCTGCACATTCTCAAACGTCACATCGTACAGCGGTTCGCCTAGCGCGAACGGATGCTGCAGAGCCGCCAGCATTTGCTGCGCCAGTGGCGTAAGCCGAAAGACCTAGTTCCGGGAACACCATCAGCGCGACGCCTTGGCGCGCGCCATCTCGCGCCAGCGCCAACGTCTCGGCGAGATTGTAGCTTGGGTCGCCGACTTCGCATTTCGGGGTGCAGGCCGCGACACGGACGAAGCCCTGCTGATAGATGGAATAGAAGCTCATCAGCCGATCTCATGTTCATCACTTGTCGATGCGCGGACACTGACCAGGCTCGTCGGGTCTCACCGCCTGCTCCGGCCCCATAGATCGACCATGACTTCGATAGTGATCATCATCTGTAGTGACTACAGGTCATCGGTTTAGCAAACGACTGGAGGTGTGTGAACCCGAGAACGGTTTTGCGGAGTCCGGCGGGCAAGCTTAGCCAATCGTGCCGGACAGCGGAGGATGACACGGCGCATCGTGAGCGTTTCGATTCCGCTTGATCCTGTAGCGAGTACAGGATGCATGATGAGCTTGGAGATTCTGCTATGACGCTAAAGCCTCACCGTTGCGAGTGGCTCTGGTGAGCATGAGAGCGGCTTACTTCCTGGGCCTCGCGATCGTCCCGTTGCGTGTCGGGATGCATGCGGTGTCGCTCATCGTCATAGCCTGTCTCGCCATTACGACCGTGCCCTGTCCGGCTGCGGCTAAGCCGTCTCAAGAGGCGATGATTGAAGCGAGGGGGGACCGCGCGATTCGAGGCGACCAGCAGCCTGAGCGTCCTGCGGCAGGCGGGCGCAACTGCTTCACATGCCCATGCCATATTGGATTCGAGCCTCCAGACGCAGCCTGCGTCAACGCGCCGGCGATCGTTCCGGACACGTGGAGTGCGACCGTCGTCCGCGCTCTCCATGGAGATCCGGCATATCCGACCTTCCGACCTCCGAAGACGCAAGGGACCTGAGCGCGAGACCCCAAAGCGGGGTGCGGCCCAATACTTCGGAGACAATCATGATCATTCGATACGCCAAGACCGTCTTTGGGACGGCTGCGGCGGCGTTGGCGCTGAGCGCCTGTGCCACCGCTCAAGGAGATCTTCGCACCTCGGCGAACGCCGGGGCGAGGCGCTGTGTCCATACATCTCACCCGGCCGGGAAGGTGCCGGGTGTGATGGTGCGATGCGCTCCGCGGAACGATTCCGCACCGCCCGCTGCACGTAGGGGCCCCCGAAGCTGAATTCGGAGATGCACGACCGAATGCACGCGCTCCGCGGGGGCGCGTGCATTCACCCATTTGGACCAGCCTCCGATGGTGATTCATCAGGGGTTGATTCTGTAGTGGATACAGGAAGTAGGTAAGCTATCGCTGCCTGCGGATTGGTTTGTGACGAACCACGTTCGGCCGTGAGCGCATCAGCCGCACTGCGCCTGACGTGATGTGATCGGCCGGCAGCCGAGGCGAACGAGGAGACGTGATGAGCGACAGCTTCGACATCATCGTGATCGGCGGTGGCACGGCAGGCTATCCGGCGGCCATCCGTGCCTCTCAGCTTGGGATGAGCGTCGCGTGCGTCGAACGGCGGCCGACGCTTGGAGGCACCTGCCTCAACGTCGGGTGCATCCCCTCCAAGGCGCTGCTCCACTCGACCGAGCTCTTCGCCGACGTGAGCGAAGGACTCGAGGAGCATGGCATTGGGATCGGCGGCGTCGCTCTCAACCTCTGCCAGCTCATCAAGCGAAAGGACGAGGTTGTTGCGGGCCTCACCAAGGGCGTCGAGCAGCTGCTCCGAAAGAACAAGGTCGAGTGGGTGAAGGGCAGCGCCCGCTTCGAAGCACCGGACCGGCTCGCGATCGAGCTCGGCGAAGGCGGGACCAGGACCTTGACGGCGAGCAAGGCCATTCTCGTCGCGACCGGATCCGATGTCGCGCGGTTGCCGGGGATTGAGATCGACGAGGATCGCATCATCTCCAACATGGGCGCGCTCTCGCTGAAGAAAGTGCCGGAGCACCTGGTGGTGATCGGCGCGGGCTATATCGGTCTGGAGCTCGGCTCTGTGTGGCGGCGCTTGGGCGCCAAGGTGACCGTCGTCGAGTTTCTCGACGGGATCGTGCCTAACATGGACCGCGAGATCGCGCGGCATTTGCACAGGCTGCTCGAGAAGCAAGGGCTCGAATTCCGTTTCAGCACGAAGGTAACGGGCGCCGAGAAGCGGACGGACGATCTGCTCGTCTCCCTGGAGCCGTCAAAGGGGGGCGACACCGAGACGATGGCAGCTGACGTGGTGCTCGTGGCGGTCGGCAGACGGCCCTACACCGACGGACTCGGACTTGAGCGGGTCGGGATCAGGCTGGACGAGAAGGGAAGAATCCCTGTCGAGACCGGCTTCAAGACCGCTGCATCGGGCATCTACGCGATCGGCGACGTGATTGCCGGGCCGATGCTCGCACACAAGACCACGCTCGATGGCGTACGCTGCGTCGAAGGCATCGCAGGACGCGATGCGAGCGTCGACTACAACACGGTGCCGGAAGTCATCTACACCTCGCCCGAGGTGGCAAGCGTCGGCAAGACCGAGGAGGAACTGAAGGCGGCCGGCGTCGCCTACAAATCTGGCACCTTCCCGTTCACGGCCAACAGCCGGGCGCGCTGCAACGGCGACACGCGGGGTCTCACGAAGATCCTCGCCGACGCGCGGACCGATCAGCTGCTCGGTGTGCACATCATCGGGCCAGATGCGGGAACGATTATCCATGAGGCCGTGCTCGCCATGGAGTTCGGCGGCGCGTCCGAAGACCTCGCCCTGACCACCCATGCCCACCCGACCTTGCCTGAGTCGCTGAAGGAGGCGGCGCTCGTGCTGCTTGGGCAGGGAATGCACATCTGAGCCATGGGTTAAATGCATTCGACCGAATCATCGCCGCGCTGACCGGGATCGGTTTCGTCATTGACGGCACGGCCCGCCGCCTGGCGAGAGATGGGTGAAAGGCGGTGCTCGTAACCACCTACGGAGGGCATAGGAAAAAAGTCTCTTGCTCCTGTAGCCGCTACAGAAGGCATAGTTGGCGCGATCAGAGTCGCGAGCAAGTGGATTGACCTTCCTCGAACCTATGTCGAATGACGTTCGCCCCGGCGCCCCCACCTGGGAGCGTCATGGGTGATTGCGATTTCGCGATTGATCGTCTTTGTCGCTTTCGCTCTGCTCCTTTGGGGGGGTGTTGCTGACGCAGCTGCGCCGCAAGACTGCCTTGATCAGTCCGCTCTCAGCGCGGCGGACTTCGCTGTCGACGTGCAGGACGGGGCGGCAGGGAAGGCAGACACGGAAACAGCGCAATGTCACGCCCGCTGCCAAGCGATGTGGACCGGTGTGCCTGATAGGCCGTGCGCGTTCGTCGGCCTGCAGCGTGCAACGGTCAGCGCACCCGTCAGGAGAGCAAGTCGATGAGAAGTGGACGCGTGGCGTTTTGCGCTACGATTTTTTTGATAGCCGCCACGCCGGCGTTCGGCCAAGTGGGGGGACCGGTGACGGCTCCAGTCGCTCGGCCGGCGCCGCCACAAACGCCAGCAGCGTCGGTGGTTGGACCGCCCGGAGCAATCGGTCCGCGCGCGCCGTTCGTCGCCCGGACCGGGCCGTTGCCGGCTAGGCTGACGGTCGAAGCTGCCGTCGCGGAGGCTGCAGCTCGTGCGCCAGCGATCGTCGCGGCACAGGCCGAGGTTGACGCGGCTCGGGCGAGGTTGGGCCAAGCCCGTGTGCGTCCGAATCCTGAGCTGAACGTCGAGGTCGAGAACTTGGCGGGCGGCGGGGCGGAGGGCATCGAAACGACCGTTTCGTTGAACCAGCGCCTCGACCTGGGCGGTCGCCGTCGCGCACGCGTATCCGCTGCCGAGGCGGCGCTCTCCGCGCAGGAACTGCGGCTGTCGATCGCCCTTGCCGACTTGGCGAGGGACGTTCGGACCAGCTTCGCGACTGCACTCGCGGCGAACGCGCGGCTGGACCTCGCCCAAGCAAACCAACAGCGGGCGGCGGAACTCGCGCGCATCTCTGAGGAGCTGGTCGCGGCCGGGCGCGAGCCGCCCTTGCGCGCGCTCCGGGCCCGCACGGCGCTGGCGCAAAGCGAGGCCGCGCTGAGGGCGGCAGAAGCGGAGCAATTGGCTGCCCGGCAGTCGCTCGGTGTCCTCTTGGGCGGACCGGTCGAGTCCACGTCGCTTATCGACTCCGAGGCTTTGTCGATCACAGCTGCTGTAGATCCGGCTGAGACGCTGGAGGTGAGGCTCGCCGAAGCCGAACGCGTCGCTGCGGAAGCGGGCGTGGCGCAGGAGCGCGCTGCTGCGCGGCTTGACCCGTCCGTAGGTGTCGGTGTTCGGCACATCGCTGAAACCGGGGACAAGGCCCTGGTCGCGGGTTTCTCCGTCCCCCTGCCGCTCTTTGATCGCAACCGCGGCAACATCGCCGCCGCGCGCGCGGGCGTTCGCGCCGCGGAAGCGAGGCGCGAGGCGGCCCTCGCGCAGGCGGCTGCCACCATCGCCAATGCGCGCACGGCGCTTGCGGCAGCAGACGCGCGCGTTCGCGCTCTCGAGACGGCCGCCGTGCCTGAAGCGCGCGAGGCGCTGCGCTTGACCGAACTCTCCTACCAAGCCGGCCGAAGCTCGCTTCTCGAACTCCTCGATGCCCAGGAGGCATTCGCGACGGTTCAGTCTGAGCTCATCGAAGCGCGACTGGCGCGCGCCACCGCGGCGGCGACGCTGACGCGCTCGGCGGCGCAATGAGGACTCCCAACATGATCACAGGACTGAATCGTAGAAGCCTTCTCATTGGCGTCGCAGCCTCGGCGCTCCTTGCTGGCGGCGTGATGCTCGGCCGCACGGCATTTGCGCCGTCCCCCGGCGAACCGGCTGCAGAAGCAAAGACGGAAGCGGAAGAAAAAGGAGGCAGCGAGGGCAACCGCCGCCCGGGATTTGTGGAGATGACCCCGGCACGGCTCGCGGCCAGCGGCCTACAGACGACCCGGATCGAGCCCGGGTCGCTGGCGGCCGAGATCATCGCGCAGGCCACGGTGGCGGCGCCGCCGCAGGGACAGGCGCTGGTCACGGCGCGTGCGGATGGTGCGGTGGTCCGGATGAATAAGCGGCTGGGCGACCCCGTCGGCGCCGGCGAGACCGTGGCGTTGCTCGAAAGCCGCGAGGCCGCATCGTTCGTCTCCGAGCGCAATGCGGCGGCGGCAAGGGCGCAGGCGGCGCGAGCTGCGGCGGCGCGCGAGCGCCGACTGTTCAACGCTCGCATCACCGCCCGGCAGGATCTGGAAGCGGCGGAGGCGGCCCGGGCGGAGGCCGACGCGGAACTGCAGCGGACGCAAGCGGCTGTTCAGGCCGCGGGCGTCACCAGCGACGGCCGGCACCTTGCCGTGCGCAGTCCGATCAGCGGTCGCATCACGGCGGTGAATACTCAGTTGGGGGCGTACGTCTCGGCGGGCGCGGAGCTGTTTCGCGTGGCCGATCCCCGGCGCGTGCAGGTGGACGCGGCGGTCCCTGCGACAGAAGCGCAGAGGATCCGGCCGGGAGACCGGGCCGTGATCGAACTGCCGTCCGGAGGGACGGTCGAGGCCGTGGTCCGTTCGGCTACGCCGTCCCTCGACCCCCAGAGCCGCACCGCAACTATCGTCTTGCAGCCGGAAGGGACACCGCCAGGGCTCACGCAAGGTCAGGCTGTGCGGGTGCGGATCATCCTGCGAGGTGGTCCCACTGGCGCTGCGATCGTGCTGCCGGAGGAGGCAGTCCAGCAGGTCGAGGGCCGCGACTCCGTCTTCGTTCAAGCGCAGGGCGGTTTCCAGGCCGTGCCGGTCACGGTGGGCCGGCGCGCGTCGGGTCGAGCGGAGATCGTCGAGGGACTTCGACCCGGACAGACCGTGGTCACCAGGGGAGCCTTCGTTCTCAAGTCTCAGCTCGAAGCCAGCGAGGTCGAAGAATGACGCGTCTCCAGCTCCAGGTTCCCTGCAGGAATTCCCTCAATGATTGACCGCCTCCTCGACGCGTCCATCCGTTTCCGCTGGGCCGTGCTCTTCCTCACGCTCGCGGTTGCCGCCTATGGCGCGTTCCAGCTTTTCCGGCTGCCGATCGATGCGGTTCCCGACATCACCAACAAGCAGGTGCAGGTAAACACGGTCGCGCCGGCCTTTGGTCCGCTCGACATGGAGCGCCTGGTGACCTTCCCGGTCGAGACGGCGCTCGCCGGAATTCCCGGCCTTGATCATACCCGCTCCATCTCGCGGAACGGGTTCAGCCAGGTCACCGCGGTCTTCGACGAGGACGTCGACATCTACTTCGCGCGTCAGCAGGTGTCCGAGCGGCTCGGCCAGGCGAGCGAGAGCTTGCCGACAGGTGTGGAGCCGGAGATGGGGCCGGTGTCCACGGGCCTTGGCGAAATCTTCATGTGGACCGTCAGCTACGCTCCCAACGCGACAGCGCGCAATCCGCGCATCGCGGGTCGACCCGGCTTTCAGCCGGACGGCTCGTACCTGACCCCAACCGGGGAGCGGCTGACCGACGAGGTGGCGCGCCTCGCCTACCTCCGAACGGTGCAGGACTGGATGATCCGGCCGCAGATGCGGACCGTCGAGGGCGTGGCCGGCGTCGACTCAATCGGCGGCTACGAAAAGCAGTTCCTCGTGCAGCCTGACCCGAGCCGGCTCGCCGCCTACGGCATCTCTTTTTCCGAACTCGCGGACGCGCTGGAGCGGGCGAACATTTCCGTGGGCGCCAACTTCATTCAGCGCGGCGGCGAAGCCTTCCTCGTGCGAGCCGATGCGCGCATCCGGCAGATCGACGAGATCGCGCGCGCGTCCGTGGCGAGCAGGAACGGGGTCCCGGTGACGGTGGGCGATGTCGCCACCGTTGCGGTCGGCGGCGAGCTGCGCACCGGCGCGGCCTCGATGAACGGGCGCGAAGTGGTGGTCGGCACGGCGCTGATGCTTGCGGGCGGAAACAGCCGGATCGTGGCTGAGGCTGCGGCGGACCGCTTGGCGGAGATTACGCCCTCGTTACCGCCGGGGATTCAGGTCCAGCCCGTCTATAACCGTTCGACGCTCGTTGAGGCGACGATCGCCACCGTCGAGAAAAATTTAGTCGAGGGTGCGCTGCTCGTCATCGTCGCCCTGTTCTGGCTGCTCGGCAACATCCGAGCTGCGATCATCGCAGCGCTCGTCATCCCGCTGTCGTTCCTGATGATGGCGATCGGCATGAACCGCTACGGGGTGTCGGGCAACCTGATGAGCCTCGGCGCGCTGGACTTCGGCCTTATCGTCGACGGCTCGATCATCATCATCGAGAACTGCCTGAGAAGACTGGCTGAGCGCCAGCACCATGAGGGGCGGCTCCTGACCCTGGCGGAGCGCCTGCACGAAGTCTTCGAAGCCTCGAAGGAGATGGTGCGGCCGACGCTGTACAGCCAAGCCATCATCTTGCTCGTCTTCGCGCCCCTGCTTACCTTTACGGGCGTCGAGGGGAAGATGTTCACGCCGATGGCGATCACGGTGATGCTCGCGCTCGTGGCCGCCTTCATCCTCTCGCTGACGTTCGTCCCGGCGATGGTGGCCCTCCTGATCCGCGGCAAGGTCGCCGAGAAGGAGGTGAAGGTGATCCGCTGGACCAAGGAGCGCTACGAGCCGGTGCTCCGGCGGGTGATCGCGCGGCCCGGCCCCTGGATCGGCGCCGGCATCGGCGTCTTCGTCGCCGCGGGCCTCGTCTTCGCTACGCTTGGCCGGGAGTTCATTCCTCAGCTCGAAGAGGGCGACCTTCTCGCCACCACGATCAGGATTCCTTCGACTTCGCTCGACCAGTCCAACGCTATGCAGCTTCAGGTCGAACGGGTGCTGTCCAGCTTGCCTGAGGTCGCCTTCGTCTTCTCGAAGACAGGCACCGCCGAGGTCGCCTCGGACCCGATGCCGCCGAACATGGCCGACACCTTCATCATCCTGAAGCCGCGAGATCAATGGCCGGAGGGTGTCGAGACCCGTCAGGACGTGATGGAGCGCGTCGAAGAGCGAATGGGCCAACTTACCGGCAACGCCTACGAACTCACTCAGCCGATCCAAATGCGCTTCAACGAACTGCTCGCCGGCGCCCGGGGCGACATTGCGGTAAAGGTTTTCGGTGAAGACCTCGACGTGCTCGGCCGTGTCGGTCGCCAGATCGCGCAGGTGCTTGGCTCTGTCGAAGGGGCGGAGGGTGTTCGCGTCGAGCAGACGGCGGGTTTCCCGACGCTCGACGTGCAGTTCAACCGCGATGCCATCGCGCGTTACGGGCTTTCAGTCGAGGACGTCACCGACGCCGTTGCCGCGGCGCTCGGCGGGCGCGAGGCCGGCCTCGTCTTCGAAGGCGACCGCAGGTTTGACATCGTCGTGCGTCTCGCGAATCCGACGCGCGACGACCTCGAAGCGGTCGGCGCGCTGCCGTTGATGTTATCGGAAGACGCGGCCGGCGGTCCGCGGCGATCAATTCCACTGCGTGAGGTGGTGAGCTTTAGGTTTTCGGAAGGCATCAACCAGGTCAGCCGCGAAAACGGTCAGCGGCGGGTGGTGGTTCAGGCCAACGTAGTCGGCAGCGATCTGGGATCCTTCGTGGAGGAAGCGCGGGCGCGTGTTGCCGATCAGGTCGATCTGCCGCCCGGCGTATTCATCGAGTGGGGCGGACAGTATGAGAACTTGCAGGCTGCGACCCGACGGCTCTCGATCGTGATCCCGGTGGTATTCGCGCTGATCTTCGGCCTGTTGTTCATGGCGCTGCGAGGCGTGGCGCCCGCGATCGCGGTCTATTCCGCGGTTCCCCTCGGTCTCGCGGGCGGCGTGTTCGGCCTGGCGATTGCCGGTCTGCCGTTCTCGGTATCGGCGGCTGTCGGGTTCATCGTCCTGTCGGGCGTCACCGTCCTCAACGGGCTCGTGGTGATGAGCAGCATCCGCACGCGGATCGAGGCGGGCACGGCGGTCGATCAGGCGGTGCACGAGGGAATGATGGAACGCGTTCGCGCGGTGTTGATCACCGGGATCGTGCCCGCCATCGGCTTTGTCCCCATGGCGATCGCGACGGGACGCGGCGCGGAGGTTCAGAAGCCGCTCGCCGTGGTGGTGATCGCGGGACTGGTCGTCTCGACGCTCCTCACGCTGTTCGTGCTGCCTGCGATCAGCCATCTGCTGCTGCGGGGGCGCGGCAGGAGGCATCGCCTTGGAGAATACGACGATGTCGACACCCTCGGCATGCCGCTTCCGGCCAAGTAATGCTCTGAGTCGAGCCGTGGGATAACGGATGGCGCGACGCCTCGCTTAAGCCGCATGATCCTCGAGCAGGTGTGCGTTCGCAACTCGGCGCCTAATCGATGGTAGTGCGACTGAAGAAACATCTTGCATCTGTAGTGGCTACAGGAAGTAGGTAGAGCAGAATGGCCGGAGGTGTCTGAACCGAGAATGATATGACCGAGCATGCCGTAGGCCTGATCTGGGACGCCTGGCGCACACGAAAGAAGGGCGCGGGCGCAATCGCGCAACGCCAGCGCGCCCGGCTCGCCGATATGGTCGCCTACGCCCGGGCCAACTCTCCCTACTACGGTGCGCTGTATCGTGGTCTGCCGGATCGGGTCGAAAACGCCGACCAGCTCCCAGTCACCGACAAGAAGACGCTCATGGGGCGCTTCGACGAATGGTGCACCGATCGCGCCGTCACGCTCGAGGCTGCAGAAGCGCTTGTCGACGATCCCAGCCGGATCGGAGAGTGGTTCCTCGGAAAATACACCGTGATGACCACCTCCGGCACGACCGGCCGCCGCGGCATTTTTCTGGTCGACGATCGCACGATGGCGGTCGTGACTGCCATGATGCTCCGCTGGGTGGGTGACTGGCTCAGCCTAAGTGACTTCCTCAACATCATCGGCCGCCGCGGGCGGACGGCGATGGTGATGGCGACCGGGGGCCATTTCGCGTCGGCCGTTGCTGCGGCGCGCTTGAAGAAACGGCGTGGAAAACAGGTCGAGGTGCTTTCGGCGCACATGCCGATGACAGAGCTTGTGGCGCGCCTGAACCGTTTCCAGCCGGCGATGCTTGCGCCTTATGCCAGCATGGCCGCGATGCTTGCCGACGAGCAGGAGGCCGGCCGGCTCGGCATCCATCCCGTGCTGCTGGCGCTCTCGGCCGAAGGTCTGCCACAGGAGGAATACGGCCGAATTGCGCGTGTTCAACGCCAAGGTCGGCAACAGCTACGCGGCGTCGGAATGCATGTTTCTCAGTTCCATGTGCCGCGAAGGCTGGCTGCATGTCAACGCCGACTGGGCGGCGTTCGAGCCGGTCGACGCCGATTATCGCCCGGTCGCTCCGGGCGAGCAGTCGCACACGGTCCTGATAAGCAATCTCGCCAATCGCGTGCAGCCGATCCTGCGATACGATCTCGGCGACAGCGTGCTGCAGCGGCCCGATCCATGCCCCTGCGGCAATCCCTTGCCCGCGATCCGCGTGCAGGGCCGCTCGGCGGACGTGCTCACGTTCCGCACTTCGAGCGGCGATGTCAGGCTGCCTCCGCTGGCGCTCACCCAGCGCATCGAGGCGGTCCGCGGCATCACGCTCTTTCAGCTTGCGCAGACGGCGCCCGCGACGCTTGAGATGCGTCTGCAAATCGCGCCGACGGCGAGTGCAGACACCGTCTGGCGCGAGGCCGAAGCAGGTTTGCGGAAGGTGCTTGCCGAGCACGGGCTTGAAAACGTCGTCGTCGAGCGCGGTGGCAAACCACCGGAACAGGGTCGCGGCGGGAAGTTCCGGGAAGTCATTCCGCTCTCAGCGTGACGACGTAACGGTAGCCGAAAGGAAACCTGTAATGCCACATCAAAATCCTGCAGTCGGTAATTCCGACCGGGCGCTTGGCAGCTCGCGAAACTGGTCCCTCATCATCGGTCGCGTCCTGCTGGTGTGGGCACTGATCGAAGCGGGGCTTTCGGGTCTAGTCGACCTGTCAGGCCGTTCGTTCTTGGGTATTGGCCCGGAGCACTTCGCGTTTGACGGGATCATCGCAGCGCTCGCCGGAACAGGCTTCGTCCTCGACGGCTCGGTGCGTCGCCTGGCGAGAGGTGGCTGAATGGCTGGCGAGGGCGGCGGACACGATCAGAAGCAGGAAGATGAGCCAAGCCTCCCATTAATGCAAGCGCAGACGCGCAAGCCGCACAAAGCAGTTCTCCTGGTCGCTGACCGCAGCGCAACATGGGCAGCCTTACCCGCCCCAGGATCGTTACTATGAGGACAGGCACGGCGGGCGTGGCGGCTACCACAGTCGCGGCCGCAGGCAGTCATCCTTGTCGGATCTCTTCGACTAGGGCCGTCGTTCTGGGACAGGCGCAGACAGGCGCAACGCCCTTTGGTGGCGCGCACCCAACCCCATGCAAACAACGAGGCTAATATGAACATGATCAACAAGCCACGGGTCGTCGTCCTGGGGGCTGGATTTGGCGGCCTCGAACTCAGCACGCTATTATCCGAGACGTTCGGCGACCGCGTCGCTGTGACCCTGATAGACAAGGGTGATGCATTCGTGTTTGGCTACTCGAAGCTCGACGTTATGTTCGGCCGATCCACCCTTGACGCGGTGCGTATGCCGTACCGCAATTTTATGAAGCCGGGGGTGCGCCTTGTGCGGCAGACGGTCACCGCGATCGATCCCGTCGGGCGGCGCATCACCACCGATGGGGACGTCTACGACGCTGATTTCCTGGTCGTTGCACTCGGCGCCGAATACGACATGGAGGCCACTCCGGGCTTGGCCGAAGCCAACGAATTCTATTCAGTGGCGGGGGCCGAGCGGCTGAGGGATGTGCTGCCCACCTTCAGCCGCGGAAAGGCGCTCATCGGTGTCTGCGGTGCGCCTTACAAGTGTCCGCCGGCGCCCAGCGAATGCGCGCTGATGTTGCACGATTATCTGGTCAATCGCGATGTCCGCGAGGACTGCGAGATCAGCTTCGTGTTGCCCTTGGGGAGTCCAGTGCCGCCCTCGCCAGAAACATCACGAGCGCTAGTGGCGGCGTTCGAGGAGCGGCACATCGAATTCATTCCAAATCGGCGTGTCGTCTCCGTCAACGCCGCCCGCAAGGTCGCGACGCTCGACAACGGGGCAGAGATGCCGTTCGATCTGTTCCTGGGTGTTCCCAAGCACCGCGTGCCCAATGTGGTGGGGGAAAGCGACATGGCCGAAGACGGCTGGATTCCGGTCAATCCCCGCACCTTGGAAACCAAGTTTCCGAATGTCTACGCAGTGGGGGATGGCGCCAACACCGGCACTCCCAAGGCCGGTGTCTTCGCCGAAGGTTCTGCGCGGGCGGTGGCGAGCGACTTGATCGCCAAGCTGCGGAATAGCGGCAAGGCTACCCCTTTCGATGGCGTCGGCAGCTGCTATATCGAATTCGGTGGCGGGCGCGTCGGCAAAGTAGAGGTGGATTTCTTTTCTGGTCCGAAGCCGACGGGAACCTATCACGAGCCTTCGGTTGCCATGCGCGCCGATAAGGAGCATTTCGGCTCGAGCCGCCGCGCCCGCTGGTTTGGGATGTAAACCTCGAAACTCCTTAGCACGGCTCGTTTGGACGGAGATGACCTCAGCAATCTAAGAACGCCAGCTCGCGTCAGAACCGTTCGACCTGGAAGAAGCGTGAGGGGACCTGTTATCAGATCGGCGGAAGACGCTGCAGGGCGAGCTAGCCCTGTACCGATGGCCCCGCCGGTTCAGCTCTCATGATCTCGGTCTGCTCGGGGCAGTCTCCGCACAGTCGGTTGGCGGGAACGGCGAGATCGATCCGCTTCGGATACGGCAGGTTTAGATTGGCCATGATCTCGATAAACTCGTCCAAGCTTTTGCCAGCGCCTAGGCGCGGATTCCGCTCGCGCTCCTGCTCGACAGTGCTGACGTGCCGGTAATGGTAATCATGGGCGGGGTAGACGAGAGTTTCGCCCGGCAGGGTGAAGATCTTCTCGTGGATTGAGCGGTAGAGCGTGGCCGCGTCACCGCCCTGAAAGTCTGTCCGTCCGCATCCGTCGATCAGAAGGGCATCGCCCGTGAAAACTCTCGTCACGCCAGGAACGTCGATGAGGTAGCTGTGATGAGAGTCGGTGTGCCCGGGAGTGTAGAGGGGATTGAATGTCAGCCTACCTACAGTGAGAGAGTTGATCTCGCTCACGCCCACATCCGCACAAGGGAGGCCGTCCAGCTCAGGATAGGCCACCTTACATCCAGTGATGTTCCGCAATCGGCAAGCGGATGTTACATGGTCGGCATGGATGTGAGTCTCGAGCGTGTATGTGAGCCTTAAGCCGAGTTCCTGGAGCACGGAGAGGTCCCGGTCCAAGGTCTCGAGGACCGGATCGAGAAGCACGGCTTCTCCCGTGTCACGGCAGCCGAACAGGTAAGTGTAACTTGAGGACTCTGGCTCATGCAGCTGGCGAAAGATCATATTCAGGCTCCCGGCGCAATTGAAGGTTTAGCAATGGGTGTCCACGACGCGCGAGCTTTTGGCGATCGATGGCACATCGTCGATGACTTCGATCGAGGTCGTCGTTCGTGCGACGTAGTAGTTCACGATCAATCCTTCTGCGGGTCTGCGCTTCCATGTCGCGAGCGGCTGTTCTTCACACGTTACTGGTCGTCAGCACTGTCCGCAGTAGCGGCCGCTTCCGTGATCGGCGCACAATAAATCCCATGGAGCGTCTCAATGACTTTGGCGGCTTCTGTGCTCGCGAGCCTGTAGTAGACGGTCTGGCCCTCACGCCGGGTGCGAACCAGACCATCCTTGCGCAGCAGCGCTAGCTGTTGCGAGACAGCTGTCTCCCGCGCCTGGATGAGGCGTGCGAGCTCGCCGACCGATCTCTCGCCCTCTGAGAGATGGCAGAGAAGGAGAAGTCGGTTCCGACTGGCAAGCGCCTTTAAGAGCTCAGTCGCTTGCTCTACCGCGTGCAACATCTCTTCTATCTTCATAGGTTCATACATATGAAGAGTATTGGCTCTCATCAAGGGCGCCTATCGTGGCACACTCTTGAGTGGGCGGGGGCGGCGCGCAGTTCCTAGTGTAAGCTCCGAGGCGCGGTGCACGTGCCGCGAGGATTCCTCGAGTTTCAGGCCGATCCGACCAGCCCGACTCATAAGCCGGAGCTCGGCGGGAGCAAGAAGCTGGTGCTCTACTGCGGATCAGGTAACCGCTCCGCTCTCGGCGCCAAGACCCTCAAGGAAATGGGCATAACGAACGTAGCGCATGTCGCCGGCGGGTTCGCGGCCCTCCAGCAGGCGGGGGGCCTCGTGGAAGAGGTCAACTGCGGCGCGGCCATCGACGTGAGAAGGCTGCGTCAATCGACGACCTCAAGCTGATCGGTGGCGATCCGGCTCACCTGCTCGCAGGAGGCATCGGGCACCTCCTGCAGAGCGAGCATCGCCTTAATGGCTGAGATGTCGAAGCCGAACTCCCTGGCATCGCGGATGAACGTCAACCGCCAGAGATCGTCCGCTCCGTATAGGCGTCGTCCACGTTTGGTTCGGGGCGGCGGCGGTATCAGCCCGATCCGCTCGTAATAGCGGATCGTCTCGATAGTGACGCCCCGCGTTCGGACAAGGCTCCGATAGTGACCATCAGGGGTTGATTCTGTAGTGGCTACAGGAGGTAGAGCAGAATGGCCGCAGGTGTTTGCGGAGCACGGACTTGAACACGTCGCCGTCGAGCGCGGCGGCGAACCGCCGGAACAGGGTCGTGCCGGAAAGTTGGTGAGATCATTCCGCTTCCGAGCGCGGCCCGCACCTGATGCTGCTTACGGAGAGAATGTCATGAAGCGTAAGGAGATCGCGAAGTTTTTCGCCGGCTTCGCGGCCAACCAGGTTCTCATCCATGGAGCTTTCGTGGCTGCGGGCCTTCAGTTCAGTCTGTTTGGGATCACCTATGACCAGCGCCTTAACACGATCGCTGTTGTGGTTTGGGGGATCATTCTTCTGCTGCTCATCTACTATGCCTGGGTCAGGAGATGACGAGTACGACTCAGGGATGACCCGCGCTCAAGAAAGGCAGACATGAACCATGCCAAGTGACGAAGAGACTGAGATCCGTCTTGACGCCCGCAATGCCGAGGAAAGGCGCACTCTGTGGTGGGTGCTCGGGATCAATTTCACGCAGGTCCTCGTGGCCGGTGCTGTTGGCGTCCTGGCGGATTCGACAGGTCTGCTTGGCGCCGCCCTCGATAACTTGGGTGACGCCGCAGTTTACGCGGTCAGTCTTTATGCAGTCGGTCGGACGGTGATTGCGAAGGCGCGCGCCGCAAATCTGTCGGGCGTTCTTCTGATCCTCGTTGCCTTCGCATTGCTTGTCGAAATCTTTCGCCGCTTTTTCGCGGCAGCCGAGCCGATCGGGCTGGCAATGATTGTGACGGCGCTCGCGAATGCGGCGACCAATTTGCTGGTCCTCCGGCTTTTGCGAGCGCATCGTGCGCATGGTGTGCACTTCAAGGCATCGTGGATTTTTACGACCAACGACATGGCGGTCAATGTTGGGATCGTCCTATCCGGTGTCCTGGTGATGCTCTTGAAGTCGCCGATCCCCGATCTGCTGATCGGAATAGTGGTCGTCGGAATCGTCTTCAAAGGCGGGTGGGAGATTCTCGGGGAAGCGCGTGAGGCCCGCGAGGCCGCCCGTCGCGCTCCACAAGAAGGGAAATGACGACCAAGCCCCGTCCGTGCCCCTTTGCTACGCCTGCGACTCTCGGCGCCCGTAGGATTCGCCTGGGCTGATTTAGGAAGGGGAGTGCGAATGCCTCGGATCCCGCGTGACAAGAGCTTCGAATCGACACTGGCCCTGATCCGAGATCCGTACCGTTTCATTGCGAAGCGGTGCCAGCGCTACGAGGCAGACCTGTTCGAGACACGGCTTCTGCTGCGGAGGACCATCTGTATGACGGGGCCGGACGCGGCCCAATTGTTCTACAACCCGAGCCGCTTTGAGCGCCGCGGCGCAATGCCCAAGGCCATTCAGAAAACACTGCTTGGAGAGGGCGGCGTGCAAGGCCTCGACGGTGAAGCGCATCGGTACCGCAAGCAGATGTTCATGTCGTTGATGACGCCCGAGCGGATCGAGCAGCTGGTGAAGCGAACCGCTGCGGAATGGCAGATTCGCGTGCGCAGGTGGGCATCAGCGGAGGAGGTCGCACTCTATACAGAACTCCACGAGGTTGTGACACGTGCAGTGTGCGCCTGGGCAGGCGTTCCCTTGGTAGAGCAAGAGGTCGACGCCAGAACGCGAGAGATCGCTGCATTGTTTGACCATGCGGGGTCGATGGGCATCAGGCATCTGCGGTCGCGGTGGGCCCGCAAGCGTGCTGACCATTGGATGGCGCAGATCATCGGAAACATCCGCAGCGGCCACGCTCACCCGCCCGAACAGACGGCTGCACACATTATTTCATGGTACCGGGACTCGGATGGCGAACTGCTACCTCCGCACGTTGCTGCTGTCGAGCTGATCAATGTGGTCAGGCCGACCGTTGCTGTTTCGGTCTACATCACCTTTGTTGCTCACGCTCTGCACGAACATCCCGAATCGCGGGAGCGGCTGGCGTCGGGCGACCAGGGCTACGCGGAATGCTTCGTCCAAGAGGTTCGCAGATTTTATCCCTTCTTCCCTGCCGTCGCTGCTCGAGTGATTCAGACGTTCGAATGGAACGGGTATCGATTTCCTGAAGGGCGGCGAGTGCTCCTCGACCTGTACGGGACGAATCACGACGCTCGGACCTGGGAGCGGCCGGGGAAGTTCGATCCCAAGCGATTCCGCCGATGGGACGGTAGTCCATTCAATTTCGTTCCTCAGGGCGGGGGGGATCACCATGTCGGCCATCGCTGTCCGGGCGAATGGATCGCAATCGAACTGATGAAGCTCGCCACGGAGTTCCTGACGCGGCGCATGAGCTATGAGGTGCCGGAACAAGACCTGAGCATCACCTGGTCACGGATGCCGCCGGTGCCGGGAAGTCGGTTTGTGATTCGCAATGTGAGGGCGAGCTGAAGTGCCGACGCCCTGCCAATCAACGACGCTGATGGAGAGTGCGATGAACAAGCCCCCGATCCCGAAAGATCTAGCTGCCGAGATGGCACGCGTCCGCCGTCAGGCTGCGCTGTCCTTCCTGTTTTGCGCGCCTGTTCTCGCAATGACCGTCTGGTGGCTGCCGCAGCAGTTCGAATTTCCGGCAGAGGTAGGCGAGCGGCTGGCCTTCGCCGCGCGGGCGAACCTGCTCATCATGTTTTGGGTTTTGATCGGCGTGGGAACCATTGCGAGGCTCCGGCGCAAGTCGGCGCACGACACGGCGGGCTCTGCCTACGGCCCGCCGAGCGAGCGGCTAAGAGTTCCGCTGGCCTTTCTGCAGAATACGCTTGAGCATGCGGTGCTGGCCGCGTTTGCCGCCCTTGCGCTCGCCACCGTCGAGGGCGAGGCTCCGCTCGCCTTCATCGTGGGAATGGTCGCTTTGTTCGCGATCGGGCGCATCACCTTCTGGCGCGGCTATCCTCGCGGTTCGCCTGGCAGGGCGTTCGGTGTCGTGACGACTGCGTTGCCGATTATGGGCTCGTTCGCCTGGGTGATATACGACCTGATCGCAGGCCCGCTGCGCGGCGTCGGCTAGCTTCGCTGGTCGTCTGATGAGCGCTTCGCTTTACGAGCCGATTAACGTTTACAAGCCTGTCGCGGGGAACATCGGCATCGTCGATGGGCCATTCGAATATTTGACGGTCGGCGGCGTCAGGTTGCCACTTCCGTTCACCACGCGAATGACGGTCGTGCGCCTCGCGAACGGCGACCTGTTCCTCCACTCGCCGATTAAGTTTGACGATAGGCTGGCGGCGGAGTTGCGACGGTTGGGAACACCTCGCCATCTCGTCTCGCCTAATCAATTCCATTACGCGCATATCGGCGAGTGGCAGAAGGCGTTTCCCGAGGCGATCGCATGGGCGTCTCCGCGAGTTCGCAAAAGGGCCCGAGCCCGCGGCATATCGATCGAGTTTTCGAGAGATCTGGACGCGATTCCGCCACAAGACTGGCGCGGTGAAATCGACCAGACGCTTTTCCCGGGCGGCTATTTCAAGGAATTCATTTTCTTCCACGAGCCGTCCAAGACGCTGATCCTCACCGATACGATCATCAACATCGAGTTGGACAAGATTGGAGAGCCCTGGCGGACCATCACGCGGCTCACCGGTATGTATCATCCTTACGGCGAGATCTTCTTTGGCATGCGGCTTCCACTTCTCCTGCAGCGGAGAAAGAGGGACGCAGCGCTGGCCAAGATCCGCTCGTGGCGGCCGCACCGAATCATTCTCAGCCACGGACGCTGCTTTGAGGCACATGGGGGCAAGGTCGTTCGACGAATATTCGGCAGTGGAGGCGCCAGCAGATGGCGATCGAGGCCATGAGCTCAGCGGATGTATTACCTTGCTACTGTGACACCGGCCCTCGGCGAGCCACAATTCTGGCGGCGAACAGCGCCGCTCTTCCGGCAAAGGGTCCGCTTGATTCTGTAGCGGCTACAGAATGTAGGATCCCAAGTCTGGCCAGCGAGAATGCTGGGCAGTCGAGCGTGAACGGACGGCGACCCGAAGGGATAGAATGATGAAGCTTGATAGCATGAGGAGCACGGCGCGCCCGCTGCGCTTCACAGTCGCCGGCTTGGATTGTCAGAATGAAATCCGCGCGCTTCGTGCGGCGGTGGGACCAATCGTCGGAGGCGACGACAAGCTGTCTTTCGACACGAAGGCGGGCCTTATGGAGGTAGCGGTCGGGGATACTACCCTGGTTACCGAAATAACCCGGGCGGTTGATGCCACCGGAATGCGAGCGCACCTTCTGCCAGAGCGAGCGCCGCGGTCTACATCCGCGCTGCTTTTTCAGATCGCCGGGCTCGACTGCAAGAACGAGGTCGCCGCCCTCAAGCGTGGGATCGGTCCGCTTGTAGGGGGCGAGGATCGGCTGGCATTCGATATCGCGAAACGGTTGATGACGGTCGCGCCGCAAAGCCAAGCGACAATCCAAGACATCGTTCGGGCCGTTGCGCCGACCGGCATGCGTGCCTCGCTTGTTGGAGGTGGCGTGGACGAGGCGGCGCTCTACCGTGTCCACGGACTCGACTGCAAGAACGAGGTGGCGGCCCTGACGCGGGAGCTGGCGCCGCTCGTGGGAGAGGACAATCTCGCGTTTGACACAGAACGCGGCATTATGACGGTGGCGCCTCAGAAGCCGGTCGTCGCTGATGTGATCAAGGACGCCGTGGCCCGAGCGGGTATGCGCGCGGAACCATGGGCGCCGCAAACCGCCTCGTCTGCGTTCGTCAACCCCACCTTCCAGCAGGAAGATTTGGCATGCGGTTGCGGCGCGGAGGTTCAGGAGGCCCTCAGCCCGCCGATCCCAACCCATTTGTCCGGGCAGATCGTTTTTCGCATTCATGGCATGGATTGTGCGGACGAAATCGCTGCTTTGAAGCGTGAGGTCGGGCCGCTGGTCGGCGAAGATAAGCTAGCCTTCGATCTCCTCAACGGCCGCATGTCGATCGACGCAACACCGGATGCGGCGCTCCAAGCTCGTGTCGAGAAAGCTGTCGCTCGTGCGGGTCTTCGCGCCGAGCCTTGGACCGAAGGCAGTACCAGCGAAGCCGCACAGGCCGAAGAGCGCCGCAAGCGAACGCAGATGTGGCTGACAACCGCAAGCGGCGTGTTCACCGCGCTAGGTTTTGCGGTCCACGCCTGGCTTGGGGGCGGTGTCATCGCGGCTTTCGAGGCAGGCGAACATGCTTTGGGCTCGATTCCGTTGCCGAGCATGCTCCTTTACGCGGTCGCGATACTTTGTGCCGCGCGCTACGTCGCGCCCAAGGCCTGGCTCGCGGCCAAGCGACTTCGTCCCGACATGAATCTGCTGATGATGGTTGCGGTCGCGGGCGCGATCGGCATCGGCGCCTGGTTCGAGGCCGCTACTGTTTCGTTCTTTTTTGCGTTGGCGCTGGCTCTCGAGGCCTGGAGTCTTGGTCGCGCGCGCCGGGCGGTTGCCGCGCTCATGGAACTCGCGCCGCCCACAGCGCGTGTCAAGCTCGAAGACGGTTCCGAGCGCGACGTCCCCGCGGCCCTGGTTCGTGTCGGCGCGCGTATCATCGTCCGGCCAGGAGACAAGGTGCCGCTCGACGGGAGGGTTGTCATCGGCGAGAGCGAGGTCAACCAAGCACCCATCACCGGTGAAAGCGTCCCCGTATTTAAGGCAGAGGGCGACGAAGTGTTTGCCGGGACCATCAATGGCGAGGGGGCGATTGAGGTCGTGACTACCAAGGCGGCGAACGACACGACACTCGCCCAGATCATCCGCATGGTCGGGTCGGCGCAGAGCCGACGCGCGCCCAGTGAGCAATGGGTGGAGAAGTTCGCGCGCGTCTACACGCCCGTCGTCATGGGTCTCGCCATTGCGATCTTCCTCGCTCCGCCATTGCTCTTGGCGGGCGCCTGGGACGTCTGGTTCTACCGGGCTCTCGTGCTCCTCGTGATCGCTTGCCCCTGCGCGCTCGTGATTTCGACGCCTGTGACGATCGTGGCGGCACTCGCCGGCGCGGCCAAGCAGGGCGTGCTGGTGAAGGGCGGCACACACCTCGAAACACCTGCGCACCTCAAGGCAATTGCCATGGACAAGACGGGCACACTCACCGAAGGGCGGCCGCAGGTCGTCGAGATCGTGCCTCTTGGATCCCGCAGTGAAACGGAGCTTCTCGGCTTGGCGGCGGCGCTGGAGGCGCGCAGCGGGCACCCGATCGCTCGCGCCATCTTGGCGAAAGCCGCTGAGCTGAAGATTGCCGCCGAACCTGCCGAGGGTGTCCAAGCCATCACCGGCCGGGGCGTCACTGGTCGGGTAGCCGGCCGCGAGATGTGGCTCGGCTCGCGCCGCTACATCGAGGAGCGGGTCAACTCACCTGAGGTTCTGCAGCGAGCCGATGAACTTTCGAGCGCGGGTCGCACCATCGTTGCGGTCGGAGACGGTCAGGACGTTTGGGGACTTTTCGCCGTTGCCGATGCGGTCCGGCCGGAAGCGAAGGACATTGTCACGGCCCTTCACCGCGCCGGGGTCGAGCACGTTGTGATGCTCACTGGGGACAACCGCGCGACGGCAGAGGCGATTGCGAAGCAGACGGGCATCGACGAGGTCCGGGCGGAACTTCTGCCCGGCGACAAGGTGGCAGCGGTCGAGGATTTGGTGCGGCGCTACGGATCGGTGGCGATGGTCGGCGACGGAGTCAATGACGCTCCCGCGATGGGGCGTGCCAATCTTGGCATCGCTATGGGTGCGATAGGCAGCGATGCCGCCATCGAAACGGCCGATGTCGCCCTCATGTCCGACGATCTGTCGAAGCTCTCGTGGTTGGTGCGCCATTCGCGCGCCACGCTCGCTGTCGTCCGACAGAACGTTGCCTTTTCGATCGCCGTGAAGCTGCTGTTCACAGCGCTGACGGTGATTGGTCTCGCATCCCTTTGGGGCGCTATCGCAGCGGACGTCGGCGCGTCTCTCTTAGTTGTTCTCAATGGCCTGCGCCTGCTCAATCGGGGACAGACTAGCACCCAGAAAGGCGGTCCATCCGGCGGCATTGGCGTTCCGGCGCACCAGCATAGAACCCCCGCCATCACCACGGCGGCCCCGGCGTAAACTCGACATCGCCTGGGTGCAACCGAGCAGAAAACGCCAAGACCCCGAAGAGTGGCCGAAGATAAGGACTGTTTGACCGTGGCTTACCTGAGGCTGAGTCGACGAGCCACTTTGACATCTGCTGTCTTAGGTGCGGCACTTGCATTGGATTTTGTCACGAAATGGCTGATACTCAGCGTCGTGATGGTGCCGCCGCGCATGGTCGAGATCGCGCCATTTCTTAACCTGACGCTTGGCTTCAACACGGGTGTTAGCTTCGGCATGTTCCGCGAGTTCTTCCTCGATCGTCCATTGGTGCTCGCCGGGATCAAGATGGTGATCGTGGCCGGACTTCTGGTCTGGGCTGTGAGGACGCCAAAGCCATCGGAGACGATTGGTCTCGGTCTGATCGCAGGCGGTGCTCTAGGCAATATCGTGGATCGAGTAGGTCAAGGTGCCGTGACCGATTTCCTCGATTTCCATGTCGGCGGATGGCACTGGCCGGCCTTCAACATGGCGGACACGATGATAAGCATGGGCGTCGCCCTGCTGATCGCAAGTGCCATTTGGCCGGCCAGGCCAATGACTTCCGTTCAGACGAAGCTGTCGGGCGGCGTGGAGCGCTAGCGATGGTGCTCATCGATGTGTCTTTGCTTGGATTGGCGACAGCTGTGATGGCCGGAGCCATTTCCTTTCTTTCACCCTGCGTGCTGCCGCTCGTTCCCGGCTATCTGTCCTATGTTGCGGGCGGAGCTGACGGGATGGTTGGTGATGCGAAGGCACGGCAGCTTCGCGTTCTCGGACCAGCGCTCTTCTTCGTGCTCGGCTTTACCACAGTATTCGTTCTGCTCGGCCTTAGTGCGATGGCCCTCGGCGGATTTCTACAACGTTATCAGATCGAGGCGAATCTCATCGGCGGCGGGCTGGTCGTTGTGTTCGGCCTCGCCATGACCGGGCTCGTACGCTTGCCAGTCGTGTTGATGACAGAGCGGCGCTGGCGCGGGCCTGCGCAGATTGCTGGGCCCTATGGAGCCTTCCTCCTCGGCAATGCCTTTGCCTTTGGCTGGACGCCCTGCATTGGCCCGGTACTCGCTTCTATTCTCACCGTCACAGCGACCTCCGCTGGGAATGGCGCGGTACTGCTCGGCGCTTATGGCCTCGGGCTTGGGATCCCGTTTCTCTTAACGGCGCTGTTCCTCGGCAGTGCGGCCGTGGCCTTGAAGCGCATGCGGCGCGCCGGCGCCGCGCTCAACGTGGGTGCAGGGGCGGTGATGGTTGGCGTCGGCATTTTGATGATGACCGGCCGCCTGCAGGAGATCGCTATCTGGATGCTAACGACATTTCCGGTGCTCGGCAGAATCGGTTGAGACGCCGGCGCATTGGATCGCGGGTGTGCGATCAGTCGCCTCAGGACGCCTGACCGTCCCCGGCGTTAGCGCCAGTCTGAATGTCGAGGACATCGGTCCGATCCCGATCATATTCAGCTTGATTCTGTAGTGGCTACAGGAGGTAGGCTGACGCACATTTGCGGACTACTCCAAGGTGCCGGGCTCTCTTCGGTGCGTGTCGGCAGCCTTCAATTTTCTGATGCGGCCGGCCCCTGCGGCCACATCGGTTCAGGGAGCCCGGACCCAAGCAGGGAGGCAGCCGTCTGAGAATCGAACTCCGCCATCTTCGTTATGCTATAGCAGCAGCCGAGTGTGGCAGCTTTCGACGTGCGGCGAAGGCGCTGAACATTCAGGAATCTGCCATAAGCCGCCGCATTCGAGATTTGGAAGATGAGATCGGCGCCGCGCTATTTGTTCGTCATCATGGCGGGGTGCGTCTCACTCACGCCGGCGAACGATTCCTCGTGCGCGCGCGCCGGGCGCTGAGCCAGATTGGCCACGCGGCCATCGACGCGGGTTCATGCGGTCGTGGTGAAGCGGGTGTCGTTCGCATCGGGATATTTTCTTCGCTCGCCTCAGGCTTCCTCTCCGACCTGCTCCGTACCTACGTCGGAGCGAATCCGGGGGTCCGTCCCGATCTGATCGAGGGCGGGCCAGCTGGCCACATCATCTCCGTTCAGAGGCATCACCTCGATATCGCCTTTCTGACAGGCCGGCCGGTCGCTGACGGGTGCGATGTCGCGCATCTGTGGGATGAACGCGTCTATGTGGCGCTGCCGGGCGATCACGAACTGGCATCACGGGCTGAGATCTTGTGGGCTGATCTCGCAGACGCGCACTTCATCATTAGTGAGACGGACCCTGGTCCCGAAATCCACGACTACCTGATCAAGCACTTGGCCGACCTCGGGCGTCATCCAAGCGTTGAGCGCCATCGCGTGGGCAGAGACAATCTGATGCATCTCGTGGCGATGGGACAAGGTCTTACCCTCACGAGCGAGGCGACGACGGCAACGGGCTTTCCGGGCGTGGTCTACCGCCCGCTATCCGAGGAGATCCTGCCGTTCTGCGCAATCTGGTCGCCACAGAACGACAATCCGGCCATGAGGCGCCTGCTCAGCCTCGCCAGAACCATGTCAAAGCGGTCGAAACCCAGCCTGGTGGACGCATCGACTTCTACTGCCGCGGCGTCCCAGCTGACGTAGCCGGCTGACGACTTTCTCGGCGCGCCTTGGCAAAGCCCCGATCCGTCGCCATGAAGCGCTCGATCATTGGGGAGATTAGTTTGACCGGGTCGCCCACGGACCGTCCCGTCTCTCTCGCGAGCACCTCTGCATAGGCGACCAGGTCGCGGTGGACGGCCGCCGGCAATTCGAGCGTAACCTTGACCGGCTTGTCGTCGTCGAGTGCGCCAAGTTTGAGCTTCGCCATCGGTCAGCCTCCGTGGGGTTCGAGGACGAGGTCTCGCGTGACGATGACGCGGACCGGAAATCCCGGACGGATCGTCAGCGTCGGCGCGACGTTCAGCTGACGACGAACGATCTGCTGGCCCGCATCGTTGATGGTGTCTTGCCCGCCGTTGCGGATTGCCTGGATGAGACGGTCGTCGTCGTTCGTGGCGAGCTCGGCCCCGATGCTCAGCAGCGTGGAGAGACCCGCCGCTTTGGCCAGATCCCACCAGTGATAGTCGACGCCGTCCTGAAGGCCGGCATAGCCTTCGGAGTCTGCGCCGGGCTGGCGCTCGAGTACGATCGAGCGGCCATTGGGGAAGATCAGCCGATTCCAAACCAGCAGCACGCGGCTTTGCCCGAACTGAACATTGTTGTCGTACTGGCCGATGATGCGGGTGCCTTGGGGCACAAGAAGAATCCGACCGGTCGGGCTGTCATAGATGTTCTCCGTGACCTGTGCGGTGATTTGCCCGGGAAGGTCGGAGCGGATGCCGGTGATGAGAGCAGCCGAGATCACGGCCCCGGCCTGGAGGACGTTCGGTGACGCCGGAGCGGCGACACGGTCCGGTGCGACGGTGCGCCGATCGGTGGCTGCATTGAGGAAGGCGAGCTGCCGCTCTTGAGCCGTCGGTGTCGCGGGGGGCGGCGCGAGTCCGAGGCTGGTAAGATCGGGCGCCGGGGGCGGCGCGATCGCAGCCGTTCCGGGGCTGGACGGCCCGGTCTGCCGGCTCTCCGTGCCGGCGAAGAGCCTGCTGGTGCGCGCGGTCTCGATCTCCTGCAGGCGGCGCTGTTCCTCGGCGCTGAGGCCGGGGTTGGGTTGCGCGGCGCCTGCGGGCACCGGCTGGCCGCGATTCTGTGCGCCCAGGATCGGCCGGCCGAGGTCGCCGGGCAGTGGCGGCCCGAGCTGAGGAACGCCGCTGTAATCGCGCGGCAGCCCGGCCAAGCCATCGGCTGTCGACCGGTTCTCGGTCGAGTAGAGTTCCTCGGCGGCCTTGCCGTCATCACGCGTCTGAAGCGCGTAGATCAGCGCGCCGCCGATGCCGACGCTCGCCACGAGACCGACGCCCGCGAGCACCTTGCGCGAGAGCCGCGTGACGCGTGGCGCCTCGCCGCGGAGCCGCATGGGGGCGGCGGCATCGCCGGCCGGCCCCAGGAGCGGCGCGTCTTCTTCCCCTTTCCGGGGTTCAGGCTCGCTCACGATGTCGGCCTCCCGTCGGTACGCACGATCCGGACCCGCTTCTGGCGATCGCCCGCGCCGAGACGCAGCTCGGCGGCTGCGAAGAGACGGTCGACGACGATGTAATTTCCGCGGACACGGTAGTTCACGAGCTCGGAGGTGTTGCCCTCGGGACCGACCACGAAGAGCGGCGGCATTTCCCCTTGGCCAATGCCGCGCGGGAATTCGATGAAGACCTGCCGGCCGTCGTCATAGGCTCGTAGCGGTCGCCAGGGCGCGCGGTCGCCCTCGATGGCGTAGCGGAAGTGAATGTTGGCCAGGTCGACGCCGGTGGCGACGGGCCGCGCAGCTTCGGCCTGCGCATTTTGCCGGCGCAAGGCGATGAGCTGATCCTGCGGGTACTGCCACGAGACAGACGCCATGTAGGTACGCTCGGTCGAGCGCAGCTCCATGTGGTAGGTGCGTAGATTGGTGTTGATGATCAGGTTGGTCATCAGGTCCGCGCGCGTCGGCTTCACCAGGATGTGGACCTGCTGCGTCGCGCCCGACCCACTTAGCGTGTCGCCGATGATCCAGCGCACGGTGTCGCCGGCGGCGACCGGTCCAGTGCCGACGAGCTGCTCGCCGGGCTGCAGCGCGATGTCGGTGATCTGACCGACGGCGGTGTAGACCTGATAGAGCGCGCCGCCGGTGTAAGGGTAGACCTGCATGGCGTTGATGAAGCCATCGCGTACCGGCTGCACGCGCGCGGCCGCATTGGCCTGGCTGACGCGGGCCGTAGGATCGGCGGGCTCCGGGGTTCGGCGCGATGGCTCGACCGGCTTCATCTGTCCCGGAAGCGGCAGTGGACGCGGAAGCTCCACCACCTGCACCGACGCTGGCGGTTCGGCCGTCTGCACGGCCGGCGACGCATCATCATAGGAGATCTCGGGCGGTGCCTGCGTGGTGGCGCAGCCGGCGAGCGCCGTCGCTGAAAGCAGCAGAGCCGCAAGTGTGGAAGTGCGAGAAGCCGGGTTTCCGGCTTTACGGAAAGACGGCTTCATTGCCCAAGCTCCCGTGACCAGTTGATGGCGTTGACATAGATGCCGAGCGGGTTCGCGCGCAGCCGATCGGCGTTGCGGGGGACCTGCACGACGATGGTGAGGATGGCGGTCCAGCGGGCCGTCTCGGCGAGCTGGCCGTTCTCGTAGCGGCGCTCGGTCCAGGCGACGCGAAAGCTGTCCGGCGAAGCCCGGATCACGCTCGAGACATCGACGGCGATCTGCTGCCGCCCGACCTTGGTGAAGGGATCGTTCGAGCGCGCATAGTCGTTGAGCGCCATCGCGCCGCGATCCGTCGTGAAGTCGTAGGCGCGCAGCCAGTTCTGGCGAACGATGATCGGGTCAGCGGGGATCGAGCGCACCTGCTCGATGAATCGCGCGAGATGGAACGCGATCTGCGGATCGGTCGGGCGATAGTCGGCAACCGCGGGCGCGACGGCTTGCGCCTGGCCGATCCTGTCGACCTGCACCACCCAGGGCACGATCGTCCCACGCGCCGATTGCCAGACGAGCGCGGCCGCGAAGCCGGCCGAGAGGATCAGCGATCCGAAGGCCATGAAGCGCCAGTTCTTCGCCTGGACGCGGGCTGAGCCGATGCGCTCGTCCCAGACCTGGGCGGCGCGCTGGTAAGGCGTCTCCGGTTCGGGAGTCTTGCCGTAGTGGGTGGAAGGTCGTTTGAACATCAGCGGTCGCTTTCGGAGAGGTTGATGGAGGAGCCGCCGCCATGACTGTCGCCGCTGCGCACGGCGTGCGCGGCCGCGGTCACGCCGTGGCTCAAGGCTTGGGAGCGCTTCATGCGGCGGGCCCAGGCCGGCGGCCCGTCAGCAGCCGGAGACGGCGCAGCTTCGGCCGCACTCCCGCCGATCGATCCCATGGTTGACGTGCCGCCGGTGGCTTCGAACGCGGCCTTGGCGCCCTCCGAGAAGCTAGACCGCATGCCGTCGGCCGTCCGCGATGCGGCTCGACGAAGGGGCGAGCTCATCGCGCCGCCAGCGGCGCGTGCGACCCCGCTGAGACCCGAGGCCACGCCCGCCGCGCCGGTCTGTCCGGCGGCGCCGAGGCTGTAGGC
>WBUN01000073.1 GCA_008933705.1 Hyphomicrobiaceae bacterium
CGGTAGCCCTGCGCCGCCAGATTGTAGCGCACCAGCTCGGCGATGGCCGCCTCGTCCTCCACCACCAGAATGTGCGGCGACATATCCTTCACGGCACCACGTTCCAGCTCATTCCTTGCGGATCAGCATCTCCCGCATCTTACTGCTCCGGAGCGGCCGGCAGGAGGACGGCAAACGTTGATCCCTGCCCGACCTTGGAGGTGATGCTGAGCTCGCCGCGGTGCCGGTTGAGGATGTGCTTGACGATCGCGAGACCGAGCCCGGTGCCACCCTTCTCGCGGCTGGCGGCGACATTCACGCGGTAGAACCGTTCGGTGAGCCGGGGAAGGTGCTGCGGCGCAATGCCAGGCCCGTCGTCGGTGACCGCAACGACGAACCGCTTGGATGCGGCACCGGCGCCGGCCTCGCGCGTGATGCCGATGGCAATGCGGCCGCCGGGCTTGCCGTATTTGATCGCGTTCTGGGTCAGATTCTGGAAGACCTGCACGAGCTCGTCGCGATCGCCGCGTATGATTGCGGGATCGTCGAGCCGCTTGAACTCGATGGTTGTGCCGGCGCCGGCGGCAAGCGGCTGCATGGTCTGGATGACGTGGGCCACCACATCGTTGAGGTCCACGCGCTGGGCGGGGGGCAGATGCTCGCGCATCTCCACCCGGCTCAGCGAGAGCAGGTCATCGACGAGCCGGCCCATGCGCTCCGCCTGCTCCGCCATCACCTTCAGGAAGCGCTCACGCGCCTGCGTATCGTCCTTTGCCGCCCCTTGAAGCGTCTCCACGAAGCCTCGCAGGGACGCGAGGGGGGTGCGCAGCTCGTGGCTGGCATTGGCCACGAAGTCGGCGCGCATGCGAGCCAGCCGGTCCTGCTCGCTCAGGTCGCGCAGGGACAGAAGGAGCACAGGATCGGAGTCGAATGCCGGTCGGTCGAGGGGTGCGATGGTCGCCAGAAGCCGGCGCTCGACGGGAACGCGCTCGTGCAGCTCGACCTCACAGGCCAAGCGGGTTGCGAGCGCCTGGTCGACGGCTGCCAGCAATTCGGGGTTCCGGGTCATGGACGTCAGATGGCCGCCTCGCCGCCGCACCCCGAACAGCTCCTCCGCCTTCCTGTTCGCATGCAGAACATCTCCGGCACCATTGAGCGCGACCGCAGGCTCGGGCACCGCGTCCACCATCATGCGCCACAAGCGCTCGGATTCCGGACCGGGCTTGACCGGGCTGCTCGTGCGGCGGTCATGGTCGAGGTCATCAAGAGGCCGGAAGGCGGCCCACGCAATCGCCGCCGCCAGGCCGAGCAAGGCCACGCCCGCAGAAAGCCCGCCGAAGAGCATGAACAGGACGGTCAGGCCAAGAATGGAGCCAAGCTGTGCACGGCGTGCCAGCAGTCGCGCGAAGGTCGGCTTGACTTCGGCGCTCACGCGCTGGCGCACATCGCGCCATCTATCTCGCACTTGATACTGCAAGGGAGTGCACTCGCGGCAGTGGTCCGCCGGCATATCTAGCACAACCAGCCGGCGGGCCGGAGCAATCGTGCAGGGGGCGGCTTGTCGCCGCTGCGCTCAACGCCGGCCTGCAAGAACGGCAACGAGTGCAAGAGCGGCCGGCAGCGCCTGCACGAACAAAATGGAAGTCTTTGCCGTGGCAGCACCGAACACGCCGGCGACGATCACGCAGGCAAGGAAGAATACCTTGATCGCCGTGGCGCGCTCTTTCGTCGTCAGCCCCCAGATCAGGCCGGCGGCCAGAAAGCCGTTGTACAGCCCCTGGTTCGCCGCCAGCGCCTTGGAGGCCTGGGCCAACTCGGCTGTCGTGCCGAAGGTCTTCATGCCGAACGGCGTGGTCCACAGGAACATCTCAAGCACCAGAAAGCCGATGTGGAGCAGCGCCACAAGCGCGACCAGGACATTTCCGGCAATTTTCATGCGTCGCTCTGGGTTCTTCCCGCCTTGTCCCAGGAGCGGGACACTAGCGCACAAGGAGAAGGGGGCATTCCAGTGCCGCCACCAGGGGGCGAAGATCACCCTCGTCGGGCACGACCAATCCGCCGAACCGGCAGATCACGAAGCCGCCCTTCAAGCGGCGCAACGTCTCTGCAACGACTGCCGCTTCGCCGCGGGCGACCTCCGCCGACTGGATGCGGACGTCCTCCCGCCCCTCGATCACGAGCCGCGCCTCGCCGTCCATCCAATGCAAGCGCTCGGGGTCGGAGGCGATCAGCAGCAGCAAGAGCTCGGCACCATCCAGCGCGGCCAGCCGCTCGGCGGTCTTCAGCATTGCCGGTAGCTGCTCGCTGTCTTCGACTGCGACGATCACCGGCCCGGTGACGCGCTTGGCCTTCGGGCCGACCATCACCAGCCCCGTGCTGCCGGCGATCTCGACCAGCATCTGCTTCAGCATGCCGCCGTTGCCGGCGGTGAATGGCTCGGCCAGCGCCACCATGTTCCAGGGACCGGATTCGGCGCATGCAACGGACAGGGCACGCAGAGGCTCGTCACGCACGACGCGGCAGCGCAACGGCACCTCGGCCCGCCGCGCCAGCGCTTCTATTTGCCGACGCGCCACCTGCGCGGCCAGATGCAGATCGCGCTCGATGCCCGCGGCCGACACGGCACGCCGCTGGCGCCCAGACAGCGAGATCTCCTGGACGAAGCCGTACGCTGCGCAGTCGAACAGCTGCTCGTCCTGCACGAACAAGCCTTCGATCTCGGATTGGAACGCGCGCGCCACCCGCACCGCCGCCTCCAGAGCGATGACGCTCGGACGGCCCGAGCGAAGCTGCAGAACGACGCGCCCGCGGTCCTCGCCCGTTTGTGCGACGTGCGCTATCATTGCTCGTCCTTTCCGCCGCCCCCGTTGCCGGCGCCTTTGGAGAAGCTGCGCCCCCGCTCGGCGAACAGCTTGAGCTTGTCCTCGACCAGCCGGTTTATTGTTCCCGCCGGGAAGCGACCCTCAGGTCCGCGCTCGCCGGCCTTCACGCCGGTGAGGATCTCGATGCCCTCGTCGATGGTGCTGACAGCGTGGATCGCAAACTGCCCGTGACGCACGGCCTCCACCACGTCCTCGCGCAGCATCAGATGCTGCACATTCGATTTCGGGATCAGAACGCCCTGTTCCTCGTTGAGACCGCGGGCACGGCATACGTCGAAGAAGCCTTCGATCTTCTCGTTGACGCCGCCGATGGCCTGCACCTCGCCCCATTGATTGACCGAGCCGGTCACGGCCAGGGATTGCCGGATCGGCACGTCGGCCAGGGCGGAAAGCAGGGCGTAAAGCTCGGCAGAGGATGCGCTGTCGCCCTCGACCCCGCCGTAGGACTGCTCGAACACCAGCGACGCGGCAAGCGCCAAGGGGACATCGAGCGCATAGCGACCGGCGAGGAAGCCCCACAGGATCATGACGCCTTTCGAATGCAGCGGGCCGCCAAGCTTCGCTTCCCGTTCGATGTCCGTCACCCGCCCCGCGCCCAGGCGGACGCGGGCCGTAATGCGGCTCGGGCGTCCGAACGAAAAGGAACCGAGCTGCAGGACGGACAGGCCGTTGATCTGGCCGACCGCCGAACCCTCCGTGTCGACCAGAACGATGCCGCGGTTGATCGTTTCCTGAGCCCGGTCACGCAAGCGGTCGGCCCTCTGGATCTGCTCGTCGATGGCGCGCGCGACATCCTGGCGTGTCGTGACCTTCCGCTTGGCCTGGCTCGCGTAATAGTCGGCCTCGCGCACGATGTCGGCTATGCGGCCGATCTCGATGGACAGCTTCTCGCGATCGTCGGCCAGTCGTGCGCCTTCATCGATGATGCGGGCCACGGCAGCCGCATCCAGAGGCTTGAGCGCATGCTCCTTCACGATCGACGCGATCAGGCGCGCATAGGCGTTGTCGTTCTCCGTCGACCGCGTGATGGTCTCGTCGAAATCCGCCTGCACCTTGAACAGGCGGGAGAAATCGGGGTCGTACGCCGCCAGCAGGTAATAGAGCTCGCGATCGCCAGTGAGGACAACTCTGAGATTGAGCGGTATCGGTTCCGGATCGAGCGACTGCGTCGAGATGAGGCCCGCCGCTTCCATGGGCTGCTCGATGCGGATTTCCTGTGCCTTGATCGCACGCTTCAACGCCTCCCATGCGAATGGAGACAGCAGCACCCGGCGCGCATCGAGCAGGAGATAGCCGCCGTTGGCGCGGTGCAGCGCGCCGGGCTTGATGAGCAGAAAGTCGGTCACCAGCGTGCCCATCTGGGCAATGTGCTCGACCCGGCCAAGCAGATTGCCGTAGGTGGGATTGAGCTCCTCGACGACAGGTGCCCCGGGCTGGTCATCGCCGCCGTTGGAGACCATCACGTTGACCATGTAGCGGCGGAAGCGGACATCGTGGGCCGAATCCACCGGCTGCTTGACGATCGCGTTCTCCTCGTCACCGGTCATCAGGAAGATGCCGACGTTGCGCACCAGGTCGCGACCGGCTGCCTGCAGGTAGGCGACGGCTTGCGGTACGTCGGCGAACGACGACATCAGATCGTCGAGCGTGTCGCTGACGGCGGCCTTCGCCACCTCCTCGTTGAGCTCGCTCAACTGGGCACGGCGCTTCTTGTCCGCCTTCGGCATGCGCTCGAGGATGGCTGCGAGTTCCTTCTGCAGCGTCTCGATCTTGGCTTCAACCTCCTTGCGCATGCCCTCGGGCAGGGCATTGAACACCTCGGGCTTGACCACCTTGCCCTCGTGCATGGGCGCCATGGTGAAGCCGGTCGGTGTGCGCAGGATGGCAATGTTCTGGTTCTGAGCCTTGTTGTTGAGGGCTTCGAAGGCTTCCTCGTGCGTCGACCTGAACTCCTCGTCGATGGCACGCCGGCGGACCTGGTAGTCCTCACCCTCGAACAGCGCAGGCAGGACGCTGCGCAATTCGTCGATGGCGGCAACGACACCTTTGGCGAGCACCTTCCCCCGCCCGTGCGGCAGCTGCAGAGCCTTCGGGCGGTTCGGGTTCTCGAAATTGTAGACATAGACCCAGTCGGGCGGCGTCTCCGCCTCGCGCGCCTTGGGGCCAAGATGCGCCTTCACCGCCGTGCTCTTCCCCGAAGCCGGCGGCCCGAGGACAAACATATTGAAATCGGCACTCTTGATGTTGGCGCCGAACTGAATGGCCTTCAGGGCCCGATCCTGCCCGATCAAGCCCGTGATGGGATGCAGCTCTTCGGTGGTCTTGAAGCCAAGAGTTGCCGGATCGACGACCCGACGCAGCTCGGCAGCCTCGAGCGGCTGCGGGCGGGCCGCGACCGTCGTCACCTCTCCGCTTCCCGTGACGGTACCCGAGCTCTGCTGCGAGCGTTTGAAAAACATGCAATAAGCCACCCGTACGACCTGCTTCCGGCGGGACAATATGCGCCGATCGCGCTCAAGGAAAGGCCACGCCGGGGGCGGCGTCAACTTTGCTGCCATAATGTTCCTTCCCGGCCGGGAGGCCGGGTTGCGCGACAATCTCAAGGGCTGGTCCAGCACCATGATTGGTCCGGGGCAACTTCGGGTTACTTACGACGGGCGCCAGTCACCGGCCGCGTTCGATATCTGCCGTGGCGTTGCCCGCGTGCTCAAGGCGCACGGCTTCGCCGTCGTGACCGAGGTGGCATTGGCGAACGGGCGTCGGGCCGATGTGGCAGCAGTTGCGGAAGGCGGAGAGATCTGGATCGTCGAGATCAAATCCTGCATCGAGGACTTCCGGGCCGACGAGAAGTGGCCGGAGTATCGCGACTATTGCGATCGACTTTTCTTCGCCGTAGCGCCGGGCTTTCCCAGCGAGGTGCTGCCGCCGGACGCCGGCCTCGTCATAGCCGACCGCTACGGCGGCGAGATTGTGCGCCCTGCGCCTGAGCACAAGCTTGCCGCCGCCCGCCGCAAAGCCGTGACGCTGCGGATGCTGCGTGTTGCCGCCGGCAGGCTGCAAGGGGCAATCGATCCGGACGGCGAGTTCGAGGCTTTGTCTGGATCCTAGTGCGGCATCGGGCACGGCCGCGCGGGGATCGCTTGTCTGTACATGCCGAATTCTCAGCCCGGCGTATCGCGCAAGATCACAAACGAACTTGCCCCGATGGCGAACATGGCCTTACGCTGCAACTCTCTGCCGGGGATCGTGTCAAGAGGAGGAAGCAGTGAAGAAGCCGTTTGCCTATCTTGCCGCACTTGCCGTAACGGGCTGCTTGGCGTTTGCCGCAACCAACATGGCGCAGGCTTCGTCCCTTTCGGGCGCAGCAACGCTGCCGCAAATCCAGTCATTGCCCGAGTCCAACGTCACGCCGGTTCACTGCAGGCGCTACTACCATTGCCACCGCCGCTGCTGGAGGCGCTGGGGTCATTGGCACTGCCGCCGTTGGTGCCATCGGTGCTAGCCGACGCTTCGTTAGCGGCCTAGACATAGCGTGGAACGCGGAGCCTGCGCGGGCCGGCCTCTCATGGGGCCGGCTTCTCTGTTGTGCGGGCAGGAGCGCAGCGCTCTATTTCGGGGCGCGCTTGGCGAGAATGCGCTGCAGCGTGCGCCGATGCATGTTGAGCCGGCGTGCCGTCTCCGACACGTTGCGATTGCACAGCTCGTAGACGCGCTGAATGTGCTCCCAGCGCACGCGATCGGCAGACATCGGATTTTCGGGCGGAGGCGCCTTCTCGTCGTGGGGCGCCAGCAGCGAGTCGGTGATGTCGTCGGCATCGGCGGGCTTGGCGAGATAGTCGACGGCGCCGAGCTTCACGGCCGATACGGCCGTCGCGATATTGCCGTAGCCGGTCAGCACGATGGCGCGCGATTGCGGGCGAACCTTGGCCAGCTCGGCAATGACGTCGAGACCGTTGCCGTCCTCCAGCCGCATGTCCACCACGGCGAAGGCCGGCGCCGACTGCCGGATCAGGTCCAGGCCTTCGGCAACGGAATGCGCAGCCCTGACCTCGAAGCCCCGAAGCTCCATGGCACGCGCCAGCCGCGCCAGAAATGCCCGATCGTCGTCGACCAGCACGAGGGTTCGATCCTCGGGCAGCTCGTCCGGCTTAAACGTCAGATCCTCAGTCACCGTCATTGCCTCCGTATCAATGCAATTATAGCTGGGCCAGGCCAGCTACCAAAGCCTTTGTAAGGCATTCAGATTAACCAACGCCGCTTTCAAAGCGGACGTCGAGTCCTTCGGGGCGCTGCTCGGCCACGATCGGCGCCGTGGCCTGCCGGCTCTCGAACACCTGGCGCGGCCAGCTGATCGTGATCAACGCCCCCCTCTCTGGCGGCTCTCGGTTTTCGAGCGCGACGGAGGCGCCGGACCGCTCCAGCAGCGTCTTGGCGATGAAAAACCCCAAGCCGAGCCCCGACGGCTCGCCGTCTCGGTATTGCTCGGGACGCCGGGAGGGCCGCGTCGTGATGTACGGCTCACCCAACGTGTCCATGACCTCCGGCGCAATCCCCGGTCCGTCGTCGGCAATGGTCACGACGACCTCGCGCGTCGACCACCTGGCCGTGATCTCGACCTTCTCGCGGGCAAAATCTACAGCGTTCTCGACGAGATTGCCGAGGCCGTAGATCACGCCCGGCCGCCGCTCTCCCACAGGCTCCAGGCTTCCGGCTCGATCCACGGCGGCCTCCGGCCCGGCATTGACGACGATGTCCGCGCTGAAGCCGCGGTAGGGCCCCGCCGCCTCATCGATGAGCTGGGTGACGCTCATGCGCGCATGCAACGGGTCGGATTCGCTGGGGCTGCGCGTCAGCTTCTTGAGGATCTCCCGGCAACGCACCGCCTGCGCATTCAGCAGCGCAATATCGTCTGCGAACGGCGTGCCCGGCGGCGCTTCCCTGGCCAGCTCCTTGGTGACAAGCGTGATGGTCGCCAGCGGCGTGCCGAGCTCGTGAGCCGCTGCCGCTGCCAGGCCGTCGAGCGCATGCAGTTGCTGCTCCCGTGCCAGCACCAGCTCGGTGGCGGCGAGTGCGTCCGACATCTGGCGGGCTTCCTTCGCAATCCGCCACACGTAAAGCGCAAGGAAGGTCATCCCCGCCAGAACCGAGCTGAGCGCGCCAAGCTTGTAGAGCATCGGCAGCTCCAAGCCGGCGCCGTAGCGCCACGGCAGAGGCAAGTGGTACCATATGAGGAGAATCGTAGCGCTTGCGGCGAGCACGCCGAGCACGATCGTGTTCCGCAACGGCAGCGTGGCGGCCGAGACGGTGACCGGCGCGACGAGCAGGAATGTAAATGGATTGTCTATGCCGCCTGTCAGATAAAGAAGTCCGGCGAGCTGGAGGATGTCGTAGGCCAGCAGCCAGGTGGCCAGCGAGTTGCTCAACCGCGTGCGGGCCGGATAGCGGATGCGCAGGAAGACGTTGAGCCAGGCCGAGAGCGCGATGAAGGCCAGGCAGATGCCGAAAGGAAGCTGGAAGCCCAGGACGAAATAGACAATGCCGACGGTCAGAAGCTGGCCAGCCACGGCGAACCAGCGCAAGCGCACCGCGGTTTGCAGCCGCAAGCGGCTTTCGCTCGGCTCCTTCCTGTGCCGTTCGGGCAGTGCCATCTGGGCGGTTCTCGATAGTCTCGACAGGCCAGCCATGCGTCGGTTACGCAGGGAACAGCTTGCCTCCGCCGTTCTGCTACCCCAGATAGTGAGCAGTGGCCAGGGCAAGGTTCTGGATGCTCGCGTCGTCGGCATGTCAGCCGGCCTTCTTGGTAGCACATTTCATGCAAAAGCCGACGTCTCACAACGCAGGCAGCCCCCCACCCCCCGTCGAGGCACGGAAGCTGCGCAAGGTCTTCCGGGAGGTCGCGGCGGTCGATGGCATCAGCTTTGCGCTTGCCAATGCATCCGTGACGGCGCTGCTCGGCGGCAACGGTGCCGGTAAGACGACCACCATTTCCATGCTGATGGGCCTCGTCGTTCCGACGTCCGGCGAGGCGTGCGTGTTCGGCGCCGACATGGCACGCGAACGCCACAAGGTGCTGCATCGCGTGAATTTCGAGAGCCCTTATGTCGACGTGCCCATGCGACTGACGGTGCGCCAGAACCTGGAGGTTTTCGGCAGGCTCTACGGTGTGCGCGACCTCAAGGGCGCCATCGCCGAGATCGCCGGCGAGCTGCGGCTTGGGGAGCTGCTCGACCGGCCCTATGGCAAGCTCTCGGCCGGCCAGAAGACGCGCGTCAGCCTCGCCAAGGCGCTGTTGAATGAACCTGAGCTGCTCCTGCTCGACGAGCCGACCGCCTCACTTGACCCGGATACGGCCGACTGGGTGCGCAACAAGATCGAATCCTATCGCAAGACGCGGCAAGCGACGATCGTGCTGGCGTCGCACAACATGGCCGAGGTTGAGCGGCTGGCCGATCGCGTCATCATGCTGGAGAAGGGGCGCATCATTGCCGACGAGACTCCTGCCGAGCTGATCAAGCGGTTCGGCCGCGCCAACCTCGAGGAAGTCTTCCTCGCCATCGCGCGCCGCGGCGCCTCGGATGCTGGGGTCGCCCCATGATGCTGGGCCCGGCGGAGATCCCGCGCCTACCGCGCCTGAAGGAGCAGTCGAGCATTGCCGCCTCGGCCGGTCGCATATGGGGCATGGTGCTGCGCTATTGGTATGTCATCCGCTCGTCCTGGCCGCGCACCGCAGAGCTCATCTACTGGCCGCTGGTGCAGATGCTGATGTGGGGGTTCCTGCAGAGCTATCTCGCGCAGACGACGAGCTTCGCGGTCAAGGCAGCGGGGCTCTTCATCGGCGCCGTGCTGCTCTGGGACATCCTCGTGCGCAGCCAGCTCGGCTTTGCGGTCGCATTCCTGGAGGAGATCTGGTCGCGTAATCTGGGTCACCTGATGATGACTCCGCTGCGACCGGCGGAGCTCGTGGTGGCGCTGATGGTGGTGAGCCTGCTCAAGCTGATGGTGGCTATGGTCCCAGTTGCACTTCTGGCTTACTTCTTCTTCGGCTTCAACCTGCTGAGCCTCGGCTTGGCGTTCGCCGTCTTCTTTGCCAACCTCGTCATCATGAGCTGGTCGCTCGGGCTTGTCGCGACCGGCGTCGTTCTGCGTTGGGGGCTGGGCGCTGAGAGCTTCGCCTGGCTTATCGTCTTCGTCTTTCTGCCTCTCTGCTGCGTCTACTACCCGGTGGCGACGCTGCCCGGCTGGCTGCAGCCCGTTGCGCTCGCGCTACCGCCCACCTACGTGTTCGAAGGGCTGCGGGCCATCGTTCTGGACGGCACGTTCGTCGGCCACCTCATGCTCGAAGCCTTCGCGCTCAATGTGGTCTATTTCGTGCTCGGGTTTGCGGCCTTCGCATATTTCCTGCAGAGCGCGCGGGTGCATGGAACGCTGGTGCAGATGGGTGAATGAGCCGGGATCACTTGCGATGAGGATTGCCAATCTCAGACTCCTGCTCCTGGTCGTCGCCGGCTTCGTCCTGGGCGGCCTGGCGGCCCTTGCGATCCTGCCGGTCGCGCGCGAGCGGCTGTTGCCGGCAGTCACCGTCAAGACCTCGGGCCAGGCGCTGGTGGGCGGCCCGTTCACGCTCACGGACCACACGGGCAAGCGCGTCACCGATCAGGATTTCCGCGGCCGCTACCTGCTGGTCTACTTCGGGTTCACCTTCTGCCCGGACGTGTGCCCAGCGGGACTGCAGGTGATCACCGCCGCGCTCGACAAGCTGGGTGCAAAGGCCGAGCGCATCACCCCCGTGTTCGTCACCGTCGATCCCGAGCGCGACACGCCCGAGCAGATGGCAAGCTACGTCAAGAGCTTCCATCCGCGGCTCGTCGGCCTCAGCGGATCGCAGGCGGAGATAGACGCCGTTGCCAAGGCCTATCGCGTCTATTTCAAGAAAGTGACCGACCCCAAGTCGAGCGCGGGCTACACGATGGATCATTCGGCCATTATGTATCTGATGGGGCCAGACGGCGCCTTCCGCACCCACTTCACCCACACCATCAGCGTCGACGTCCTGGCCGAGAGGCTGGACAAGCTGTTGCAATAGGAACACAGCCTTTAACCAACCGACGAATCAGTGCAGTCTTCCATGAACAAGCGTGCAAAAATTATGACGCCCAGCGGAGTTGTAGAAAACGCCGCGCATGATGGCGTGCGCACCCGCAAACGGGCCATGGGGACCATAACCGGGGGACACACGCGTGCTCTACCATTGGTATGAGTTCGGCCGCGCCGCTTTCAGGCCCGCCCGAGCCGCAGCAGACTCTTGCCGGTTGTTCTTCAACCCGCTGAACCCCCTGTCGCACACGCCAGTGGGACGCAGCGCAATTGCGGCATGCGAAGTGTTCGAGCGCGCGACGAGGCGCTACGCAAAGCCGGAATTCGGCGTCAAGCACACCAAGGTCGGATCGTCGCTGGTCCGCGTCACCGAGGAAGTGGTGTGGAAGTCACCCTTCTGCCGCCTGCTTCATTTCAAGCGCGACATGGATTCAGAGCGAGCAGGGCAGGACCCGCGTCTTCTGCTGGTGGCACCGATGTCCGGCCACTTCGCCACGCTCTTGCGCGGGACGGTGGAGACGTTTCTTCCCCACCACGAGGTCTACATCACCGACTGGGTGGATGCGCGCGAGGTGCCCCTGTCGGAGGGATCGTTCGACCTCGACGACTACATCGACACCATGATCCAGATGTTCCGCTTCTTCGGCGGCGATGTGCATGTCTTCGCGGTCTGCCAGCCGTCGGTGCCGGTGCTTGCGGCCACGGCGCTTATGGAGGCGGACGGCGAGCCCGGCGTGCCGCTTACGCTCACCCTCGCGGGCGGCCCCATCGACACGCGCATCAATCAGACGGTCGTCAACACCCTTGCCGAGAAGCGGGGTACGGACTGGTTCCGCCGCAACGTCATCACCAACGTGCCGTGGCCGAGCCGCGGTCACGGGCGGCAGGTCTATCCGGGCTTCCTGCAGCTCTCGGGCTTCATGACCATGAACCTCGATCGCCACATGCAGGCGCACAAGGACATGTTCTATCACCTGGTGCGCGGCGACGGCGATTCCGCCGACAAGCACCGCGAGTTCTACGATGAGTATCTTGCCGTCATGGACCTCACGGCGGAGTTCTATCTGCAGACGGTCGACACGGTGTTCGTCCAGCATCTGATGCCGCGCGGATTGATGACGCATCGGGGCCGCCGCATCGATCTTGGGGCCATTCGCCGCCCGGCCCTCATGACCGTGGAAGGCGAGAAGGACGACATCACGGGCACCGGCCAATGCCGTGCGGCGCTCGATCTGTGCGTCAACATTCCGAGCAGCAACCGGCAGCACTTCGAATGTCCGAAGGTCGGCCATTACGGCATCTTCAACGGCACTCGCTTCCGTTCGCAGATCGCGCCGCGCATGGCGAAGTTCATGCGTGCGCATGACCCTTGCGCCGTCGGCGGTCTCACCATCGCGGAGCTGGAGCACATGGCGACGATGCCTCAGCGCGGCAGCCGGGCACCGGTGGTGGAGTCGCTGGCCTTCACGTTCGCCAACTGATGCGCCGCGCATGCGCGTCAATTCGCGGGAGCTGCCGCGAGCAACTCTGTCGCAACGACGCCACATTGCAGCGCTCAGTGGTTGACGGCAGTCAATGATGGCTGCTCTCACCACAATTATTTGCTACGCCAGCTTGAGGGCATCCCGTGCAGCATCGAGCGCGGCTCGGCAAATTGTGCTACGCACGGGACGAGGTATTGCGCAGAGGGGGCCGATCACTTGCCAAAGGCCAAGAGCAAGAAGAAGACATTAGGTCTCGAAGTCCATGGCATTTCCGCGCCGGTCGAGTTCCGTCGACATTCCGGGGCACGACGCCTGACGCTTCGAGTCAGCAAGACGCGCAGGGCGGTGGTCGTGACGGTGCCGGCCGAATGCCGGATGGACGAGGCGGGACGATTTCTCAAGAACCATATCGACTGGGTGCGTGATCGCCTGGGGCGCGTGCCGGAGCCCGTGCCGTTCGCCGACGGCGCCAGGATACCCGTGCGCGGCCGCCTGCACCGCGTGCGCTTCACTGGAACGGGACGCGGCGGTGCCGTGGTCAGCGTCGAGGCGCAAGGCCGAGGGATGCCGCACCTCAATGTCTCCGGACGCATCGAGCACGGTGCGCGCCGGCTGAGGGACTGGCTGTTCGTCCAGGCCCGCGCAGATCTCGACGAACGGGTGATGTGGCACGCACGCAACCTCGACGTTCGCCCCCGCCGCATCGGCCTGCGCGACCAGACGAGCCGCTGGGGCTCATGCTCGTCCAGTGGGCTGCTGTCGTTCTCATGGCGCCTGATCATGGCCCCGCCGCATGTGCTCGACTACGTCGCGGCGCACGAGGTCGCCCATCTCATCGAGATGAACCACGGGGCACGTTTCTGGAAGCTGGTCGCCAAATGCGTGCCCGATCTCGAGGCAGCCAAGGACTGGCTGCGCACCGAGGGCACCGATCTGCATCGCTACGGCGTGGAGCATTTCTCCGGCGTATAGGCACGATCCGGCGTCAGCCGCCCAAGCCAAGACCGCGGCGCAGGCGCTCGAGCGCCGAGCCGGATGCCGCCGGGGCGTGGGGCGGCAGCAATTCGGCTCTGCCGGAGTCCGCTGCCAAGGCGCGTGCCACGAAATCAGGCTCGATCCTTTCCATGGGCAGCAGGGGCTGGCCGCTGGCCGGCTCGGACGCGATCCTCGCGCGCAAGGCCAGTGTTCCACCTTCGGGCACGGTACCCGGCAGCGGAGCCGGCGCATAACCCTCATGCGCGAGCACCATCACGTCACGCCACAGCCGCGCCGGCAGGTTGCCGCCCATCACCCTGTTCATGGTGCGGCCGTCATCGTTGCCGACCCAGACGCCGGCGACGAAATGCGCGGTGAAGCCGACGAACCAGGCATCGCGGAAATCCTGTGACGTGCCGGTCTTGCCGGCGGCCGGATGCTTCGGCAAGGCCGCGCGCCTGCCGGTGCCCGATACCAGTACGGCATTGAGCATGTCGTTGAGCGCGCCGACGTGTGCAGGGGCGACCAGCGTCTTCCCGCTTTCCTCCGGCCTCGCGTACAACACCTGACCTGTGCCCGTTCGCACCCGGCGAATGATGTGCGGCTCGAGGTTGCGGCCGCCGTTGGCGAGCACGCCGTAAGCGCCCGTGAGCTCGACCAGCGTCACCTCTGACGTTCCGAGCGCGAGGGACGCTTCGGCACGCAACTCGGAGCCGATGCCAAGTCGCCGCGCCACCGCTGCCGTCCTACGCGGCCCGACCGACATATGCAGGCGGGCGGCCGCCGCGTTCATCGACTGCGCGAAGGCCTCCCGCAGGGTCACCGCGCCGCGGTATCGGCCGCCCTCGTTGCGCGGGCTCCAACCGGCGCCGAGGATCGGCAGATCCTGCACGATGCTGTTGGGCGTGAGTCCGCTCTCCAGCGCTGCGAGGTAGACGAACGTCTTGAAGGCCGAGCCGGGTTGGCGCTTTGCCTTCAGAGCGCGATTGAACTGGCTCTCGGCGTAGGCGCGCCCGCCGATCAGCACGCGGATGCCCCCTTTCATGTCGAGCAGGACAAGGCCCGCCTGGCCGGCATCCACGGCGCGGCCTTCGGTGCTGATGAGATCGTGCACGATCGCCTGGGCGCGGCGCTGCAGATCGCCGTCGATGGTGGTTTCGACCACCATCTCGCGACTGTCGGTGCCGGCCAGCGGCGGCAGGCGCTCCAGCACGGCATCGACGGCGTACTCGAAGCCCGATTGGCCGCGGTCGGTGATGGCATCTGCGAAGCGTATGGCGGCGCTCGAGGCCTGCTCGCCCTGCTCGGGCGACAGCAGTCCTGCTTCCACCATCTTGGCCAACACGCTGCGTGCACGCGCGCGCGCCATCGCCGGGTTCCAGGCCGGCGAGAACTTCGATGGCGCCTTCAGAAGGCCGGCCAGCATCGCGCTCTCAGCCAGCGTCAGCTCCCGAGCCGACTTGCCGAAGAAACGCCGCGCGGCCGTCTCGATGCCGTAAGCGCCGCCGCCGAAGTAGACGCGATTGAGATAGAGCTCGAGAATGTCGCGCTTGCTCAGGCGCAGCTCGAGCCACAGCGCCATGACGAGCTCCTCGAACTTGCGGCCCAGCGTTCGCTTGGAGCTGAGGAACAAGTTCTTGGCGAGCTGCTGGGTCAGCGTCGAGCCGCCCTGCACGAAGCGGCCGGCGCGCAGGTTGGTGAACGCGGCTCGCATCAATCCGGATGGGTCCAAGCCCCAGTGCTCGAAGAACCGTCGATCCTCAGTGGCAACAACGGCGTCGATGAGATGCCGGGGCAGGTGCTCGAACGGCGTGTAGGCGTCCGCGCCGCCCCGCTCCGCCAGCACTGAGCCGTCGCGCGCCAGGATACGCACGACCGGCGTGCTCTCCCTTTGGCGCAGCTCCATGGGGTTGGGGATGATGGTCGTGTAGTAGACGAAGGCGCAGGCGATCACGGCCGCGGCCGGCAGGCCAAGATAAACCGGCGCAAGGATGAGGAGACGGATCACCCACGGCACGCGGCGCCGCAGGCCCTGCCGCGGCAACACGATCGCCGGTGCGGGCTCGCCCGGCGGCTCACTTGCATTGTGTTGCGGTGGCGGATCGAACAGCCCCATCGCCTGCCTGCCCTGCACGCATACCCCTGGGCGCGCCGGCGAGGTCGCCGGTGCGGCTGACGCACGTTAGCGGTGGGGGAATTGAGGCCGGGTTAAGCGGTGCCCGGGCGGCCGGTCCTACATCGGAAATTCTGATTCCGTTCTGCGGCCCGCCACCCTGTAGATGAGCATGATGATCACGCCGACCAGTATGCGGGTGGCGAGCACGAACCCCATGTAGACGATCTGGCGCTCGTCGACGAGGGCGCGCAGAATAACCTCGTAACGCGCGGGCCAGTTGCCGGAGATGAGGCCTTCGCGGATGGATCCGGCCCACTTGAAGAGCTGCAGGGTCGTATCCGGGAAGTAGAACAGGCAGAACGCGAGCGCCACCGCCCCCAGGATCAGCGAGAAGAACACATTACCGAGCGAAAGAAAAAAACGGGCGGACAAAGTATGCACGATTGGGCTCCCTCGCTTTCCCCCGCCGGATAGTCCGGCTGCCGACGCATTACACTATCATCACCGAAACCGGTTGCCCAAGCAACGTGGGCTCGCGGGGCAAGGGAGGGGGAAGCTTACGCCTGCAAATCAGATCGGACGGCAGCGGAATGCAGTGGCTATGATGCGCGCGGTCCGGTGCAATGCGACCCAAGGGGGAAGGGAACGATGTCCATTCCGAAGCTGACGGAAATTGCGGGCGGGCTGCGCTTTCCGGAGGGGCCGGTGGCGATGGCCGACGGCTCGGTGCTGGTCGTCGAGATCGAGGCTGGGCGCCTCACGCGCGTCGCTCCGGATGGACGCAAGACCGCCGTCTCCCAGCACACCGGCGGCCCCAACGGCGCGGCCATCGGGCCGGACGGCAAGGTCTACGTCTGCAACAACGGCGGCTTCAACTGGCATGACGACCCCAAGTACGGCTTGCGGCCCACGGGCCAGGCCGACAACTATTCGGGCGGTCGCATCGAGCGCGTCGATTTGGCGACGGGTGCAATCGAAACGCTCTACACCGCATGCGACGGGCAACCGCTCAAGGGGCCCAACGACCTCGTGTTCGACGCGCACGGCGGGTTCTACTTCACCGACCTCGGCAAGACACGTGCGCGTGAGATGGACCGCGGCGCCGTCTACTACGCCAAGGCCGACGGCAGCCTGATCAAGGCCGTCGCCTATCCCACCATTACCGCCAACGGCTGCGGCCTCTCACCCGACGGCAGGATCCTTTACTTTGCGGAGACGGAGGCTGCGCGCCTGTGGGCCATGGATATCCTGGCGCCCGGCGAGGTGAAGCGCGAGCCGTGGCCGTCCGTGCATGGGGGACGGCTCGTCGGCTGTCCCGGCGGCTACCAACGCTTCGACAGTCTCGCCGTCGATGGCGCCGGCAACATCTGCGTCGCCACGCTGATCAACGGCGGCATCACCGTGTTCAGCCCGGACGGGAAGAGCGTGCGGCACATACCAATGCCCGACGTGTACGCGACCAACATCTGCTTCGGCGGGCCGGACTTGCGCACCGCCTACGTGACGCTCTCGGGCTCGGGCAAGCTCGTCGCCTTCGAGTGGGAGCGACCAGGGTTGCGGCTGAACTACCAGTAGCGGGCGAAGCCGCGATCAGTCGCGCTCGACAGGTCTCGGCGTCTGCGGCGCCGAGCTGCTCCAGCCGATGGCGACCGTTGCCAGCATGATCGCCAGCATCGCCATCATCATCATGGCGCATGCGGGCCAACGTCCCAGCGTCCAGGCGACGCCGCCGAGCGCCGCGCCGAAGCTGCCGCCCACGTAGAAGCTCGTCACGTAAAGACCGACCGCCGAGGAGCGCCCGAATTGCGCGGTGAGCGCCACATAGCCCGTGGACGTCGCCTGGCAGAGCATGCCGCAACCGGCAGCCACGGCCAGGCCGACGATGACGGCGAGCAGGGACGGCACCAGCGTCAGGGCGATGCCGCCGCACCAAATGACGATGACGCCGAGCACCAGATTCTTGCGGCCGAATTGCTCGATGCCGCGGCCTACCCAAGGCGTGACGATGGAGCCGGTGAGGAACGTGGCGAAGATGGCGCCAAGCGCGGATGCCGAGAGCAGAAACGGTGCCGCCGCCAAGTGAAAGCTGACGTAGGTGAAGGTCGCCATGAAATTGAACAGCACGCCGAACCCGACAGCGAAGGTGGCGAGAAGCTGCGGATTGGCGAGGTGGCGCACCATCTGGCGACCCGCTTCCAGGAAGCCTGACGAGCGCACGAACTGCCGCTCCCGCGGCAGCTTCAGCATGACGATGATCGCGGCCAGGAAGGACATGCAGGTGAGCACCACGAAAGCCGGCCGCCAGCCCCACACGTCGGCGAGGATGCCGGTGAGGAACCGGCCGGTGAAGCCGCCAAGGCTCGAGCCGGAAATGAACACGCCGGTCGTGCTCGCCGCCTCGTCGGGCGGCATTTCCTCGCTGATGTAGGCGATCATCACGGCGAAGACCGGCGGCAGCAGCAGCCCCTGCACGAAGCGCCAGGCCATCAGCACCTCGAGCGTGGGGGCCAGCGCGGACATCAGCGTCGGCAGGCCGATTCCCAGCATCGCCGCCACGATCACGCGCTTGCGCCCGAGCACATCGGCGATGGTGCCGGTGAACGGGGCGGTGAGAGCAACTGCAACGGTGCTTGCCGTCATGATGTGTGCGATGTCGGCCGGCCCCGCGCCGAACTCGTTCGACAGCAGCGGCAGGATGGCCTGCGGCGCGTAGAGATTGAGGAAGACGCAATAGCCGGTCAGCCCGGCGGCGAGGCGGCGGGTGGTCGAGAGCGAGAATCGCGGGATGATGGCCATGTCCGGCTATTCAGCCCCGATCCCGACCGCGCGGCAAGGCTGAAAGACGCGCAGAGCCGCGAAAAGGAAGAGCGCCGTGCGTCCGAGAGACAGCGGACTGCCCAGCGAGGCCGGCAGCGTCACACATCCACGCTGGCCGACAGCGCATTGGCCTGGATGAATTCGCGCCGCGGCTCGACGATATCTCCCATCAGGCGCGAGAAGATCTCGTCCGCCTCCCCGCCGGCGTCGAGCTTCACCTGCAGCAGCGTGCGCGAGTTCTTGTCGAGGGTGGTTTCCCAAAGCTGCTCGGGGTTCATCTCGCCGAGGCCCTTGTAGCGCTGAATGGCGATGCCCTTGCGGCCGGCCTCGTAGACGGCGTCGAGGAGGGTGCGCGGTCCGAAGACGGGCGTCTCAGCATCCTTGCGGCGCAGCTTGGCCGGGGTGTCGTAGATTTCCTCCAGATGCGCACGGCGCTCGTTGAGACGCCGTGCCTCAAGCGAGCCGAGCAAGGCGCGATCGAGCATATGCGTCTCGGTGACGCCGCGTACCTCGCGCCGGAATACATAGCCATCGTTGCCGAAACGGCCGGTCCAGCCGCGCTCGGTCTCGTCTGCAAGGGTGTCCAGCCGCGCCGCAATGCGCTCGGCTGTCCTGGTCGCCTGCTCAGCCGACTGCAGCAGCCTCGGATCAAACGCCCCGCCGATCGCGGCCTGCTCGACCACGAAGCGGGCATAACGCGAGTGCATGTCCTCGATGACCTTGACGACGCCACGCGCCTGCTCGACCACGTCGCGCAGATCGCGTCCGGCGCGCACCTCGCCGCTGCCGAGCACGAGGCTCGCCTCATCGAGGCCGGCGGCGATCAGATAGTCCTCGAACGCGCGCTGGTCCTTGAGATAGGCCTCAGACTTGCCCTTCGTGACCTTGTAGAGGGGCGGCTGGGCGATATAGAGATGGCCCTTCTCGATCAGCTCGGGCATCTGCCGGTAGAAGAAGGTCAGCAGCAGCGTGCGGATGTGTGCGCCGTCGACGTCGGCGTCCGTCATGATGATGATCTTGTGATAGCGCAGCTTTGAGAGATCGAAGTCGTCGCGGCCAATGCCGGTGCCGAGCGCCGTGATGAGCGTGCCGATCTCCTGGCTCGAGAGCATCTTGTCGAAGCGGGCGCGCTCCACATTGAGGATCTTGCCGCGCAGCGGCAGCACCGCCTGGAATTCGCGATTGCGACCTTGCTTGGCCGATCCGCCGGCCGAGTCGCCCTCGACGATGAACATCTCGGTGTTGGCAGGATCGCGGTCCTGGCATTCAGCCAGCTTTCCAGGCAGCGAGTTGATATCGAGCGCACCCTTGCGCCGGGTGAGCTCGCGCGCCTTGCGGGCGGCCTCGCGGGCCGCGGCGGCCTCGACCACCTTGGTGATGATCACCTTGGCTTCCTTGGGATGCTCCTCGAACCATGCCGCGAGCTGGTCGCCGACGATGCCCTCGACCACGGGCTTCACCTCGGACGAGACGAGCTTGTCCTTCGTCTGGCTGGAGAACTTGGGGTCAGGCACCTTGACCGACAGAACCGCCGTCAGACCTTCGCGGGCATCGTCGCCGGTGAGCGACACCTTCTCCTTCTTGGCAATGCCGGTTTCTTCCGCATACTTGTTGATGACGCGCGTGAGCGCAGCGCGGAAGCCGGCCAGGTGCGTGCCGCCGTCGCGCTGGGGAATATTGTTTGTGAAGCACAGCACGTGCTCGTGGTAGGCATCGTTCCACCATGCCGCCAGCTCGATGGCGATGCCTTCCTTCTCGCCGCCGAGCATGATCGGCCCCTCGATCAGCGGGGCCTTGGAGCGGTCGATGTAGCGCACGAATTCGCCGAGGCCGCCGTCGTAGCGCATCTCCTCGGTCTTCTTGTCGGCGTGCCGCTCGTCCTTCAGAACGACGCGCACGCCCGAGTTGAGAAAGGCCAGCTCGCGAAGGCGATGCTCCAGCGTGGCGTAGTCGAACTCGGTGACGTTGTGGAACGTCTCGAGGCTCGGCCAGAACGTCACCTCCGTGCCGCGCTCGTCGCCAGCGTCGCCGATCGCCTTCAGGGGCGCCTCCGTCACGCCGTTGCGGAAGCGGACGAAGTGCTCCTTGCCGTCGCGCCAGATCTTGAGCTCGAGCACGGTCGAGAGTGCATTGACGACGGACACGCCGACGCCGTGCAGGCCGCCCGAGACTTTGTAGGGATTGTCGTCCTCGCCCTCTCCGAACTTGCCGCCGGCGTGCAGCTGCGTCATCACCACCTCGGCTGCCGAAACGCCCTCCTCGGGATGGATGTCCGTCGGGATGCCGCGGCCGTTGTCGCGCACGGTTGCCGAGCCGTCGGCGTTCAGGGTGACGACGACCTCATTGGCATATCCCGCCAGCGCCTCGTCGATGGCATTGTCGACGACCTCGTAGACCATGTGGTGCAAACCGGAGCCGTCATCGGTATCGCCGATGTACATGCCGGGCCGCTTGCGAACCGCGTCCAGCCCTTTGAGAACCTTGATCTTCTCGGCGCCGTAACTGTCGGCGCCATGGGTCTTTCTTGCGGGTTTCGCGCTCATGCCGGCAGGTGTCCTAGGGGGATCGTTCTTGGTCAAAAAAAACTACACCAATATGCCCTCGAAAGCACGCGAAAACACGCACACTGGTCGGCTAGAAACATGTTCTCTATCAATGGGTTACATTATGTGATCGGGCCCGCTCGAAGGCTCATCCGAGCCGCATGATGCGGCCGTCCTCGACGCGGTGGTTTTGAGCCCGCTCGCCGAGCGCTGCAAAGGCTTCCAGATCCGTGCCCGTCATCCACACTTGGCTGCCCAGGGCGACGATTTCGTCGAACAGCGACGCACGCCGCTGCGGGTCGAGATGGGCGGCGATCTCGTCCAGCAGCAGGATCGGCGCCGAGCCGTCGCGGCGCTGACGGACCAGATCGGCGTGTGCCAGCACCAGCCCGATCAGCAGCGCCTTCTGCTCGCCCGTCGAGCAAACCTTGGCCGGCATCTCCTTGGGGCCGTGGCCGACGATCAAGTCCGAGCGATGCGGGCCATCGAGCGTGCGACCGGCGGCACGGTCGCGCTCGCGCGTCCTGCCGAGCAGATGGAAGTAGTCGTCCTCCACCTCGATTGCCGGGCGCGAGGCCAGCTCGGATTCCAGCGCGCCCAGGAGCGCAATCTCAGCCCAGGGAAAGACAGAGCCGGCCGGTGCGTTGCGCCGCAGGTCGATGGCGGCCTGAATCTCGGCCACGGCTGCGGCCCTCGAGGCCGCGATGGCAACGCCGGTGTCGGCCATGATCCGCTCGAAGCCATGGTAGCGCGAGGGGTCGCGCACATCGTCTGCCAGCAGCCGATTGCGTTGCTGCATGGCGCGCTCGAATTGCCCGAGGCGCGGCCGGTAGCCCGGGTCGAAGCAGGTGATGAGCCGATCCAGGAAACGCCGCCGCTCGGAGGCAGGCCCCGTGAACAGACCGTCCATCGCCGGCGTCAGCCAGACCATCTCGACATAGTCGTCCAGCACGCCGGAGCCGGACTGATCCTCGCCGTCGATGCGGACGATGCGCGCCGTGCGTCCGCCGGCGTCGGCCGCGCCGGCGATGCCGGTGCCGATGTCCATGGGACCCGACGCCGTGCGCAAGCGCGCCGCAACGGCCCAGCTCGTGCTTCCCATGCGAGCAATGTCGGGATAGGGCGATCGCCGCAGGCCCTGACCCGATGTCAGCAGCGAGAGCGCCTCCAGCAGGTTCGTCTTGCCCGAGCCGTTAGGGCCGCACAGGACAACCGGCTCTGGACCGACGCTGAGCGTCAGGGCGGAATAATTGCGGAAGCTGGTGAGCTGCAGCCGCTCCACCCACATGCGCGCCGCATCGGCGGGAAGGGCTTCGCCTTCCTCTGCAACAGCGGCGTGTAGGGTATTGGCCATTTCGCTGCGGGAAACCTGCGCGCCGGCTCTACACCCGCATCGGCATCAGCACGTACAGAGCCCCTTCGTCGCCGCCGTCCTTGACCATGGTCGGCGAGCCGGGATCGGCAAGCTGAAAAAGTGCGGTGTCGCTCTCGAGCTGGGCCGCAATGTCGAGCAGATAGCGCGAGTTGAAGCCGATCTCCAGAGGCGTTGCGTCGTACTCAACGCCGATCTCCTCGGTGGCGCTGCCGCCCTCGGGGTTGTTTACCGACAGCACGAGCTTGTCGCGGCTGATGTTGAGCTTGACCGCGCGCCCGCGCTCGCTGGCGATGGTCGAGACGCGGTCGACGGCGCTTATGAAGTCGGCGTTGGAGACCCTGAGCTCCTTGTCGTTGGATTTGGGAATGACCCGGGCATAATCGGGGAATGTCCCGTCGATCAGTTTCGACGTCAGCGTGATGGTGCCGATCTCGAAGCGCACCTTGGACGTCGACACGCCGACCGTTATGTCGGCATTGCTGTCCTCGATGAGGCGCTGCAGCTCGTGCACGGTCTTGCGAGGCAGGATGACGCCGGGCATGCCTTCGGCGCCCTTGGGCAGCGGCAGCTCGGCCTGAGCCAGGCGGTGGCCATCCGTCGCCACGGCACGCAGCGTTGCCTCCTTGCCGCGTGTTGCAGTGTGCAGATAGATGCCGTTGAGATAGTAGCGCGTCTCCTCGGTGGAGATGGCAAAGCGTGTCTTGTCGATCAGTCGCTTCAGGTCTCGCGCAGCGATCTCGAACTTGTGGCTGAGCTCGCCCGCGGCGAGATCGGGAAAGTCCTCGGGCGCAAGCGTCTGTAGCGCGAAGCGGGAATGTCCCGACGTGATGGTGAGGCGCTCCTTCTCGGGATCGCGCTTGATCTCCACCTCGGCGCCATCGGGAAGCTTGCGCACGATATCGTGCAGAATGTGCGCCGGTACCGTCACGGCGCCCGGCTGGGATACATCGGCGGGCGCGTGCTCCAGCACCTCGCGCTCAAGGTCGGTGGCTTTGAACTGCAGGCCCGGTCCCGACGCCTTCAGCAACACATTCGACAGAATCGGGATCGTCGTACGCCGCTCGACCACACTCGTGACATGACCGAGAGCCCGCAGCAGCTCACCGCGTTCGATCACCAGCTTCATGCGTTTGCCTCGCCGCTTGCATCCTTGTGGAGCCTGCCCCCGCGATGTGCCGGCCCCAATCTCTTCACCAAAACGAAAAACTCCCGGATCTGGCTGGAGATTCGTATGCCTCGCAGGGTGGACCGCGACGACTGGGTTTGCAAGAGCCAGACGTGCCAATTCCGGGGGATGGGGCTGTCATAAACACGTGCAGGAGCGGCATCGATCGATGCCGCTCCCTCCCCCGCCGCATCCGCCCGCCGGGGCGGACGACTTATGCATGCCGCATCAGCGATTGAGCTGACGCTTGAGCTCCTCGATCTCGTCTTTCAGGCGCGGGTTCTCGCCCACCTCGCGGTCGATCTTGCGGATCGCGTGCAGCACCGTGGTGTGATCGCGATTGCCGAAGCGGCGCCCGATCTCGGGCAGCGACCGGGAGGTAAGATGCTTGGCGAGGTACATGCCGACCTGCCTTGGCCGCACGACCGACCGGTGACGGCGGTCGGAGAGGATGTCCTGCTTGGACACGGCATAGTGCCGCGAGACGATGCGCAGGATGTCCTCGATCTTGATCCGCCGCGGCTCGATGCCCTGCACGAGATCGCGGATGATCGTCTCGGCGATGTCCAGCGTGACGGGCGCGTGCATCAGCTGCCAGGTGAGATAGAGGCGGTTGATGGCTCCTTCCAGCTCCCGGCCGCTTTCCGTCAGGCGCTCCGCCAGCAGGTCGACGACCTCTCCCGGAATCTCGAACGAGGGATCGGAGGAGCGCTTCTCAAGCGCCCGCCGCTGAAGAATCTTGAGCCGCAGCGAGGAATCGAGCGCGCTGATCTCGGTGACGAGGCCGCGCTGCAGTCGCGAGCGCATGCGATCGTTCAGGCCATCGAGCTGGCCCGGAGGACGGGCGGACGCGACGACAACCTGCCTTCCGCCGTCGAGCAGGGAGTTGATGATGTGCTCGAACTCCTGCTCCGTCTTTTCGCCGCGCATGAACTCGAGATCATCGATGAGCAGGATGTCGATCGAGCGGAACTTGTCCTTGAAGGCCGCCCCGTCGTGGCTCTTGATGGCCTCGACGAACTGATAGCGAAACCGCTCGGCGGTCAGGTACAGCACCTGGGCGTTGGGCGTGCGCCGCTTCACCTCCCAGGCGATGGCATGCTGAAGGTGCGTCTTGCCGAGGCCGACGGATGAATGAAGGTAGAGCGGGTTGAACCCCCGATCTTCCGCCAGCACCGTTTCGGCAACCTGCGTCGCCGCGGCATGCGCCATGCGGTTCGCCGGTCCGACGACGAAGCTCTCGAACGTGTATCGCGGATCGAGCGGCGATCCCTCGAAACCGTTGACGTGCGTGCGCCCCATCATGACGCCTGGGCCCGGGCTCGCCGACACGCGCCGGGTCTCGGGCGCCGCAGCTTCGGCGCCTGACACGGCTCGCGGCCGCTGCGCCT